>DAOQAG010000039.1:0-41899 GCA_035353815.1 bacterium
ATCGGCTGTGCCGCTTTCCCCCCATGCCCTGGTCAAACTATCGCTTGTGCTGCTGTTCTGCGCCCTCACCGCCCGTGGCGAGGAACTGCCGGCTGCGGTGCGCCAGACCCTCAGCAATTGGCAGGAGCGCAAGTTCGGTCTGATGATGCATTGGGGGCCCTACAGCCAGTGGGGCGTGGTCGAGTCGTGGTCGATCTGCTCTGAGGACGAACCCTGGTGCAGCCGCAACGGCCGCCCCTATAACGACTATGTCGCAGCGTACGAAAAACTGCCGACCAGCTTTAATCCCCAGCGCTTCCATCCCGAAAAATGGGCCGCCGCCGCTAAAGCGGCGGGCATGCGCTACGTGGTCTTTACCACCAAGCACCACGACGGCTTTTGCATGTTCGACAGCCCCGGCACGACCTACAAGATCACCGATCCCTCGTGCCCCTTCGCAGCCGATCCCCGCGCCGATGTGACCCGGGCGATTTTCGCGGCCTTCCGCAAAGAGGATTTCATGGTCGGGGCCTATTTCTCCAAACCCGACTGGCACTGCCCCGACTACTGGGCGCCGGAGTGGGCGGCGCCCGACCGCAACGTCAACTATGATCCCGCCAAACACCCCGACCGCTGGCAAAAGTTCAAGGAGTATACCTATACCCAGATCGAGACCCTGATGAGCGGCTACGGCCGCGTCGATATCCTCTGGCTCGACGGCGGCTGGGTGCGCCCGCAAAGCACCATCACCGACGAGGTGCGCGCGTGGGCGGGAATGAAGCCCTGGGACCAGGATATCGATATGGAGCGCATCGCCGCCATGGCCCGCGGCCATCAGCCCGGGATCCTCATCGTCGACCGCACCGTCCAGGGGCCCTGGGAAAACTACCGTACCCCTGAGCAGCAGGTGCCGGACCGGCCCCTCGATTATCCCTGGGAGACCTGCATGACCATGGGCGACCAGTGGTCCTTCAAGCCGGACGATCGCTACAAGCCGGCGCGGCAGCTGATCCATCTTCTCATCGAGATCGTCGCCAAGGGCGGCAATTTTCTCCTCAATATCGGCCCGGAGCCGACCGGCGAATGGGCCGACGTCGCCTATGAGCGCCTCGCCGCGATCGGCGCCTGGATGCAGGTGAATCACCAGGCCATCTATGGCTCCACGCCCCTGCCGCCCTGGCGGAGCGGCAAATTCGCCTTTACCGCAGGGAAGGACCAGACCCGCTACATTTTCTATCTGGCGGATGAGGGCGAGGCGGCCCCGCCTGCCACGCTGCTCATTCCGGGCATCATCGCACCGCGATCCACCCGCATCACGCTGCTCGGCTATGACCAGCCCCTGAGCTGGCAGCAAGAGACGGCGGGAATCACGGTGCACCTGCCGGCGGCCCTGCGGCAGCACATGCCTTGCGCCCATGCCTGGACTTTCGCTGTTCATTGAGTGATGGCCATCGCAGTTCATCCTCCTGGGGAAAGTTGCTATGATGAGGAAAGGATTGATACTCGCATGTCTGGGCCTCTGCCTCGCCGGCAGCCTGGCGCAGGCGGAGACCAAAAAGGCCTTTGATGAGCGGATGCGCTGGTGGCGCGACGCCAAATTCGGCATGTTCATCCATTTCGGCCCCTATGCGGTCCTGGGCGGCGTCTACAAGGGCAACAACAGTGCCGCGGCGGAATGGATCATGAACGAGGAGAACATCCCCATCCCCGAGTATGAGGCGTACGCGCAGCAGTTCGATCCCGCGCAGTTCGACGCCAAGGCCTGGGTGGCGCTCGCCAAAGCGGGCGGCGCGCGCTACATCATCATCACCTCCAAGCACCACGACGGCTTTGCGATGTGGGATTCGCAGGTGAGTCCCTATACCATCGCCCGGTTCACCCCCTTCAAGCGGGATCTGCTCAGGGAGCTCGCCGAAGCCTGCAAAGAGGCAGGCATCCGCCTCGGTTTTTATTACTCGATCATGGACTGGCATCATCCCGACGCCAAAGGCGAGCACTTTGCCGAATACCGCGATGGCTATCTCAAGCCGCAGCTGCAGGAGCTCCTCACCGGCTACGGCAAGGTCGGGGTGCTCTGGTTCGACGGCGAGTGGATCGAAGAGTGGACCGAGCCGCAGGGTGCCGAGCTCTACAATTTTGTGCGCCGGCTGCAGCCTGGCATCATTATCAATAACCGCGTCGGCAAGGGCCGCAACGGCATGCAGGGGATGAGCCTGGATCAGCGTTCCGCCGGCGACTTTGGCACCCCGGAACAGGAGATCCTGCGCCAGGGCGGCGCCGGGATGGACTGGGAATCCTGCATGACCACCAACGACAGCTGGGGCTACAAGCAGTCCGACCAGAACTGGAAGAGCGCAGAGACCCTGATCCACGATCTCATCGATATCGCCGCCAAGGGCGGGAATTACCTCCTCAATGTCGGCCCGGACGCCACGGGGGTGATCCCGGAGGCAGCGCAGGAGCGCTTTCGCGAGATGGGGGCGTGGCTCAAGATCAATGGCGCGGCGATCTACGGAAGCCGCACCCTGCCCGAATTCGGCGAAGGGGAGCGGATCCGTTATACGCGCAGCAGCGATGGCAAAACCCTGTACGCCATGGTTCTGCAGTGGCCTGGCACAACCCTGCGCCTGCGTTACGTCGAGCCGAAGAAGGGTTCGCGGATTTATCTGCTGGGATACAAAAAGCCCCTCATCTGGCGGCAGAACAGCCGGGGAGAGGTGGTGATCTCCCTGCCGGAGCTGCTGCAGCGGGCGGGCAACCGGCCCTGTCCGTATGCCTGGGTCCTGAAAATCAGCGGCCGGCAGCGACCGGTCACGCAACCTCCGCTCATCTCCAGCAGCATAAAGAGCGGTGTGACCAACGGACTGTTCGTCGATGCCGAGACCGTCACCCTGAGCGCCGCAGAAGCGGCCGAGATCCACTATACCCTCGATGGTCGCATGCCGGACCGGAATTCGCCGCTCTACACCAGCCCTCTGCCGCTGAAGGAGGATACCGAGGTGCAGGCGATCGCCATCGCCCCGGGCAAGGTGGCGAGCGTCGCCGCCGGTGCCCAGTTCACCCGCACCACCCGCGTCAAACAGCTGCTGCTCGAAAAGAGCCCCTCGATGAAATATCCCGGCTGGGGCGAGCTCGGGTTGATCGACGCGCAGCGCGGCGGCCCCGATTTCCATGACGGCAGCTGGATCGGCTTCGAGGGCGAAGATCTTGATGCCAGCATCGATCTCGGGGAGGCGAAGAGCATCTCCATGGTGGCCTTAAGCTGCCTTGAAGATCAGAATTCCTGGATCTTTTTACCAGCCTCGATCCGGCTGCTGACCTCGAGCGATGGCCGCAATTATGTCACCACCGCCGAATGGAAAGCGGAAACCCGGCCCGCGGCGGGAGTCGGGCGCATGGAAATATCCCTGATGTTTAATCCAAAGAGCTGCCGCTATCTGCGGATCCAGGCCAGCAATGTCGGCACCTGCCCGGCCTGGCACAAGGGCGCAGGCGGCAAGGCTTGGCTTTTTTCCGATGAAATCATCATCCAGTAGGAGGTTGCATGAGTGAAGGGCATGATCTGGACGAAACCCGAGGGGGAGTGGACCGGCGATCATTTTTCAAAACCGGCATGCTGGCCGGCCTCGGGGCGCTCACGGCTGCCGCAGCCCTGGACGGCTGCAGTACTGCAGCCAACGCGCGCGAGGCCGCACCTGAAAAGCCCTTTTCCGTGGCGCCCCTGCAAAAGGTGCGCATCGGCATGGTCGGAGTCGGCTTGCAGGGCACCTCGCATGTGCGCAATTTCCTCGGCATCCCGGAGGCCGAGATCGTCGCCGTTTGTGATATCCGGCCGGAGCGGGCGGCTGCAGCGCAGAAACTGATCACCGGCGCCGGCCATCCGGAGCCGCGGGCCTATACGCACAGCAGCACCGATTTCATCCGCCTCTGCGAGGAGGAGGATCTCGACCTGGTCTTCACGGCCACCCCCTGGGAGTGGCACGTGCCGGTCTGCCTCCATGCGATGAAGAACGGCAAGCATGCGGCGACCGAGGTGCCGGCGGCCGTCACCGTTGAAGAGTGCTGGCAGCTGGTCGAGGCGGCCGAGAAATATCACAAGCACTGCGTGATGATGGAAAACTGCTGCTACGACCGCGAGGAGCTGCTCATCCTCAACCTGGTGCGCAAGGGGATGCTGGGCGAGCTCATCAACGCCGAGGCCGGGTATCTCCATGACCTGCGCGGCGTCAAGTTCGGCAACGAAAACGAGGCGGTCTGGCGGCTGCCCCATTCGATCCGCCGCAACGGCAATCTCTATCCCACCCACGGCCTCGGTCCGGTGGCGCAGTGCATGAACATCAACCGCGGCGACCGGTTCGACTTTCTGGTCTCGATGAGCTGCAATTCACGCGGCATCAATCTCTACGCGGCACATCTCTATGGCGCCGAGGATCCACGCGCCACCCAGAAGTACGCACTGGGCGATATCAATACCAGCCTGATCCGCACGGAGCTTGGCAAGACCATCACCCTGATCCACGACACCTCCTCGCCGCGGCCCTACACCCGCATCAACCGCGTCCAGGGGACGCACGGCCTGGCGGAAAAGTGGCCGAACCGCGTCTATATCGAGGGCAAGAGCAAACCGCACCAGTGGGACGATCTCGAGAGCTATTACCCGGAGCATGCGCATCCGCTCTGGAAGGAACTTGAAGCTAAATCGGCCGGTTCCGGTCATGGCGGCATGGATTTCATCGAGGATTATCGTCTGATCTGGTGTCTGACCCACGGCCAGCCGATGGACATGGACGTCTACGACGCGGCCGCCTGGAGCAGCATCTCCGAGCTCAGTGAACGCTCAGTGGCGCGCCGCAGCCGGCCGATGGATGTGCCCGATTTCACCCGCGGCCGCTGGAAAACCTGGCCGCAGCTGGGCATCGTCACCGCCTGAGGTTATATCCCGCCATCGCCAACGACCCGCACCGCTCCCGCCTGCCCCGGCGGGAGCGGCCTGCGAACCAACCGGAGATCCCCTGATGCGTAGCGCTGTTCCCTTTCTGATTCCCCTCCTTGTGGCCGTACTCTTTTCCTGCGCCGGCCCCCGGCGGCTGCCGGAGACACCGGCGCTCCAGGGCCCGGCGCTGATTCCTCTGCCCGCCCGAATGACCCTGGCCGCGGGCCATTTCCGTCTCGATCCCGCAACCACCCTGTTGACGCAGCCGCTCGACCGCCTGCAGGAGGTCACCGATTATCTCTCCGGGCTGATCCGGCAGGGGAGCGGCTGGCAGCTGTCCCGCAGTGCGGGCCTCTCCGCCGACAGCAACGCCATCGTCCTGCAGCTGGTGGATTCCACCACTGCACTCGGCCGGGAGGGATACCGCCTTGAGATCGATCGGCGCAAGATCCTGATCCAGGCGGCTACTCCCGCCGGAATTTTTTATGGCATCCAGACCCTGCGCCAGCTCTTCCCCGGCGACTGGCAGCGTCCGGCGCCGCCGCCGCAAACCGGCCCCGCGCTGATCCCCTGCATGACCATCGCAGATCAGCCGCGCTATGCCTGGCGCGGGATGATGCTCGATGTCGTGCGCCATTATTTCCCCAAGGAATTCATCTACCGATTCATCGACTTTCTGGCGATGAACAAGCTCAACACCTTTCACTGGCATCTCACCGACGATCAGGGCTGGCGTATCGAGATCAAACGCTATCCCCAACTGACCAGCGTCGGTGCCTGGCGCGTCGACCGCGAGTCGGATCCCTGGAACCAGCGCAAGCCGCAGCAGCCGGGCGAGCAGGCCACCTATGGCGGTTTTTATACCCAGGCGGAGATCCGCGACATCGTCGCCTATGCGAGCAGCCGCTTCATCACCATCGTCCCCGAGATCGAGATGCCGGCCCATGCCGGTGCGGCTCTGGCGGCCTGTCCCGCCTATTCCTGCAGCGGCGGTCCTTTCACCGTCTCGACGGGCGGCGTCTGGCCGATCGTCAACCTCTACTGTGCAGGCAATGACAGCACCTTCACCTTTCTGCAGAACATCCTCGACGAGGTGATCGACCTCTTTCCCGGGGAGTATATCCATCTCGGCGGCGATGAAGCCGACAAGTCCGAATGGAAGAAATGCCCCAAATGCCAGGCGCGCATCCACAGCGAAAAGCTGGCGGATGAGACCGAGCTGCAGGGCTATTTCATGCGGCGGATGGAGAACTATCTGACCTCCCGCGGCCGGCGGATGATCGGCTGGGACGAGATCCTCGAGGGCGGCCTTCCGGCGCGCGCTGCGGTGATGTCCTGGCGCGGCATGAGCGGCGGGATCGCCGCCGCCCGGGCCTACCACGATGTCGTCATGGCCCCAACCGACTATTGCTATTTCGATTACTATCAGGGCGTACCCGATCTCGAACCTCCATCCATCGGCGGTTTTGTGCCGCTGGAGCGGGTTTATGCCTTCGAACCCACCCCCGACAGTCTCAGCGCCGTGCAATCCACCCACATCCTCGGCTGTCAGGCCAACCTCTGGACAGAATTCATCGCCACGCCCGAACATGCCGAATACATGATCTTTCCGCGCCTGTTCGCTCTGGCCGAGGTGGCGTGGTCGCCCGCCTCCGCGCGCCAGTGGCCCAATTTCCTCGGACGCGTTGTCGCCGCCATGCCGCGGCTGGAGGCGATGGGCATCAATGCCTCACACACCCTCTTCAATGTCCAGGCCAAGCTGAAGCGTACCTCGGACGGCCGGAACGTCGAGATCGCGCTGAAGAGCCTCGCACCCAGCGGCGAGATCCGCTATACCCTGGATAACTCCCTGCCTTCGGCCGCTTCGCAGCTCTATCAAAAGCCGATCGCGCTCGACCGCAGCACCACGGTCAGAGCCGGGCTCTTCCGCGACGGCATGCTCAGCGGCAAGATCGTTGCAGTGCCCTTTCTTACCCACCTTGCCTGCGGAAAGAAAGTGACCTACAGCTGGCCCTGGAGCGCCAAATATGCGGCCGCAGGATCCAGCGCTCTGGTCGACGGCCGCACGGGGACGCTGCAGTACAGTGACGGGGCGTGGCAAGGCTTTGAACAAACCAACCTCGAGGTGGTCATCGATCTCGGCCGGAAACGGGCGATTCACCGCATCACCAGCAGTTATCTGGAGGACGTCAGCTCCTGGATCTTCGGCCCACGCGCGGTCACCTATTCCTTCTCCGACAAGGGGGAGGTCTATATCACCCTCGCCGACCTGCCCGGCAAGTCCCGGGATGACGATCCCAAGGTCGCCATCCGCACCTTCAGCAGCGATTTTCAGGACGTGGAGGCGCGCTACATCAAGGTAACCGCGGCCAACATCGGGCATTGTCCGCCCGGGCACGCCGGAGCGGGGCAGAAGGCCTGGCTCTTTGCGGATGAAATCATTGTGGAATGAACGGCCCGCGCCGCGAGCGGCCGATTCGAAGCACCTCGTACTGTTACATGGATGCCCCGCCCGCGCCAGTAACCGTATCACCGATATACCAGATAGCGATGGATGGAGTAACCTGCATGCGTTTTTATACTGCGATCCTGATTATCCTGCTTTCGGCCGTGGGCCTTTTCGCTCAGCCTGGTATCGTCCCGATTCCCATGGAAATGACCATCGGGGAGGGGGGCTTCAGCCTGGACGCCTCGACCCGGATTTATTATGATACCGCGATCCCGGAGCTGCCGGGCTATGCCGAGCGCTTCGCTGCACGGCTGCGCAATGCCACCGGATTCCCGCTGCCGGTGGCGCCGCTGCCGGCGGATACGACCCAGACCGGCGCCCTCTGGTTTCTGGCGCAGGGCGCCCGGACGGGGTGGGGCCCCGAGGGCTACAGCCTGACCGTGACCCCCCAGGCGTGCCGCATGCGCGCCAACGCCGGCGCCGGGTTCTTTTATGCGACGCAAAGTCTGCTGCAGCTGCTGCCGGCGGAGATCGCCGCAGCGGCGCCTGCGCCTCGCGCCGCCTGGCCGATCCCCAGCGTCTCCCTCCTGGATAGCCCGCGCTTCACTTGGCGCGGGATGCATCTCGACGTCTGCCGTCATTTTTTTCCGGTTGCTGAGGTCAAAAAGTACATCGACCTGCTGGCGATGTACAAGCTCAACACCTTCCACTGGCACCTCAGCGACGATCAGGGCTGGCGCATCGAGATCAAAAAGTATCCCAAACTGACCGAAACGGGCGCCTGGCGCAACGACGGAACCGGCCGGTACGGCGGTTTTTATACGCAGGAGGAGATCCGGGCGGTGGTGGCCTACGCGGCGGAACGGGCCGTCACCATCGTTCCGGAGATCGAGATGCCGGGCCATGCCATGGCCGCCCTGGCCTCCTATCCCTGGCTCGGCTGCACCGGCGGGCCCTACCGGGTGCAATTCAGCTGGGGTATCTTTGACGACGTCTTTTGCGCGGGCCGGGATACGACCTTCGCCTTTCTCGAGGATGTCCTGACCGAAGTGATGGCGCTCTTCCCGGGAACCTACATTCACGTCGGCGGCGACGAGTGCCCCAAGACCCGCTGGAAGAGCTGCCCGCGCTGCCAGGCGCGCATCCAGACGGAGGGGCTGCAGAACGAGACCGAGTTGCAGAGCTGGTTCACCCGCCGCATCGAGCGCTTTCTCTCAGCCCACGGCCGCCGCCTCATCGGCTGGGACGAGATCCTCGATGGCGGCATTGCGCCGGGCGCCACCGCCCAGGCCTGGCGCGGCCTGGAGTATGGCATTGCCGGTGTCCGCAGCGGCCATGATGTGGTGATGAGCCCGACCAGCCATTGCTATTTCGATTATTATCAGGGCAACTCCAACAGCGAGCCCAAGGCCATCGGCGGTTATATTCCGCTGGAGAAGGTCTACGAGCTGGAGCCGGTCCCACCGGTGCTCACGCAGGAGGAGGCGGTGCATGTCCTCGGGGCCCAGGCCAATCTCTGGACCGAATGGATCGCGGACGCGCCCTACCTCGAGTACATGCTGCTGCCGCGGCTCTGCGCTCTCAGCGAGGTCGTCTGGAGTCCCGCCGCGCGGCGCGAGTACAGTGATTTCACCCGGCGGATGGCGGATCAGTATCCCCGCCTCGAGGCGGCCGGGGTCAACGTCCGCGTCCCGCCGGCGGCCTATTTTGCCGGAACGGGCGAACCGGCCTCCTTTGAATTCGAGGAGTCGGCACCCGCCTCAGGGGCGCAGATCGGGGCCGGGGCCCGCATCGGCTCCGACGCACTGCGCTGGTCGATGACCGAGGAGGGACGCACCAGCAGCGCGGCGATCGTTTTTGACACACCGCGGGACGTGCGGCTGCGCATCCCTTATTACAGTCTCACCTTCTCCTACAAGACCAACCTGGCCCTGGATACGCTCTTCATCGGCTTTCGCGATGCCGACGGCCGCGGTTTCTCATTCCCGCTGCTGCAGCGCCATACGAACGCCACCGGCAAATGGGTGGCCTTGTCGCTTGGACTCAACAGCTTCAAGGCGGAGGCGGGCTTTGACAGCAGCCGGGTGACGCAGTTCGGCTTCTGGACGCATTCCTCCCGCGCCGGCGCCGATTTCTATTTCGCCGATATCTATTTGGGCCTCCCCGCAACCTGGCCGGCGGCCCATGCCCCGATCGTCTTTTTCGACGGCAGTACTTTCAATCCCCTATTCCGGGTCAAGGGATTTGGCAACGCTCCGGGCTCGGGCGTGCTACAGGGGGGCGGCCTGCGTCCCCGCACCAATGCCTTGCGCTGGCTGCCGCCGGCCGATTACAGCAGCAGCGCTATCCGCTGGCGCTTCAACGAGACCGTCGATCTCGGTCAGGTGCTGCCCGGCGACACCCTCAAGCTGGCCCTCAAGGCTCCGGCCGGATGCGACAGCCTGCAACTGGCCTTCACCGATGCTGCCACGCGCCTGAGCCGCTGCTGGCTGACCACGGCGGAGGGGCTCTTTGACGGCCAGTGGCATACCCTGGGCGTGCCGCTCACCCGCTTCGCGCCGGACACCGGCTTCGCGGCCGGGGCTGTCGATCTCTTTTCCTTTTTCATCCGCAGCCGGCTCCCCAGCGCCGAGATCCTCCTCGCGGATATCTGGATCGGCCAGCCCTCCGCTGGGCTGGTCAGCGGGATCGAACGCCGGGAGGCGCTGATTTCGGGGTACCGCCTCGAGCAGAATTATCCCAATCCCTTTAATCCGCTGACGACGATCGCTTACCGTCTGGCGCAGCGCGGCCGGGTCCGTCTCGATATCTATAATTTGCTCGGAGAACGGGTCGCGACGCTGGTGGATGCGATGCAGGAGGGTGGCGCCTATCAATTGTACTGGGATGCCCGGCGCTTCGCCTCGGGCTCCTACTATTACCGGCTGCAGGTGAACGATTTCGTCCAGACCCGGAAGATGGTCCTGGTCAGGTGAGCGCGGAGCAGGATCCCATGTCGAGACTCTCGATCGCTGTCATCACCCGCAATGAGGAGGCCAACCTGCGCGCCTGCCTTGCAAGCGCGGCATGGGCGGACGAAATCGTCGTGATCGATGCCGAGAGCAGCGATGCGACTGCAGCGATTGCGCGCGAGTTCACCGAGCGCGTCTACATTCGCGCCTGGCCCGGCTTTGCCGCGCAGAAAGCCTATTCGCTCGAGCAGTGCACCTCGCCGTGGATTTTCAGTCTGGATGCCGACGAGCGCATCCGCCCCGAGCTCGCTGCGGAGATCCGCCGCATCATCGCCGATCCGGCGGCGCTGCCGGGATACCGCGTCGGCCGGCGCTCCTGGTTTCTCGGGCGCTGGATCCGCCACGGCGGCTGGTACCCCGGCTATCAGCTGCGGCTCTTCCGCCGCGACGCCGTCGCGGTCATCGACCGCCGCGTGCATGAAGGCTTCAGTGTCGCCGGAGAAATCGGCACCCTGCAGGGCGATCTCGACCATTTTTCCCACCCCTCCATCGTCAGCAGCCTCGAGAAGATGGGGCGCTACTCCACCCTCGAAGCGCTGGACCGTCTCGAGCGCCAGCGCGTGCGGGCTCTCGATTTCTTCACGCACCCCCTCGCCGCATTTTTGCGCAAGTACATCGCCCAGGGCGGGTTCCGCGACGGCCGGCACGGTCTGGTGCTCGCCTGGGTGACCGCGCTGGTCAAGCTCGCCCTCTACATGAAGATCTGGCATTTGCAGCGGCTGCCGGCGGTGAAGGAGGCCGGCGCCGCGGCGCTCCCGGCCGATGATCCCCTTGAGGCGCTTTTTTCGGCGCAGCAGCGGCAGCTCGAACTCTTCGATCCCGCCACTGCGGTTGGCCCTGGCCCGGGGCAGACGCCGGACTCGCTGCTCAACCCGTCGCCCGATTTGCCGGCCGGCTCAGCGCTCAGCCAGCCTCCCGGCGTGCGGGCCTTTGTTATCCGCCCGCTGGCCGCATTTTGCCGGATCTATCGAGACCAGTCTCCTGGTTCAGCGGGTGTACCGGTTCTGATGCAGGCCCTGCTCGCCGCGGCCTATGCCACCGCGCGCGAGATCAAGATCTGGGAAGCGGGGGTGAACGCGAAGGGGGGATCATGAAGATGCCGTATCCCGCCGTCTGGGCCGACTCGGGCGACTCATTCTTCCAGCTCTCAACCGGGCGGGTTATAGTATGGCCGCGCCACAGTGCAGCCTGGACTGTTTCGGGCGGCGCATTTTTCAAGGAATGAGGTTCTGATGGTTCCGCACAGGTTGTACTGTCCTGCTGTTATGATGCTCTTGCTCGGACTGGTGCGGATATCGCCGGCCGAAAAGCGCTACGATGTACGGCTCTGGTTTGACCGTCCGGCCGCTTCGTTCACCGAATCGCTGCCCCTCGGCAACGGCCGGATCGGGGCGATGCTCTTCGGCGGTGCCGATTCGGAACAGATCCTGCTCAACGAGATCTCGCTCTGGTCGGGGTCGCCGCAGGAGGCCGACCGGCCGGACGCCCATACCTATCTGCCGCAAATCCGCGCCCTGCTGCTGGCGGGCGACAACCGCACCGCCCAGGTGCTGGTGATGCAGCACTTTGTCTGCGCCGGGGCGGGCTCCGGCTACGGCAGCGGCGCCAACGTTCCTTACGGCTGTTATCAGACCCTGGGCGCGCTGAACCTGGACTTTGCGGCTGCCGGAGCGGTGCGCGACTACCACCGCGAGCTCGATCTCGACCGCGCCATGGCCACGGTCCGCTTCCGCCGCGGCGGGGTCACCTTTCAGCGCGAGCTCTTCATCAGCGCCCCGGACCAGGTGCTGGTCCTGCGATTGACCGCCAGCCGGAAAAAGGCGCTGCACTTCACCATCGCCCTGGACCGGCCGGAGCGCTTCGCAACCGCCACCGCAGGTTCGCGCGAGCTGGAGATGACCGGGCAGCTCAACGACGGCCGCGGCGGCGGGGGAATGCGCTACGCCGCGCGCCTGCGCGTCGCCGCCTGCGACGGCCGGGTGGAGGTGGCGGGAAACCGGCTGACCGTCTCCGCGGCCTCCGAGGTCCTGATCCTGCTCGGGGCTGCCACCGATTTTGCGGGCTTCGACGGGCGCCACACCCGCGATCCCGAGGCGGCAGTGCTGCAGGACCTCAATAAAGCCGCGGCCCGGGACTATGAGACGCTGTGCCGCCGCCACCTTGCGGACTATCAGCACTATTTCCGCCGCGCCGCGCTCTATCTGGGCGGCGGCCAATCCAGTTCAAAAGCGGCCAGGCTGCCCACCGACCGCCGCCTGCTCGCCCTGCAGCAGGGCGGCAGCGACCCCGGCCTGATGGCCCTCTATTTCCAGTTCGGACGGTACCTGCTGATCTCCTCCTCGCGGCCGGGCGGGCTGCCGGCCAATCTCCAGGGACTCTGGGCCGGGGAGATCCAGACCCCCTGGAACGGCGATTATCACATCAACATCAATCTGCAGATGAATTACTGGCCGGCCGAGGTGACCAACCTCGCCGAACTCCACGCGCCGCTGCTCGATTACATCAGCGCGCTGGTGGAACCCGGGCGGCGGACGGCCCGGGCCTATTATGACGCCCGCGGCTGGGTGGCCCATGTGATCAGCAATCCCTGGCTCTTCACCTCGCCCGGCGAGGGGGCCTCCTGGGGCGCGACGGTCAGCGGCGCGGCCTGGCTCTGCCAGCATCTCTGGGAGCACTATGCCTGGTCGCTGGACCGGGAGTATCTGGCGCGGGCTTATCCGGTGATGCAAGCTTCGGCCCTCTTTTACCGGGATATGCTGGTCCGCGAGCCCGGTCATGGCTGGCTGGTGACGGCCCCGTCCAATTCGCCCGAGAATTCCTACCGCCTTCCGAACGGTTTCACCGGGCAGATTTGCATGGGGCCGGCGATAGATCAGCAGCTGCTGCGGGCGCTTTTCGGCAACTGCAGCGCGGCAGCGCGCATCCTCGGCATCGACGCGGCTTTCGCCGCGGAGATGGATTCCCTCCGCCGTCAGCTCGCGCCCAGCCAGATCGGCTCCAAAGGTCAACTGCTCGAGTGGCTCCAGGAGTATGAGGAGCCCGAGCCGCACCACCGTCATGTCTCGCAGCTCTGGGGGCTCTATCCTGGCGACGAGATCTCGCTGGAGGCGACGCCCGAGCTGGCCGCGGCCGCGCGCAAGACACTGGAATTGCGCGGCGATGACGGCACCGGCTGGTCGCTGGCCTGGAAGACCAGCTTCTGGGCGCGCCTCGGTGAGGGCAGCCGCGCCCATGCCCTGCTGCGGGCGCTGCTCCGGCCCAGCGGCGCGGACCTGGCCCGCGGGGTGAACGGCGGCAGCGGCAGCTACCCCAATCTCTTTTGCGCCCATCCACCGTTCCAGATCGACGGCAATTTCGGCGGGACCGCCGGGATCGCCGAGATGCTGCTGCAGAGCCATGGCGGCGAACTGCGCCTGCTGCCGGCCTTGCCGCCGGAGTGGCCGGAGGGAAAGGTGCAAGGACTGCGGGGCCGCGGCGGCTTCAGTGTCGATATCACCTGGCGGCAGGGCCGGCTCCTGGCCGCCAGTATCCATTCGGCGGCCGGTGCTCCCTGCACCCTGCGCTGCGGCAGCGCCGCGCTCCGCGTCACCGGCCCGGATGGCCGCACCCTCGCGGCGGCCGGAGCAGGCCAATCGGCCCGGTTTGCGACCGCGCCGGGCGCTACCTATAACGTCACCCTGAACTGAACCACGGATAAAACGGCTAAGCATGAACAAAACCCTTCTTCTGACCCTGATCCTTCTGATCACCGCGGCGCCGGGCATCAGCCGGACGCAGACCGCTACCGAAACCGAGGCCGACTTGATCCGCCGCGCGGCGGCCGTCGCACCCTCACCGCGCCAGTACGCCTGGCAGCAGCTGGAGACCATTGCCTTCACCCACTTTGGCATCAACACCTTCACAGACCACGAATGGGGCGATGGCACCGAGGATCCGGCCCTCTTCAATCCCACGGCCTTCGATGCGCGCCAGTGGGCCAGGGTCTGCAAGGCCGCGGGACTGAAGATGATCATTCTCACCGCCAAACACCACGACGGCTTTTGCCTCTGGCCGAGCGCCTTCACCGATCACTCGGTCAAGCGCTCCCCCTGGCGCGGCGGCAAGGGCGATGTCGTCCGCGAGGTCGCCGAGGCCTGCCGCGAATATGGCCTCAAGTTCGGCGTCTATCTCTCTCCCTGGGACCGCCATGAACCGAGTTACGGCGATTCGCCGCGCTACAACGCCCATTTCATGAACCAGCTGCGCGAGCTCCTCACCCAATACGGCGAGGTGGCGGAGGTCTGGTTCGACGGCGCCTGCGGCGAGGGGCCCAACGGCAAGCGCCAGGTCTATGACTTTCAGGCCTGGTATCAGCTCATCCGCGAGCTGCAGCCGAACGCAGTCATCGCCATCATGGGGCCCGATGTGCGCTGGGTCGGCACCGAGGCGGGATATGGCCGTGAGACCGAATGGAGCGTCCTGCCCGCCGCAGCGCTGGACACCGATGCCATCGCTGCCCGCTCCCAGCAGCAGGCCAGCGATGCCGCCTTTGTGCCCGGAGATCTCACCGATGCCGACCTCGGCAGCCGCGACAGGATCCACGCCGCCCCCAGGCTGATCTGGTACCCGGCCGAAGCCGACGTTTCGATCCGGCCGGGCTGGTTTTATCATGCCGGCCAGGACGGGCAAGTCAAGAGCGCGGAAAAACTGCTTGATATCTATTACGGATCCGCCGGCCGCAACTGCGTGCTGCTCCTTAATCTGCCCCCCGACCAGCGCGGGCTGATCCACGAGAACGATGCCGCGGTCCTGCTCGGCATGCGCCAGGCTCTGGACACCACCTTCTCTGCCAACCTCCTCGCCGGTGCGCGTATCACCGCCGGCGGCGGGGGAGAGGCGGCGGCCGCGGGACAAGGAAAGTTCGCAGGAGCAGTGCACGCCGCAGAACAGGCGGCCGCCGCGGGCCAAGCGGCCGCGCAGCAGCAAGTCCCGCCATCCAGCCTGACCGCCCTGACCGACGGCGATCCCGCCTCGTTCTGGCGCGCGCCCGACGGCTCGGCAGCCACTTTCCTCACCGCCGAACTCGACGGCGAAAAAAACTTCGATGTCCTCGCCCTCCAGGAGCCCATCCGAAACGGCCAGCGCATCGAAGCCTTTGAGCTGCAAGTGCCTTCCGGCAGCGGCTGGCGCTCCATCACCTTCGGCACCACCGTCGGCTACAAACGGCTGCTGCGCTTTCCGCCGGTCACTGCGTCCCGGGTGCGCCTGGTGATCTCCCGGTCGCGGACCGAGCCGGCCCTTGCGGAGTGGGGCCTGTACAAGCAGCCCGCAGCCCTGGAACTCGCCCCGGCGGGAGGCCGCGCCGGCGCCACCATGGTCCCGGCCCTCCCTGAACTCCCCCGCGGGAACAAACGCCCGGCCCTGCAGCGCCTCGCCAAGCAGGGGCGCTCGCCCTATCACATCGTCCTGCCCGAACATCCGGCCGCTGCTGAGCAACGCGCAGCCGGGCTCTTGCAGGAGTATCTCCGCAGATCGACCGGTGCCGAGTTACCCATCGTCAGCGATGCCGCAGCCGACGGGAAGAAGGAGATCCGCATCGGCGCCGGCCGGCGCTTGCCGGCGGCCCTCGCGGCCCTGCAGAACCAGCTGCCCGAGGATGGATTCTATATCGGCCCGGACGGGGACAACATCATTCTCCTCGGCGGGGCGGACCGCGGCGCGGTCTATGGTGCGGTCCATTTCCTCGAAAAGTACCTCGGCTGCCGCAAATACACGCCCACGGTTGAGGTGGTGCCGCCGCACCGCGACCTGACCCTCCGGATCACGCCGGAGATTCAGGCCCCGGCCAACCGCTTCCGTTCCATCCATTCCCGCTTCCTTCGCGATCCTGGCTACAAGGAGTGGATGCGCCTTGATGATGTCAACGACATCTATGGCCGCGGCTATTATGTCCACACCTTTGACCGTCTCGTGCCCCGCGCCGACTATTTCGCCAGCCACCCGGAGTATTACTGCTGGATGAACGGCAAGCGGATTCACGACCAGCTCTGCCTCAGCCATCCGGAGGTGCTGCGCCTGACCATCGCGCACCTGCGCCAGGCGATGGTGGAGCAGCCCGATCGTAAATACTGGTCGGTGAGCCAGAACGACAATTTCTCCTATTGCCAGTGCCCCGATTGCCAAAAAATCATTGAGGAGGAGGGGTCGCCCGCCGGGCCGCTCCTCCGCTTCGTCAACGCTGTGGCCAAAGAATTCCCCGACAAGGTCATCTCCACCCTGGCCTACCAGTTTTCGCGCCCGGCGCCGCGGATCACCCGTCCGGCGGAGAATGTCCAAATCGTCCTCTGCACCATCGAGCTCAACCGCAGCAAACCGATCGAAGCAGATCCGGAGAGTCAGGATTTTGTCCGGGATATCCATGAGTGGTCGCAGCGGACCCGGAATCTCTTCATCTGGGATTATGTAGTCCAGTTTACCAATTTCGTCAGCCCCTTCCCCAATCTCCACGTCCTGCAGCCCAACCTGCAATTCTTCGTCCGCAACGGCGGCCTGGAACACTTTCAGCAGTCCAACGGCCAGTCCGGCGGCGAGATGGCCGAGCTCAAGAACTGGCTCATCGCCAAATGGCTGTGGAATCCCGATCTCGATGGTGATTCCCTGAAAAAGGATTTCCTCCAGGGGTATTTCGCCGCGGCTGCGCCCTTCATCGGAGCCTATCTCGGGCAGCTGGAGACGGAACTGATGCGCTCGGGTCAGCGTCTCGATATCTACGGCTCGCCGGTCTGGAACGCCGCAACGTTTCTCTCGGCGGAGAATGTGGCTGAGTACAGCCGCCTTTTCGACCAGGCCGAAGCGGCGGTGGCGGATCAGCCCGGACTGCTGCAGCGGGTGCGCACGGCGCGGATGCCCCTGCAGTACGCTGTCATGGAGATCGGCAAGGACGACCTCTTCGGCCCGCGCGGCTGGTACCGGGAGGAGGGAGGCGCCTTTGTGCTGCGGCCCGAGATGCGCGCGACCCTGGAGAAATTTCACACCGCCGGCCAGGCAGCCGGACTCGGATTGGTCAACGAGAGTGGTTTCACGCTCGAGGATTATTATCAGACCACCCTGCGCTTCATCGATGCCCGCGTCGAGGGCAATCTCGCTTTCCGCAAGCCCGTGACCGCCGCGCCGATGCCGAGCCCCAAATATGCCAATGGCGACCTGGCGGTGCTGACCAACGGGGTGCAGGGGGCCAGCGACTACAAGGTGCACTGGCTCGGCTGGGAGGGGGTTGATTTCACCCTCACCCTGGACCTCGGCGCTGCCGTGCAGCTGCAGCGCGTCCGCCTCGCCAGCCTCTACGATCCCAAGAGCTGGATCCTGCATCCGCGCCGGGTGAGCTGCCTGGTTTCGTCCGACGGCAAAACCTTTCAGTCGACCGGGAGCGAGACAGTGGAGGGCGACCAGCGCCAGGAGCCCAAGATTCATGAATTCGTCTTCACCGCTCTTCCTGCCGGGGTGCGCTGGCTGCGCTTCGAGGTCGAGGGGACCCGACATCTGCCCGCCTGGCATCCCTCGGAGGGCGGCCTCTCCTGGGTCTTTTTCGACGAGATCGTGGTGGAGTGAAACAGAGAGCCGGAGCGGCTGTTTCGGCAGCAGGCCAGTACATCCCCGCTCAAGCCCAAGCAAGCCAAGAGGAGAATAACACGCCATGCGCGAACAATTGGACCGTTTTTTCGGCCTTTCGGCCCATCACACCACCCTCCGCACCGAGTTGGTAGCCGGGCTCACCACCTTCATCACCATGGCTTACATCATCTTTGTCAATCCCGCCATCCTCAGCCTGACCGGCATGGACCGCGGCGCGGTCTTCACCGCGACCATCCTCTCGACGGTCATCGCCACCCTGATCATGGGTCTGTACGCCAATGTCCCCTTCGCCCAGGCCCCGGGCATGGGGATGAATGCCTTTTTCACCTTCACGGTTGTGCTCACCATGGGGCTGAGCTGGCAGCAAGCCCTGGCGATCGTCTTTCTCTGCGGTGTGGTCAATTTTATCATCGTCGTCACCAACATCCGCAAGATGCTGATCGAGGCCATCCCGGAGTCGCTGCAGCATGCCATTGGCGGCGGGATCGGACTCTTCATCGCCTATCTCGGCATCAAGAACGCCCATCTCCTCGATTTCACCGCCGACGGCGCCCAGATCGTCCGCGCTACCCTTGCCGATGACAAGGTCCAGCAGGTCGTCGCCCGGGATGTCGTGCCCGCACTCGCCCGTTTCACCGATCCGGTCACCCTGCTCGCGGTGGCCGGCCTCCTGCTCACCATTACCATGCTGCTGCTACGCTGGCGCGCTGCGATCCTCCTCGGGATTATCGCCACCACCCTGATCGGTCTGGCCACCGGACTGGTGCACGGCCCTGCTTTTACGGCCGCTGATTTTCTCCCGCCCTCGCTGGCGCCGACTCTGTTCCATCTCGATTTTGCCGGCCTCTTCAGCCAGCCGGACAAGCTGCTCGCGATTCTTGCATTGATCCTCGCCTTCAGCCTCTCCGACACCTTCGATACCATCGGCACCTTTATCGGCACCGGGCGCCGGGCCGGGATTTTTGACCGGCGCGACAGCGATCGCCTGGCGGCGGGCAAGGGGATCTCCTCCAAACTCGACCGCGCCCTTTTCAGCGACGGCATCGCCACCTCGATCGGCGCCTTGCTGGGGACCAGCAACGTCACCAGCTACGTCGAAAGTGCGGCCGGGATCAGCGCCGGCGGCCGTACCGGCTTGACCTCGGTCTTTACTGCCGCGTGCTTTCTGCTGGCCCTCTTTTTCGCCCCCCTGGCGCTGATCATTCCAGCCTCCGCGACAGCAGCCGCCCTCATCGTTGTCGGCATCCTGATGATCTCGAGCATCCGCGAGGTCGACTGGAGCACACCCGACGAGGCGGTTCCGGCTTTTTTCACGGTCGTCTTGATGCCCTTCACCTGCAGCATCGCCAACGGCGTGGCCGCGGGATTTATCTTTTATGTGCTCACGCAAATCGTCAGGGGAGAGGCGAAAAAAGTCCATCCCCTGATGTATATCGTCACCACGCTCTTCCTGCTCAATTTTGTCGTCACGGCGATCCAGTAAGCTGAAAGGCGCTTTCCCCGGCGCAGCGAGCGCCTTTGCGCCAGGCCAGCGGTGTAATATTCGGGAATTTGTGACCGGGATCGCTGCGTTGCATAGGAAGTAATGGTATACTATGGGAAAGGTTGCGGAGCAGCCCATCCTGCTGAAAGGAGAGTTCCATGAAAAAGATGATGATGCTGTTGGCGATGTTGACCTTGGTCCTGATCCTCCAAAGTGAGGTCATGGCGCAGCTCTATCTAGGACCGCGCGCCGGGTATTACAAGAGCAAGGATGCCGATCAGGGGCAGATGTACGGCGGCCTGGCCGCGCGCATGGCGTTCGGCGGCCTCAAAATCGAGGGGGCCATCGATTACCGTCAGGAAAAGTATGAGGATGGGATGATGACCCTGCGCAGCTGGCCGGTGCAGGTCTCCGCCATGCTCTTCCCGCTCCCCATCGTCTACGGCCTGGCCGGTGCCGGTTGGTATCATACGACCGTCGATTACGATCAGGACAAGATCGGTATCGGGGCACCGGAGGACCAGACCACGAGCACGCTGGGCTATCACCTCGGCGGCGGTCTGGAACTGCCGGTGAGCAACATGAAGATCACCGCCGATGTCCGCTATGTCTTTCTCAATTATGATCTCGACAACATCGGCAGCAAGGATCAGCCCGATTCTGATTTTCTCGCGGTGACAGTCGGCCTGCTCTGGCAGCTGTAATCCATCGGTCCGGGCCGGCGCGAGTCCTCCCCTCTCGTGCCGACCCGGCTTTCGGGCTGCAGCGAGAGGGCGGGGGACCCGCCCGGGCTGCGGCGCTTCATCTCGTGCCCACCCGAGGCCCGTGCCTGCGCGAGCCTTCCTCTCTCGTGCCCACCTGGCTTTCGGGCTGCCGCGAGAGCTCGGGGCGGATTTCGTGAAAAACAATAAAAAAGTATTGGAAATTAGAAATTTATTATGTACCTTTACCGTTAATAATAATTGCGAGATGTCATTTCATAACACCAATTCAGTGCCGTTATTGAAATCGCGATGTTGATTGATATGTAATCCCGACCTGCCAGTGCGTCCCTCTTGACGGATTCCTCTGCAGTTCCAATGTGCATCCCTCTTCATCCTCCGACATTTCCAATCCTCTATCCATAAAGGATGTATCATGAGTTTTGATCAATTCAAGCTCGATTCCCGCTTGTCTTCGGGAATCAAAGCCGAAGGCTATGTCACGCCTACGCCGGTCCAGTCCGCTGCCATCCCCGTGATCCTCTCCGGACACGACCTGATCGGCACGGCCCAAACGGGCACTGGTAAAACGGCTGCTTTCGTTCTGCCTATTTTGCACAAGCTGCTCTCCGGGCCGCGCCGGCAAAGCCGCGCCCTGATCCTCACCCCCACGCGCGAGCTGGCCGAACAGATCCACGAGACCGTTCGCAGCCTTGGCAAGGGCACGGATCTGCGCAGTGCCACCATCTATGGCGGTGTGCCCTCTGCCGCACAGATCAGGGCCTTGCGCGGCGGCGTCGAGATCCTCGTCGCCTGCCCCGGCCGGCTGCTCGACCTGATGGATCAGCGCCAGGCCGACCTCTCTCGGATCGAGGTTTTGGTCCTCGATGAGGCGGACCGCATGCTCGACATGGGCTTTTTGCCTTCGGTCCGCAAGATCCTGCAAAAGATCCCGGCGCAGCGCCAGACCCTGCTTTTCTCCGCCACCTTTCCGGAGGAGATCGAGGGCCTGGCTGCCCAGGCGATGCGGAAACCGCAGCGTGTCACGCTCGGTCTCGCCCAGCCGGTCCATACGGTCCGCCACGCCCTCTATCCAGTGGCGCAGCACCTCAAACTGCCGCTGCTGCTGGCCTTGCTGCAACGCACCGAGACCGATTCGGTCCTGATCTTTGCGCGCACCCGTCATCGCGCCCACCGCGTCGCTCAGCAAGTGGGACGTCATGGCTACAAGGTGACCAGCCTGCACAGCGACCGCACCCAGAGCCAGCGCCAGGCAGCGCTGCAGGGATTCCGGCGCGGCGAATTCCAGATCATGGTCGCCACCGACATCGCGGCGCGCGGACTCGACGTTGACACGATCTCGCATGTCATCAACTTTGATATGCCGGACACCGCCGATGCCTATATTCATCGCATCGGCCGCACCGGCCGTGCCGAGCGCAACGGCCTCGCCTACACCATGACCACGCCGGAGGACATGGAGATGGTGCGAACCCTCGAAAAGATCATGGGCAAGCCCCTGCCGCGCGAAACCCTGCAGAATTTTGACTACCGTCAGGCGGCGCCGGAGCCGGTTGCCACAGCGGGACGATCCCGGAATCCGGAGCGCGTGCAAGCGCAGCGGCCGTTGGCGTCCGGCGCGCAACGCAACTTTTCGCACACCTCCCGCTCCTCCGCTCCCCCATCGGGACGCGTTCAGGCCACCCGGAATGATGGCATCTATCGCGGTGATCCCCGCCGTGAAGCGACCCGCCGGGATGGCAGCCGCAGCAACTCCAGACGCGGCCCGGGCACCCCGAGCCGCCGCAGCACGATGCAGGACAGCGCTCCCCGGAAAAGCCAAAAGCGGGCCTCCCGGCTGCCGGGAAAAAGCCTTTGGGAGACCCTGCGCCAGAGCATCGGCCTGGGTAGATAGCCGGATTACCGGCTTCCGGGAAAAAACCTCCGGGAGACCCTGCGCCAGAGCATCGGCCTGGGCAGATAGCCGGATTCCCGGCTGCCGGTAAAGAAAATGTTTTGAAATTGGGCTAAGAATTGCGATATTTTATTGATAAATATCGGATATAACGAGCTCTTCGCATGCCCAAGCGCAAAATAGTCCTGTGGATCGCCCTCGCTCTCGCGGTGGCGGTAGCCACCCATCGTTTCTCCGGAGACGGGAAAAACGCCGCACCGGCCGCTGCGCAGCCCTCCGCCGCGCCGGCTGCGGCCGATTCCGGGTGCCAGCGCGCGGTGGCCGACCTCAATCGCCGCCTCCCGGAACCGATCGACGAGGCGGAACTGGTCGCGATCCTCGCCGCCCTGAACCGCAGCGGCGACCGCGACCTGCCTGCGCAGTTTGTCACCAAGGCGCAAGCGCGCCAGGCGGGCTGGCAGCCCGGCGAAGACCTCTGGTCTCATTCCACCCTCAAGGGCAAAAGCATCGGTGGCGACCGTTTTTCCAACCGGGAGAACAAGCTGCCCGCTGCGGGCCGCAGCTGGCGCGAACTCGATCTCGATTACAAGGGCGGCCATCGCGGCGCCAAGCGCATGGTTTTTTCCGGTGACGGATTGCGCTATGTCACCGTCGATCACTACCGGACCTTTGTCGAGGTGCCGCCATGCCGGTGAAACGCTGCGTATTGCAGGGCCGTGAGCTGGCCTCCATGGAGCGGCTCTACGACGAGCTGGCACGCCAGCTCGAGTTCCCCGCCTGGTTCGGCCGCAACCTCGACGCCCTGTGGGATCTCCTGACCACCGATATTCCAGGACCGATCCGGATCCGGATCCGGCAGCCGCAAAGCGCCAAAAGACTGCTTGGTGCGGACTATGATCGGGTACTCGACCTTTTCAAGGAAGTAGAAGAGGAGCGCGATGACTTTAAAGTCGTGGTGCGGTAATTACATGGCCTGCGCCCGTCCTTCGCAATTCATTTATCTCATTCTTTGCTTCTTCTGCATTCTCAACCTGACTTCCGCTGCCTTGCCCGCGACACCAGCACTGCCCAAAGCCAAAGAAAAATGGATTTGCCAGGAGGGGAACCTGTTCACCCTCTACAGCGCAGCCCCGGCCAAACAGGCCAGCGAGATCAGTCTCGGACTGGAGCAATATCACGCGGTGCTGACCTCCCGCTGCGCCGGCCGAGCCCTCCCGTCGCCGGTGCCGACCTTCATCTTCGTCTTCAAGGATGAACGCGGCCTGGCACCCTATCAGAGCTTTCCCGCCGATCCGCCGGCGGGCAGTGATGGCTATTTTCTCCAGCGCGAGGATGCCCAGTACATCGCCGTCAGCGCCCGGGAAGAGGTGACGCGCACCATCTACCATGAATACGCGCATGCCATCTTTGCCACTGCCTGGCCGGGAGCGCCCCTCTGGCTGCAGGAGGGACTGGCGGAGTATTACAGTACCTTTCGCACCGACGCCGGCGGCATCCTCGTCGGCGAACCCCTCAAGGAACATGCGCGCACCCTGCATTCGACGCCTTGGCTCCCTTTTGCCGAATTGATGCGCCTCGACGCCGACGCCGCAGTGTACCGCGACGCAGAGAAAAATCCCATTTTTTATGCCCAGGCCTGGATCCTTACCCATTTTCTCTTCCACGGCCTGCACGATGCTGGAGCCGAGGCCATCGATCGGTATATAACCCTGCTCGGCACCGGTGAATCCAGCGAAAACGCCTTCAAGGAGGCCTTTCATCTCTCGCTGTCGCTTCTCGACAGAACGGTCAAGGCCTATTCCGAAAAAGAGAGCCTTGATTTTGCACGTCTGGCGCCGCGGGAGCTTTCGCTCGATGCCAACCATCCCTTCCGGCCTGTCCCCTATGAGGAGATCCTCTACCGTCTCGGTGATCTCCTGGCACATCATGGGGCCAGCCGTCTTGACGCCGCCGAGGCCCATTTCCGGCAGTCGGGCAAGGTCAATCCGCACTTCGCCCTGGCCCCGGCCGGACTGGGCTACGCCGCCATGACCCGCGAGGAAGAGAGCGTGGCCGGACAGTTTTTCCGCCAGGCCCTCGCCATCGATTCCAGCGCCGCCTGGATCCATTACCAGTACGGCCGCTGCCTGCTGGCGGCGGGGCGAAAGGAGCAGACGCCCCAAAAGGAGGCGACCATCGCCCGCGCGCGCAATGAACTGCTGCGAACCCTCCAGATCGATGACCGTTTCATCGACGCTCAGGCTCAGCTCGGCGAGGCCTACATGCACCTCGGCATGCAACCCCAGGGCCAGGCCGCCCTCGAAAAGGCTTTGCAGGGGATGCCCTCGCGCCTCGATGTGGCGCGCAACCTGCTGCAGTACTATGTGCTGACCGACAACAGCGCCCGGCAGTCTGAGCTTCTCGCCCTGATCGGGCAGCGCGGCGGCGAGAAGGCGCTGGAGGCTGCGCGCGAGTCGATTCTGCGAACCCAGATTGACCGGGTGGCGCGGCTGATCAACGAGAAGGAATATAGCCGCGCCCTGACCCTGGCTGAAAAACTGCGCAAGCAGACCGACGATCCCGAAATCAAAAAGCTGATCGAGGAGGCACGCCAGGCGGCTTCGCAGGGTCAGCTCGTCGATATCTACAACCAGGGTGTGCGCTGCGCCGGCGACAAGCGCTACGACCAGGCGGAGAAATATTTCATGCGCGTGATCAAGGAGGGTGGCAAAAGTGAGCTGGCGGAGCTGGCGCGCATGAATGTGGGTAAAATCCGCGTGGCGCGACAGGCGGCATGGTACAATGAGGCCTTTGAAATGATGCGCGCGAATGATTTCCGCAATGCCGTGCCTCTGCTGAAAAAAGTGATCAACGACAACTCCGATGCCCAGACCACCCGTGCTGCCGAGAATGCCCTGAGCCAGATCCAGTCCCTGTAGCCGGAAGACGCACCTTCACCCTCACCATGGATGACCGTCGATGCCGCAAAAATTGAATCTGCAAGTAGAGGCCTGTGATGTGAGCGATTTTCAGGGCCGGCTCCGTTTCAAATTCACCCGCAATTTTATCGCCCCCGCCATCTCCGGAACCGGCGAGGTGCTCTCCATTGGCCCCGAAAACACCTTCGACAAGACCATGGCCGCAGGATTCCAGCTCGCTTATAACTCCACCAGCGGCGATCTCGATCGCGAATGGAGCGCGCCCCGCAAGAGCTACGCCTATCTCTTTTGCTTTGAGGTGATCGAGCACCTGATGAATCCGCTCCATTTTCTCGAAAGCCTGCGCCTCTATCTGCAGCCCGAAACCCGCATCTTTTTGACAACCCCGCGTCGGCCGCACGCCTTCTGGAACAACCAGCACTTTCATGAATACGATCCGTTGCGCCTCCGCCATCTACTCGCCGCCGCCGGTTACGAGGTGGTGCGGCATGAGGCGCGCGTGACCTGGTATCATCCCCTCTTTTATCTCAGCGGGCTGCGGCCTTTTCTACGCCTGACGGTCGGCCGCAGCAAAACCCATCTCTATGAACTGCGCCTGATCCCGCGGCCATGATCTCGCGCCAATTCTTCAAGTCCTCCCTGATCTACTCCGTCACCGGAGCCCTCCCGCTGGCAGCGAGCGTTCTCCTGCTCCCTTTTTACACCAATCTGCTGAGCACGGGGGATTTCGGCCGGCTGGCGCTCTACATCAGCTTTTGTTTTCTGATGCAGATCCTGGTCAGCTTTGGGCTCGACTCTTACATCACGGTGCAGTACATCGAGTACCGCTCCGATCCGGGTCTGTTGCGCGCCAATATGAGCGGCATTGTCACCTCTTTTCTCGGCATCAGCGCCGGCCTGGTCCTGCTTTCCATGCTCGCCGGCCCCTGGCTTTTTCAGCTCATTTTTGCGGATGCGGCACTCACCTTTTACCCGTACGGATTTCTTTCGGTCCTGACCGCGGTCGGTCACGGCATTTTCAAGCTCTATACCAATCTGCTGATCTATCAGCAGCGGCCGGTCCGCTATTTCTGGGCCAACATCCTCAATTTTATCCTGGTCATCGGGCTCTCCCTGGGCTTGCTCCACCTTTTTCCCGATTCCCTGATCGGGCCGATCTGGGGGCGGTTGCTCGCCGCTCTGGCCCTGGCCGCGCTGGCCTTGACCGTCCTGATCAGCGGATATGGCCTGACGCGGGACCGCGGCTTTATGAAGAACATGGCCGACTATTGCTGGCCCCTGGTCATTTATTCACTGCTTTTCTGGACGCTCTCCTACATCGACCGCTTCATCATCAATCACTACCTCCAGGCCGAGAACGTGGCCATTTATGATTTTGCGGTCAAGTGCACATTGCTGATCGAATTCTTCCAGACCGGCCTGGTCAGCGCCATCTACCCCAAGGTCTTCGGGATCTGGAGGGAGCAGCAGACGCCCGCCAGCTCGATTCAGGTCAACCGCTATTTCAGCGGTTTTTCCGCCGCTACCTTGCTGATTCTGCCCCTCTTTCTGATCGCGGTCCCGGCGCTGGTCCCGCTCGTGGTCAAGCGTGAGGCCTATTATGCCGCCTTCCATTTCCTGCCGGTTCTCAGCCTCGGCTTTGTCGCGCGCAGCCTCTTCTACATGGCCCTGGCCCCCTTTTATTATTATCGCAAGACGCGACTCCTGCCGCGGGTGCTTTTTTTCTCATCGATCCTGCAGATCATCTTTTCGTTCTGGTTTATCAAGATGTGGGGGCTGGCGGGCGCGGTCTGGGTCAATTTTGCGATGAAATGGATCGTGGCGGGATTTGCCTGGAGAGAGTGCCGGAAAATCCATCCGTTCCGGTTCAACCGGATGAAGCTGTTCTGGCTGCCGGCGCTTTATACGGTGCTTTTTCTGCTGGCGGATCTGCTGGTCACCCCCGCCAACGCCCTGCTGGTTCATGCCCTGGAGGGGCTGGCCAGCCTGGCCCTGATCGTTTTCTTCTACCGGCGGGAGGTGCTCCTGGTCTGGAACCAGTGGCGGACGAAGCGGGCGGCCGCCGGCGCCTGATACTTCATCTCCAGACCGGCGTCTGAGGTATCGCCTCCATGCCGGCGCTTGAGGCCTCGCCTTCATGCTGACACTTGCGGTATCATCTCCAGGCCGGCGCTTGATGTATCGCCTCCATGCCGGCACTTGATGCTTTGCCTCCATGCCGGCGCCTGATCTATCGCCTCCAGACCGGTGCGCAGCGGCCCCTCTGTGCGCCGGCCAACGTACCCTGTTCAACAGATCCGCGGCAGCAGTTCCCCCGCCGGCAGATCCACCATTCGCCAGGCGCCCAGAAACGAGCGCATGGCCACGATGCCCGTTTTCCCCGCATGCACTTCACCGATCAGCGCCGCCTCGCGGCCGAGGGGATGGTCCCGCAAGGTCTGCAAGGCCCGGTCGGCGGCTTCCCCGGCGACTGCGGCCACCAGTTTGCCCTCATTGGCCAGATAGAGGGGATCGAGCCCGAGCAGTTCGCAGGCAGCGGCCACTTCCCGCCGCACAGGCAGCGCCCGCTCCTCGAGCCGAATCTCGACGCCCGAGCCCTGTGCGAACTCGTGACAGGTGGCCGCCAGGCCGCCACGGGTTGGATCGCGCAGGGCATGGAGGGCCTCGCCGCAACATTCCAGCAGCAGCGCGCTCAGCTCGTGCAAGGGGGCGGTGTCGCTCAGCAGGGGGGTGGTGAAGCCGAGGTCGCGGCGCCGGGAGAGCACCGCGATGCCATGATCGCCGAGCGTACCGCTGACAATCAGGCGGTCGCCGGGCCGGAGGTGGCGCGAGCCCAGTGTCACCTGATGCGCGATCACCCCGATGCCGCTGGTGTTGATGAAGAGTCGGTCCGCCTGCCCGCGCTCGACAACCTTGGTGTCTCCGGTGACGATCTGCACCCCGGCGCGGGCGGCCGCAGCCGCCATGTCCCCGACAATCCCTTCGAGGTCAGCAAGCTCGAGGCCCTCTTCCAGGATAAAGCCGGCGCTGAGCCAGAGCGGCCGGCTGCCACACATGCAAAGGTCGTTGACCGTGCCATTGACGGCGAGGTCACCGATGGAGCCGCCGGGAAAGAAGATGGGATCGACGACGAAACTGTCGGTGGCGAAGGCGAGACGTTCCCCCGGGGCGAGCCCGGGCAGGAGGGCCCCGTCATCGAGGGGATCGAGGAAGGGATTGCCAAAGCGGCGTTTGAAGAGGTCATGGATGAGCCCGGCCATCATACGGCCGCCGCTGCCGTGACCGAGCTGAATCTTGTCCCCGCTCATGCTGACCTTTCCGTTATCGGGTGAGGCCTTCCGGGAGGGCGTGCCGGGCCGGTCCTTCCTCCTCCGGGATGTATTGATAGGTGTAATAGGCGGCGCAAGCCCCTTCGCCCGAGACCATCGGCGCGCCGAGGGGATGCGCCGGGGTGCAGCGCCCGCCCCAGGCCGGGCACGCGGGCGGCTTTTTCAGACCCTGGAGGATCTCGCCGCTGATGCACTCTGAGGCCGCGGCGCTCGGCGAAGCCAGATCCCCGAATTTGCGCTGCGCATCCCACGCCGCCCATTCCGGCCGCAGCTGCAGGCCGCTGTCGGGGAGAAGGCCGATGCCCCGCCATTCGCGCGCGCATACCTCGAATACGCCGTCCATTTGTGCCTGCGCGCGGGTGTTGCCCTCGCGGCGCACCACCCGCTCATAGGCATTCTCGACGCGCGCCTCGCCGGCTTCGAGCATCTGCACCAGCCGCAGGATGCCGCGCAGTAGATCGGCCGCTTCAAAACCGGTGACGACGATGGGCACCCCGAACTCCGCCGCCAGGGCCTCGTAGGGTTCCCAGCCGAGGATGGCGCAGGCATGGCCGGCGGCGAGATAGCCTTGCACCCGATTGTCCGGGCTCTGCAGCAGGGCGCGCATAGCGGGGGGGACGAGCACATGGGCCATCAGGAGAGAAAAATTGCGAATCCCCTCGCGGCGCGCCCGGGCGACGGCCAGCGCGCTGCCGGGGGCGGTGGTCTCAAAGCCGATGGCGAAAAAGACCACCTCGCGCTTCGGCATGCGGCGCGCCAACGCGAGGGCATCGAGGGCGGAGTAGACCATGTGTACCTCCGCGCCGGCGGCCCGGGCTTCGAAGAGGGTGCCGGCCGAGCCGGGGACGCGCATCATGTCAGCGAAAGTGGCGAGCAGGACCCCCGGGCAGCCGGCCAGGGCGATCGCCTGATCGATGAGCCCGGCCGGCGTAACACAGACAGGGCAGCCGGGCCCGTGCACGAGCTCCAGCTCGCGGGGCAGAAGCTGGTCGAGACCGAGGCGGAGAATGGCATGGGTCTGGCCGCCGCAGGTCTCCATGAGGACCCAGGGATGCTTCTGGGCGGCATGGATCTCCGCGATGAGCCAGGCCGCGATTCCGGGATCCCGGAAGGGGGCAAGGTTCATGGTGAGTCCTCCGCCTCGGGCGCCGCTGCGGGAGGACCACCCGGCCGCGCTGCGAGCACCTCCTGCCACAGGGTGTAGAATTGCTCCACCTCGGCGGCTGCGATGATTTCGAGGGCAAAGCCGGCGTGCACCATCACCTGCTCGCCGGCCTGCACCTCCGGCACGTGGGCCAGGCATACCTCCCGGGTGACGCCGCCGAAATCGACCTCACCCATCAGCAGACCGTCCACTTCGTAGCACCGGACCACCTTTCCAGGTGCGGCGACGCACATACCTTGGCCTCCTCCTGAATACTGTATCCGCAGCGCAGCAGCCGGGCCGCGGCTCTCCTCGGGTTCCCCCTGAATCCTTTATCCGCGCTGCAGCCGGGCTGCGGCGACGGCGATCTGACCCAGTGCCAGGCCACCGTCGTTGGCCGGAACCAGGCGCGGACTGAAGACCTGGAATCCCGCGTCGCTGAGAATCTGGCGCAGCCGCGCATGCAGCAGCGCATTCTGGAACACCCCGCCGCTCAGGACGACGCGATCGACGCCGCTGCGCCGGCGCACCTCCTGGACTGCGAGGAGAAAGATATCGGCGAGGGTGAGATGGAAGCGCCAGGCCACCACACTGGCGGCGCAGCCCTCCAGGGTCTTCCGTGTTATGCGTTGGACGAAATGGCTCAGGCGTATGGGGCCGGAGGGCTCGAAATCGCGGCCGATGATCTCCTCCAGCGGCGGTCGCGGCGAATCACTGGGCGCGGCAGTCATCTCCAGGGTCATCGCCGCCTCGGCCTCGAAGGTGTTCTCGAAGCAGAGCCCCATGATCGCGGCTACGGCATCGAAAAAGCGCCCGCAGCTCGAGGTCAGCGGGGCGTTGATCCCCTTCTCCATGGCGTCGAGGAGCAGCTCCATCTCGGCGCGCGGCCTGTAGTGCATGACCTCGAGATCGAGATCGAGGCAGTCGCGGCCCAGGGCGGCATGAAGGTGGCTGAGGGCCATGCGCCAGGGTTCACGCACCGCGGCGGTGCCGCCCGGCATCGGCACCGGCTGCAGCCAGGCCTCCCGGGTAACCGAGGCGGCATTGCCGAGGAGCACTTCGCCGCCCCAGATCGTGCCGTCGCTGCCGTATCCGGTGCCGTCGAGGAGGATGCCGATGCACGGCCCCTCGACGCGGTGCTCGGCCAGGACCGCGGCGAAATGGGCATGATGATGCTGCACGGCGATCCGCCGGGCTTGCGGCTGGGCCAGCGCCCATTGGGTGGAGAGATAGTCGGGGTGAAGATCATGAACGATGAGGTGCGGCTCGATGCGCAGCAGACTCTGCAAATGACCGGCGGCCTGGTCGAAAAAGGAGAGCGCCGCGGGGTTGTCAAGATCGCCGATGTGCTGACTGAGAAAGACCTCGCGGCCTCGGCCGAGGGCGATGGTGTTCTTGAGCTCGCCGCCGACCGCGAGGAGCGGCTCGGGCAGGGGCTGCTCCAGCAGGATGGGGTCGGGCACGTAGCCCCGGCTGCGACGGATGAGCATGGGGTGGCCCTCCTCGCAGCGGAGGATCGAGTCGTCGCAGCGCTGCAGGATCTCGCGGTCGTGCAGCAAAAAGGCGTCCGCAATGCCGCCCAGCCGCGAGAGAGCCTCGGCAGTGCCGATGGCGATCGGCTCTTCGGCGAGATTGCCGCTGGTCATGACCAGCACCGGCAGGGGGCCGGCCAAAAGCTGGTAGTGCAGCGGCGTATAGGGGAGCATGAAACCTTGATAGCGCTGGCCGGGCGCGATGACCCAGGGGAGCAGCCCGGGGGCTGCCGCAGGATCTTGAGCCTGGTGCTCTGCTGCGCTTTTGGCGCGCAGCAGGACGATCGGCCGCGCCGGACTTTCCAGGACGCCTTTCTCTGCGGCGCCGATGTCACACCAGCGGCGAATGGTCTCGAGATCGCGGGCCATGAGGGCGAAGGGCTTGCGGCTCCGCCCCTTGCGCTGGCGCAAGGTCGTGATCGCGGCCTCATTTTGCGCATCGACACAGAGATGAAATCCTCCGAGTCCGCGCACGGCGACGATCCGCCCCTGCTGCAGCATCTTCCAGACGGCGGCGACCGGATCTTCCGCCGGCAACTCCGTCCCGCTCGCGTCCGTCAGCCACAGCCGCGGCCCGCACGCCGGACAGGCCGTGGGCTGGGCGTGAAAGCGGCGGTCGCCGGGATCCTCATACTCCGCCCGGCACTCGGGGCACATCGCAAAAGCAGCCATGGAGGTGCGGCTGCGGTCATAGGGCAGGCTGCGGACAATGCTGAAACGCGGTCCGCAGCGGGTGCAATTGAGAAAGGGATAGTGATGGCGGCGGCCGGCGGGATCGTTCATCTCCGCCAGGCACTCGGAGCAGACGGCCAGATCCGGCGCAATGAAGGTGGCGGCGGCACTGCCCGGGGCGCTGAACTGGATGGTAAAGTCGTTCCCGCCGCAAGGGGAGAGAGGCTCCACCCGATGGCGCACGACCCGGGCGTGCGGCGGGTGTTCGCTCAACAGGCGGGCGAGGAAGCGATCGAGCACCGCGGCGGGGCCCTCGGCCTCGATCACCACCCCGCCGCTTTCATTGCGGACGAAACCGGCGAGGCCGGATTCGCGGGCGATGCGGAGCGTGAAGGGCCGGAAGCCCACGCCCTGCACGATGCCTTCGAGGCGGATGCGGCGGCGCTCGGCCGCCATGCCCGTTGTGTCAGGCATGCGCACCGCCTCCCGCCTTTTTGGCCAGGGCGAGCTGCTGCAGCCAGCCGTACCAGGATTCCATCCCCGCGCCGCTGCGGCAGGAGAGGCGGAGAATCTCGAGGCCGGGATGAATCATTCGGGCATGTTCTTCAGCCCGCAGCAAGTCAAAATCGGAGGTGCCCAACAGATCGAGTTTGGTAATGACCAGCAAGCCGGCGCGACGGAAGATCGCCGGGTATTTGAGGGGCTTGTCATCCCCCTCGGCGGTGCTCAGCAGCACCACTTTCTGGTCTTCACCAAGGTCATAGCTGGAGGGACAGACGAGATTGCCGACGTTTTCGATGATCAGCAGGTCGCATTCTTCCAGCGCCATCCCCTGCAGGGCTTGCGTCACCATGCGGGCGTCGAGATGGCACGCCCCGCCGGTGACGATGGGCCGGACGAGGCGGCCGCCCGCAGCGGTCAGACGCCGCGCGTCGTTATCGGTCTGCACATCCCCGGCGATCAGAGCGATGCGCAGATGACCGGCTAGGTGGGTGAGGGTTTTCTCCAGCAGGGTGGTCTTGCCCGATCCGGGCGAGCTGACCAGGTTGATGGCGGGAAGCTGTAACGTTTCCAGCCGGCTGCGGATCTGCGCAGCCAGGCGGTTGTTCTCGGAAAGGACTTGTTCACCAATGCGGATAATCTCGCTCATGCTGGCTCCGTCGACTTGACGGCCTTCCCACAGGCCGTTCCCTTCGCCTCAGTGCACCTGCTCAAAAATACAAAGAGAATCAGAGGAATGCAAGCTGGATTTACAGCCGGCGAAAAAAGGCGGGGCGGCCCGGCTGAAAGCACTTGCGAATGCAGGAAAAATAGTGCAAATTTCCTGAGGAAAAATCTCACTCAATGAGGAAGTATCATGGCCGGAATCCGCCGCTGCCGTGCGGCCTGCTCCCTGCTCTTGCTCCTGGCAACGGGCGTACCTGTGCGAGCCGCGGAGCATAATCCACCCTACCGGGATGCCGCGCTCCCCGTCGAAACCCGCGTCCAGGATCTGCTGGGGCGGATGACCCTGGAAGAAAAGCTCTGGCAGCTGTTCATGGTTCCTGGCGATCCGGCCGAGGGCCGGGAAAAGTACCGGAACGGCATCTTTGGACTGCAGTTCGCCACCGCCGCTTCGGGCGGCGGCGCTGCCCAGCAGCTGCTGCGCTTCGGCAGCGCCGGCCCGGCGCCGGCACTGGCCGAGCGGATCAACGCGGCGCAGCGCTTTTTCATCGAGGAGACCCGCCTCGGCATTCCGATCATCCCCTTCGATGAGGCGTTGCACGGCCTGGTGCGCGAGGGCGCCACCGCCTTTCCCCAGGCCATCGGCCTAGCGGCTACCTGGGATCCGGAGCTGATGCAGCGCGTCGCCGCTGCCATCGCCCGCGAGACCCGGTCGCGTGGCATTCGCCAGGTGCTCTCACCGGTGGTCAACGTCGCCACTGATGTGCGCTGGGGCAGGGTGGAGGAGTGCTACGGCGAAGATCCCCTCCTGGCTTCGGCCATGGGCACCGCGTTTGTGCGCGAGTTCGAAAGCGCCGGAGTTATCACCACCCTCAAACATTTCGTCGCCAACCATGGCGAGGGAGGGCGCGACAGTTATCCGATCCACCACAATCGGCGGCTGCTGGAGGAGGTCTATTTTCCGCCCTTCCGGAGCTGCATCGACCAGGGCGGCGCCCGCTCCCTGATGATCGCCTACAACAGCCTGGATGGCCGGCCGTGCACCGCCAACCGCGATTTGCTCATCCGCGATCTCCGGGAGGCATGGGGCTTCCGCGGTCTGGTCGTCTCCGATGCCGGCGCGGTGGGAGGGATGAACGATCTGCAGGGGGTGTCCGGCGATTATGAAGAGTCCGCCAAAGCGGCGTTCGAGAACGGCCTGGATCTCCTTTTTCAAACCACCGTGGACCATTTCCCCCTTTTTTTTACCCGGGCGCTGCAGGGCGGCTATATCGACAGCCTGGTCATTGACCGCGCTGTCGCCCGGGTGCTGCGCGCCAAGTTCGAACTCGGCCTGTTCGAACAACCCTATGTCGCTGTGGAGGAGGCCGGGCGCGTCAACGGCATGGCCGCACACCGGGAACTGGCGCGCCAGGCGGCGCGCGAGAGCATCGTGCTGCTGAAAAACCGCAATGGCCTCCTGCCCCTCTCCCGCGCTATGGGCAGCATCGCGGTCATCGGCCCCGAGGCCACGGCAGCCCGCCTCGGCGGCTACAGCGGTCCCGGCAACCAGCCGGTATCGATCCTCGAGGGCCTCAAAGCCCGGGCCGGCCGGAGCATCCAGCTCCGCTACGCCCGGGGCTGCAGCCGGGAACGCGAGGAGGTCGCGGTCATTCCCGAGCGCTGGCTGCGAGCCGTCCCGGATCCGCAGGAACAGCGCCACGATGCGGCACTGATCGGAAGGCCGCAGGCCGAAGATGAAACGGGCGGGCACAGCGGCCTCGCCGCCGCCTATTGGCCCAATCCCGATTTCGCAGGCGCCCCGGCATTCGCGCGTTTCGATCCGCAGATCGATTTCAACTGGACTCTCTTTTCGCCCCACCCGGCCCTGGCGCGGGAATGGTTCAGCGCGAGCTGGCGCGGGGAGCTGATCGCACCGGCAAGCGGGACGGTGCATCTCGGCCTCGAAGGGAACGACGGCTTCCGCCTCTATGTCAACGACTCACTGGTCATCGACAACTGGCAAAAGGGCTCCTGGCACCGCCTCCTGGTTCCCCTGCAGCTCCGCCGCAATCTCCGCTACCCCCTTCGCGTCGAATTCTGCGAGCGCACTGGCAGCGGGCGGATCAGGCTGGTTTGGGACTATGGCCTTGCGAACCGCGACGCGGAAGAGTTGGCCGAAGCGGTGCGCATCGCCCGCGCGAGCGATGTGGCGCTGATCTGCGCCGGCATCGTGGAGGGGGAGGGCCATGACCGCGCCAGCCTGGACCTGCCGGGCGCACAGGAGGAGCTGATTCGGGCGGTGGCCGCCACCGGCACGCCGGTGGCGGTGCTGCTCACCGGCGGCAGCGCGGTGACGATGAACGCCTGGATCGACCAGGCCGGGGCCGTCCTCACCCTCTGGTATCCCGGCGAGGAAGGCGGCCATGCCGTCGCTCAAGTGCTTTTCGGGGAGTACAATCCCGCCGGCCGGCTGCCGATCACCTTTCCCCTCAGCACGGGACAGTTGCCCCTGGTCTATAACCACAAGCCCACCGGGCGGCTGGACTATTATCACGACCTTCCCGGGGAGCCGCTCTTCCCCTTTGGGCATGGCCTGAGCTACACCCGGTTTGCCTACAGCGATCTGGAGCTTATCCGCCGGGGTGGCGATACAGTCGCGGTCCGCTTCACCCTGCGCAACAGCGGGAACCGTGCCGGCGACGAGGTGGTGCAGCTCTACAGCCGACGGCCGCGCTCGATTCTGGCGCGGCCGGTGCTGGCGCTGAAGCACTTCAAGCGCCTTCATCTCGAGGCAGGTGAGCAACGGCGGGTCGAGATGCTTCTGGCCGCGCGGGATTTCCGCGAGCTGAACGAGGTGCTGGAGCCGGTGCTGGAGCCGGGAGCGGTGGAGATCATGGTCGGCGCCTCCGCCGCCGATATCCGCCTCCGCGGCCGACTCACGTTCCCGTGACCTCCACCTTCCCGGGTTTGCAAGTGAAGGAGCGGGAATCCGAATCCCAGACGGGTCACGTTCCCTTGACCGTGGCCACCTTCCCGTGGGAGGCTTGAGGTTTTCCCGGTTGGTGCCAGATTCAGCTTTTATTTCTGGATGATTTGGAGTACATTACCCATCATGACGGCCACGCCCCGCGACATTGTTGCAGCCAGCCTTGACTTTGGCCACCCGGAACGCTTGCCCCGCGATCTCTGGCTGCTGCCCTGGGCGGAGCAGCGCCATGCAGCCGCCGTGGCCGAGCTCAGCCGGAGATTTCCGGCCGATTTTGCCACCACCCGATATTTTTATCCACCCTCGCCGCGCGTTCAGGGCGATCCCTATCGCGCCGGGACCTGCATCGATGAGTGGGGCTGCATCTTTACCAGCCTGGAGGACGGCCAGATCGGCGAGGCGCGCACGCCGCTCATCGCCGACCTCACCGACTGGAAAGCGGTACAACCGCCGTGGGAACAGTTGCCTGCCAGCGCCCGCGATCGGGCGGCAGCGCGGTCGGTGATCAGCCACTATTATGAGAGCACCGATCTCTATGTGCTCGCCAATATCTGCCCGCGGCCCTGGGAGCGCTACCAGTTTATCCGCGGCAGCGAGAATGCCTACTACGACCTCGCCGATCCCGATGGCGGCTTGCGCGGTCTCCTCGGCGTGATCCACGCTTTCAATCTGCGGGAGCTCGAGTTCTGGGCGGCGAGCGATGTCGATGGCATCCGTTTTATGGACGACTGGGGAAGTCAGGACCGCCTGCTCATCCACCCCGATCTCTGGCGGGAACTCTTCAAACCCCTCTATCGCGAGTATTGCGAGATCATCCATGGCGGCGGCAAAAAGGTCTTTATGCACTCCGACGGCTGTATTGAAGCGATCCTGCCCGATCTCATCGAGATCGGGGTCGATGCCCTGAACTCCCAGCTCTTCGTCATGGATCTGGACCGGATCGCCCGCGTGGCCAAGGGCCGTCTCACCTTCTGGGGGGAGATCGACCGCCAACATGTGTTGACCTCGGCTGATCCGGAAACCGGCCGTGCGGCCGTGCGTCGCGTTGCCGAGGCCCTCTATGACCCGTCCGGCGGTGTCATCGCTCAGTTCGAGTTCGGCCTGGGTACCCAGCCGGCCACCGCTTATGCCGTTTATGACGAGTGGCAGCGCTGGGATGAAGAACACCATCTCCATCCATAAATCCACCTATCCTGCGAGGTTTCCATGCATCACTCTTATTGCCTGCTTTGGGCCTGCAACCTCCTGATGGCTTGCGGGCTGGCCTTCGCACAGCTCCCCGATTGGGAGAATCCTGCCGTCTTTGGCATCAACAAGGAGGCGCCGCACGTCACCTATGTGCCCTTTGCGGACGCCGGCGCGGCCCTGCAGAACGACGGCCGCCACTCGCCCTGGGTACAAAGCCTGAACGGCCCGTGGAAGTTCAACTGGGCACCGCGGCCCGCAGACCGGCCGGCCGATTTTTTTAAGCCGGATTTCGATGCTAGCGCCTGGAAGGAGATCCAGGTCCCCTCCAACTGGGAATTGCAGGGCTACGGCCAGCCGATCTATGTCAACATCCCCTACGAATGGACCCGGAATCCGGATCCGCCTCATGTCCCGCATGACCACAATCCGGTCGGCTCCTATCGCCGTACCTTCACCGTGCCGGAAAACTGGACCGGCCGGGAGGTCTTTATTCACCTCGGCGCGGTCAAGTCCGGCTTTTATATCTGGATCAATGGCCAGCTCGCCGGCTACAGTGAGGACGCCAAGACACCGGCCGAATGGAATATCACCCGCTATCTCCAGCCGGGAGAGAACCTCGTCGCTCTGGAGGTCTACCGCTGGACCGATGGCTCCTACCTCGAATGTCAGGATTTCTGGCGCATCAGCGGCATCGAACGCGATGTCTTCCTCTTTGCCGCTCCGAAACTGCGCATCCGCGATTTCTGGGCGCGGGCTGGACTCGATTCCAGCTATAGCAACGGTCTGCTCAACCTGGAGGTCGACCTCCTCAACCTCGATGTTAAAAAGAAGAGCGACCGCTGCAGCATCGAAGCGCGCCTCCTGGACAGCCAGGGCAACGAAGTCTGGCAGGGGAGCCAAACCGTGGAGATGAAGGGCAGAACCACCGCCCAGGTCACGCTGATGCAGAATATCCCTGCGCCCCGGAAATGGACCGCGGAGACCCCCAACCTCTATAGTCTGGTCCTGAGCCTGAAGGATGGACGCGGCACGGTGAGCGAAAGTGTCGGCTGCAAAATCGGCTTCCGCACGGTCGAGATCAAAAACGGTCTGCTCCTGGTCAACGGCACCGCCGTGCTGGTCAAGGGCGTCAACCGCCATGAGCATGACGAGTACACCGCCCACGTCATCTCCGAAGCCTCGATGGTGCGTGACATTCAGCTGATGAAGCAGAGTAACATCAATACCGTGCGCACCTGCCATTACCCCAACGACCCGCGCTGGTATGAACTCTGCGACCAGTACGGGCTATATGTCATCGATGAAGCCAACATCGAGTCGCACGGCATGGGCTACAAGCCGGAACACACCCTTGGCAATAATCCCGACTGGATCGCCATGCATGTCGACCGTGTCAGCCGCATGGTCGAGCGCGACAAGAACCATCCCTCGGTGATCCTCTGGTCGCTCGGTAACGAAGCCGGCGACGGGGTCTGTTTCACGGCCGCCTATAAATGGGTCAAGTCCCGCGACCGCTCGCGTCCGGTCCATTATGAACGGGCCTTGCTCGGCGATAACACCGATATCTATTGCCCGATGTACGAAGGCATCGAGAATCTGGCGGAGTATGCCTCGAAGCCGCAGAGCCGGCCCCTCATCATGTGCGAATATGCCCACTCCATGGGCAACAGCACCGGCAATCTTCAGGATTACTGGGACGTTATCGAGGCGCATCCCCAGCTTCAGGGCGGCAGCATCTGGGATTGGGTCGACCAGGGATTTGCGCGCACCACCGCCGACGGCCGCAAATACTGGGCCTTCGGCGGCGAGTGGGGCCCGCCCTCGGATGCCAATTTCTGCTGCAATGGCCTGGTCTGCCCGGACCGCACACCGCATCCAGCCCTGAATGAGGTGAAAAAGGTCTATCAATCGATCAAATTCAAGGCGGCGAACCTGGCCGATGGCGAGGTTGAGATCCGCAATGACTACCGCTTCATCACGCTCGACGGATTCGATTTTCTCTACCGGCTGGAACGGGACGGCGAGTGCATCGCCACGGCGGCTCTGGAGCCTCTCCATCTGGCACCCGGCGCGTCCGCGCGCGTCCGCATCCCGCTGCCGCTCCTTACGGTGCTGCCTCAGGCCGGCTATTACCTGACCCTCGAAGCTCGCACGCGCGAGGAGATGCCGCTGCTTCCCGAAGGAACCCTTCTGGCGGCCGAGCAGTTCGCACTGCCCCTGCCCCAAATCGCCCCGGATAAAGTGCCGGCCGCCGGAACAGGACTTAAGCTGCAGGAGAATCGTGCCGGGCTCGATCTCCTCGGCACCGGATTCCGCATCCATTTCGACAAGACCACCGGCGAGCTCAGCTCCTGGCAGCACAGCGGCCGGGAACTTGTCCAGACTCCGCTGCGGCCCAACTTTTGGCGGGCACCCACCGACAACGATTTTGGCAACGGCATGGACAAGCGCTGCCTGCCCTGGCGCACGGCCAGCCAGGAGCGCAAGCTCCTCTCCTTGACAACCACCACGCTCAAAGCGGACAAGATCCGCAGAGCGGCCGTGAAAGTCGAGGCGCTCTTCGCGCTGCCGGCCGTGGGGCAGGTAAGTATCACCTACACCATCTTCGGCAGCGGCGATATCCAGGTGGAGAGCCGCTTCACCGCTGCGGCGGATGAACTCCCCGAGATGCCGCGCTATGGCATGGCCCTGGCCATGCCGGCGGGCTATGAACTGGTGCGCTGGTTCGGCCGCGGTCCGCACGAGAATTATTGCGACCGCAAAACCTCGGCTTTTGTGGGCCGCTACGAAATGGCGGTGGCGGGCTTTGCCTCCCCCTATGTCAGCCCGCAGGAGATGGGCTATCGCACCGACACCCGCTGGGTGGCCGTGACGGATGCAGCGGGGACGGGCCTGCTCTTCACCGGACCGCTCTGCTTTTCCGCCTTGCACAATACCAGCGAGGATCTGACGCAGAAAAGCCGCGGCAGCATCCATCCCACCGACCTGGTGCACCGGGATGAGGTGTGCCTGAACATCGATCTGGCGCAAATGGGGGTGGGCGGAGATGATTCGTGGGGGGCGTGGCCACACAAGCAGTACCTGTTGCAGGAGAAGGAGTACCGGCATACCTTTGTGATGCATCCGTTGGCGGCCGGCGAGGATCCGGCGGTCAGCGGCGGCAAGGTGCCGGTTTTGGCCGCTGGTCTTTAGGAGGACAGGGGAGCGCCGTCACGGTTGTGGCGGCGCCGCCCCGGGAAAATCGTGTTGAAAGGCCGCGATCATCGCGGCCTTTTTTATGGGGTCCGATTGCTGTGAAATCTCCCATTCCCGCGCTGCTGCGGCGACCGGGCCACGCGGCAGCAAGGCGACCGAATCCTCGATGATCTGGCGGGCGGCGTAGGCCTGGCCGGTGCGGAAAAAGAAGGGGAGCAGGGCCGCCAGCGTCTCCTCATCGCCGCCGGCCTCATCATAGGCCTGGCGGAGTTCGCTGCGCACGCGCGCTGCGGTCGATTCCCCGGGATGCTGATGCAGCAGCAGGTCCCAGAGCGTGGTTCGGGCCGGGATGTTTTTCGGCCACACGGTCAATTCCGCTTCGAGCTCGGTCTCGGCTGCGCGCAGATCCTTGGCGACGGCAAATCCTGCCGCCTCGCCGCGCTGCAGCAGCAGGCTTTTTTCCAGGTGCGCCCCGGGCACCGGACGGCCGTCGCTGCTGTAGACCAGACTCTCCCAATTCCTCCCCTGTTGGTCATCGGTACGGTCCGCCACAAAGCGCAGCAGCAGCAGCCGGGCATCGGGTTGCAGGACGAAGCGTGCCTGCCACAGGCCGCGCTTTTGGACCATGGCCAGCCGATCCACGCGCGGGGTACGGCCGCCGCAGAACTGGAGCAGCTCCGCCGTCATCGCGCCGGCGTTTTTCAGCAGCGCCGCGGTAGCATCGGGATTGTAATAGAGGGTGAGCTCGCCGCCGGCGAGCGGCTGCTCCGGCTTCCAGGCGGCGGCTTGGTCCAGCGGCATTTCGCGGCTGCAATTCAGCAGCATCAGGGTGAGAAGGGCAGCGGTTGGAAAGAGAGATCGCATCAAGGCCTCAAGATTGATTCCGGCCTTAGTATAGCGAATTTGCGCATCCGGGGCAATAAAAAAGGGACGGGCCCAATGGCCCATCCCTTTTTTTTATGCAAGGAGGCAATTACTTGAGGAACATCATCTTGTGGCTCTTGACACCGAACTGGCCTTCCAGGCGGTAGATGTACATGCCGCTGGAAACCGCGCTGCCGTTGTCATCCAGGCCGTCCCACTTGATGGTGTGTTGGCCGGCGACCATGGTGCGGTCGACCAGCGTCTTCACCTTCTGACCCAGCATGTTGTAGACCGTCAGTTTGACCTGCGAGGCCTTGGGCACGCTGAAATCGATCGTGGTGGTCGGGTTGAACGGATTCGGGTAGTTCTGGCCGAGCTCATAGCTGGCCACGGTGGTGACACCGCGAGTGTTGACACCTGTCAGCGTCGCGTTCATACCATAGTAATAGACGCCGGAGGTGACGAAGTTGCTGAAACCGTTGATAAGGTTGTAGTACTCACTGCCGGGACCGTTGTCGCCAAAGTAGACCATGTGGAGTTTGCCGTCGACGATGTTCTTGAAGGCGACGATATGACGCTCATCGAATTTCGGGGTGTTGCTGATATTCTTCGGAGCGCTCCAGGTCTTGCCGCCGTCGGTTGAGGCGGTCATGAAGATTTCGCCGTAGCCGAGGAAGCGTTTGGTGACCGAGTCCAGCTGCGCCCATTCGCCCCAGTTCTCGGAGTACTGGTTGTAGACGCAGTACAGAACATCCTTCGCCGGATCGAAGACGATGTTCGGCCAGGTAGCCAGTGCCGGGCGGGTGCGGCCGGGCAGCATGGAATACTGGGCATCCAGATCCA
>DAOQAG010000040.1:0-21790 GCA_035353815.1 bacterium
CCTGCTGCCTGGAACAGGGTCGATACATCGGGACTGAACTGAGGCAAATCCCATAACGCTGGACCAAGTCATCAAAATTACGGTACTCCCATGAGAACAGCAAATACCAGAGTGTGTCCCGTCGAGCTTGCTGATTCGCTTGATAACAAATGGAGGTGGTGGCTGCAAAATCCGCACAAGATACTTGCGCCCTATCTATCCGAAGGCATGAGCGCACTGGATGTCGGCTGCGGCCCCGGGTTCTTTTCGATCGAGCTTGCGCGGCTGGTGGGCCCTGGCGGGAGAGTCATTGCGGCCGATCTGCAGCAGGGTATGCTCGACAGGCTTGCAGCCAAAATCAAGGGAACGGACTTGGCGACGCGCATCCATCAGCTGAGGTGTGACACCGCCAATCTCAACCTTTCGGAGCCGGTTGATTTCATTCTGACCTTCTACATGGTGCATGAAGTGCCGGATCAGGCGGCCTTCTTTCGCCAGCTGTTCCCCTGGCTGCGCGAAACAGGGAAAATTCTCCTGGTCGAGCCCAGGATGTTCCATGTGTCGCGGAAGCAGTTTCGCGAAACCCTTCATCGTGCCGAGGCGGCGGGATTTGTCAGCACGCCGGGGCCCAGACTGCTGCTGAGCTGGTCTGCCGTGCTGATCAAGAGATCAGAGGCGGCGAGCTGACCCTCGCCCGCACTGAAGATCGGGCTTCGTGCAGAAAAGCCGTTGCATCCGTGAAAGATTCGCCGGGCCGGCTGGTCCCACCCGCGCCCGCTCTTCACCGGTCGGCCGTCCGCATCAGAGACAAAACATCGGAAAGGCAAACCATGAAAAAGATCGATTTTAAAAAAGAGCTTGTCCATTTGTACAAGCCATCGCCTGATAAACCGGAAATCGTTAATGTCCCCCAAATGAATTTTTTAATGATCGACGGTAAAGGCGATCCCAATACGTCTCAGGACTATCAGAATGCGATCGAAGTACTCTACAGCGTCTCGTACACTCTTAAATTCATGATCAAAAACGGAATCCATGGTGTGGATTACGGTGTCCTGCCGCTCGAAGGATTATGGTGGGCAGACGATATGTCTGACTTTCTGACGGGCCGGAAAGACCAATGGCTGTGGACCGCAATGATCATGCAGCCCGAACTGATCAGGGAAGAATTGGTCCGTGAAGCCATGGAAACCGTCAGGAAAAAGAAAAAATTGCCTGGAATGGATGCCGTCCGTTTTGACTCTTTTTATGAGGGCCCGAGTGCCCAGATCATGCATATCGGCCCATTTTCAGAAGAAGGCCCGAAGATCGATAAATTGCATCAGTTCATTCGGGAACAAAACCATGGCTTGAGAGCCAAGCACCATGAAATCTATCTGAGCGATATCAGAAGAGGGGATCCCCAAAAGTGGAAAACGATTATACGGCAGCCGATAGAGTGAAACGGGCTGACGAAGCGTACTAACAGGCGCTGACACGCGGATTCCCCCGTGCAGATGGGTATCGATCCGGGACCGATCGGGACGGGCTGAGTATTTTGGAATAATCGGCGGGAAATTGAGTACACCATGATAAAGTATATTGCGGCCGTTTTAATCGTGCTGTTCCTTGCGGCCGGTGGGCTGGCCCAGACCTTTCAGTTCGCCCTCATCACCGACCCCCATGTCGGCGGCGCTACCGGCGCGGAGGATCTGGCGCTCACGGTCGCGGATATCAATCAGCAAGCTGGGATCAGTTTTGTCATCCTGGCGGGCGATGTCAGCGAATTCGGGTCCGATGCGGAGCTGACGCTGGCGAAAAAAATCCTCAGCCGGCTCAACAAACCCCTCTATCTCGTTCCGGGTAACCACGACTCGAAATGGTCGGAGAGCGGCTGCAACAGCTTTGCGCGCATTTTGGGCGGCGAATCCTTTGCGTTTGTTGAAAACGGCTTTTACTTCATCGGCACCGCCTCCGGGCCCAACATGCGCATGGCGCCCGGGCTTGTCCCGCGTGAACATCTGGCCTTCCTCGATTCGGCGTTGACCGCCGCCGGCGATCTCCCGATTATCTTTGTCAACCACTATCCGCTCAACGACGAGCTGGCCAACCACGCCGCCGTCATCCGCCGGCTCAAGCAGAGCAACATCCAGCTCTCCCTGCTCGGGCACGGTCACACCAACCGCCTGTTCGATTTCGCCGGCATCCCCGGCGTGATGGGGCGCGCCAATCTGCGCACCGGCGATCAGCCGGCCGGCTATACACTCATCACCGCCGATTCGCTGCAGCTGCTTTTTGCGGAGCGGACACCCGGGGGAGTGACCAAGCCGCCCTGGGCGAGCGTGCCGATCCTCCATCGCCGGTTCGAACCGGACACCCTGGGGGCCGCCGGTGAGGAGTATCCGGTGAACCAGGTTTACAGGAATGCGCAGGTGCGCTGGCACTTTTTCGATAACAGCGATATCGGCTCGGGCATCGTCTGTGCTGGTGATCGCGCGGTTTACGCCAATGCCCGCGGTGAAATCGTCTGTATCGATCCCGGGGACGGCAGCGTGCGCTGGCGTCTGGCTACACGCGGCAAGTGCTGGGCGACGCCGGCCATAAGTGGACGCACCGTGGTCTGTGCCAGCACGGACAGCGCCATTTATGCCCTCGATCTCAAATCCGGCCGGGTCAAATGGCGCATGCGCACAGGCAAGGCGATCGTGGCCTCGCCGCTGGTACGGGCCGGCCGGATTTATATCGGTTCGTCGGAGGGGATTTTGCGCTGCATCGACCTGACCGCCGGCCGCCTGATATGGCAGTACGACGAGATCGACGGTTTTGTCGAAACCCGGCCGCTCTGGTATCAGCAGAGACTTTATTTCGGCTCCTGGGGCAACACCTTTTATGCCCTGGAGGCCTCTTCCGGCAAGCTGGCCTGGAAACGGCAAAAATACACCAATCGCATGCTCTCACCCGCGGCCGTCCAGCCCGTAGCCGCCCATGGCAAAATCTTTATCGTCGCACCGGACCGCCGCATGACCGCGCTCGATGCGATGACCGGTGCGGAGATTTGGGATTCCGGGGCGTACAGCTGCCGTGAATCGATCGGAATCTCCGCGGACGGCGAACTCGTTTATATTAAAACGATGCAAGAGGGGGATCTTTGCGCCTTTCCGAGCCGCGCGCAGATGCAGCAGCTGGCCTGGCGTGCGGTAACCGGCGCCGGGTATGAGATCGCGCCGACCCCGATCGTGGAACAGGACGGCATGGTGCTGATGCCGACGACATCGGGAACAGTCCATGCCATCGATCGTAAAACCGGGAAGGTGGCCTGGGCTCACAAGCTGTCCGAAGCCCTGATCACCGGAATCTGCCCGGCCGGGAAGGGGCGTATCGTGGTGACCGCGCTCGACGGCTCGGTCGCTGCGATCGTCTGGCGGCGGTAGAACAGGATCAGGAAATCCGCGGCAGTGCCGGGCAGCCCGCATCGCACTTGCTGCAAAGCCCGACTGCCGGCCGTGACCCTGACTGCTGGTTAGCCGCGTGGTATTACACTGTTCCCCTGAAACCATTTGACCGGATCATCCACCGGCCCGACCCGGGCTTGAGCCGGATGCCGTTTCCAGCCCCTCCATCTGTCCGGGGCGGCAGATTCCGAGCCATTTACCCTGAAAAAGGACGCAGTAATGACCTTGAACACCCTCGACCTGGTCCTGTTCCTGGCAACCTCACAAGCCGTTTTTCTCGGCATCCTTATCCTGCATAAATATCCCGGCCTGCCGGCAAATCGCATCCTCGGCATCATGATGCTGCTCTATGCCATCATTGTGGGTCACAATCTGGCGGTGGAACTGGGCTATTTCAGCCGCTTTCCGCATCTGCTGCTGGTGCCCCTTGGATTCACTCTGCTGGTTGCGCCGCTGCACTATTGTTACGCCAGATTGCTGACTCATCCCGAAGCCCGTTTTCGCCGCCTGGATGCCTTGCATGCCCTCCCGGCTCTCCTCTATTGGCTCGCCATTGTGCCTGATTTCGCTGTTCCGGCGCAGGAGTTAAATGCCCGGCTCAGTATTGCCGCTGAGAGCATGTCGCCGCGTTTCCTGATCTTCAATCTGGTCCTCGTCCTGCAAGCCATGGTCTATCTGGGCTTGACGCTGGCTCTGATCCGGAAATTTCACCAGCGATTACGGCTCATGTTCGCTTCACTCGAAAGGCTGAAATTGACCTGGCTGCAGCAAATCACCTTTTTGCTGATCTCCGCCTGGATGATCTTTGCGCTGGAGGAGTTTCTGCTGATGCTGGGGATCAATCTGACCAGTTTTGACCTCTCCAGTCTCCTGATCGGCGTTTACATCTATCTCATGGGATATATGGCGCTGCTCAAATCGGAGATCTTTAGCCAGCCCGCCGTTGTGGCGCCCATGCATCTGCTTGAATCCATGGACGCCGAAGAAGCCCTGGCCAGGTCCAATCGCTATGAAAAGTCCGGTCTGAGTCCGGAACGCGCTCAAGCTTTGACGCACACCTTGCTCCGCGTGATGGAGGAAAAAGAGCCCTACACCCATAACGAACTCACCCTGGCCGATCTCGCGGAGGTAGTGCAGATTACCCCCCATAACCTGTCGGAGATCCTCAACACCCATCTGCAGAAAAACTTTTACGATTTCATCAATCAGTATCGCATCGAAAAAGCCAAACGGGATCTGGCGGACCCCGCCAAGCGTCATCTCAAGATTCTCGCCCTTGCCTATGATGCGGGGTTCAACTCCAAGACCGCCTTCAATACCCTGTTCAAGCAATCCACCCGCATGACACCGTCCGAGTACCGCGCCCGGTTTCTCCCCCAAGCCATCTGAAATGAGGTTCCATCCCGCTGGTACACACTTGTATACCGGTTCGTCCCAATGGGCATGAACGTTTCAAAGGATAAAATTTAGTAATTTACCCCTGCCAAACCGGTTCTGATCACTGGACGACGCGGATTTTCGTGAGATTTGCGGAGGAAAAAATGAGCAGGGTAACTCTGATTTTTTGGCTGATGCTTGTACTGCCTGCTGCGGGGCAAGACCGCATCAAGCTTGGTACCATCCAGGGTCTGGTCATCGACCGGGAGACGCAAACGCCGCTGATCGGCGCCAACATCATCGTCAAGAGCACTGCCCTGGGCGGGATCAGTGACACCGCCGGCCGATTCAGCATTCCCCAGGTCCCGGTCGGCACCTATGTCCTGGAGTGCCGCTACCTCGGCTACGAAAGCCAGGTCGTGACCGACGTCATCGTACGGCCGCAGCGCCGGACCGAACTCACCCTCGCTCTGCAAGTGGCGGCGCTCGCCGGTGGCGCGGTGACCGTCCAGGCTGGCAGTTTTCCCGCGGAGGAAGAGCACCCGCTCAGTCTGGCCTCGTTCTCGTTCGAGGAAATCCGCCGCGCGCCTGGTGCCGGCGGCGATATCAGCCGCATCCTCCAGAGCCTGCCAAGCCTGGCAAAGGTCAATGACCAGTCCAACGGCCTCATCGTCCGCGGCGGCAGTCCGCTGGAAAATGCCTTCTACATCGACCACATCCCGGTGCCCAACATCAATCACTTTCCGGTGCAGGGCGCCTCGAGCGGCCCGATCGGCATGGTGCAGGTCGACTTTATCGAGGAGGCCCGGTTCCATGCCGGCGGTTTCTCGGCCGAGTTCGGCGATCGCCTCTCCTCCGTCCTCGACATCAGCTTTCGCGAGGGAAACCGCCAGGAAATGGATGCACAACTGGATTTGAGCTTTATCGGATTCGGCGGCGCCATGGAAGGTCCCCTGGCCAAGGGGAAGGGTTCGTGGCTCTTCGCGGCCCGGCGCAGCTACCTCGATCTGGTGGTGAAAAGCTTTGATGTGGGCACCTCGGCAACGCCGTCATGGGGGGACTATCAGGGCAAAATCGTCTGGGATCTCTCGCCGAACCACCGCCTCAGCGGCTTGTTTCTCCTCGCCGACGATCACAACGATCCCGATCATCAGGCCGCCGTCGATAATAAAATGACCTATTATGGCAAACAGGATCTCTATCAAGGGACGGCGGGATTAAGCTGGCGCGCCCTGTGGGGAAAATGCGGCTATTCGCGCACCGTACTTTCCGGTGCCCGTTCCCGTTATAAAGAGAACATGTTCAACACCAACAACGGCCAACCCTTATTCCGCAACCGCTCGGACGAGCTGGATTTCACCTTCGATCACAGTACCTATCTGCGCCTGAAGGGGCATCATTCCCTGGAGTTCGGCGTCCAGGCCCATCGCCTGGACAGCCGCTATGACAACCAATATGCGGCGGCTCTGGATCTTTTAGGAACAGCCTCACCCAGCCTGACCGTGGCCAATGACCTGGCAGGTCACAAAATCGGGGCCTTTGCGAATATGGTGATCGTGCCGGGGCCGCGGTGGCGCGCCAGCCTGGGACTGCGCAGCGACTATTTTACCATCAACCGCAAGCGCTGCTGGTCACCGCGCGCGGCGTTGTCCTGGCAGATCGATGCGCTGACCAGTATCAGTGCATCCGCAGGCCTGTACCGGCAAAGCCTGCCGATGCTGTTGCTGGCGCAGACACCCGGGAACCGCGCTTTGCAGGATCCGCGCGCAGTGCATTACGTCGTGGGCCTGGAGCGGCTGCTCACCGCAACTACCCGCGCCACGCTCGAGGTCTATCACAAGGAGTACGACGGATTCCCACTCGATCCCGGCCAGCCAGGCCTCTTTGTGGTCGATGAACTCTATTATGGCAATGGCTTTTTTACCGCACACCAGCGCCTCACCGGTACGGGCCAGGCCCGCAGCCGCGGTGTGGAAGCGATGATCCAGAAAAAACTCGCGCAAAACATCTATGGTCTGGCCAGCGCGACCTTCTTCCGCACGCATTACCGTGATGCGACCGGTCTGTGGCGGGATCGAGTTTTCGATAATCGTTTTATTTTTGCTGTGGAGGGAGGCTATAAACCGGCGCATGCGCTGGAGGTGAGCGCACGCTGGATATATGCTGGAGGGGCACCCTACACCCCGGTGGATACAGCCGCCTCTGCGGCGGCCGGAGAGACGGTATTGGACGCGGGACGGTTCAATGGCGCCCGCTACCCGGCCTATCATTCCCTGAATTTGCGCATCGACCGCCGTTTCACCTTTTCGCGCTCCAACCTTGTGGCCTATCTGAGCGTCTGGAATGCCTATAACCGCAAGAACGTCGCCGCCTATTTCTGGAACGAAGCCAGGCGCAAGACCGATGTCATCTATCAATATACCGCGCTGCCGATCATCGGACTGGAGTATGAGTTTTGAAATCAGGAGCGTCCCGTATGCAGGGGGGAAGCCCGCGATCCATGCCCTTGCATTTACGCGTTAAAAGGCTGCAGGGCTATTCGCGGATATCCGGCTCAAAGAAAACCCATTGAATCTCCGCATTCCCCTGGCGCAGACGCGCCTCACACCGGTTGATGTTTTCGATCAATTGATCCACGGATTCGACCGCCTTCATCCTGGCCTTGACCGCGACCATGATCTGGGGACCAAGCTGCAGGGTGATCAGATTGAAGACGCGCTCGATCTCCGGCATGGCAGCGAGCATGCCCTCGATGCGGGCGTGTGTCTCTTCATCGGTGCTCTGACCGATGAGCAGGCTCTTGACCTTCGCTCCCAGCGAAAAGGAGATGATGATCAGCAAAACGCCGATACCGATGCTGCCGATGGCGTCGAAGGCAGGGTTGCCGGTGACGGCGGCAAGGATAATGGAGAGCAAGGCAAAGGAGAGGCCCGCCAGGGCAGCGGTATCCTCACCCAGGATCACTACCAGCTCACTCTGGCGGCTCTTCCTGGCCCAGGTCCACAGGCTGACTTGATGCCGTTGCTTGTTGATCTGGGTGACGCAGCCATAGAGCGAGGCGGCTTCGAAAAAGATGGAGACGCAGAGCACCACGATGGCGATGATCGGGCTGGTCAAGCCTTCGTGCGCATGCAGCTTGTGCACTCCCTCATAGATCGAAAAGAGTCCGCCCATGCTGAAGAGGATCAGGGCGACGATGAAGGACCAGAAATAGATCTCCTTGCCGTAGCCGAGGGGGTGTTCGGAATCGCGCTTTTTTTTCGCGGCCTTGAGCCCCCAGAAGAGAAGCCCCTGGTTGCCGCAATCGGCGTAGGAATGGACCGCCTCTGCGAGCATGGCTCCGGAGCCGGTGATCACCGCGGCCGCGGTTTTGGTGACCGCGATGCCGAGGTTGGCCAGCAAGGCGAAGAAGATGGATTTGACGGAGGCGTCCTGATGTGACATGCCGTTTTCCCTGCAAGATGTGCGAATCGTCTCCCGGAACATCCTGAATACGCCTAAATTAGCCAACGGCAACCATAAAATCAAGGGGAATCGCAGCGAACGCAAAGGTGGAAGCGGAGCGGGCAGTATCCACATGCAGGCGGAGGAGCGGTCGCTCCTATCCGGCCTGCGCCGGAAGGGAAACGGCGGCCATGCCCTGCCGCGCGCGGAGAGAGCCGCTCCGCTGCACGAGCAGGGCCAGGGGCTTGCCGTGAAGGCTATACTCTATTTTGTGCCCGGAGCAGGAGTGTCCGGCGCCAGGGGTTCGGGCACGAGATTTTTTATAGCCGGGATGGACTGCAGATAGGCAAAGAGCGCCCGACGGTCCTCCAGCGATGATTTTTGCAGCGCCTCGATCGGCATCGGCGGCAGAATCGGGCGGCCTTTGCCCAGGCGACGTCCGGTCGCGATGGTGTTCAGAAAATCCTCCTCGCTCCACTCGCCCAATCCCGTCTCCTTGTCCGGGGTCAGATTTCTGGAAAAGCTGACCCCCCATGGTCCAGCCCAGGCGGTCATCGTCGCCGAGAATATTCCCATCCATGGGCCTTGCGGCAAAGTTGGCGCTGCCGGCATCATCAGGGCTTGCGGATGTCCCGAGAGCTTGCTCGTCATCTCCCGTTCCGGACCGTTGGGACCCATTTTCAGGACAGTATGGCAATCGTGACAGCCCGAAATATTGGCCAAATACTCACCGCGCTGGAGCAGTTTTGCATCCGGTTTGTCCGCTGCCCGCACCAGCATGGTGATTGCGGCCAGGCTGAGCAGCCAGATCGCCAGTGCTGTGTAATGCTTATCCAGTTTTCCCATAAGGATCTCCTTATTGAATGATGTGCTAGGGTGTGGCCGGTGTTGCGCCCAGGTCGTTGTCGATCCAGGACCTGATGAGCTCCACCGCCTTTCGGTCGGCTATTTTTGTTCCCAGCGGCGGCATCTGCCGGTAGGGATTTCGCGATTCCATCCGATAAACGATCGCGCTTTGCGATGAATGGCCCGGGAGTACCCGGTAGCTCTGCCCGGTGGCCAGGCCCGGGATCTGAAATTTGCTTTTACTGCCGATAAAGGTCGACAGCGCCATACGGACGGCACCGTTCCTGCTGTCGATCTCCGCTTTCAGATACATGCCCGCCGAGGCCTGGGGATTGTTCGGGTTGTGGCATCCCCCGCAGTTTGCGCTCAGGTAGCCCAGGCTGGCGCGAGCGCGTGCCGTGGCAAGAGCAGTAGCAATCGCCGGAGCCCGCCGGGCCAAATTCTTATTCAGGTGGTCCAGGCGCTTTTGTTCCACCAGAGAGGTAAAAGTGATCATTCCAGATGCCCAGGCTTCGGCATTCGGCGCTTCCGGGTCCCGTTCCGGCGAGAGCTGCAAGGCATTGAATCCGAGCACGATATCGCGCCCCTGGCCTTCATGGCACGTCTTGCAGTCCGCGACCCCGGGAATATCATGACGCACCCCCTCCGCAATCGGGTAACAGTTGGGCGCTCCCCTTTCCGGCACCAGAATAGCATCGTTCTCCCCGGCGTTCCAGGCATAGGCGGCGAATCGCCATTCGCCCCTGGCCACTTTCTCAAGGTATCGGGTCTCGACTTTTTTACCGAAGGAGAATTCTTTCCACAGCTTTGTCCCCACCGGGAAGATCCAGTCATCCGCCTGCCGGGCATCGATGTCTTGCCCGGGCGGAAGATATATCCAGCGCCGTTTAGCAGCGCCATCGGACCAGAGGGGATAGAGCGGTGAATAACTCCGGTTTGCGGAAAAAATGTTCACAGCAGCGGCATCGCCCAGTCCTGTCTCTGCCAGATGGAGCGGCAGCGTGCCGGCTGGAGGCGAGATGATCACCCCAGGGTCAGCGGTCAGGAGCAGGCAAAATCCTGCCAGGATCGGCAGATTCCAGATTCGTCTCAAGGTCATGGATCCGCCTCGCTTCAAATTGGCCCAATTGCGCTGCAGGCTGAAAACGGTGTCCTCAACGGTTTTTCATCCCCGGAGCATAGCTCCCGCCTCGTCGTGCGGCGGCAGGATCCCCGCAGAGTGCAAGTGTTCACGGCTCTGGCCCGGGTGGTGCGGCGGCCGGAACGGGGTATGCCGGACACAGGGAGGGTGGTTTCCCCCTTCACCGGCTATAAAATGCAAAATTAAGATGATCGGTACCATGGGCAGAATGCTGATTTTCGGCATCAAAAAAGATGAGCTCGCCGGGCGAAACGTTGGGCGAAGGGGAGATGTGAATTTATCCGGGTCGTTGCGGAGTGCCGAATTCAAGCCCGCTGGGCGAAACGTTGGGCAAAGGGGAGATGTGAATTTATCCGGGTCGTTGCGGAGTGCCGAATTCAAGCCCGCTGGGCGAAACGTTGGGCAAAGGGGAGATGCGGCCGCGTCGATAAAAGTCTTGATCTCCACCCCGTAAAAGGCTATATTGAGCCCATCCATTTTGACGGTAATGCTGCGGCAGCTCAGAGAAATTGTTTCTGTCCCCGTAGCCCGCAAAAGCGGCGCCCAGGGCGTCGTGAGACAGTTTGGCTGTTGATCAAGTGATTCGATTGTTCACCCGTGGCTCTTGCCGTCTGGTAGACCATGGATGTGTTCAATGAGGAGAATAAGCGATGCATGCAACCCTGAACAAGCTGGCGGCGAGAGCGAAAGAGCTTGAACCGGAAATCGTGGAGTTTCTGATGGAGCTGGTGCGCACCCCCTCCCACTCGGGCAAGGAAAAAGAGGTAGTACAGGTGATCCAGCGGGAGATGGAGAGATCCGGATTCGATGAGGTGCGTATCGACGGCCTCGGCAGCATCATCGGCCGTATCGGCAGCGGGCCACGGCTCATCGCCTTCGACGCCCATATCGATACGGTCTATCCCGGGGATTTGGCCCAATGGGAGTTCGATCCCTTCTCTCCCTTTGTCCGCGCGGGCAAGGTCTGGGGCCGCGGCACGGTCGACCAGAAGGGTGGCATGGCCGCCATGGTCGGCGCCGGACGGATGATCAAGGAGCTGGGACTGAATGACCGTTTCACCCTCCTCTTCACCGGGACGGTGATGGAAGAGGACTGCGACGGCCTCTGCTGGCAGTATCTGATCAACGAGGAGAAGATCCGGCCCGAACTGGTGGTGATCACCGAGCCGACCAATATGAACATTTATCGCGGCCATCGCGGCCGCATGGAGATGCAGGTGGAGGTCAGCGGCGTGAGCTGCCACGGCTCCGCCCCGGAGCGCGGCGACAACGCCATCTACAAGGCCGCCCGCATCGCCCTCGAGATCGAAAAGCTCAATGAGCGCCTGCGCAGCGATCCCTTCCTCGGCAAGGGCACCGTCACCGTCACCGAGGCGCGCTCCTCCTCCCCCTCCCTTTGCGCCGTGCCTGACGCAGCGGCCCTGCATCTCGACCGCCGGCTCACCCTCGGCGAGAGCAAAGAGAGCGCGCTCGCGGAGGTCCGGGATGCTGCGCAACGGGCCGGGGTGCCCGATGCCCGGGCCACTGTGCTGCAATATGCCGAGCCGGCCTATACCGGCAAAGTCTATCCCACCGAAAAGTACTACCCCACCTGGGCGCTCGCGGAAAACTCGCCCTGGCTGCAGCACGCCGTGGCCGCCTACACCGGCGTTTTTGCCCGGCCGCCGCTGATCGACAAATGGACCTTCAGCACCAACGCCGTCGCCATCGCCGGGATGCATGGCATCCCCTGCCTCGGGCTCGGGCCGGGCAACGAGGTATATGCCCATGCCGCCAACGAGGCCTGCCCGGTCGAGCACCTCAGCGGCGCCGCGGCCTTTTATGCCGCCCTGGTGGCCAAACTGAACGAAAAGGCCGGGTGAGGCGCTTATGGTGCCACATCAGCATACTGTCAAACCGCCTTCACCATGGGCCTTGAAAACGCCGGCGGGCGGAGGAATCGAAATCCTGCCGCTTCGGCCCATCCGGCGGGAGCGCCGGCGATGAGTTCCCTCTTTGAATACCAGTGCTGCGAATGCGGCCGCCGCTATGCCCGCGATCAGGTGACCTATCTCTGTCCGGTCTGTTCCGCGACGTACCGGCCGGGGATGCCGCTCAAGGGGGTGCTGCGCGTCGAATTTGACTATGAGTCGATCCGCCGCGGGCTGAATCCGCGCCGGATCGACTATACCCTCTGGAACGCCGTCGAGGAGGACTATTTTCCCCCCTGCGCGGTCGGAAACACCCCCTTCACCCGCATCGACCGTTTCGGCGCTTTGGCCGGGTTCGCCAACCTCTGGGCCAAGAACGACGGCCTCAATCCCAGCGGCTCGCTCAAGGACCGCGCCTCCTTTCTGGTCGCGGCCGAGGCCCGGCGTACCGGCGCCCGCACCCTCGTCGCCGCCTCGACCGGCAACGCCGCCTCCTCCCTGGCCTCCGTCTGCGCCGCGGCGGGCCTGGAATGCATCATCTTCGTCCCGGCCACGGCCCCCCGGGCCAAGCTGGTCCAGATGCTGATCCATGGGGCGAGAGTCCTCCCCATCAACGGCACCTACGATGACGCCTTCCGCCTCTCGCTCGAATACACGGCCAAATACGGGGGATTGAACCGTAACACCGCCTACCATCCCCTCACCATCGAGGGCAAGAAAACGGCGGGTCTGGAGATTTTCCGGCAGAACGTCGGCCGCGCGCCGGAGGTCATCCTCGTGCCGGTGGGCGACGGGGTCATCCTCAGCGGGGTGCATAAGGCCTTTTACGATCTCAAGGCATCGGGGCTGATCGAGAAAGTGCCGCGGCTGGTTGCGGTGCAGGCGGAATCGTCGGATGCCATCCATCGCTTCATCGAAAGCGGGCACTACCGTAATGCCAAAAAGCCGCAGACCATCGCCGATTCGATCTCGGTTGCGGCCCCGAGCAATGCCATCATGGCGCGCCAGGCGGTGCTGGAGTCGGGGGGCTTTTCACTGACGGTTTCCGATGCGGAGATTCTGGCGGGGCAAAAAAAGCTGGCGGAGACGACGGGGATTTTCGCCGAGCCGGCGGCGGCCGTGGTCGCAGCGGGAATGCTCAAGCTGAAGGGGGACGCGCGCATCGATCCCGGGGCGCAGATCGTGCTGCTGATCACCGGGCACGGCCTGAAGGACCCGGGTGCGGCTCTCGGCCGGCTGCAACTCCCGCGGGCCGTGGAGCCGGAACTGGGGGAGATTGAAAAACTGCTGACTGATACTATTCGTTAAGCGATCTATAACCTCTTTAACAGCCTCAGCAGCCCGTCCAGGATGGTCAGAGGATGGGGCGGACAGCCGGGAATGAAGAGGTCGAGCGGCAGAAAGGCGCCGGCGCCGTCGTGCACGGCGGCGTGGCCGCGAAAGAGTCCGCCGCTGATGGCGCAGGCCCCCACCGCCACGGCCAGTTTGGGCGGCGGGGTTGCCTCCCAGGTTTTCAACAGGGCGAGGCGCATGTTCTCGCTCACCGGGCCGGTGACCAGCAGGGCATCCGCGTGGCGCGGCGAGGCGACGATCTGGATGCCGAAACGACCCAGGTCATAGACCGTGGTGCCGAGCACGTTGATATCCACCTCGCAGCCGTTGCAGCCGCCGGCGCTGACCTGACGCAGCTTGAGCGAACGGCCGAAAACTCTGCGCGTCTCCTCCGACAGCGCTTCCGCCAGCCTGATCTCCCCTCCCCGCATCATCAGATCCTCACTCCGCGACACCGCCAGCCGGTAATCCTCCGTAAATTCGATCGCTCCCCGGGGACAGGCCGCACGGCAGGTCCCGCAAAAGATGCAGCGCCCCAGATCGAGCTGGAGCGCGCCCTGCGCGTCGTGGGAGAGGGCCTGCACCGGGCAGACTTCCATGCAGGCGCTGCAGCCGACGGGGCAAGGCTCCGGAGAGAGGCGGGGAGCGCCGCGGAAGCGGTCGGAGACAATGCGCTGTGGCGGCGGGAACTCAATGGTCCGCCGGCCCTGTTTGAAACGCGCAGTGAGAATGCCGGACATAATGCTCCTCGTTACAGATCAAAACCGCAGTAGGAAAGGTTGAAGCTCTTGTTGCACAAGGGAAAATCCGAGATCGCCTGGCCGCGCAGGCAGAGGGCCAGCCCCGGCCAGTTGTGGAACGAGGGATCGACGATCTTGTAGCGGGCCAGGCGTCCGCGGGCGTCGGTCAGAGCGGCGTGGCAGATCTCGCCGCGCCAGCCCTCACTGAGGGTGACGACAAAGCGGTTGGCCGTCAGCGGCCGGACCGGCTCGCTGCGGATCTCGCCCCCCGGCAGGGCGGCGAGCAGTTCCTGAATGAAATCGATCGAACGCTCGATCTCCAGCCAGCGCACAAAAGCGCGGCTGTAGACATCTCCGGCCTCCATCGTCGAGACCGGGATATGAAAGAGGGCATAGATCCCGCCGGGAAAATCGTGGCGGACGTCGCGAAAGAGTCCGGCCGCGCGCGCCGCCGGGCCGACCAGACCCAGGTCGACGGCCTGCTGGCGGGTGAGGATGCCGGTGGACTCGAAGCGCGCCAGCACCGAGGAGGAGTTCCAGAGCAGCTGGACGGCGCGGGCCGCCTCGGCCGCGCCCTTTTCGAGGCGGCGCTTCAGTTCGGCGATCCGCTCCGGTTCGAGGTCGAAAGCCACGCCGCCGTTCTTCACCAGGCCGCGGCCGAGGCGGCTGCCGCAGAGCAGGGCGGTCATGTTGAGAAAATCCCCGCGGATGGCGCCGCACTGGGCCGATGTCGGCAGAAAACCGACATCCCCGGCCAGAGCGCCGAGGTCGCCGATGTGGTTGGCCAGGCGCTCCAGCTCGAGGGCGATGCCGCGGATGGCCTGCGCCCGCGCCGGCACCCGCGTGCCGGAGAGCGATTCCAGGGCTGCCGCGTAAGCCAGAGTGTGGCCGATGGAGGTGTCGCCGGAGGCCGTCTCGACCTGATAGAGGGTGCGCGGATGCGGCCCCCCGGCTAGCACCTTCTCGATGCCGCGATGCTGATAGCCCAGTGAGATCTCGAGATGATAGACCTTCTCGCCATGGCACTGGAAACGGAAATGGCCAGGCTCGATCACCCCGGCATGCACCGGACCGACCGCCACCTCGTGGATCTCATCCCCGTGCATGGCAAAGAAATCGGCGGCGCCGATGGCGGGGGCCTCTTGCACGGACGCAGCCGAACCCGAACCCGAGCCGGAATTCCCCGCCGGATTTTCTTCTGCCGATGCCCGCCGCGTTCCATTCAACGCCGCCCGCCCGGCACCGGGGCCATCCGGCAGCTCAAAACGCACCGGCTTGAGCCAGGGATGCCCCTCCGGCCGCACGCCGAACTGCTCATAAATCTCGCGCTCGAAGAGATGGGCCTGGGGACACTCGGGCGTCAAGGCCGGAAAAGAGTCCTCCACCAGCGTGCGCAGCCCGTAGAGCACCCCGTTCTGGTCGTCGGCGAGCACGGCGACGAGGCGAAGCCTGCCGCGGCCTTCGCGCATTCCAAAGAAGGCCGCCAGCCGCTGCCCGCCGGCTACCGCGGTTAGTACCGCCTCGCGGAAGCGGCTGAAGGGCAGCGCGGCCAGAGCGGACCACGCCACGGCCTCGCCGTTGTGAAAGGGAACGAATGCGCGCCGGTTCATTGTGCGCCTCCCAGGGCCGCGGCGCCCAGCCTGAGCAGCTCGTCCAGCCCGGCCGGGATATGCACGCCGAGAATAAAAGTGAGCAGGAAGAGGAGCAGGGGCAGCAGCTGCAGGGCGGCCGGCAGCTTTTCCTGTGCGCCCTCCTCAGGCCGGCCCTGCACCATCGGAAAAAAGGCTGCGGCCATGCCGATGAAAACCGCCGTGATCAGGAAGAGATAGAGTGCGGCGGAGAGGAGGCGGTTGCCGAAGATCGCGACCCCGAGCAGATTGAATTCGCTGATGAAGAGACCGAAGAGGGGCGTCCCGGAGATGGCGAGAAAACCGATCACCCAGGCCCAGCCGATCCCGGGATGGCTTCTGGCCAGCCCGCGTACCTCGCCGATCGCCTTGGTCTTGAAGACGGAGAGGATGTTGCCGGCCGTCAGAAAGAGCCCGCTCTTGGTGAGGGAATGGTTGAGAGCGTGAAAAAGGGCGAAATAATAGCCCGCCGGCCCGAGGCCGATGGCGAAGGCGAGGATGCCCATATGCTCGACGCTCGAGTAGGCGAGCAGGCGCTTGTAGTCCGGCTGGTTGAGAATAAAGACCGCAGCCAGCAGCATCGAAACCAGTCCAAAGATGAGCAGGATGGTGCGGGCGAAGGCGGCGTCGCCGGCGGCCTGGCAGATCTGATAGGCACGCAGAATGGCGAGAAAGGCGCAGTTGAGCAGAACGCCGGAGAGGAGCGCGGAGACCACCGAAGGGGCCTCGCTGTGGGCGTCGGGCAGCCAGGTGTGCATCGGGGCCAACCCCATCTTGGTGCCATAACCGACGAGCAAAAAGATGAAGGCGATGCGCGTCAGGCGCACATCCAGTTGCGGCCCCAGGCGCAGCAAGCCGTCGAGCAGCAGCGAGCCCTCACGCCCACCGGCCGAGGCGGCAGCCCCGAGGAAAAAGGTGCCGAAGAGGGCGAGGGCGATGCCGACCGAGCAGATGAGCAGGTATTTCCAGGTGGCCTCGAGGGAGTGGACGGTGCGGTGGAAAAAGATCAGCGGGGCGCTCGCCAGGGTGGTCGCCTCGACCGCCACCCACAGCAGACCGAGATGGTGCGAGAGCACAACCAGAGACATGGTGCTGAGAAAGAAGAGCATGCAGACAATAAAGATCCGCTCCGGGTCCCGGGCGCCCTGCGCCGTGCCCGCGTGCGCCTGCGCGAGCCAGCCCTGCCCGTACGCCGCGCTGACAAGAAAGAGCAACGAGACGATGCCGAGAAAGAGCAGTCCGAGGGCATCGACGGCGAGCCAGCCGCCGAGGATCGGCTGCGGCGGCTGCAGCACCAAGCTGATCACCATCCCGACGTGGAGCAGGGAACAGGTCAGCCACAGGCGCCGGCGCAGGCGAACGTTCCGGACCAGCCAGGCCGCCGCGCTGAAGAGAATGGGTAGGACGATTACTGCCGCGATCACGGCTAATCCTTCAGAATGGTCAGATTGTCCACATCGAGGTCATCGAAATAATTCTTGATGTGATTCATGATAATGCCCATGATGAACACCCCGGCAAAGAGGTCGAGCAGCACTCCGAGCTCGACCAGAAAGGGCATCTGGGCCGCCAGGGAGAGGCCGAGGATGTAGATGCCGTTCTCCAGAACCAGATAGCCGATCACCTGCGAAATCGCCTTTTTGCGGATGATGAGCATGAGCAGGCCGATCATCACCGCAGCCAGGGAAACCGGAATCCACAGCCGCGAGGTGACCGTTACCGGCAGGGCGAACTTGCGCGCCACCCAGAAGGAGACCAGCACCATGCCCATGCCGGTGAGCAGGGCCGCCCCGTAGGGGATATGGGAATCGATCGCCAGGCCGGTGTGCACCTCGCGCGCGGCGTGGGAGAGAAAACGGGGGATGAGGATGGCCTTGATCGCCAGGCTGCTTACGGCAATGATCAGCCCGTGCAGGGAGAGGATCCCCCCGGCCGGGAGCAGCGGCAGCAGGGCCAGCAGCACCCCTTGAAAGGCCATCACCCGGATGGCAGCCCCCAGACGGGTCAGGCTGAGGAGGTAGAGATCACTCAGGAGCACCAGCAGCAGGACGATATCGATCACGGTTTGCATGCGTTATCCCAGGATGATGTAACTGAGCAGGCCGAGGGCGCCGGCCCCCATCAACATCTGCGGCACCCGCTCCAGCCGCAGGCGCGCCATCACCGATTCGACGATGCCGATGGCGGTGGCGATGACGAATAGGACGCCCGCTGCGATCAGCGGCCGCAGGCCATTGGGCGAGGGAAAGGCGGAAATGATCACCAGGGTGATGAACATCGCCCAGATCCACAGCTTGAGCGCTGCGCCGTAAAGGATATAGGCGAAATCGGGTCCGTTGTGATCCAGCACCATCACCTCGTGAATCATGGTGAGCTCGAGGTGGGTGGTGGGATCATCGACGGGGATGCGGCAGTTCTCGGTGAGCAGGGCGACGAAGAGGCTGACCACCAGCAGGGCCAGGGCCGGACTGTCGGCATAGTTGATGGAGACGGCTCGGCTCTGAAAGATCTGCGAGAGGCTGAGCGAATTGGTGAAGCGGGCCAGGTTCGCCAGGGCGAGGAAGAGGATCAGCTCGGCGAAGATGGCATACCAGGCCTCGCGGCTGGCCCCCATTCCCTCAAAGGCCGAGGCGGTGTCGAGCGCCGCCAGGATGGTGAAAAAGCGCCCGAGGGCGAAGAGATAGGCGAAGAGCACCAGGTCGCCGCGGAAGGCGATCAGGGCGGTATAGCCGGGCAGGGGCAGCAGACAGAGAGCGGCAACCGTCGCGGCCAGGGTCGCCATCGGCGCCAACCAGAAGAGGGAACTGGTGCTGCGGCTGTAGACCGCCCCCTTGTGCAGTAGCCGGAAGAGATCGTGATAAGGCTGGAGGAGCGGCGCACCGCGTCGGCCGGCGCAGAGGGCCTTGACACGGACGATCCATCCGGTCAGCAGCGGGGCGGCCAGCAGCGAGACCAGCACAAAGATCAGGGCGGGCAGCGTCATCGCCGGCCTCCACCATAGAGGTGACAGATCTGCAGCAGTATTCGCAGGGCATCACGGCTCATCGCAGACCTCCGAACCAGAAGAGCAGGGCGAGCAGAACCACTGCGATGTAAAGGAGATAGAGCGAGATGCGGCCGCGCTGCATCCACTGCAGCTGATGGAAAAGCCAGGCGATCGCCGCCAGAAGCGGCTGCCACAGCTTTTCGAGAAAGAGGTCCGGGGTGTGCGTATGCAGGGAGGCCTTAACCGGGAAATAGTCCCGCGGCAGTTCTTCCTCCACCCTGCTGCCCAGGATCCAGCGGTTCTGGTCGGTCAGGGGCTGGACGAACGAGGAGGCGGTGTACTGCATGCGCGCGGTTGGGGCATTGTAGCCGCAATCCCAGGTGACGGCGCGGTGGACGCCCCTGCGGACGAGAATACGGCGCCGCCAGAGCGCGAGGAGGGCGAAGAGCAGCGCGCTCCCGGCGGCGATCCCGGTCACCGCGAGGAAGGGCCGGACTATCCCGGCCAGCTCATCCGCGATCAGGGCTGCCGGCAGCTGGGCCGCCGCCGCGATCACCGGCTGGAGCAGGGGGAGGAGCAGCATGGGCGCGACGCCCGCCGCTATACAGAGTCCGGCGAGCAGGAGCATCGGCAGCAGCATGACGGCGGAGACCTCCCGGGCGCTCTCCCCGGCCGGGGTGCGCGCCTCGCCGAGAAAGACCACGCCGGAGGCCTTGGTGAAGCAGGCCACGGCCAGAGCGCCGATCGCCGCCAGTCCGAGCAGGCTGAGCAGGGGCAGGGCGGTCGCTCCCTTGGCCATGGAGGTGACGGCGTCAAAGGCCCCGAAATAGATCATGAACTCGCTGACAAAGCCGTTGAGGAAGGGCAGCCCGGAGATGGCCGCGGCGCCGATGACAAAGGCGGCGGCGGTGAGCGGCATGCGTTTCTGCAGCCCGCCGAGGCGGTCGATCTCCAGGGTGTGGCACTGCTGCTTCACCGCCCCAGCCCCCATAAAGAGCAGGCTCTTGAAAATGGAGTGGTTGAGGATGTGCAGCAGGCAGCCGGCGAAGCCGAATACCGCCATGGTTTGTTCCTGCAGATGCAGGCCAAGCAGCCCCAGGCCCAGGCCGATAGCCATGATGCCGATGTTCTCGACGCTGTGGTAGGCGAGGAGGCGCTTGAGGTCGTGCTGGGCCAGGGCGTAGAGCACCCCGAGCAGGCCGCTGACCAGGCCAATGGTCACCAGCAGGGCGCCCCACCACAGCGGCGGCGCTCCGAGCCAGGTGAGGGTGCGCAGGATGCCGTAAAGGCCCATCTTGATCATCACGCCGGACATCAGGGCTGAGACGTGGCTGGGGGCGGCCGGATGCGCCTCAGGCAGCCAGACGTGCAGGGGGAGAAATCCCGCCTTGGCGCCAAATCCGGCCAGGCCGAGCAGAAAGATCAGGCTCTTGAGCTTCGGTCCGGCCAGGGCAGCCCCGGCGAATTGGCTGAAATCGAGCGAACCCGCGCCCGTACCGGCCAGCAGCCAGAACATGAAGAAGAGCAGGACGACACCGATGTGGGCGGCGATCAGGTAGATCAGGCCGGCGCTGCGCGTCTGTGGCCGCTCATCCTCAAAGGTGACGAGGAAGAAGGCGGCCATCGACATGATCTCCCAGACGATGATGAAGAGCATGCCGTTAGCCGCAACCGCGACCAGGGCCATGCCGAGGACGAGGAGGTTGAAGAAGAAAAAGGAGCGGCCCCGCGCGGCGGCGCTCCCCTCATCACGGAGATAGCCGGCGCCGTAGAGAGCGGCCAGGGCGGAGATGAAAAAGATGATGAGCAGGAAAAAGGCCGCCAGGGGATCGATCATCAGGGAGAAGGAGAACGCCGGGATCGCGGCCGCCCGCTCGTAGAGAAGGCTCTCCCCGGAGGCGAGTACGCCCACAGCCGGGGCCAGGCCGAATGCCGCCGCGGCGATCACCCCGGCCGCCGCGAGCCGCCGCGCCAGAACCTCCCGGCGGTGCAGCAGCCAGGCGGCCGCGCCACCGCAGAGCAGAAGCAGCAGGGCGATAAAAAAACAGGTCAGCAGGGGATTCATTCGGCCGCCCTGCCAAAGTCGGGTTCGATCCGTTCGAGAACGTCGAGGATCTCCTCGCGCACCCCGGGCGCGGCCAGGATCCGTCGCCAGGATTCATCCTTGAGGGCGTAGGAGAGTCGCGAGAGCAGATGCAGGTGGGCGCGGATGGTCGGACTGACGATGGTGAAGATGATGCCGACCGGCTTGCCGTCGGGGGCCTCAAAATCGATCGGGGTCTCGAGAAAGGAGAGCGAAATGATCGGCCGGGAAACGTGCAGGACGATGGGACTGCGCGGATGGGGGATGGCGATGCCGTCGCCGATGGCGGTCGAGCCCAGCGACTCGCGCGCCAGCAGCACCTGGAGGAGAAAATCGACATCCACCTCCTCTGGCAAGCGCATCTGCCGGACGATCGAGCGCAGCACGCTCTCCTTGTCCTTGCCGCTGACGCGGTAATGGATCCCCCCTGCCTCGATGGCACCGGAAAGCGCGGGCAGATCCCCGCTCTCGGGCTCGGCAAAGATCTCCGGCGAGACCGTCATCTTTTGCGACGTCGCCCACTCGAGAATCTCGACGCGGTTGAACCGGAACTGCTCGTTGAGCTTGTAATGGGGGATGGTCCCGCTCTTGATCCAGCGGTAGACCGTGCGCTCGGAGACATTGAGGAGTTTGCAGATATCCCGGATTTGCAGCTGCATTCCATGCCCTTGTTTTGTCAAAACTTGACTCGGTCAGCCAAATTATGACATAATATAAATATTGTCAGGAATAATAGCAACGGGAAAATGGGGGCAGCGAACTTAAACCCAGCGCGGCCTGGCGCCACTGCGATCCCGCCGCCAGCATCTGCGCCTTTGAGCTCGCGCCCACTCGTGCAGCTGCCGCACTCTCGTTCCCACCCGGGCAACTCCCTCGGGTGGGACCCAGATTTT
>DAOQAG010000040.1:21890-37634 GCA_035353815.1 bacterium
GGGACCCAGATTTTGAGCTCGCGCCCACTCGTGCAGCTGCCGCACTCTCGTTCCCACCCGGGCAGCTCCTGCAATCTCGCGCCCACCCGGGCAGATCCCTCGGGTGGGACTCTCATTTTTGGGGGGCATCAACCGGCCGCGGCCTGGCGCCACTGCGATCCCGCCGCCAGCATCTGCGCCTTGAGCTGCTGCTTGACGCGGCGGTAGAAAGGCAGGGAGAGCGGAAAATGTTCCTCGATGACCTGGAGATAGGCGGAGGAATAGAGATGTGGGTGTTTGCAGATGGCGCCCTGGACCATAAAGATGCAGTTTCTCAGGATCAGCTCGCGGCAGCGCTGCGCCTCCGGCGCGGAGAGATGGCGATCGATGACCCGGCGCATGAAGTGAAATAGGCGGTTGGCCTGGCGGTCGAGCACGCCGCGCTCGGCGCCCTGGGAATAGAGGGTCTGGTGGTGGCTGGTGCGGTCCTCCTCGACATCCTGGATGTCGTCGGCAAATTGCAAAAAGACCCCGTAGCCGAAACAAAACTTCTCCCACCCTTCCTCCAGGCTGCCGCAGATCAGATAGCCGTCTGCGAGCACTGAGGTCCCCCCTTTTTCAACGCTGATGGTGAGGAGGTCTGCCGGGGCGCCCGCTTGATGCTGTTTCTGCTGCAGCAGGCTTTTAATCTGGGCGTTAAATATCCCAAGCAGGCCTTGAAACACCCCGGGATAGTCCTGCCGGGAGAATTCATCCCCGATCATGCCCACCAGGGCCTGAATCTTGCGCTCAGCGGGGCTGACAGCGGCGGCCTCCTTCCCCTCCAGCCACAGTCTGAAGCGGTCGTTGGTGGCCCATTTGCCGGCAAAGGAGAGCCCGGGATCATCGTTGAGGTTATCGGAGTAGGGGTAGAGCATGGTGTAGGCGAAGATCGGCGCGCTGCAGGCCATCTCCAGCCCCATCAGAACCTGCAGCGAGTTGGCGATCCAGAGATTGCGCAGGGCCTGATAAATATTCTCCGGCGCAAGCGCGGGATCGAAATCCCTGACCCGGCCGAGGAACTCTCGGGTGGCGTGCTGGAAGCCGGCGGTGAAGGAGTGGTCGAAGTAGAGGCCGGCGCGGCGGCAAAGCGCCTCCATCTCGAGGCCTGAACCTTGCATCGCCTCCCGGAGCTGCTCCGGATCCGTCCTATCCCCCATGCGCTCTTGCTCAGCCCGCTCGAGTAGCTGTGTGACCTGCTCCTCGAGCTCGCGCTTCCGCTCCGGAGAAAAAGAGTCCGGGAACTCGGGAGAATTCTCCGGCGTATCGCGCCAGAGCTGCCGGTACTCTTTAGTGAGATCTTTAATCCGCCCCTGCATCGCACCCAGCTCATGCGAAAGCAGGGCCTGCAGTGAGTGCAAGTCTGTGTCGACGGCGTGGGTCATCATCTGATTGCGGATTCCTTTTTGCTATGCAGCGGAGACAGTAAAATGCCTTTTCTGAGGCATCTGCCGGTTATTGCAGAGGATGCAAGCCCCAGGAGTCTGTCGGATATGGGGTTATCAAGAATTATTAACTATTGATAAATATCGATTTAAAACATCGATCCAAAAAGTGATGCAATAATAATTAACAATTGCTGACAGTGTAAATCCGACAGGATCCCCGTACGTTTATTCAGGGATTGGAGGATGAAGCCTCATATCACTCTTCAGGTGCTGCCGGGGATTCGAGTCTGTGCCCCGGCTGTTCCCGGCCTAGTTCAAGTGAGCGTTGATAGGCCGCCCAAACCGCACGCGAGATTGCGGTGCGGAATCCCGCCTTTTCGAGATAATAGAGAGCTTCAGCGGAGGTGCCACCGGGCGATGTCACCTGGTTGCGCAGGGCGGCGGGATGCCGATCGGCCTGTTCGTAGAACTCGGCGGCGCCTTTGATGGTCTGCAGCACCAGCAACTCGGCGATGCGGCGCGGGAAACCCATATGAACGCCGGCATCGATCAGGGCCTCGGTAAAAAGAAAGACGTAGGCGGGTCCGGAGCCGGAAAGCGCCGTGGCCATGTCGAGATAGCTCTCGTCCTCGACGTAAATTTCCTGGCCCAGGGCGCCGAGAATGGCGCGCGCCAGGTTCTGCTGTTCCGGCGTCACTGCGGAGGAGGCCGTCCATACCGTAATGCCCCTGCCGATCTGCCCCGGGGTGTTAGGCATCGAGCGGACAATAGCGTCGTGCTGCAGCCCTGTAGCCAGTTTTTTCAGACTCGCACCGGCGATAATGGAGAGCACCAGGGCCTCAGGTCGGATCTCCCGGACTCCTTTCATCACCTCGGTCAGCCGTTGCGGCTTGACGGCGAGCACCACCACATCCGCATCGTGCACGGCAGCGGCGTTGTCGGTCATGGCCCGGATGTTGTATTTATGGCGCAGCTCCTCGGCCCGTTCGCGGCGCGGCCCGGCTGCGGTCAGATTTTCCGGAAGGGCGAGGTTCTGGTGTAAAAGCCCGCTGATCATCGCCTCAGCCATCACGCCGGGGCCGACAAGGGTGATTCTCTTGTTTATCATCTCTGCCTCCATAGAATCTTTATACGGCATCGGGGAGATGGAGTTTCATCCCTCTCCAGTACTCCTCCCCAAGAGTGAGGTTGGTGAGGTCCGGGCTGCCCGCAAAATATGTAGGTCCACGGAGATCGATGGCTGGCCGCCCATGAGTTCAGCCCGAACGCCGCAAATTCCCCTTGCATTTGCGTTGAAAAGGCCTAACTTTTACAGTTATCCGCAAATTGACGGTTCAAAGGAGGTACGGTATGGCTGTTCGTTCATCATCTGCTGAATGGAAGGGTACGCTCAAGGAGGGGGCAGGAACCATGCGTCTCGGCAGCGGCGCCTGGGAGGGTCCCTTCACCTTTGCGTCTCGTTTTGAAAGCGGACCGGGCACCAATCCCGAGGAGCTGATCGGCGCCGCCCAGGCGGGCTGTTTTTCGATGTTCCTCTCGGCCCTGTTGACCAAGGAGGGCTTTCTCCCCGGCTCCATCCGCACCACCGCCAAAGTGCATCTCGGCGAGGGTCCCACGATCACCCTCATCGAACTGAGCTGCGAGGCGCAGGTGCCCGGGATCACCGCCGAGCGATTCGCGCAGCTGGCCGGGGAGGCCAAAAAGAACTGCCCGGTCTCCAAAGCCCTGGCGGGCCCGGAGATCACGCTGGCGGCTGCACAGCTCCCCTGATGGCGGGGCAGCGGCCAGGGATCCTGATGGCAAAGCAGCAGCACCTGGACCCTGATGGCGAGACAGCAGCGGCTGGACCCTGATGGCGGGGCAGCAGCCAGGGATCCTGATAGCAAAGCAGCAGCACCTGGACCCTGATGGCGGGACTGCACCTCCTGGGCCAGAATCCGGGGGAATGTGGTGCAGCTTTTGATTGCTATTGTCTTTCCGGTTTTATAAATTGGCGGATTCAAAACTGGACTGGAGAGGGTATGAGTTGGAGTAAAAAAATCGCCTGGGGTCTTTTTTCGCTGTTGGGTGCCTTTGCATTCGCCGTCGCCACCAGACTGGTGCGGGTTCAGGAACAGGTCAATGCGGTCTGGATTCTCATTGCCGCGGTCTGCATCTATGTGCTGGCGTACCGTTTCTACTCGGCTTTTCTCGCTGCGCGCGTCCTGAATCTGAATGACCGCAACAAAACGCCGGCCGAGCTGTTCAACGACGGCCATGATTACGATCCGACCAATAAATGGGTGCTCTTCGGGCATCATTTTGCCGCCATTGCCGGAGCCGGCCCGCTGATCGGGCCGGTGCTGGCCGCGCAATTCGGCTACCTGCCCGGCATGTTGTGGATTCTCATCGGTTCGGTCATGGCCGGCGGCGTCCATGATTTCATCATGCTGGTCTTTTCAACGCGGCGCAACGGCAAATCCCTGGCGGAGATGGCCCAAGCCGAGGTCGGGCCGGTCGCCGGATTCACCGGCATGCTCGCCACCCTCTTTATCATTGTCGTCGCCCTCGCCGGTCTCGGCATGGTGGTCGTCAAGGCCCTGGCCGAATCCGCCTGGGGCACCTTCACCATCGCCGCCACCATCCCCATCGCCCTGCTGATGGGCTTTTACCTGCGCAAGCTGCGCCCCGGCAAGGTCGGCGAGGTTTCGCTCATCGGGGTCGTCCTTCTCGTGCTCGCCGTGGTCCTGGGCAAGGGGGTGCATGATACGCCGGCCCTGGCGCAGATTTTCACCCTGCACGAAAGGACCCTGATCATCGTTCTGGCGGCCTATGGCTTTTTCGCCAGCATCCTCCCGGTCTGGATGCTGCTGGCGCCGCGCGACTACCTCTCCACCTATATGAAGATCGGCACCATCGCCCTGCTGGTCCTTGGCATCGCCTATGTCGCGCCCACAATCGTCTTTCCCGCGGTATCGCGCTTCGCCGCCGGCGGCGGCCCGATCATCCCCGGTCCGCTCTTTCCCTACCTCTTCATCACCATTGCCTGCGGCGCCATCTCGGGCTTTCATTCCCTGATCGCCTCGGGCACGACACCGAAAATGATCCGCAGCGAACAGGACACCCGCTTCATCGGCTACGGCGCCATGCTCACCGAGGGGTTTATTTCGCTGATGGCGCTGATCGCCGCCACCTCGCTCAACCCCGGCGACTACTTTTTTATCAACAGCCAGCTGCCGGAACAGGTTCTCGCCAACATGGGATTTGCCGTGGACAAGATCCACTGGTTCGAGCAGCAGGTCGGGGTACAGCTGGCCCACCGCACCGGCGGTGCCGTGACCCTGGCGATCGGCATGGCCAATATTCTCTCCGGCATCCCCGGGATGAAATCGCTGATGGCCTACTGGTATAACTTCGCCCTGATGTTCGAGGCGCTCTTCATCCTCACCACCATAGACGCCGGCACCCGCGTGGCGCGCTTTATCGTCCAGGAGTTCTTCGGCACCTTTTACAAGCCCCTGCGCGTCTACAGCTGGATGCCCGGGATGCTCCTGACCAGCGCGGTGGTGGTCCTGAGCTGGGGCTATCTGATCTGGACCGGCAGCATCTCCACCATCTGGCCGATGTTCGGCATCTCCAATCAGCTTCTGGCCGGACTGGCACTTACCGTCTGCACCACCATCCTCATCAAGATGAAAAAATTCAGGTATATCTGGGTCACCCTGATCCCGATGGTGGTGATGCTGGTGATCACCCTGACCACCTCGGTGATGCAGGTGCGCTATTACCGGCACCAGCTGGCGCTGCCCGATCTCAAGCCGCTCGAGCGCTTCACCCTGAACCTGGACACCCTGCTGGTCGCCGTCATGGCCGGACTGGCGGTGATCGTAGTCGTCGACAATGTCGCGAAATGGCCCCGATTCGCACGCAAGCCCTACTGCGAGCCGCACTCCGGCGGCGACAAGAGCGTGGTGCCGGTGGCCCTGGCGGTGGAAGAAGCGCATTAGGCGCCGGCCCGCACCCGGAGCGGCGCGGCCGCCACGGCGAGTGACAGGGCCGGCCATCCGTAGCAACAGCCGGGCGGCGGTGAGATGTTACCGCCGGTATGCTGCAAATACACCCGGGCTGCGGAGAGGGATAGGGCCGGCCATCCGTAGCAACAGCCGGGCTGGAGCTACCTCCATCATGCCCGCGCCGCTGCAGATTTATGTTGCTTTTGTTCTTGAAAAGAAGTTACTTACGATGATGGAGGGCGGGGGACTGCGATGAGAGGTGGATCCTGATCCAGGGGATGAGGGATACCAGCCAACGCGGAGCCTTGATGAGGCACACCATTTTATCGGACATGGCAGCAGAGCTTTCCTGGCAGGAGGTGATCACCAGCTGGGCCAAATTCCCGCTGGAAAATCCGCATCCCGTGATGCGCACCACCCCGGATGGGCTTATCCTCATCGCCAATAAGAGCTGCAATGCCCTGCTCAGGGCCTGGGGCGTCCGGATCGGGGAGAGACCGCCCGAAGCCATCACCGCCGCCATCCTGGCTGCTTGGCAGAGCAGGCGGAAAAAGTCACTCGAGCTGGAGTGCAGGAAGCGGATTTTCACGTTTGGCATCGTCCCGATTCCCGACGCCGGGTATGTCAATCTTTACGGCATCGACACCACTGCCAGGGTGCGGGCCGAGAGCGCCTTACGCAAGCTGAATGCCAGCTTGCAGCGGGAGATCGCCAGCCATACACGCGCTGAGAAAGAGCTGCAGCACCTCAACCACGTGCTCAAGGCGCTCAATGACAGCAGCCAGGCGATGCTCCAGGCCGAAAGCGAGCAGGAGTGCCTGGACCGGGTCTGCCGGATCATCGTCGAGGATTGCGGACACCGCATGGCCTGGGTCGCCTACGCCGACACCGGCCCGGAGCAGCTGGCGCGCCCGGTCGCCCGTGCCGGCCACGATGCGGGTTTTCTCGCCAGCGCCAACATCACCTGGGGGAAATCGGAACGCGGCTTCGGCCCCACCGGTACAGCCATCCGCACCGGCAAGATCAGTCTGCGCCGCAACCTGCAAAGGGATCCAAAATTCCATTTCCTCGCCGCGGAAGCCCGCAAGCGCGACTATGCCTCCGCCATCTCCCTGCCCCTCAAGTCGGGCAGCCGCGTCTTCGGCGCCCTCACCATCTACTCCTCCGAGATCTCTCCTTTCAGCCAGGCCGAGGTGCACCTTCTCGCCGAGCTGGCCGCCGAACTGAGTTTCGGCATCACCGCCATCCACCTGCGCACCGATCTGGCGCACTCCCTGACGCAGCTGCAGCAGAAAGAGGAACGATATCGGCTGGCCGAGCAAGCCGCCGGCGTGGGCACCTGGGATTGGGACCTCGAGTCCGGGACGATTACCTGGTCCGCCCAGGTGGCGCGGCTTTTCGGCATCGGCCTGGACGAGTTCCCCGGCACCTATGCGTCGTTCTGCGGGTTCGTGGTTCCGGAAGACCTGGCGGAGGTGATGGCCGCAGTCCAGGTCAGCAGGGCCAGCCGCAGCGTCTACGATTGCACCTATCGCATCCGCTGCCATGACGGGCAGGTGCGCTGGCTGCATGCCATAGGGGACATCATCGAGGATTCACAAAGTGGGACGCAGCGATTGCTCGGTGTCGTAATGGATGTCACCGAGGCCAGGCAGGCCTTCGAGGAGAGTTCGCGGCTGGCGGCGATCGTCGAATCCTCCTGGGATGCGATCATCGGCACTACGCCGGAGGGCATCGTGACCAGCTGGAATCCGGGGTCCGAACGGATGTTCGGATATACCGAGGCGGAGATGCTCGGCCATTCAGCTGCGCGGATTGTTCCCGAGGAGCTGATGGGGGAATTCCATCAAAATATCGAACGGCTGAAAAGGGGCAAGCGCATCGGCGCCTTTGAGACACAGCGCCGCGCCAAATCCGGCAAGATCCTGGATATCTCGCTCTCCCTCTCGCCGGTGCGCGACGCCAGCGGCAAAACCATCGCGATCTCCAGCATCGAGCGGGACATTACGCACCGTAAGGAAATGGAACTGGCGCTGAAAAATTCGCGCGATGAACTGGAAGACCGCGTCCAGGCCCGGACGGCGCAGCTCGAGGAGATCAATCAGGCCCTGCAGAACGAGATCGCCGAGCGCAAGCAGATGGAGGCGCAGCTGCACACCCTCTCCGCTATCCTGGCGGAAACCGAGGAGCGCGAGCGCCGCCGCATCGCTACGGACCTTCATGACCGTATCATCCAGAATCTGGTCTACACCAATTTCCGGCTGGGGGAGCTGCGCGAGGCCACGGCGGCCGAGATCCGCCCCGCGGCCGAAGCGGTCTACCAGGCCATGCAGCAGACCATTCACGATCTCCGCACCCTGACCTTCGAATTGAGTCCGCCGGTGCTCTATGAGCTGGGATTCATCCCGGCGGTGAAATGGCTGATCCGGCAATTCGAGGACAAGTATGATCTGGTGGTGGAGTTTCAGGAAAGCGATGTCCCCGGTTTTATCCCGGAGCAGACGCGGATCGTCCTGTTTCAGGCGGTGCGCGAGCTGCTGACCAATGCGGCCAAATATGCCCACGCCAGCCTCCTCAAGGTCAGCATCTACCGCAGGCAGGAGCAGTTCGAGGTGATCGTGGAGGATGACGGTGTCGGCTTCGACCCGGGCAAGATCATCCTCGTCAAGAAGGATAACAGCGGTTTCGGGCTGTTCAATATCCGGCAAAGGCTGGAATCGCTCGGCGGCGAACTGCACATTGTTTCCGACAGCCAGGCTGGAACCCGGATAGAAATGATCGTCCCTCTGGAGAAGGAAAACCCGTAAGCGAGGCTTGAAATGCCCATCACTGTCATGCTGGCGGAGGATCACCATATCATCCGCCAGGGATTGCGCAGTTTACTGGAGAAACAAAACGGCATCCAGGTCCTGGGCGAAGCCGAGGATGGCCGGGCGGCCGTCCGGCTGACCAGCGAGCTGCAGCCGGATGTCGTGATCATGGATGTGAGCATGCCGGGCATGAACGGCATCGATGCAACCCGGCAGATTTGTGCCGAGAATCCCGATACGCAGGTGATCGCGCTCTCGGTTCATTCCGACGACCCCTTTGTCTCGGGGATGATCCTGGCCGGCGCGCGCGGCTATTTGCTCAAGGATTGCCTTCTCGATGAGCTGGTGAAGGCGATCGAGGCGGTCGCTTCCGGCCGGCTCTATCTCAGCGCCCGCATTGCCCAGACCGTCGTTCAGGAGTACAAGAGCTTTAAATCGCGCGAGAGCCTCTCGCTGCTGCAGACACTGACGGCGCGTGAACGGGAGGTGCTCCAGCTCATTGCCGAGGGCCGCTCGATGAAAGAGATCGGCGGCCTGCTCTTCATCAGCGAAAAAACCGCCGCCACCCACCGGCAGCATATCATGGAAAAACTGGGGACCTTCAACGTTCCTGAACTGGTCAAGATCGCCATCCGCGAGGGCCTGACGCCGCTGGAATGAACCGCCCGGCAGCCGGTCCATTTCAGCCTTTTTCCTATTTTTTTCCTCATCTCCCCCGATTACCTTACAATGTAAGCACGCCTTATTTCACCAAGGAACCTGCGTATGCCTCCCGAACGGCAACCCTCCATTCGCGTTCTCCTGGTGGATGATCATCAGGCGGTTCGTCATGGCCTTGCGGAGCTTCTCGGAAAAACAGAGGATATCGAGGTCATCGGCGAGGCGCCGAACGGCGCGGCGGCCATCCGGCTGGCGCAGCGGCGTCATCCGGACATCATCCTGATGGATGTGGTGATGCCCGGAAACGGCGGGATCGCCGCCACGCGCGCCCTGCACCAACGCCATCCGGAGATCAAAATCATCGCCCTGTCGCTCTATGCAGTGATGGAGTACATTTCCAGCATGCTCGAAGCGGGAGTGCAGGGCTATCTGCTCAAGGAGAGCGTCTATACGGAGGTCGCCGCGGCGATCCGCGTCGTACACGCGGGCGGGCTCTATATCGACCGCAGCCTCTACGCAGCCATCGCCCGCGAGCTGCTGCACCTGGCTCTCCACGCCCATCGCAATGAACTGCAGCTGTTCACTGCCGCCGAGACGCGGGTGCTGGAAGCGCTGGCCGAGGGGAAGCAGCCGGCCGAAGCGGCCCAAAGCCTGGAGATCAGCGTCCGCGAGGTGGAGAAACACATCATCGCCGTCATCAGGAAATGGCTCAAGTAAAACGGGATCAGCGCGGAACTACTATGAGACCCAGGATCCAGCCTGAGCAACGCTGAACCAGGCGGGGGGGATGGCTGCTTCAGATTTTTGTCCGGCAAAAATCAGCAATACACCTATGGTACGGTACTCTGCCCATATGTATATTGAGTCGGAAGTTCAGTTCACCTGGCGGTTCAGCATTTGCAGCCGCCGTGGGGGGAATGGACCTGCAGCCACATGCTGGACACGACGACCGGCCAAGGGTATCTTGCGTTCAGGGCCATGAACCAGCCCTGAACGCGTTAGGTCTTGTTCAGCCATTGTGGCAGGAGTACCTGGCAGCGGCCGGGCGCGGAACGGGGGATCCGCACCTGGCCGCTGGCTTTTAATAGCCCTATCCCGCTTCTCACAACCGGCAGCGCTGCCCCGATCTTTGCATCGCCCGGCGCCTGCCCTCCAGCTCCGATGCCGCGCCAGCTGCATCAGCGCAGCAGAAGAAGAGGCGCCGCTGCCGCACTTCCATCCGCTTGCATCCGTCCGACATAAATTCCACTCGTCAGCCCACTGGCCTCCCAGCGCACCTCGTGCCGCCCGGCCGGCAGCCAGCCGCGCACCAGCTCGGTGACCCGTTCCCCGCGCAGGTTCACGATCTCGAGCGTGGTGTAGGCTCCTCGCGGAAGTGAGAAGGCGATGGTCGTCGCCGCATTGAAGGGATTGGGATAATTCCGCAGTAGCCCGACCCGTTCCGGCAGGGTCTGCGGCGTGCCGACGCCGCTGGCCGTAGAGGCCAGGGTATAGATCCGCCCGACAAAAACGCAGAGATAGATCTCTCCGGCCGGGTCCACACCAAACGAAGCGATCCCGCCCGGCGCCTGGGTCAGCACCATAACGGCCGGCGTCGTCATCCCGGTGGAATCGTAGGTCATCGCCCAGACCTGCTGACTGACATAATCCCCGAAGATGTAGCGTCCGCGCAGCTCGGGCATCCTCGCCCCGGTATAGACAAATCCGCCGGTGATCGAATATCCCCCCTGGCTGTTGTGACCATATTCATAGAGGGGGAGTTCGAGACCATCGTTGTTGCAGCCGCTGGCCGGATTGTAGCAATGGGTGCCCTCCATGATGCGCCAGCCATAATTGCCGCCCTTGCGGATGAGATCGATCTCCTCCCAGCTGTTCTGGCCGACATCGGCGCACCAGAGGCGGCCGGCGCGGTCAAAACTGAAGCGCCAGGGATTGCGCAGGCCCCAGGCATAGATCTCCTCCCGGGCCCCGCTGGTATTGCCGGCAAAGGGATTGTCGGCCGGGATGGCATAGGCGAGGCTGCCCTGGGTCGCATCGACATCGATGCGCAGGATCTTGCCGAGCAGGGAGCCGGTATCCTGGGCGTGGTTCTGCGGATCGCCGCCGGAGCCGCCGTCCCCCAGGCCGATATAGAGACAGCCGTCCGGCCCGAAGGCAATCCGGCCGCCATTGTGATTGCTGTAAGGCTGCGCGACGGTCAGGAGGATCTTTTCGCTCAGCGGATCGCCGGCGTCGGGATCGCTGGAGATCCGGAAGCGGGAAATGATGCTTTCGCGCGGATTGTCGCGCGTATAGTCAACATAAAAATAGCCGTTGCGCGCAAAATCGGGATGAAAAGCCAGTCCGAGTAGTCCCATTTCACCGCCCGAGGCCACCCGGGTGCTGATATCGAGAAAGAGCGCCTTGGCAAAACTGCTGCCGCTCTTTCGCACCAGCTGGATCCGGCCCGCTTGCTCCACCACGAAGAGCCGGCCGCTCCCGTCGCCGGCATGTTCCAGGCCCACAGGCTGGTCAAAGCTCAGCCCCGGGAAGGCCTCCTCGAGCCGGTATTGCGCCCCGACCAGATGCGCGCAGGCGAGCATCAGGGACACCGCCAGGCTCATCATTTGCTTTTTCATCGTATCCACCCTCCGGGGCTCGCAAACGCACCGTTGAAATGAGTGCTATTTCACCACCAGCACGGGCACTGCCAGATCGTGCCGGACTCGGGAGATAGAGGTTCCGTATACCAGGTCTGCGAAACGCCGGTGACCATGCTCACCCATGACCAGGAGGTCCACCTCATGGGTTCGGGCGAGGCGGACCAGCTCCTGGGCCACGCCTCCGAAACCCAGGACCGGGAGGACCTCCAGTCCGGACTCGCGCAGGGAGGCGGCCAACGCTTCGATATAGCTTGCATCATCACGTGCCTCCTCATCATAAGCCTCTTTGCCCTGTACCAGCCCGCCCGCCCCTTCGACCACATGGAAAAGAAAAAGCCGCGCCCGATGCTGCCGCGCCAATGCCGCAGCATGAGCGAGCACCTTGCCGGTGGGCACCTCGTAATCGATCGCCGCGCCGATCGCTTTATACTGCGGCAGCTCGATGGCGGCCGCCGGCTCGACCCGCACAACATCGCGCCGTACGTCCGGGCGGCGCGGCGAGAACGGCAGCGCGACATAGAGCAGCAGCAGGGCACAGCCGCCGGCCAGAGGAACCAGGGTGAACCACAGCCAGTTCGCGCCCGGTCCCGCCTGCTCCAGCCATACTCCGAGGGTGCTCACGATAAGATTGGCATTAAGGCCGATGATCACCAGCGCCGCCGTCCATGCCAGGACCTTGACCCAGCCCTTGCTCGCAAAGGAGCCCATGATCGCCCGGTCTCCGGTGAAACGGATCAGCGGCACAATGGCAAAGGGCAGCTGCAGGCTCAGGATCACCTGGCTCAGGATCAGCAGGTCGTAGGAGCCCTCTTCGCCCTTCAGGGAAATGACGATGATGGCCGGGATGATCGCGATTGAACGGGTAATAAGGCGGCGCAGCACCGGTTTGATCTTGAAGTGGAGAAATCCCTCCATGACGATCTGCCCGGCCAGCGTGCCTGTCAGGGTCGAGCTCTGCCCCGCGCTGATCAGCGCCACAGCAAAGAGCAGGCTGGCCAAGGTCGTGCCGAGCAGCGGGGTCAGCAGGGTATACGCCTGCTGAATCTCCGTCACCACTACGCCATTATGGTAAAACACCGCGGCCGCAACCACGAGAATGGCGCCGTTGACAAAAAAAGCGGCATTCAACGCCAGCGCGGTGTCCACCAGATTGTAACGGCAGGCAGAGGCTTTGCCGGCCGTGCTCTGCTCGACACGGCGTGTCTGCACCAGGGCGCTGTGCAGATAGAGATTGTGCGGCATCACCGTGGCGCCGAGGATACCGACAGCGACGTAGAGGCTTTCGCTGCTCAGGCGCGGGACGAATCCGGTCACCACCTCGCCCCAGACCGGCCGCGCCAGCAGCAGCTCGATCCCGAAACAGACACCGATAATCCCGACGAAGAACAGGATAAAGGCCTCGAGGCGGCGGATGCCGAAATTCTGCACCAGAAAAAACAGCAGGGTATCAAATCCGGTGATGATCACGCCATAGAGCAGCGGGATTTTGAAGAGCAGATTCAGGCCGATCGCCGTGCCCAGTACTTCGGCCAGGTCGCAGGCGGCGATGGCCACCTCACAGAGGCCCCAGAGGATATAGCCGACCGGACGGGGATAGTGTTCGCGGCAGGCCTGCGCCAAATCCCGGCCGGTAACGATGCCGAGGCGCGCCGACAGAGTTTGCAGCAAGACCGCGATCAGATTGGACATCAGCAGCACCCAGAGCAGCTGATAGCCGAAGCGCGCCCCGCCCTCCAGATCGGTGGCCCAGTTGCCCGGATCCATGTAGCCCACGCTCACCAGATAGGCCGGGCCGGCGAAAGCCAGCATCCGGCGCAGCCCCCCCGCGCGACGGGGGATGGCCACTGTGCGGTGCACTTCGGCAAGGGACCGGCTTCCCGCGTCCCGTTCCATGCTCATGCCGGCCTCCTGGCCAGACCGTCCGCGCAAGGTGTGTCGACACCCAGCGCACCTGCTTCCGGCCGGCCGTCAGCGCCGGCAAGCAATAGCCGATTGGTCATGATTTCGCCCGTCCTCCGTTTGCTACTATAACACCGGCAGCGTCCGTTTTTATTCGTATATACGAATCTTTGGACAAGGAAAGCCACCCGAGGAGAGGAGATCCGGATCGCCCGGCTCAGCGGATGAGGGTCAGCCTGATTGTGAGGATGCGATCCGGTCCGGCGAGGCGCAGGTAATAGATGCCCGAGCTGAGCTCTTCCAGCGTCAGCACTGTTTCATGCCAACCGGCATCGAGGGGGCCGGTGGAGAGAGATTTGAGCCGGCGGCCGCACAGGTCAAAGAGGAGGAGCGTGGCTTCGCCCGCTTTTTCGAGGTGAAAGCGCACGCGGGTGGCCGAATTACAGGGATTGGGATAACAGCCGATCAGTTCGTGATCCTCCGGCTGGAGGCGGCCGGGCGTCGCGACGGAGGCGGTCAGGTGTGTCAGGTGGTCGCCGATGGCCTGCGCGAGGGGCTGCGAGGTCCCTAGATTGTCCTGGCCTAGCGCCCAGATGATCAAGCCGCCGAGGGCATTGCTGCGGACATAGGCGCACTTGTAGCGCACCGCAGCAGTATCGTCAAAGGTGATGAAGAGGGTGTGGGCGCCATTCTGGTAGTAGGGCACTTTAGCCAGATCGTCCCACTGCCGCGTCCAGTCCGGTTTGACAGCCGCTATCAGCTGGGCATAGGTGATCTCCTCTCCGCCTGAGGCCGGAGCATAGAGGCCTGTGGCGGCGAACTGGCGGCCGTAGAAAGGGACGCCGATGAGCAGTTTCTCCCTGGCGAGGCCCAGCCCGAGCAGATAGCGGACGGCGCTATCGATCGACCCCTCGGGCTCATTGGCCGGGGCATAGAGCGGCGAATTATGGCCGGCGTGACTGGTCCAGGCGCCGTGCAGATCGTAGGTCATGCAGCCGATCCAGCTGACATACTCACGCAAGCCGGCGAAATCAAAATAGCTGGCGCTGTAGGTGCCGCTGGGTACGACAAAGCTGATGGTCCAGGCCGGCTGCAAGGCATCAAAGGCCTTCCTGAACTCCCGGACGAGCAGGGTAAAATTGGCACGCTGCACCGCGCCGGTCGGGTACTCCCAATCCAGGTCGATGCCGTCATAGCCGTTCTGCTGCAGGAAAGCGGTGACCTTGTCGACGAAGGCTTGACGCGTGGTGCTGCTGGCCGCCATCGGGGCAAAGCCGTCGCACTGTCCCCAGCCGCCGATCGAGACGATCACCTTGACCCCGGCGGCATGGGCCCGCGTGATCAACTCCGGATAGAGCAAATCGCTGTACATGTCCAGGGTGCCATCCGGCCTGGGCCAGATAAAGGAATGTGCGATCGTGGTCACATCCTGGTAGCGAATCTTGGCCGCGGGGGTGGTGTAGCGGATCCAGGAGGGGTAGTACCCAACCACGCGTTCCGCAGCCTGGACGCCAAGGGCCAGAGCCAGTCCCAGACCCATCGTCAGTGTCATCGTCTTCATCGGTTCTCCAATAGTCTATCGTGGCGGTGGTGATGCCAGGCAGCCGACTGAGCGCCACTGCCGGCACCTTGTGCGGGCGAATGCAGCCCCGTTCAGTGTGTGTCGATATAGCGCTGCAGCTGCTCGTGCCATTGGACCGTGTCATAGATCTGCGGATCGGTAGGCTCGTTCATGAGGAGGTCGAGCAGGTGCCGGGGCTTGCGTCCGCCGATATGCAAGGCCTTGATGCACGAGACGCAATAGACGCACACTTCGGGGCAGGGCATGGCCTGGGCGCGTTTAGTCATCTGCGCGTGGATCTTGTCGAGGGGCAGTTTCGGGTAAAGATCATCGCCGCAGCAGACCGAACGGGTGCCATGCAGCCGCGTTTCGAGGACCTCGATATGCATCTTGTGGAGCAAACTCCGCACCGCCTGATGGACTTGCGGTTTTTCGCGCACCGGGCAGGGATCCTGCACCGACAGCCGCAAGCCGCGGTAATCCGGAAAGGCAAAGGCGTCGAGCCGGTCGATGATCTCCCACACCGAGATCGTGGAAATGCCCTCGTAGAGGGTGCTGAAACGTCGGTCGCAGCCGGCGCAGACGTTGACGATCACCGATCCCTTTTCCAGCAGCGTTTCGTGGCGGCAGCAGATGTTGTGCAGCGCGATCTTCTGCCAGTTCCGGTTGAGGAATTCGAGAATCCTGAGTTCCATCTCCGGCTTGTAGAGGCTCAAGGCGCAGCCGGGATTACAGAAGGTTTTACCCGCTGGAGCCGCCTCAGGTGGGAGCGAG
>DAOQAG010000040.1:37734-40218 GCA_035353815.1 bacterium
GCCTCAGGTGGGAGCGAGAGTACAGTGCAGCCGGGATTACAGAAGGTTTTACCCGCTGGAGCCGCCTCAGGTGGGAGCGAGAGTACAGTGCAGCCGGGATTACAGAAGGTTTTACCCGTCATGATGGATCCTTTATGTCCGCCGTCCCTGAATCGATGCACCAGCCGCCTCTCCTCCTGTAGCAGATTTGCGGCTGGTAAAGAGTTGAAAAACACCCGCCGGCAGCGCTATTGCCGGCCGTGCGCCGCGATGCAGGCAATAAAGTCCTTTTTTTGATTGAGCGCGATCGGGATTTTCCTTATCTTTAACTGCTAAAGCAAGCCAGGGAGATGCGGGTTCCGCACACCGGGAGTGACCGCATTATCCGGCTTTTACATCAACGATTAAAGCCAGATGCCTGAGCTTCCTGTGCCATCTATAGTCATCGGGACCGCATCATTCAGCTTCCCCTGCAACGATTTCAGCTGCAGTCGCTAAGGAGCGAGAACGCCATGACGACCCCCTCTTTTCACGGTTTCAGCTGTGATACCGCCGCTTTCTTTCAGGAGTTGGAGAACAACAACGAGCGCGCCTGGTTCGAGGCCAACCGGGAACGCTATCAGCTCGAGGTGGTGCATCCGGCGCAAGCCTTTGTCCTGGCCATGAACGAGCCTCTGCGCAAGGTCTATCCCGAACTGCAGGCCGATCCCCGCCCCAACGGTGCCGGTTCGATCTTTCGCATTCACCGGGACACCCGTTTCAGTCGCGACAAGCGGCTCTACAAGACCAATCTCGGCATCTTTTTCTGGCAGGGCTGGCCGGGGAAACGCGAACGGCCCGGGTACTACGTCCATCTCGAGGGCGCCACCCTGGGGCTCTACTGCGGCCTGTACGAATTTTCCAGTGAAAAGCTGCAGCTCTACCGCCGCGCCGTGGCGGATCCGAAGCGCGGCGCAAAACTGCTCGACGCGATCGCAAAAATCCAGGCCGCCGGTCCTTATACCCTCGGCGGGCATCACTATAAACGGATCCCGCGCGGTTTTGACGTGCCGCCGGAACGCGCCGAGCTGATCTGTTTCAACACCATCTACACCCTGCTGGAAACGCCGATACCTGAGGAGTTCTATTCCAGCCGCCTCGTCGACTATTGCATCGAGCATTTTACCGTCATGCGTCCCCTCCTCCAGTGGCTGGTGGAGGAGATGAATATCTGACCTCACCCTTCCTGTCCACTTTTATTGTATTTTGAAAGTACTACTTGCAAAATACAAATAATTCACTTATCTTTTCATAGATCTATGGATCCATTTGCACTTAAACTCTGGAGTCGCTGGCATGGTTATCCGCGAAATCACCGCGCACTTGCTAGAGTTGGCCTCGCAGTACCCTGTCATCACCCTCACAGGTCCCCGGCAGTCCGGCAAAACGACTCTGGTTCGAGAAGTTTTCAAGGAAAAAGCCTACATCAATCTTGAGCTGCTGGATCAGCGTGAATTCGCGCTCGCTGATCCCCGTGGATTCCTGCGCAGAGTGCCGAATGGCGCCGTGCTGGATGAGATCCAGCATGTGCCGGAGCTCCTCTCATACATCCAGGGTATTACCGATGAGAGCAAAGTCAATGGCCTTTTCATCCTGACCGGAAGCCAGCAATTCGAAATATTGAACGAGGTCAGCCAGTCTCTTACTGGACGAACTGCAATTTTACGACTCCTCCCGTTCAGTTATACAGAAGTGCAAAACAGCTACGGTATTGCATCCATCGATCACCTGCTCTGCACAGGTTTCTTCCCCCGGATTTACGATCAACATCTGGATCCGAGTCAAGCGCTGCAGTATTACTTTGAAACCTTCATTGAGAGGGATTTACGGCAGCTGGTTGAAATCAGAAATCTGAGTCAATTCCAGAAATTTGTGCGGTTGTGTGCAGGACGAGTTGGCCAGCTCCTGAATCTGAACAGTCTGGGGAACGATGCAGGAGTCTCCCATACGACGGCCCGGGAATGGCTCTCTCTGCTGCAAGCGAGCTATATTGTCTTTTTATTGGAACCTTTCCATCGTAACCTCAGCAAACGGCTGATCAAATCACCCAAGCTCTATTTTTACGATACAGGCTTGGCCAGTTACCTGCTCGGAGTCGAGAATGTAGCCCAGATGGATTCCCATCCCCTCAGAGGTAACCTTTTTGAGAATCTGGTCATAGCGGAAATTCTGAAATTCCGCTTCAACCAAGGCAAAGGCACCAATCTCAGTTTCTATCGCGATAGCACCGGAAATGAAACAGATGTGATCTACTCTATCGCCCAGGAAATTCTGCCGATCGAGATTAAATCAGGAGAGACGGTGGCACCTGATTACTTCAAGGGTTTACGTTCACTTGAAAAGGTCATCCCCTCCTATCCCTTTGGCCGCATCGTCGTATACAACGGAAGCCACGAAGAAACGCGCCAGGATATCACGATAACCGGTGTTGCAGGATTGCTGCAAATATTGCAAAAGATCACCTAA
>DAOQAG010000041.1:0-118 GCA_035353815.1 bacterium
CCTGAACATCAGGTGGTTATTTTTATGCATAAAAGGCTCCATTTATCACGCAACTCTAACAGATAAATTATCTCACAAGGCACGAAGCCACAAAGAAAGCCAAAAAATCTGGCTCCTA
>DAOQAG010000041.1:218-8568 GCA_035353815.1 bacterium
CCCGCCAGCCCCTCTGGTGCCCACCTGAAATCGGGGCCAGGTGGGGCCGAGAAAAAAGCGGGCTCTCACCAAGGCACGAAGCCACAAAGAAAGCCAAAAAATCTGGCTCCTACCCGCCAGCCCCTCTGGTGCCCACCTGAAATCGGGGCCAGGTGGGGCCGAGAAAATTTTTTCCTTGGTGCCTTTGCGCCTTCGTGAGAGCCACCTATTAGAACGCAAAGCGCAGGCCGAACCAGATATCGCGCGGCTGGCCATAGAGCCACATATTGAAATTGGGATCATTGATATAGGGCTTCCCGGCCGAGCGCAGATCGCCGATCCTGTCGTCGCCGGGCACGAAATAACCGGGATAGGTGGCACGCAGGGCGTCGTATTTGTCCGATTCGTACATCGGCAGATGCAGCGATGCCAGGTAATAGTACTCGTCGTTCACGGCACTGTCAAAGGGCAGGCCGCGACTCATATAATTGACCTTGAAATTAAAGAGGTTGCTGATGTCGACGAAGGCCGTCACCTGCAGCCCGGCAAAGCGGATCATCCGGGTCAGCTTGAGATCGATCATATAATAGTCGGGCCAGCGCATATTGTCGCTGACATGCAGTTCGCTGAGGGGGTTGAAGGTAAAGTAATCGCCGCGCTCCCACTCGCCGAAGAGGGTGAGGTTCCAGCCGGCCAGGGGGCGAAAGCCCAGCAGCGCGGGGCCGAAATCGTCGGGCGCGCGCAGGGTGAGGTTGGCGTTGACCTTGGGCACCGGCAGGGCACTGGACTCCTGGCCTTCGTAGAGGCCCTCCTGGTCATTGTTGATGGTGACATCGGTGATGGTCTCGCGGCCGGTCAGCCCCGATTTCTTCAGCATATAATTGAAATTGACCCAGCCGCTGATCCAGCCGCCATCGTTTTTGCTGATGTTGATCTCGAAACCCTGGATATCCTCGTACTCGTTATTGGACCAGGTATCGTAATTGATGCTGCCGGCGGCATTGGTATAGGTCACCTCGCCGTGCTGGCCGCTGACATCCTTGGAATAGCCGGAGATCTTGGCGACGAAAGAATCGTAGAAATTATAGGCCACACCCAGCTCATAGGAGATGGTCCGCGGCGGCTCGAGATTGGGGTTGGACATGTCATAGAGGCCGTTCTTGGTGTAGCGGTAACGGTAGAGGTACATCGTATAGTAGGGCGGGTTGGAGCGGAAATGGCCATAGTTGAAGTAGAACTTGGACTTGTCGGAGACCGGGAAGGAAATGCCCAGGCGCGGACTGAAGGTATGATGATTCCTGATCTTTTCGAGGAAGCCGGGATGCTCCTTGTCGTAGGCCACCCAGCTGTCCCAGATCCAGGAGCGGCCAGATTCGAGATAATTAAAGAGGACGGAATCCTCGCCGAAAGCCTGGGGCGTGAAGGCGTCGGTGGCGAAGGCGTCGCCGGTGGGCCAGAGGCCGCCGCCGCCATAATAGTAATCGTAGCGCAGGCCGAGGTTGGCGATCATCGACTCCAGGGTGATCTGGTCCTGGAGGTAGAGGCCGGTCTGGCTCGGCGTGCGGTGGTAATTGAACTCGTAGGCGTTGTAGTAATTCTCGTTCCACTTTTGCCAGAGGTTGTTTTTAATGTCGATGTAATTGTACTCGGCGCCTGCCTTGAGATAATGGCGGTTGTCGGCCTGCCAGGCCAGATCGAACTTGCCGCGGTACTGGCCGACGCGGGTATTGTCGTAGAGATCGCCCTCCTTGCGGCGGAAACGGTAGGGCACCCCGGGGAGGCCGTCATAGCTGGGATAGGTATAGGTATAGGTGCTGTCGACGACGAGCTTGTTGGTGCCGTACATGAACTTGCCATAGGGCATCTCGGTGACGGGGAAGGGCCCGAACTGGGTGAGGATGGTCTGATCGCGGTTGTCGCCCTTGTCCGAATGATTCTTGATGCGCATGCCGCTGAGGCTGAGTTCATAGAAGAGGTTTTTACTAAGCACATGATTGACCGTCAGGCCGCCGAGGAGCGTGGTCTGGTCGATCTGCGGGAAGAAGGGCGGATCGAACCAGTAGGCATAACTGTCGCCCGAATTCTTGACATTGCGGATATTGTCCAGGGGCATGAATCCGCCCGAGCGGCTGGCATCGGGAAAATCGCCGAAGGCCGGGCGGATCGGGCTCACGCCGATCTGCCGTTTGTGCAAGCCGTTTAGCGTGACGGTGAGATTATCGAGGGGCTGGCTGCGCAGGGTGGCCAGCGTCGTATAGAGCTCCTGGGTGGTGCGCACCACCGGCATGACGTAATGGCGGGACTGGGAGTTATTGGAAATATAGAATGTGGCGTTTCCGAGTCGCCGGCCGATCAGGGGCACCGGGCCGCCGAATCCGCCGTCGATGTTCCAGTCGCTGCCCTCCTCCTCCATGTGGTGCTCGGCGAAGAGCGTGCGCTGCCGGGCGGTGATCCCGCTCAGATCGTATCCGGCCGCCTCAAGGCCCTCGTAATCCGGGATGGCCATGAACATCCAGGCCGAGAGCAGGTAATAATCGAGCGGCGTGGCCTGGTTCTCGACCGGCTTGCCCTTGTTGAAATTGGCCGCGGCGGTATTCCAGCCGGTGAAGGTGGGATATTGCTGGCGGAGGTAGGCATTGTCCTTCCACGCTTCGGTGGTGCCGGTGAAGGCCACGGCCGGATCAAGATAGACGCGCAGCGGCTGGCTTTGCGTGTCATAAAAGGCGCCGCCGAAGCGGCGCTGATGCGAGTTGTCCATCGACAGGCTCAGGCTGCCGTGGTAGGCGCTTTTGGAGCCCGATTTGGTGCTGACGTTGATCAGTCCCGAGCGGAAGTTGCCATATTCGGCGTTATAGCCGCCGGACATCAGCGAGATCTGCTCGATGGCGCTGAGGGGTATGCTGGTCTCGGCGTTGCCGGCCGCGGCGTTGACATAGGAGAGACCGTTGACGAGCATGCCGGTCTGGTCGGCCGAGCCGCCGCGGATGGTCAGGTAGCCGTTGTCGGTCGAGACGCCGGGAAGTTTGGTGAGAAAAGAGTTGACCTCGCGGATACCGGTGGCATCCTGCAGTTGGGCATCGCTGACCACCATCTGGGTGTTGGAGACCTCGAGATGCAGCTCATCGCGCTGCGCCCGCACCACGACCTCGCTGCCCTCCAGCACCGTCTGGCGGAGGGCAAAATCGGCTTTGGTGACGCGGTCGGCGGAGATCATGACATCGGTCAGTTTTTGCGTGGTGTAGCCCATCATCGAGACGCGCAGGGTGGCGGTGCCGACCGGCACATTGATGATGATATACTCCCCCTTGATGGTAGTGATGGCGCCGAGGCTGGTGCCTTCAACCACCACGTTGACCGCGGGCAGAGCTTCACCGCTGGCCGCATCCCGGACCGTGCCGGCGATGCGGCTGCGGGTTTGCGCCAGAGCGCCGGCGCAGGCCAGCAGCAGAATCAGGACGATCCCGGCGGTGTTGCTGCGCCCAAACCTGATGAATGGCATATCCACTCCTCATCTTGGCCTTGTCGCGAGATATCTCCGCCGATGCAAGATGCGTCAGCGGATGAGCTGCAGTTTGATCGTGCGCTGGCTGGAGCCGGCGCGAAGGACGAACAGATAGAGCCCCGAAGCCGCCGGCCGGCCGCCCTCCTCCCGGCCATCCCATTGCCAGGCGTGGATCCCGGCATCCAGCGGCGCGCCAGGCATACGGCGTACGAGACGGCCGGTGATGTCGAAGAGCAAGCCCTCGGCCACGCCGTCTGCCGGCAGGGCAAAGGTGACGGTCGTGCCGGAGTTGAAGGGATTCGGATAATTCTGCGCCAGGGCAAAGGCCGCGGGTGCGGCGGCGGGCGCAGCGGCCACCGCTGTTGTGGCCCCGGCGAGGCCGTTGAGATAGACCTCGAGCCAGGTATAGCCCTCCGCATTGGTCAGATTGCGGTCGGCCGCATCGGCGGGATTGAGGCCATTGGCCGACTCCCAGTAGTCCGGCATGCCGTCGTGATCGCCGTCCTCCGGGGCGGGAAGGCTGAAAAGCTGCGGCCAACCGCCCACCTGGCTCTGGGAATCGATGATGCCGCAGATCAGCGCGGGATTGGGAACGCTGTTCGCTCGCTCGTAGCCTGTGCCCTCGAAGGTGGCGGTGCCGCTGATCACATCCTGAATGACCCGGCTGTCGACCGCATCCCGCTTTGGCAGGATGGCGCCGGCGTAGGTCAGCACCCGCGTATAGGCCTCCTCGGCGCTGTGCTGGGTGATGGGGACGAAGGGATGGGGTTCGTGGACCCTGCTCACCGACTCCGTCCCGTAACTGCCCTGCACCCCGCCGGCCCAGTTATTGGCGGTGATGGCCGGCGCGCCGGTGACGTAATTCTCCTCGATGTACCACTTGCCCTTGCCGTCGGATGGCTCGACGATGCGGTAGCGCACCCCGCTCTTGGTCGCCGGGCCGTATTTGTAATAGTTGGCGACCATGTTGATGGTGCCGCCCTCACCGCCGTAGGCGCTGTTAAAGCCCCAGTTGTAGATGACGTTGTTACGGTAATCGACATTGATGCAGGGGGCATTGGAGCCGTCGAAGCGGGGATTACGGCTGGAGTGATGGGCGAAGAGGTTGTGATGAAAGCTAACGTTGGTGCCGCCCCAGATGCCGCCGTAGCCGTGGGCCCCTTTGGGGTGGGTCGAGAGATAGAGGCTTTCGGCGATGAGACACCACTGGATGGTCAGGCTGTCATTGGCATAGAAGGACATCGATTCGTCGACGCTCCAGCTGGCGGAGCAGTGGTCGATGATGATCTTTTTGTAATAGCGCCCCCAGATGGCATCGTCCTCGGTCTTGAGCGAATCGCCGAGGCGGAAGCGGAGGTAGCGGAGGATCACGTTGCTGGCGCCGATGACCGTTGCCTGATCGCGCAGACAGATCCCGTCGCCGGGTGCGCTCTGGCCGGCGATGGTGAGATCACCGTTGGCGATCTTGAGGTCGCTTTTAAGGCGGATGGTGCCGGAGACGCGGAAGACGATGGTGCGCGGTCCCTTTTTGCTGATCGCATCGCGCAGGCTGCCGGAACCGCTGTCATTGAGATTGGTCACCTCATAGACGGCGCCGCCGCGTCCCCCGGTGGTATAGCGCCCGGCCCCCTCGGCTCCGGGGAAGGCGGGCGTCTGGGCGGCGGCGCGCAAGAGGCCCGCCGCCAGTATCAAAACGGCCAGAGTGTGCTGTCTGAACATTCCGAGCGTCCTGCTTGCGCCGGCGCCGTTACTGCAACAACAGCATTTTTTTCGTCCAGCTTCGGCCCGCCATGGTCAGGCGGTAAAAATAGAGACCTGAGACAAGGTTGTGTACTGCGAATTCGTAGTGGTGAATTCCGGCGCCGAGCAGGCCCTGGGCCAGCACCATCACCTCACGGCCGCGGGCATCATAGACCGCCAGCCTGGCCAGACCCGCCTGCGCCAGGGTAAAGGAGATGGTCGTGGCCGGATTAAAGGGATTGGGATAATTCTGCGCGAGGACAAAGCCTTCCGGCTGGAGATCGTTGCGGGCGACGGCTGAGGCATTGTTGGTCCAGCGCTTGTCGCCGATCGGGCCCTTGTCGCTGCCGTAGGTGAGCAGGAGCGAGCCGGCCGGGAGGGTGAAATCGCCGTTGGCCGGGTCGGCAAATCCGGGATCCATGCGGATGGTGTCCGTAATCGTATGCTTGAGCCAGTTTTTCTTGGCGCCGAGGTCCCACATGCAGATATGGGTGATGGTGGCCATCGCATCTCCCACGGTCATCTTGATATTGATGGCGGATTTGCTGCCGGCGGCGGCCGCCGTCAGGGTGGAGAATATAGAGTTGGTGATCAGGATGGGCTTTTCGAAGAGATTGGTTCCCGCATTCTCGGTGACGATCATTTCGCGCGGATCGGTCAGGCCGATGTTGTACCAGGTCGTGTGATCGACAACCACTTCGGGATTTTCCGTGCGCTGGGTGTTGGTGATGCCGTTGATGCGCATGCCGTAGCTGGTGATATTGTACATGGTGGAGTTGGTCACCTGGACATAATTGGAGGAAGCGGTCTTGAAATGGACCAGCGTGCCGGTGTCATGCACGATGCAGTTATTGACGATCGCGGAATCGATGACCACATAGCTGGCGATATTGCTGTTGGCCCCGTCAATGACGTTGGATTTGAGGTTCGCAATGACGCAGCTTTCGAGATGGATCTTTTTGATGGCTGCCGGGGCCGGGGACTCCCCCATGTAGCAGCGCCCCAGGTACGAGACGGATTTGCTGCCGTTGACCGCCCCGTCGAATTCAAGGCCCGCCAGCAGCAAGGAGCCATTATTGCCCACCTGAAAGAACTGGCAGGTGCCCTCGGCGGGATCGGTGAAGATCTTGATGATGGGCTTGACCGAGCCGTCGCCGTCGGCGACGATGGCAATCTTTTTATCGACGATGGTGCCGACGGTCTTTAATACCGATTCGGTGTATTCGGCGCCGGGGACGAGCCGGAGAACGTCGCCGTCAGCGGCCGCTGCCAGCGCCGCGCTGAGCATCCCTTCGCCCGGGGCGACATCGATATAGTTCTGGCTAAAAGCCAGGCTGGTGAGGGCGATGAGGCTGACCACAATCAGTAGCACTTTTTTCATATCACATCTCCCTGTTGAGTTGTTTGATTTAATAGGATTTAATTCTTCACCAAGCCGCAGAGACACGAAGAAGAAACGTCGGTGTGCAAATAGCAAACCGGCAGATCGATCCGTTATTTTTTCTTTGTGCCTTTGTTCCTCCGTGAGATATATTTTTCAAGCCGATTCACACGGAGGCACAGAGACACACAAATAACCTGACTTTAGAGAATGGCTATTAATACTTTCTCCTCTCCCCGTCTCCGTGCCCCGGTGAGAAATGTTTGTTCATCTCTGCACGCGGGCGGAACCGCCGGCGGCGAGGTGCTCGACCTCTTTTAAGGTTGCCATGGAGGTATCGCCGGGGGTGGTCATCGCCAGGGCCCCGTGCGCCGCGCCGAGGTCAACGGCCTGCTGCGCGCCGGCGCCGCTGAGAAAGCCATAGATCAACCCCGAGGCAAAGCTGTCGCCGCCGCCGACGCGGTCGAGGATGGCCAGTTCTTGCCGTTGCGGCGCTTCATAAAATTGCCCATCGTGCCAGCAGATCGCCCCCCAATCGTTGCTGCTGGCGCTGCGGACCCCGCGCAGGGTGGTGGCGACGACCTTGAAATTGGGGAAAGCCGCCACGGCCCGGGTGATCATCTTCTTGAAGCTCTCCACCTTGAGATCCACCAGCTTGTCGTCCACCCCCTCGACCTCGAGCCCGAGCGCGGCGGAAAAATCCTCCTCGTTGCCGATCATGACATCGACGTACGGCGCAATGGCGCGGTTGACGGCACGCGCCCGCTCGACGCCGCCGATGCTCTTCCACAGCGAGGGACGGTAGTTGAGGTCATAGGAGATCACGGTTTTGTGCTGCTGCGCGGCCGCCAGGGCCTCGAGGATGACCTCCGCGGTGGTGTCGCTGAGGGCGGCAAAGATTCCGCCGGTATGGAACCAGCGCACGCCCTCCACGCTGAAAAGCTCCTCCCAGTCGATCTCGCCTGGCTTGAGCTGTGCGGCGGCAGTATGCCCTCGATCCGAGCAGCCGGCGGCCCCGCGCACGCCAAAGCCGCGCTCGGTGAAATTGAGGCCGTTGCGCACGCTCCGGCCGATGCCATCATAGGGAACCCACTGGATCCAGCTGATATCCACGCCCCCCTGGAGGATCAGATCCTCGATCAGGCGCCCTACCGCGTTGTCGGCAAAGGCGGTGACGATGGCGGTGCGCAGGCCGAAGCAGCGGCGCAGGCCGCGGGCGACATTGTACTCTCCCCCGCCCTCCCAGGCGCGGAAGCTGCGCGTCGTGTGAATGCGCTCCTCACCCGGGTCAAGGCGCAGCATCACTTCGCCGAGGGAGACCTGGTCATAGCGGCAATTGCCGGTGGATTTAATGTTCCAATCAGAAGTCATTTTCATCCTTTTTGAGAAACTATCTCTCACAAAGCCGCAAAGACGCAAAGAAAAACGTCTTTTATTCTCTTCTTTGTGCCTATGCGCCTCTTTCTCGTCCCCACCTGGCTGCGATTTCAAGTGGGTACCAGAGATTCTCTTCTTTGTACCTATGCACCTTTTTCTCGTCCCCACCTGGCTTCGATTTCAAGTGGATACCAGAGAGGGTGGCCCAGCCGCGACTTCAGGGGGGTACCCAAGGGGTCGGCGGGTGGGAGCCAGCTTCTTTGGCTTTCTTGGTGCCTCCGTGGCTTGGTGAGAGTCAGCTCTTTGCATCTCTCTTTTTCTCGTCCCCACCTGGCTGCGATTTCAGGTGGGTACCAGAGAGGGTGGCCCAG
>DAOQAG010000041.1:8668-36685 GCA_035353815.1 bacterium
CATCTCTCTTTTTCTCGTCCCCACCTGGCTGCGATTTCAGGTGGGTACCAGAGAGCTTTCTTTCTCGTCCCCACCTGGCTGCGATTTCAGGTGGGTACCAGAGAGGGTGGCCCAGCCGCGACTTCAGGGGGGTACCCAAGGGGTCGGCGGGTGGGAGCCAGCTTCTTTGGCTTTCTTGGTGCCTCCGTGGCTTGGTGAGAGTCAGCTCTTTGCATCTCTCTTTGTGCAGAGTGGCTTTGTGAGAGTCAGCTCTTTGCATCTCTCTTTGTGCCTCTGCGCCCTGATGAGCGTTAACTCTTTTCAAATCTCTCCGCCACAGCCCAGAGGCCGAGAGCGGGATTGGAAATATAGAAAAAGCGCTCGCCATCAGCGGCGCGGTTCCAGCCGTCCCGCAGGGTCTCCGCAGGATAGCGTTTGGCCATTGTTTTCAGCTCCGCGTAGCTCAAGCCGACACCTTCGATCTCCGCGGCCGTGAGATGGCCCGGGCAGTAGGTGATGGTAAAACGCCCCTCGCTGGAACCATGGATGAGGTGAGCAGCCGCGCCGAGGTTTTCCTGGAGATCGGCATTCGTCCTGACCGCCTCAAGGATCTGCGGGGTTCCGGTATAGCCGTACTTGCGGATGAGCTTGTCCATCTGGCTGTCCTCCCCGAACTCCTTGAGGCCGGGAGCGAGGATGACCAGTTCACCGCCATTGGCGATGGCCATACGGGTGCGGTAGATGGCCTTGTTACCCAGCCAGGTGGTCTTGAATTCATCCGGATCGAGATAGACCACCACCTTGTGAAGGGGCGCCTCGAGCATCTCGAAATTCACCTGCAGGGAGAGGGCGCTGGCGCGCTGGAAACACTCTTCATCATCGCCGATGAAGAGGCCGCGGACCACCAGATTCCCGGCGCTGCCCCTGCCGATGACCGTCAGGACATAGAGAATGGGCAGGTGCCGGGCGAACTGGAGCGAGGCATAATTAAAGGCATCACGGACGGGATTGTTGGCCCGCCCCATGATCCGCTCCATGCCATAGGCCGCGCCGATATAGTGGCTCTTGTTGATGCCCTCCGCTCCGCCGGTACCGACGAAGATGTTCTTGTTGTAGCTGGCCATGCCCGCCACCTCGTGCGGCACCACCTGACCGATCGAGAGGATCAGGTCATGATGGCCGCGCGCGATAAGATGGGAAACCTGAGCCGGCCAGTCGTAGTCGACGCGCCCCTCCGAGATCTCACGGATGTATCCGGCGTCGACCACGCCCAGGGTTTCGAAACCACGGCGGAAATCGTGCACCCGGAAAAGTCGGGGAGGAATCGAGGGAAACATCGCGGCGATCTCGGCATCGCTCATCGGTTTGTGGGTACCGAGGGCCGGAAGCACCTCGGTCAGGTTCCGTCCATAATATTCCCAGGCGGCGCAGGCGATCTCCCCCGCGCGCGAATGAAAGCGGGTAAAATCGGGCGGCAAGGCGATGACCCGCCGGCGCGGCCCGAGCTTGTCGAGTGCTGTAAAGAGCCCTTCGCGCATGGCCTCACTGTCGAGCACGTCGGTGACGGATCCTCTGGCAAATAGCAGCATATCTCATTCCTTACATAACTAAAATATTTTCTCACAAAGACGCCAAGCCACCAAGAAAGCAGGAAGATTTATTCTTTGTACCTCGGCGGGTTTATGAGAGGGCTGGTTATCTCGCCAGCCAGCCGCCGTCGACCGCGATGGTATAGCCATTGACATAGGCCGCGGCCGCCGAGGCGAGAAAAACCACCAGGCCCTGCACGTCTTCCGGCGTGCCCCACCGGCCCGCTGGAATGCGCTCAAGAATCGCCTTGCTGCGCACCGGATCGGCCTGCAGCGCCGCGGTGTTATCGGTGGCCATATAGCCCGGGGCAATCGCATTGGCGGTGATGCCGTGCGGCGCCAGCTCGTTGGCCAGGGCGCGCGTCAATCCCATCACCGCACTCTTGGCGGCCGTGTACGAGGGCACCAGGATGCCGCCCTGAAAGGAGAGCATCGAGGCGACGCTGATGATCCGTCCGCCACAGCCCTGCTCCACCATGATCCGCGCCGCCGCCTGACTCAGAAAAAAAAGGGTACGCAGGTTGACCTGGATCACGTCATCCCAGTTTTTCTCGCTGAACTGCAGCAGCGGTTCGCGGCGGATGATCCCGGCGTTGTTGACCAGGATATCTATCGATCCCATCGCCTTTTGCGCCGCCGCAACAATCTCCTCCGCACTCTCCTTGCGCGAGAGATCGGCCGAAACCACGCAGCAACGCCGCCCCAAAGCCTCGATCCTGCTGCGGCTTTCGCCCGAGTCGAGTATATCCACTGCGACGATATCGGCCCCGGCTTCCGCCAGGCCGAGAGCCATCCCCTGCCCCAGTCCACGCGCGGCCCCGGTGACAATCGCCACCTTGCCATCCAATCGGAACTTGTCGAGTATCATGTTAACTCCGGTTTAACGCAAATCGCCAATCTCAATACCATCCATATCTTCAAAGGTCTGGTTCTCGCCGCCCATGCCCCAGCAGAAGGTGTAACGGCTGGTCCCTACGCCCGAATGAATCGACCAGCTGGGCGAGATGACCACCTGGCGGTTGGCCACGACCAGGTGGCGGGTCTCCTGCGCCGATCCCATAAGATGAAAGACGCGCGCATCCGGAGCCATATCGAAGTAAAGATAGGCCTCCATCCGCCGCTCGTGGGTGTGCGGGGGCATGGTGTTCCAGACGCTGCCCGGCTCGAGCACGGTAAAGCCCATCACCAGCTGGCAGCTCGGGATGCCGCGTTGGTGGATATAGCGGTAAATGGTGCGCGCATTGGCGCCCTCGGCCGAGCCGAGTTTCTGGGCTTCGGCATCGGCCCAGCGGGCATGGCGGGTCGGATAGGCGGCATGCGCTGGAAAACTGACCAGATAAAAGGCGGCGGGATCGGCGGGATCCTCGCTGGTGAAGCGGATCTCTTTGCTGCCGCGGCCGATGTAGAGACCGTCCTTATGTTCCATCGCATAGGCCTGACCATCCACCGTGACCGTGCCGCGGGCGCCGATATTGAGCACGCCCAGCTCGCGGCGTTCGCAAAAATAATCGGTAGCCAGGGCTTTGGACGACCCGAGCTGCAAGGCATCGCGGCCCGGCATCGCCGCGCCGAGAATGCAGCGGTCAACCTCGACATAGAGGAGATGAAGCTGCCCCTCCTGAAACAGATCTTCGACCAGAAAAGCCTGACGCAGCTCCGCGGTGGTCATCCTCTGAAACCGCACGGCGTCGGCGACATGACGTACCTGCATAAGCGATAATCCTTCTTATTGAATGATGACGGGTTGATTCAGCCGGGCAGCGGTTTCCGCCAGCATGGCCGCGAAGGCCTCCTTGCTGGTGATGCCGCCGGGTTCCAGCTCCCAGGCGCCGAGATAATAGTATTCCACACGGCCGCCGGCGGGGCGAAGCACGACTACGTGATTCAGGCCATCCTCTTTTTCCGCGATGAGATCAGAGCGGCGATACAACACCGCCATGCCCAGCCGGTCATTGTTGAGGCTTTGTACACCCCAGGTCGCCAGCCAGGTGTATTCGCCCTCCGCCGGGGGCGGAATCATTTCGGAGTCGGGCAGCTTGACCAGGCCGGTGCAGAGGTTATCGATCTCGCCATGGAGGAGCAGCGAGTGGCGGGTCATGCGGCTGCCGGCGCAGATGGCGAGGGTGCTGTGGAGGTTCAGGGTGTGCGATCCGGCCTTCCAGCCGAAATAGTCGGTGCGGATGCGCGAAAGCAGCGGCCCGGATACTGCGATACGGCAGCGGACGCTGTCGGTGACGGCGACACGGTTGGCCTTCTCGCCGTCCCACCAGGCGATAGTGCCGATTCCCAGCGCGTCCCCCACCTTGAGAATGTCCATGCCCCAGTCGGCCATGTGGTGATAGGACTCGAAGCCGTCCTGGCCGACCGATTGCAGGACCAGAGCGCTGCTTTTTTTGCCATAGAGGTCGGAGGCGTTGCGCCAGTCGAGGTAAAAGCGGTAGCCCACCTTGTCCGATTCCCAGCCGGGACCCTCGTAGCGGAAGTAGCCCGAGTGGTCGGTATGTTCTTTCGGCACCGTGATGGCATCGATATTGTGAAAGGTGCCGCCGAGGTATTTGTGATCCTTCCACTCACCGCCGAATTTAGCGGAGAGCTCCGCCTGGGTGCGCCGGGTATAGATGCGCTCCTTGATGCCGGCCGGGGCATAGCGGATGATCAATTTGAGCCGCTGGCGGCTCACCAGGTCCAGGTTCGCCAGAATCCGGTCCGGCGTGCCATCGCCATCGGCATCATCCAGTTGGACGGGCACTTCCCGGCCGTTGGCGATCAACAGGATGGCTTGGGGATTGAAATCCGCGGCTTTAGCTCGGATCGGCTCCAGCGGTATCGTAACGATCTCATCCGGCCGGGCCGCGGCCAAGGGATTCTGCACCTGCAGCGTGACCGTTTTGGGATACTCTTGCTTGAGCTTGCCGCTGACCTGCGCCGAACAAGCAGACAGCAGCGCCGCGAGCAGCAGGGCGAGTGCACCATGTTTTTTCATACTATGCTCCCTGGTATTCATTTCTGGTAGAGCGATTCCCTCTCCACACCTGGCATCATCCAAGTTGGAGCAGGCCTTCACCTGATCCCTGCTTTACTTTTTGCGGAGCAGTTCCATCTCCACTGCGGCGAGGATGAAGGCTCCCACCCCCTTGCCGTCATCGTCGCCATATTCGGTTTGGTGGACATAATAGTCATAGGAGCCGTCGCGGCCGTAGCCGAGTCCGGCGGTCTTGCAGGTATGGGTCAGGGAGATCGTGCCGTCGGGATTGGTTCTGATGAAGCGGGCGATCATCCCCTGGAATCCCTTTTCCGCAGTGGAGATGAAACCGGCATCGAGATAGCCGCAACGCACCCCTTTAGCAAGGGCGTAGACAAACATCGCCGAGGCTGAGGACTCGAGATAATTGCCTTCCCTCCCGCCCTGATCGAGCACCTGCCACCACAGGCCGGTTGCGGGATCCTGGCACCGGGCGATGGCCGGGGCCAGGCGCTTGAGGATCTGCACCAGGGTATCGCGGCCGGTATGCCCGGCGGGCAGATCGTCGAGTACATCGACCAGGGCCATGGCATACCAGCCGACGCCGCGGCCCCAGAAATTGGCGCTGCAGCCGCTGCGCGGATCAGCCCAACGCTGTTGCCTGCTTTCATCCCAGCCATGGTAGAGCAGGCCGCTGCGGGGATCGCGCCCATGCTCCTCCATCAGCACAAACTGGCGCACGACATCGTTCAAGGCCGCGGGCTCGTGATAGTGCACCGCATAGGCCGCGTAAAAGGGGCTGCCCATATAGAGCCCGTCGAGCCACATCTGCCAGGGGTAGCGCTGTTTGTGCCAAAAGCCCCCCGACTGCGTGCGCGGCTGGCCGCGCAGCTGCTCGCGCAAGAGGTCGGCCGCGACCTTGTAGCGCAGCTCGCCGGTTTCACGGGCCAGGAAAAGCAGGTTCGTCCCCTCGCGCACCTCATCGATATTGAACTCCTCGCCTTTATACTCGGCAATGGCGCCGTATGGACTCACCACCGAATCGACGGTGCTTTTGATATAGTTGAAATACTTTGCATCGCCGGTCGCGCGCCACAGCGCCTCAAAACCGGTGAGCACTGTACCGGTAACATAATCCCAGCTATCATAGACGCGCGGATGGTGCTGCATGACCGAGCCGGCCATGCGTTCCGCCCAAAGCGGAGTGGCGCCGACGGGCTGGCCGTTGAGAAAGACCCGCTCCAGCTGCAGTCCGGTGACATAGCGGAGGACATTCTCTTTCTCTACACCGTCGAAACGGCAGTCGCTGAGACGTATGTCCTGGACTGGAGAGCGCTCATAACCGACGAGGTGGAGGGCATAGCGGCTTTTTGTGCTGGTAACGTTTTCGAGGCGGATGGCGCGGACCACAGGCGTAAAGGCCCCGCCGTCGCCCTCCTGATAGTTGAGATCGACGAGGAGCACCGCCTCCTTGACCTCGCCGATGCGCACATGGCGCATGAAAATGTTTTCTACCACCCCGCCGCGGTACGAATTGGTTTTGATGCGCAGTGCGCGCTCGAGGTTGGGGCTGTCCATGACGCACTCTTCGGCGAAGACGTTGCGGCAGTTACCCGAGATCTCGCTGCCGATGACCACGCCGCCGTGGCCCTCCTTCATCCGGCAGCCGCGGATGATGATGTTGTCGCTGGGCACATTGATGCGGCGGCCATCCTCATTGCGGCCGGACTTGATGGCGATGCAATCATCGCCGGTATCGAAAGAGCAATTTTCGATCAGCACATCGCGGCAGCTCTCGGGATCGCAGCCGTCGTTGTTGGGCCCATGACTTGTGATGATCACACCGCGAACCGTGACATTGGTGCACAGGACGGGATGGATCTCCCACATCGGCGAGTTGATGATACGCACACCCTCGATGAGGACGCTGCGGCACTGGTACGGCTGGATGAAATTGGGACGCAGATGATAGCCCGGGCCGAAGACGCGCTCGGCAACCGGGATACCCTCCCGGTTCATCCGCACCAGACGGTCACGATCCGACTCGCCCCGGTTGGGGCCGTCCTTGACCGGCTGCACCTCGTTTTTCTTCCAATCCCACCATGCGCCGGCTCCACCTTGCCCGTCGAGGGTGCCGGTGCCGGTGATGGCGATCTCCTCCTGATCATAGGCATAGATAAAGGGGGAGTAATTCATCAGCTCCGCCCCTTCGAAGCGAGTAAAGACGACGGGCAGATAGGCGGCGGGGTCGGTGCTGAACCGGAGCGTCGCGCCGGCGGCGAGGTGGAGGTTGACATGGCTGCGGAGATGGATGGCCCCCGTGAGAAACGTTCCGTCCGGGACGACCACGCGTCCGCCGCCCGAATCGGCGCAGGCGGCGATCGCCGCGCGGATGGCCGCGGTGCAGTCGCTGCGCCCGTCGCCATGCGCCCCGAAATCGGTGATGTCAAAATCGCGGCTCGGAAAGGAGGGCGGTACGATGCGCTGCAGAATCAGCGGCAGCTGCTCCCAGCCGCTCTCCCCGCCGGGAGCGGCGGCAACCAGCGCCGGGATGAGGATGGCCAGGAGAAGCCCCAGTCGCATCATACGGGGGGATCGATCGCAGCTTTGAGTCATCGGATAGTTGTTCCTCTGGTAAGGCGATAAAAAGCGGGGAGCGGGCACTCCCCGCCATGGCTGAAAAGAAAGGTGCGAGGCGGGGGGCCCCCTCTCCTCCTCGCACCCTGGCGACAACGGGAGCTACTTGATCAGCGTCATCTTTTTGACATCGGAGAAATTCTTGCTCTCGACGCGGTAGAAATAGATGCCGCTCGGAACACTGAAGCCGTTGAAATTGAACTTGTGGTAACCAGCGGCGAGCTTGCCGTCATGCAGGGTCGCCACTACCTTGCCCAGCAGATCGTAGACCACGATGCGGACATCGCCGTTTTCCGGCATGTCGAAGGCAAAGGTGGTCACCGGGTTGAAGGGGTTGGGGTAGTTCTGCGACATGGCATAACGGGTCGGCAGGCTGCCATCGTTCTCGGCGACGCCGGTGATGAGGATAAAGTCCGCTACACCACGGGGGCGAATCTCATAGCCGGCGTTGGCGGGTGTCGCCGTGCTGAACTGCTCGATGTTGCCCACGAGATTGACCCAGCCGGTCGGCGCGGTAGTGCCGGCGATATCGACATCCTTATCGATATAGACATCGACGACATCGGTGCCGTTGGTGAACTGGACGGTGGCATTCTTGCCGGCCGCCGGCCATTTGGTGGCATCGACAATGCGATAGCGGAACAGCATCGCCAGCACGCCTTCAGTGGCTTCATTCATGTCGGCCTTGGTCATGGGCAGCGGAGAGACCGCAGCGCCGCGGCTCAGGGTGAGGATATCGGTGGCCGCCGCTGGAACGATCTCGACCAGACCGTTGTACTGATCGATCTTGCCGGTGATCTTGATAACATCGCCGACCTTGAGGTCGTAGACCACGGAGCTGGCGAAGATATTGATGCCGCCGGTACCATCCTGCATGTAATACTGCAAGCCGCCGGGACGGTAGTTGGGGGAAGTGACCGTGCCGACGAGGGTGACGGTCTGGCCCTTGAGATCCGCGATAAAATCGCTGTTGGCATCGATGCGTGCCTCGGCAATCGGCGTGGCCGCTGCCAGTTCCTGCCACTGCGCCTTTTTATCCGGGAACCAGTTGAGGTCGCCGGCGGGCATGCCGTTTTCGCCGCCCATATAGGCCACCGAGGAGGTCGGATAGGAGACATCCATGGTGTCGCGGAAGAATTCGACGAAACGGCGGTCGAAATCATCGCGCGCGCGGACATAGTTGGCCTTGTCCTTGGTCTTGTTGCCGCCGGTGGGCGACTCATACCAGCGCATCAGGTTGGTCATCAGCTTCGGGATTACGGCGGGCTTGAGATCCAGATAGGTGAACGCAGTGGCCGCGCTGGCACCCAGTTTATTCTGGATATGGGCGGAAAGCGGATTAGCCGGCCCGAAATTGAAGCTGTTCAGGAAAGCCCAGCCGGAATCGCTCACCGTCCAGTAGTTGTTGCTCACCTTCCACTTGGTGGTGTCGTTGGGCGACGTAAAGATCCAGGTGATCTTGTTGTTGCCATTGGCATAGACTTCGCCGGTGTTGGCCCATTCCGCGGCACGGGTGACATCGGTCGAATCCTCGCCGAGGGCGAAGGCATCGATGAAGAGGTTATTGGTGATGGTCATATCCTTGCCGACACCGCCGAGCGAGAGCAGGCCGTGGAAGCCCATACCGTTGACGAAGGTATTGTGGTCGATCAGGCCGTGGACGATGGGCTTGGTCGAGGTGGCATTCCAGTGCCGGATGGGGCGGTCCTGATAGTTGACAAAGGTGCAATTGAGGACCACGAACGAATCGCAGGCGACGTCGCGGAGGTCGAAGGCCTTGCCGGCGCCAAAGTTGGAGGTCACCAGGTTGCCCATGTTGGCGAAGATACAGTTGGTGGCGATGACCTTTTTGGTGCTGGTGTTGGTGCGGATGTGGTTGCCGTTGGTGTTGGAAAGGATGCAGTCATCGACCACGATGCTGCCGCCTTCGGCCGTCTGGGTCTGGATCAACCCGCCCTGCATGTTATCGGCGGCTGTGGGCTCGTATTCGTAGATGCCCGTCAGGCAAATGCCTTTGACCTCTCCACTGGCGCCGTTCAGGCTGATGCTCCATCCCGGGGGACGGGTGGGATTGGAGCCCGTGCCGGTCGGCCAGAGATAGATCACCGGTTTCGGGCCGTCGCCCGCGCTGGCGCGGAAACGGATGGTTTGCCCGGCCGGAACCGTCAGCGTGGCATTCTGAAGATAGATCTCGCCGCGCTTGAATTCATAGATCCGGTCTGCTCGGAATCCGCGGCCAACCGTGTCGGCTGCGACCTGCGCGTTGACCATGAGGGCCGCGCTGCCGTCCGACGGCGTGATCGGGACGATCACGTCCTGGCTGTACAGTGCGAATGCCCCGCAGAACAGCGCAAAAGCCAGCAATGTTATGACTCTAAAGCGCATGTGTTCCTCCTTGTGATGGATGATGGTACGTGGATTAAGACTGCTCGCAATGGTTTGCCTTCATCACCTCCTGACTGGATTAAAAGTTCATCGTGACGCCAAAGTCAGAGGTAGTGCCGTACTTTTCGCTCTGATTGAACAGCGTCCAGTTGCGGACGCGATTGCGCACCGAGTTGCCCTCTTCGACATCCGTCAGGTTGTTGACGTTGAGAACCAGGGCGATGTTTTTGGTGATCCCCTGCTTGAGGGCGAGATCGATACGGGTGTAGGCGTTGGTGACCACATCGCTCAGGCCACTGGCCGAGTAAGAGACGTTATGCTCCCCCTGATGATAGAGCGAGATCCGGCCAGAGAAGCGGCCGATATCGTAGCCCAGGGCGATGTTGCCGAAGAATTCGGGCATATTCTCGAGTTTCCGCTTGTCCTCGTCCAGGGCGTTGAACTTTTTCCAGCTGCCCTTGATCGGGCCTGGCGGATCGTAAAACACCGAGTCGAGACGGGCGGTGTAAATATAGGCTTCGGAGCGCACAACCGAAGCGTTATAGGAGAGAACGATGTTCTTCAGCAGGCCCGGCAGGAAATTAAAGTTGACCTGGTGTTCGAACTCGAAGCCCCACACCTTGGTCGGCTTGGGCGAGTTATAGGGCAGGGTCAGGCTGTACGAGGTGCCGAGCATCTGGCTCGCCCAGTTGATGCCGAAGTGCTGGATCAGGGTGTCGCCGGTGGTGCCGAAATCGTTGAGCATGTGATACATGTTATCGATCTCTTTGTAATAGGCCGAAAGCGAGATCAGGCCGATGGTTTTGCTGAAAAAGGTTGGATTGACCTCATAGTTCCAGGCTTCGGCGGTTTTCAGATCGGGATTGCCGACCATGACCTCAAAATTGCTGCCGACCTCGGCGCCACGGCCGGCAATATAGCGGTCCAGGCGCATGTTGAAATCGGGCCGGGCGAGGGCCTTGAAGGCGGCCATACGCAGTTTCATAAAATTGAAGGGTGCAATGGCGACGTTGACATTGGGCAGAACGACCTGTTGCGAAGCTTCCGAGGTCGTATCCCGGACCGCGTTCGGCGAGATCGGGAAGCCGGAAGAGGCCTTGGGCATATAACCGGCAAGATAATCATTGTCCTCCTGCTCGATCCGGACGCCGCCGATGACCGTCGCAAATTGCCCTAAATTCAGGGTGCCCATGACATAGCCCGCCCCTACGCGCTCGGTGATGTTATAGTCATCATATTCATAGAGGGGATTGTTCCAGACCTCATGGACATTTTTCGTCTTGTCGATGCCATACCGGTTCAGTTCGTACCACTGCCGCATGCGATCCTTGTCGATGATCGGCATCAGGTCATAGCTGCCGTAGATTTTCCGCGAAACCGGATCCTGGAAGAACTTGTCGATCGCGATGCCGCTGCCGCTGATCGCAGTGGAGGCCCATTTCGCAAACGCAGTGCCGGCGAAATTCTTGTCGCGGAAGGTTCCATCCGGCAGCATCTCATAGGGCTGCCATTTGCCGAGATAGTAGGGCGTGAAATCCTCGAACCGGGAGTTGCTGCGGTCCTTGATCTTGTACTTGCCGCCCAGCTTGAGTTCGCCGGAGAGAAAGGAGGTCAGCGTGAAGGGTCGGGCGATATCCAGAGAGGCGGTGCGCTCCTTGTCGAGGTTGCGCTGGCCGCGGTTGTAGGCCCAGTTCAGGCCAAAATCGGAGTAATTGGTGTTCGCATAGCCGATGAGCCGCTCGGGATGGTCGTGAAACATGGGCGAATACTTCATCGCATCGACGCCGACAAAGATGGTCTGATAGTCATAGGGAAAATCGCCCTTGGACTGGCCGAAGGAAACCCCCCACTTGACATTCAGGCCGATGAGATGGTTGTCGCCGGTCAACGCGCTGGTAAAAGTGTTGATCTCCTGCTCCCGGTCGCGATAGTCGAAGGTGGGATTGCCCTGCTGACTCCCCCCGCCGTTGGAGGGATAATCCCGTGTGGCAAAAAAGTAATCCCGCTTGGTCCGGCCGAAGACATTATTCAGCTTGATGGTGCCATTGTCTGGAGTGTTCCAGTCGACCAGCACGCTGAATCCGTCGCGCTTGCGCACTTCGTCGGTATACTCGACCGAAAAATCGTTGATGAAATAATCCCGGCCGAAATCGAGGCTCTGATTGTAATTGACATCAATCTGTTCATTGCTGCGGATGCGTCTTTCAATGTTCCCCGCCAGCTGGATGCCGAGCAGGCTGTTGAAAAAACGCTCGCCGTAATGGAAGGAGGCATCATACTGTTTGGCCGATTCCTCCAGCTGATTGTGGCCGCCCTTGATAGTCAGCCGGAATTCCCGCTTCTCCGGCGCCTTTTTGGTGACCAGGTTAATGCTGCCGGCCAGGGCATCGCCGTCCTTGTCCGGGGTCTGGGCTTTATAAAGTTCGATGCCCGCGAGCGAACTCTGCGACAGGGTGCTGAGATCGACGCCGCGGCTGGTGGCATCCGTCGGCGGGATCTTGACCCCGTCCACAGTGATAACCGTGAACTTGTCCTCGAGACCGCGCAGGATCACCTTGTTGGCCTCACCGCCGGAGCGCAGGATCGATACGCCCGGCAGGCGGCCGATCGACTCGGCCGCATTGGCGTCCGGCAGCTCCTGGATCTTTTCCTCCGAGATGACATTGACAATCGTCTTGGCGCTGATCTGCTGGTTGATAGCCGCCACCTGGCCGATCGCCTGGGCGGTCACATCGACGCTGATGCCCTTGGCGACATCCGAGACCAGGCGCACATTGCGCTGCAGGGTCTGCCCCTCGGCCAGCTGGACGCGGAGATTTTTCGTCCGGTAGCCGATATAGGAGATGCGCAGGGTGTATTCGCCCACAGGCACGCCGACGATGCGGTATTTGCCTTCGATATCGGTGACGCTGCCGAGTGCGGTCCCGACCAGATAGACATTGGCGCCGATTAGGGGATCCACCTTGGCGCTGTCGGCCACCACACCTGTGATGGTCCCCTGGGCCAGAAGCGTGGAAAGGGATGCGAACAGAAAGAGGGTGACAATCCGTAGCGATTTACTCATACCCGCACTCCTTCACTTTTTTGTAAAGATTGCAGCACCGCGAATAGTTTTTCTCGATTGATGGGTTTTGCCAGGCAAGCCAGCGGGGGGTGATTCAGTACTTCAGGAAGATTGCATTCGAATGCGGTCACGAAGATCAGAGCGAAAGGCGCCTGCACCCGGCTGAGGAAATCAAGTCCCGAGCCATCCCCCAGCTGCAGGTCGAGAAAGACGAGATCGGGAGGCTGCGCTTCCGCCAACTGTACGGCTTCGGCGACGGTGGCGGCTTCGCCGATGATGCGGATATTCGCCATCGGCTGCAGCATCCGGCGTAACTCGAGGCGAATGAGCCATTCGTCGTCGATGATCAGCGTCCTGAATTCTTTCATCTCACGGCATCAGATTGGGATTCGCGATTGCTGCCCGTGCCGCCGGGGGATGCGGCAGGGCAGGTTGTTCTGCAGGCTATGGTTAAGTATACGGCATTATAACCATCGAGGCAACCGCAAAAGGATGAGCGGCAAAAAGGCCATGCAAACGGCGAAGGTTGCGCAGTTTTCACTTGAAAAAGAGTCGGCAAAGTCGTAATATGGAGCGCTTGATTCGAGCATGCACCAGGCATCCAGCCAGCCTGAAAGGGACCGATCCCGGTGAAATCCAGCCTCTCCCTACTGCTCTTCCTCGGCGCGGGGTTCCTTCTTCGCCCCGCCCTTGCGGCCGCTCAGCCCGCCGGCCCCGGCAACAGCCAGGAACGCGATTTGCAGTTCCGCAACTATACCATCGACCAGGGCCTCTCCCACAGCAAGGTGAACTGCTTTATTCAGGATCGTCAAGGCTTCATCTGGTGCGGCACCAACGAAGGATTGAACCGCTACGACGGCTATACCTTTTCTGTTTTTCTGCGCGACCCGGCCAATCCCGCCAGCCTCTCCGCCAACCTCATCCGCTGCCTGGCCGAGGACCGCGAGGGCGTTCTCTGGATCGGCACCGAGGACGGCGGCCTGAACCGGTTCGACCGGGCCTCCCAGTCCTTTCTCCGTTTCGGCGCCGACCCGAGCCAGGGGTTCACCCTCAGCGGGGACAATATCAATGCCATCGTCCTGGACAGCAGCGATGTCCTCTGGGCCGGCACCGAGCACGGCCTCGACCGCATCGATCCCGGCCGCCGCAAGGTCGACCATTTCATCCCCTACCCCGAGGCTGCTGCCCCCGCTACCAACGAGATTCTGGCGCTCTGCCTCGACCGCCAGGGCCGCCTCTGGATCGGCACCCGCGGCGGCGGCCTGCTCGCTTTCGATCCGCCGGCCCGGCGCTTCACCCCCTACCGCCACCGTCCCGGTGACCGCCGCTCGCTCAGCGACAACGAGATCCATTCGCTCTGCATCGATCGCGACGGGACGCTCTGGATCGGCACGGCCTATGGCGGCCTCAACCGGCTCGAAGAGCCGGGTGGAATCTTCTCCGCCATTCTCCCCGGAGCAGGCAACCCCGAAAGCACCACCATCCGCGCCATCCTCGACGACGGCCGCGGTTCACTCTGGCTCGGCAACCGCAGCGGCCTCTATCGCCTCGAACGCAAAAGCGGCCAGATCACCCGCCACGTCCATGATCCCAACAACCCCCACAGCCTGGCGCAGAATTCGGTCCAGGCCATCTTTCAGGACAAGAAGGGCGATCTCTGGATCGGCACCCGCGGCGGTGTCAGCTTCCTCAATACCACCAACCTCCCCTTCGTCCATTACCGCGCCGATGCCGCCAGCCGTCGCTGCCTCAACTCCCAGGAGGTCTATGCCATCCTCGAGGACCGCAACGGCGATCTCTGGTTCGGCACCGAGAGCGGCGGCCTCAACCATCTCGACCGCCGCAGCGGCCTCTTCTCCTACTTTACCTACGAGCCCGGCAACCCCGCCTGCCTCAGCGTCAACAACATCAAGGCGCTGCTCCAGGACCGCCAGGGTGACCTCTGGATCGGCACTTTCAACGGCGGCCTCAACCGCCTGCCAAACCGCAGCGGCCGCCGTTTCATCCATTACAGCCATCGGTCGGACGACAGCACCAGCCTTGCCGGCGATAACATCCTCGCCCTGCTCGAAGACGAGGCGGGCGATCTCTGGATCGGCACCTATGGCAGCGGCCTCGACCGCTTCGACCGCCGCAGCCAACGCTTTCACCACCTGCTCCAATCCCGGCGGGAGGAGGGTTTCGCCAGCGTCCACTGCCTGCTGCGCGACCACCGCGGCCGGATCTGGCTCGGCGGCAGCCAGGCCCGGGTCGGCTGCCTGACACCGGCGAGCGGCGAGTTCCGCACCCTGCAACTCGACAGCGGCGGCCGCGATATCGAGGTGCGCGCTTTCCTCGAGGCGCGCGACGGCCGCATCTGGATCGGCACCCTCGGCGCCGGCCTCTTCGCCTTGAATCCGGATTCCGATTCCCTCCGGGCCTTCTCCACCCGCGACGGGCTCCCCAGCAATATCATCTACGGCATCCAGCAGGATGCCGCCGGCCGGCTCTGGCTGAGCACCAGCAGCGGCCTCTGCCGCTTCGATCCGGCGACCCGCAACTGCAAGACCTATTATAAAGAGAACGGGCTGCAAAGCAACCAGTTCAATTACGGGGCCTCACTGCAAAGCCGCGACGGCGAACTCTTTTTTGGCGGCATCAACGGAGTCACCGCCTTCTACCCCGGCGCCATCCAGGAGAATACCTTCATCCCGCCCGTGGTCATCACCAGCTTCTCCCTCTTCAACCGCCCGGTCGGCATCGGCGGCAAACATCCCATCCTCAGCCGCGACATCAGCCAGACCTCCAGCATCGCCCTCTCCTGGCGCGACGCGGTCTTTTCCTTCGAATTCGCTGCCCTGAATTACGCCCTCAGCGAACAAAACCAGTATGCCTACATCATGGAGGGATTTGAGCAGGAGTGGAACCACACCACCAGCCGCCGCTTCGTCACCTATACCAACCTGGACCCCGGCGCCTATACCTTCCGCGTCAAGGCGGCCAATAACGATGGCGTCTGGAATGAAGCGGGAACCGCCATCCGCATCACCATCTCCCGCCCCTTCTGGAAAACCACCTGGTTCAGGCTCCTCATCCTCGCCCTGCTGCTCATGCTGGTCAAGTTCCTGATCGACTATATTACCCAGCGCCGCGACCTCCTCCAGGCCCGCTCGCTGGCCAGCCTCTCCCAGCTCAAACTGCTGCGCTATCAGATGAATCCCCACTTTCTCTTCAATGCCCTCGGCTCGATCCGCTCGATGATCCTCATCAGCCAGGAGCAAGCGTGGGACATGGTTTCAGCCCTCTCCGAATTCCTGCGCTACTCCCTCCTCAACTTCAACAAGGCCGAAGCGCTGCTCGACGACGAGATCACCGCCGTCACCAATTACCTCAATATCGAAAAGGTGCGCTACCGCGATTCCCTGCAGGTGACCGTCGCCATCGACGAGCAAGCGCGGCAGCTGGTTGTCCCCGCCTTCATCTGCCAGCCGCTGGTTGAAAATGCCATCAAATACGGGATGCAGACCAGCGCCCTGCCGCTCCAGGTCAAGTTGAATATCCGCTATCAGAATGAAGAGCTCTCCATCGACGTTTCCAACAGTGGCCGCCTCAAACCCTTCGCTGTTCCGGGCGCCGCCGGCGACGGCCACGGCAGTTCGGTGACCAATATCCGCCAGAGGCTCGAGATCATGTTCCACGAGGAGCAAAGTTTTGCGCTGAGCGAGGAAGAGGATTGGGTGCACGCGCGCATCCGCATCAGCGGCAAGGGGCTCAAGCGGGAGACGCTCGAGGCGGCCGCGATCAAAGGCTGAGGGATCGCGACTGCAGGAGATTGCGCCGGAAAGCGCTGCTTGATGAGGACAGGTGCGCCGTGCAGCCGGATCCAGTCGCAACCGCAGAAGTTCAGCGCCGGCAAGGGCTGCCGCCTGCCAGGAGATTTGGGTTGAATCGTGACCGGATGCAAGTGGTGCGGATCAGCGGGCGAGGAGGTGCTGCAGCCGGGCGGCGTAGCGCCGGCTCATGACCAGGGGTTTTTCGAGGCCGGCGATGTAGACCAGATGGGAGTAGTTGGGGCGTTTTTCAACCCGCTCGACGAACTTGAAATTGACCAGGGTCGAGCGGTGGATGCGGAGGAAATAGTCCGGCGGCAGGATCTCCTCCCACGCCTGCAGGCTTTTCGCGACCAGTTCGCGCTTGTGCTCCTGATAATAAAGGTAGGAGTAATTGCCTCCCGCGGTGATGCAGCGGATCTGCGCCACCTGCAGGAATTTGAGCGAGCCCGCGATCATCACATAGGCCACATCATCATAGCCGAGGCGGATCCGGGGCTGCGGATCCGCCGGCTCGGCGGCGAGGCGGGCGATCGCCTTGCCGAGGCGCTCGCGCTGGATCGGCTTGAGGAGATAATCGAGGGCATTGACCTCGAAGGCCTTGATGGCGTACTGGTCATAGGCGGTGATAAAAATGACCCTGGCCGTGACCTCGGCCTGTTCGAGCAGCTCAAAGCCGAGCGCGCCCGGCATCTGGATGTCGAGAAAAATGACATCAAAGGTCCGGCGGCCGAGCAATTCGACAGCCTGGCGGACGCTGCCCGCCTCCCCGGCCACCTCGATCTCGGGAAATTCGGCCAGCAGTTGCTTCAGCTCCTCGCGTACCAGCCATTCATCGTCGACGATGAGGGCCGACCGGCGATGTGGCGTGGTCATGGCTGTGCGGACTCCTGAATGATGGCGAGCCAGGCCTCGCCCTCAGCGCGCATGGCGACCGGGTCCGGGGCCGCCTTGGTCAGGGCAGAGCCGCAAAGGATGCCGCTGCGGTCGAAGGCCGCGACCTGGGCCAGATTGGCGCGGGTAATGCCGCCGGTATAGACCATCTGCAGACCCTTGTACGGCCCCTTCCAGGCGGGAGCCAGCCCGAGGAAGGAGACCGTCTCGGTGATGGCCGGAAAGAGCTTGTGGATGTACTGGTGGGGATGCCGCGCCGGCAACTCCTCGATGGTGCAGCCGAGAAGCCGGGCCTTTTGCGCCAGCTGCGCCCCGACGCCGCTGATGCCGCCGGGGATGCACATCAGATCGGCGGCGGCGCAGCGCTCGACCACCTCGGGGAAATAATCGGGGCAGACCACTCCGGCCACGCCCATTGCCAGGACCGTATCGCATTGCGCCGCGGTCATCACCGTGCCGGCGAGCACTCGCGCTTCGGGATGCTCCCGCAGCAGTAGATCGATGCCGGGGGCAGCTGCCGGCGAGCGCAGGGCGATTTCGAGGGTGATGCCGAGGGGGTCGAGGGCCTCCCAGGCGGCGAGACAATCCTCCGGACGGGCCGGCGAGAGCAGGGCGATGAGGCGCTTCTCCTGCAGCTTTTTAAAGAGGATGCGGGTGTTGTTTTCCATCGGACCGGAACTCCATCAGGTGATGTGCAGCAGTGTGGGTAAACATACCAAAATGGCGCGAAAATAAAAACACTTTTTTTACGCCGCCGCACCGGCCGGACCGATAACCGCTCCGCCCTCGCATCGCCTGCACGCACGCCTTCACCCCGGTCGCCCGGGCAGAGCCGCTTCCGCCGCGCCGGCACTGCGGATATCCGTGAAACGCCGCAAGCCGGCGCTCTGCGTGCCCGCCCCTGCGCCGCGCCGGATCACCGCGCAAGATTATTCAGCACCAGCAACCGCGCTTGCTCCCACCCCGGCGCTCTGCGCGCCCAGCGCTTGCGCCGCGCCGGATCACCGCGCAAGATTATTCAGCACCAGCAACCGCGCTTGCTCCCACCCCGGCGCTCTGCGTGCCCAGCGCTTGCGCCGCGCCGGATCACCGCGCAAGATTGTTCAGCACCTGCAACCGCGCTTGCTCCCACCCCGGCGCTCTGCGCGCCCGCCCCTGCGCCGGCCGGATTTTGGACTTGATTAAGAGATCAAATATTGGTAATTTAAGCGATTAAATAAATATCAGCCCTTTCCTGGAGCCCCGCTCCGGCACCGGAACGACCTGTATCACCCGCAGTACAGATTATTGAGGAGTCCAGATGGAACTGACCCGCGGCAGTGGCGTATTGATGCACGTCACCTCCCTGCCTTCCCCCCATGGCATTGGCGATCTCGGGCCCGAAGCCTTCGCCTTTATCGACAGACTCGCGGCCGCCAAGCAGCGCTACTGGCAATTGCTGCCGCTCAACCCGACCGATCCGGCCTACGGCAACTCCCCCTATCTCAGCAGCAGTGCCTTCGCCCTCAACTCCCTGCTGATCAGTCCGGAGGTCTTCGTGCAGGAGGGGCTGCTCACCGCGGCCGACCTCGCAGAGGCGGTTCCGCCGGCGCCGGGTCCCATTGACTATCCAACGGTCACCGACTACAAGCGGGCCCTTTTTATCCGGGCTTTCGAGCGTTGGCGCGTCACAGAAGACCGCGCTTATGATCGCTTCTGCCAGGATCAGGCCGCGTGGCTCGACGATTTCGCCCTCTTTATCGCCCTCAAGGGCCACTTTCCGGGATTGATGTGGAGCGAATGGCCGGTCGATCTCCGTGACCGCCAGCCGGCCGCCCTGCGCGAGATGCGCGAAACCCTGGCCGGAGCGATCTATTTCGAAAAATTCCTCCAGTTCCAGGTGCAAAAACAGTGGTTCGCCCTCAAGCGCCACTGCGCCGCGCGCGGCGTTACCATCATCGGCGACCTGCCGATCTATGTCGATTTCGGCAGCAGCGATGTTTGGTCGCATCCCGACCGCTTCAAACTCGACGAAAAACGCGAACCCTATGTGGTCTCCGGCGTGCCCCCCGATTACTTCAGCGCCACCGGACAGCTCTGGGGCAATCCGATCTACGACTGGGACGCCCTCGCTCGCGACGGCTTTGCCTGGTGGCTCAACCGGATGCGCCAGAACCTCCGCCTCTTCGATATCGTCCGCATCGACCACTTCCGCGGCCTGGTCGCCTACTGGGAGGTCCCGGCCGAGGAAGAGACTGCCATCAACGGCCGCTGGGTCCATGTGCCAACCTATCCCTTCTTCGAACGCCTGGTAGCCGAGATCCCCCATCTCAACGTCATCGCCGAGGACCTGGGCGTGATCACTCCGGATGTCAAGGAGGCACTGCAGAAATTCCGCCTGCCGGGCATGAAGGTGCTGCTCTTCGCCTTCAGCGGCAATCCCGAGGAAAATCCCTACATGCCATGGCGCTATGAGCCCAACTGCATCGTCTACACCGGGACCCATGACAACAACACCACCCGCGGCTGGTACCTCACCGATGCCACCCCTGAGGAAAAATGGCATATGGAGCAGTTCCTTGGCCACCCGGTCAGCAGCGAATCGGTGCACTGGGATCTGATCGGCGTGGCGATGAGTTCGCCCGCCAATGTCGCGATTGTGCCGCTGCAGGATCTGCTCGGCATCGACGGCAGCGGCCGCATGAACGTTCCAGGCACCAACCAGGGGAATTGGCAGTGGCGCCTTGGCGAGGGCGAGATCGATCCCGCCCCCTTTGCACGTCTGGCGGAACAGACGCTCCGCTACAACCGTTAACAACAAGGGCCGCTTCGCTGCGGCCCTTGCCATTTTCCACCCATCCAGCGTGCGCCGGGCACGCCCGCAGTGGTGACGGTCCCCTCCGCAGAATCCCGGTCTATCTGCATCAACCGCGCGCCGGCCAGCCGCTGCACGCCAGCAGCGGCGGCATTCCTTCCTTCTGCCTTGCGCTCAGCGCACCAGCATCATGCGCAGCCGGAGCGTCTCCGCGCCGGCCCGTAAATCGGCCCAATAGATCCCGCTCGCCAGCCCCTCCGCCGGGAAGCTGCGCTCATAGATCCCGGCGCGCTGCACTCCCTCAGAGAGTCTCGCCACCTCCCGTCCCTGCAGATTGAAGATGCGCAGCAGCACCCGGCTCTCCCGCGGCAGCACATAGCGGAGGATCGTCGCGGTGTTAAAGGGATTGGGATAATTCTGATACAGCGTGAGGTTCTTCGGGATGCTCTCCACCGTACCGGTACGGCCGCGCCAGATCCCGTCCGCCGCAAAGGTCAGCGGCAGCGACAGGATGCTGCCGCTGAGGGCATCGCGTACATCCTCGAGATTCAAGGCCCGCTCCAGGGCCATCGCATCGTTCCAGACGGTCATATTGAGGGGACTTCCGCCGCGCGCGCCATCGACAGTCACGGCAGTGGCGATATCGTCGCCCCAGAGGGTGATCAGCGTTTTCGCACCGGTGATCAGGCCGCTGCCCACGAGGAGGCTGCCGTCGGCCCAGACGCCGATTTCGTCGCCCTCCTCCAGTCCCGGGGTGTCGAGAAGCAGGTGCGCGGTCACCCCCGTGCCGCTGCGGGGTTGGTAGTGAGAAGTGGCCGCGCGCAGCGAGGGCGGAAAGGGGGGCTCGACGGCCACCGCCTGGTTGTTCAGCGGCAGCACCAGGGTGTCTGCCGTATCGAGACAGAGCTGATAGGCCCGGCCCGGCTCGAGGATGCCGATTTCCAGAATGCCTTCACTGGGCCACCAGATCCGGCCCTCCGCGTCCTTGAGCACGCCGGCGCGGGCCACTGTGCTCGTCAGGGCCGCGGCGACCGGCATGGACAAGGTGCGCCAATAGGGCAGGATCTGCCAGCCGGCATGCAGGGGCAAGGGCACCGGCGCGGTGTTGATCTCCCAGCCCGAGAAGGTCAGGGCGGTGGAATCGGCTGCATGAATCCAGAAGCCTGCGAAGGCAGACCAGCTCTTGCGCTCGTCCCAGCCAAACTCGGAACCGAATCGCCGTCCCTGGCCGTCGCGCAGGATCAGGTCTGATGCCGGCAAAAGAACGTCGAGCGCCGAATCGTCGGGAGCGACCGCAGCGGTGACGAGGTTCCAGCCGGGATGCAAGCCCAGCGTGAGCTGCTGCGCGCCCTGCGTGACGAAATGACCGGTGGCGCTCCAGGCGCCGCTGCCGCCGCGGTTGCGTCCGCGTACCCGCCAGAAATAATCGGTATCGTAGTGGAGCCGCTCCGGCACGCTGCTGGTCCCGGCGATAGCGGTGTACTCCTTGTCGATGGCCTGAAACGTGCCGTCGCGGCAGAGCTGCAGCCTGTAATCGCGCGCCAGGCCGGAAGCCAGCCACTTCAGCTCGGTTCGCACCGGCAGCTCCGGCGCGGCAGCCGGGAGCAGCGGCGCCGCGGGTGCGACCTCATAAGCGTAACTCGCCAGCGCCCCCAGGCTCATCTGGGCGCAGTGGAGGTAATAGCCGAGATTGAAAAGATACTGGCCGTTGATCGAAATCCGGTCGTTAAGGCTGTGGTAATAGGGATTGAAATCGGCGACGCCGGTTCCGCGGCGGTAATCTTCGATGACCAGCACCGCGCTGTACCCTTTCTCCCAGAAGGCCGCATGGTCGCTGTTGGGCGTGCCCGGATCGACGAGCCAGGGATCGAGGCCGATCGTGAACTGGGTGTTGATATCGGCGAGGCGCTGCCCGAGGTCGAGCGAGTTGGCCACCGGGCGGACGTGTAGGGTGACGATGTTGTCGCCATTGCCGTCCCAGGCGATCATATCCATGTTGATGACCCCGAGGATTTGATGGCCGAGCTGGGCGACCTTCTCCGCATAGGCGCGCGATCCGAGCAGGCCGGCTTCCTCCTCATCCCAGAGGGCATAGATGACCGTGTAGGGCATGCGCTGCCGGCCGAGCAGACGCGCGGCCTCGAGCACCGCGGCGGTGCCGCTGCCGTTATCGTCAGCGCCATAGCTCTGATTGCCGGCGGGCATGCAGTCGTAATGGGCGCAGATCATGAACTGCGCCTCGGGATGGAGGTAGCCCTCCTGGAAAGCGATGACATTGGTACCCTGGGAGCCGAAATTCTGGTAAAAGGGATCCAGACCGTGCCGGCTCAATTCCTGGAAGAGGTACTGCGCGGCGAGGGCATTGCCCGGCTGCAGACGATAGCGCGAGAGGATGGTATATTCCGCGCCGTTGATGTGGGCCGGCTGCTCGCCGGAGAGGATGCGCACCTGGATCAGCATCGAGTCGATGCTGATCCCGGAGATGACCTCCTGGATGAGGGCCTCCTGGCGCTGGATGAGACTGTCTTCAGCGGTTCCGGCCTGCAGAGCGGTGGCCGTGCACAGCAGCAAAAGCAGGGGTAGGTATCGCATAGGCGAATTTCCTTGCATGGGGGGAATACCCCCCAACATACACAATTGCCGCGCGATATTCAAATAAAAAATGCAGCTGCGGGGATGGCCGCGCCGTAGGCGCCGGCGCACAGGGCCGCAAACCCCACCGGGCTCTCGTGCCTACTCCGGCCGCTCGGGCCGTGCCGAATAACGCCGGCGCACCTCGCCGTGCGGACGTAGCAAATCTTGACACCCCCCAAAATCTGGGTCCCACCCGGCTTTATTTCGGGGGGTACCCTGCGCAGCAAATCCGTTGCATTTCAGCGCAGAAATTCGCAAATTACAGCTTTAATCCATTCAACGAAGGAGTGTACCATGATCCGGATTTGCTCTGTCTTGCTCGTCCTGTTGCTGTCTGGCTTGTCTATCTCCGGCCAGCCGGCCGCGCCACCGCCCTTCCCCTATCAGCCGCCAGCCGCGCTCCAGCAGCTGCCGATCATCACCCATGAAAAGGTAAAAAATATCATCCTCCTCATCGGCGATGGCATGAGCATCGCGACCGTCGCGAACGCGCGCATCCAGGGCGCGGGCGTTGCCGGCTCCCTGCATATGGACCGCATGCCCGTCGCCGGTTTTGTCCGCACCTGCTCAGCCGACAACCTGATCACCGATTCCGCCGCTGCAAGCAGCGCCATGGCCTGCGGCCTCAAAACCAACAACGGCCGCATCTCGCGCACCCCGGACGGGCAGGTCGCAAAGACCATCGTCACCGCCTGCCAGCAAAAAGGGATGGCGGCTGGCATCATTGCCACCTCCTCCATCACCCATGCCACTCCGGCCGGATTCGGCGCGCATGCCATGAGCCGCAAGGAAGAACCGCTCATCGCCGAGCACCTCCTCCTCAATCATATCGATGTTCTCCTCGGCGGCGGACGCTCATTCTTCATCCCGCAGCATGAGCCGGAGAGCAGACGCAAGGATGACCGCGATCTCCTCGAGATGGCCCGGGCGGAAAAATACACGATCGTCGAAAGCCGCGAGGCGCTGCTACAGGCCTCGGGCGCCCGGGTGCTTGGCCTTTTCGCCGGCGAAGGCATGCAGACGCTGGCCCCCGAGCCCTCGCTGGCCGAAATGACCGCCAGCGGCATCGCGCTGCTCGCCCGGAACAAGAAGGGCTTTTTCATGATGATCGAGGGCAGCCAGATCGACTGGGCCAACCACGAGCACAACGCCGACAACTCGGTGCGGCAGACCCTCGATTTTGACATGGCCATCGCCGAGGCGCTCAAATTCGCCGCCGCCGACCAGCATACCCTGGTCGTCGTCACCGCGGACCACGAGACCGGCGGGCTCTCGATCGTCGGCGGCAAGATCGACGGCAGCAACGTCGAACTGGCCTGGAGCACCGAAGGCCACACCGGCGCAACGGTGCCGCTCTATGCCTACGGCCCCGGCGCCCTGCGCCTCTCCGGCTTTCATGAGAACACCGATATCCCCAAGGCGTTCGCCTCCCTGCTGCACATCGCCAATTTCCCCTCGATTTTTCAGGACAAACTGGACAGTGGCCGCAATAGCGAAAAATAGTCGCTGATATCATAAAAAAGGGAGGCGGAATAATTCCGCCTCCCTGATACCTGCATTTCGCCCGGCAAGTCCCGAGCCCGCGCCGCTCCTCTCCGCCTGAAGAGCTCCCCCCTATTCCGTCTTGCGCAGCACCCGCGCCGGACAGCCGGCGACGACCGTATTCGCGGGGACGTCCTTGGTCACCACCGCGCCCGCGCCGATGATGGCGTTTTCGCCGATGGTGATACCGCAGAGTATGGTCGAGCTCGACCCGATCGAGGCCCCCTTGCGCACATAGGTGGGCACGCACGCCCAGTCCTCCTCGGTCTGCATGCTGCCGTCGGCATTGGTCGCGCGCGGATACTTGTCATTGATAAAGGTGACATTGTGGCCGATGAAGCAGTTATCCTCGATGTGGACGCCCTCGCAGATGAAGGTGTGGCTGGATATCTTGCAATGCTGGCCCACTGTGGCGCCCTTCTGGATTTCGACGAAGGTGCCGATCTTGGAATGATCGCCGATCTCGCAGCCATAGAGGTTGACAAAATTAAAAATCTTGACGCCTTCCCCGAGTTTGACATCGTCGGCTATGCTGAGAAATTTCATGATATGCTCCAGGTCTGTTCTCGTTGAATCCGGAATTCATGCTGCATCCCACGCGAAACCAGCCGGTTCCGCTTATAGCGCCGGCCGGCTCCAGCGGCCAAGCCAGCCGGATCTCCTTGCCTCGCGCCCGCGCCCTCTGGCGCCCACCCGGCCTAGCCCGCCTAAGCCAGCCGGATCTCCTTGCCCCCGCTCGTGCCCTCTGGCGCCCACCCGACCCGGCCCGCCTAAGCCAGCCGGATCTCCTTACCCCGTGCCCGCGCCCTCTGGCGCCCACCCGGCCCGCCTACGCCAGCCGGATCTCCTTACCCCGTGCCCGCGCCCTCTGGCGCCCACCCGGCCCGCCTACGCCAGCCGGATCTCCTTACCCCGTGCCTTGATCGACTGCTCCGAGGCCTCGAGGATGCGCACCACATTGAAGCCGGCGACGCCATCGGTGATGGGGGTCTTGCCGGTCTGAATGCATTCGGCGAAATGGTTCACCTCGAGGCTGAGGGCCTCGGTCAGCGGCACCTTCGGAGCCCACATATCGCCGGTGCGGTACTGGATGAGGGTGTCATAGATCTCATCCTTGGTGCGGTTGACGGTAATGCCTGAATCGTAGATCTTGATCTTGTCGGTCGGGATGTTGTCGTCCCAGACGATCATTTTTTTCGTGCCGGCGATCAGGGTCTGGCGGATCTTGACCGGCGAGAGCCAGTTGGCATGAATATGGGCGATGATGTTGCCGGGGAAATAGACGGTCAGATAGGCCACATCCTCGTGCCCCTTGCCGACGTGGTCAGCGCCGGTGGCGACGACGCCCTCCGGCTTGAGCTGGAGGAGATGGTCCATGATCGAGATGTCGTGCGGCGCCAGATCCCAGATGACATTGACGTCGTGCTGAAAGAGGCCGAGGTTGATGCGCACCGAGTCGAAATAGTAGAGGTCACCAATCTCGCCGGCATCGATCAGCTTTTTGATCAGCTGTACCGCCCCGGTATAGATGAAGGTGTGGTCGAGCATCAGGGTGAGCTTTTTCTGCGCGGCAAGGTTGACCAGTTCTTCGGCCTGCTGCGCGGTGGAGGTCATCGGCTTCTCAAGGAAGACATGCTTGCCGGCTTGCAAGGCCTCCTTGGCGAGCTGGTGATGCGTGAATACCGGGGTGGAGATGGCCACAGCGTCGATAGAAGGGTCGTTGATGATCTCGCGATAATCGGCGGTGGTTTTCAGGGCCGGATGCTTTTTCTGGATGAACGCCAGACGCTCCGGCTTGAGATCGGATGCGATAACCATGTTGGTCTGGCCGCAGCCGTCGAAATTACGGATCAGATTGGGGCCCCAGTATCCGACGCCGATGACACCAATGTTGAGCATACTACCTCCGCTGGTTTAGTCTTATTCCATCCTGAACGTATGTATAAAGTCGAACTCGCATCCGAGAGCGCCCTGCCACCCCTGGCGGCCGGCGTCGGGTTGGTTGTCGAAATGGGTGATGTCACAATATCCGATTCGCGCGTAAGCCAGAACCGCGGCGCGCGGCTGCCAGCTGATCTCGAGGCTGCCGCGCCAGATCTTCTCGACAATCCCCGTCGGGAAGGGCTCGCTGTACTCCTGGCCGAGAGGAGTATCCATCCACGGCGTATCGAAGGCCTTCTCGATCCGTCCCTCGCCGCGGTGGCGCACGTCGGCCAGCAGGGCCGCGCGCCAGGCCGGCCGGGGCCACCATGAAAAGCCCGCCAGCAGGCGCTCAAAATCATTGCCGAGGAAATGGGCGATGGGCTCATTACGATGCAGCCATTTCTCCCAGGGACCGCCCTGACCGTTGTAGGTGCGGTTGGTGACGCGCGTGTACTCGGCATACAGGTCGCCTCCCTGTAGATGCAGGGGATCGGCCCAGCGGAAGCCCGCCATCAGGCCATACTCCGCCGGCTCGAGATCGCCCGGACCGCTCTTCTCGAGCTGGATGTCATCGATAAGGAGATCGGCATAGAGCGTCAGGTTGCGCACGGGCAGGGCCGCAATGTGGAGGCTGCCGAGGCAGTTGCCGCCGACCGGGCCGTTGGTCACCTCGCCATACAGGGCGAGCAGGGGATTGAGATAATTGAACTCCGGGGCGGAGCTGCTGTAGAGCACCGCCTCGCCGATGCCGATATAGAGCCTTTCGGCCGGCCGCACCTGGAGGTGATGCAGGCTGATGTAGCGGTTCTGATGCGGCGGCGCCCCATCCTGGATCCAGGCGGTGGCATCGAGGGTGGCGGCGATAAAATCGTAGCGCAGCCAGCGGTTCTCATAGGTGAGCGCGATTTGGTCCAGGGGACGGCTATGCTCGGAGACCAGCAGGCTGGCGTCCACGCCCGGACCGATCCGGAGATACTCCCGGCCGATGGTGGCCGAAAAGCCATTATGTTCGCAGCGCAGGAGGGCGCGCTCGGTATAGCTCGCCAATCCCCCCTGGCGAATGCCGATGTAGCGCGGATTTTCATCCAGACGGTTATCGAGCAGCATGCTGTTGGCGACGACGAGCCAGGTCCGGGGCCGAAAGGCCAGATCAAGCCTCTGGCGGCCGTGATAGCGCATGGTTTCGCCCCATTCGCCGCTGCCGGTCAGGGCGGTGCTGCGGAACGGCGCAACATCATCATGGCCGGCCAGGGTGTTTTCCGACACCACGCCCACTGATGCCGCGCCAGGCGCGAGCTGCCCTTCTTTCAGGGCCTGCTGCAGGAACCGGGTGAACGGCCGATCGCTGCCGAGCGCCTTTTGCACCGCATTGGTCTCATAGGGCCGCAGAAAGGGGGAGAGATTCCAAAGCTCGCCGCGGGCCTGGAGAAAGCGGATGGAGGTATCGGACCAGTGGGTGGGCCGCAGGGGCTGGCTCATGGAGGGGCGGATCAGGAGGATTAGAAGGAAAACGAAGCAGAGATGCGCCGAAGCGAGGCAAGGGATGGATCGCGGTTTGCGCAGTACATCAAGGGCCATGGACAGTCCGGCTGGGGTTAGACAGGGTTAAGTGGGAAAATATGCGAATAAAATAGACCAAAGTCAAGGGATTTGGCGGCAGGGTATCCCCCGAAATCTTGCTCCCACCTGACATCTCGCGCCGTGTATCCCCCGAAATCTTGTTCCCACCTGACACCTCGCGCCGTGTACCCCCCGAAATCTTGTTCCCACCTGACACCTCGCGCCGTGTACCCCCCGAAATCTTG
>DAOQAG010000042.1:0-7124 GCA_035353815.1 bacterium
GCTGCTGATTGATGGCGATCTTGTACTCGTCGACGCGGACCCAGTATTTGGTCATACCGCCAAGATAAATGATATCCTCTACCTTCCCCGGGACAATATTGTGGTTCGGGCCGAGCACCGGCCTGGCCCGGCCGATACCGAATTTTTCCGGGCGGACGCTGAGATAAACCGGATTGCCGGCGGATATATTCTTGTCGTTGAAGCAGACCAGATCGGGAAAGCCCTCGATCGTCAGACGGCTGTATTCCTTGCCGACCAGTTCCCGGGCTTCGCCCTCGAAAAAATTGGTATCGCCGATGAACGCCGCGACAAAGCTGCTGTGCGGCGCCTCATAGATCTCAGCCGGGGTGCCGACCTGCTCGATTTTGCCGTGGTTCATCACCGCAATGCGGTCGCTCAGGCTCATGGCCTCGCCCTGGTCGTGGGTGACATAGACAAAGGTGATGCCGACCTCATCATGAATGAGGTCGAGTTCGAGCAGCATTTTCTGACGCAGTTTGAGGTCGAGCGCGGCCAGCGGTTCATCGAGGAGCAGCACCTGGGGTTTCATGATCAGTGCACGCGCCACGGCGACGCGCTGTTTCTGGCCGCCGCTGATCAAGGCCGGTTTTTTGTCCGCTTCCGCCTCCAGCTGGACGAGGGCGAGCATCTTGTCGACCTCGGCATCGATCTCCACCGTGGGGAGTTTTTGCACCTGCAAGCCGAAGGCGATGTTCTGGCGCACCGTCAGATGGGGAAAGAGAGCATAGCTTTGAAAGATGGTATTGACTTTGCGCTTGTTGGGAGGCAGCGGTGTAATATCCTGGCTATTGAGGAGGAGGCGTCCGGTATCGGGTTGCTCAAAGCCGGCGAGCATGCGCAGGAGAGTGGTCTTGCCGCAGCCGCTGGGGCCGAGCAGGGAAAAAAATTCGCCTTTGCGGATCGAGAGGGAGACCCCGTCCACCGCGCAAAGGCTGCCGAAATGCTTAGATACGTTGACAATCTCGAGAAACTCGGACATTCTAGCGCTGCTTCCTCCATGAATACCTGGGGGCAGGTACTCCGGCTACCGTACGAACGGTGTGATCAGGGGTTACCATCAGAACTCGTGACCTGCGGTCAGGCCGAAGCTGCTGGTGTGTTTCTTCAGGTAGGGTTTCAGGTCGTTGTCGAGGGTCTGGTTGAATTGAAACCAGGGCTGGAGATAAAGGCCGGATGGCCGGGTCCAGGTCAGCCGGCCCTCCAGGGAGAGCAGGCTGGCGGTGGTACGGTGGAGTTCGAAATAAGCGTCGTTGAATTTTGCCGATCCGGCGCCCAGGGTCAAGGCGCCAAAGGCGGTGAACTGGTCGTTGAGCTCCTTTTCCATCTCCACACCTTCCTCGGTGTAAAGGGCGCCGCTGTATTCGATGATATCGCACATCACTCCGGCTTTGAGGGTGAAAATCCCGATCGGGTAGCCGGCGATGCAGGCCAGCTCGCCGGTGTTGGGGGCATCCGGCTGGTCGATATAGCCATAGTAATTGAAGTAGGTTTCGAACGCCAGGTTCTGCCAGGAAAATTCGTAGGTCAAGGCGGCGTCGATTTCGGGCCGCTTGATATCGTCCTTGGGCTCGCTCAGCGTCCAGGAGCTCCAGAGCGTGAGGGTGACATTCTTGTGGGTCACCCAGGCGGTGGGCTGGAGGATGGCCGCCTCATTGACGATCATGCCGCGCCAGAGATAGGCATTGGTGGCGGCGGTTTCGATGCCGCCGCTCCAGGCGGGATCGGCCTCGCCCAGGGAATCCGCTACCTCCGGGGCTGCGAATGTCAGGCGCAGCAGGGCGGTGAGCAAGAGCGGGAGAATCAGGCGTTTTTTCATGGGCACGGGCCTTTCATTTTCAAACTGCAGGCATTCATAAAAACGGGTAAAAAATAGAAATTATTTTAATGGTATGCAATTATTATTTTTTCAAGGTTTTTCGAGCAGCGGCTTGAGCCAGGCGGCGGTATAGGAGGTTTCGGCGGCCGCGACCTCTTCGGGGGTTCCTTGCGCGACGATGTAGCCCCCCTTTTCACCGCCTTCGGGTCCGAGATCGATGAGAAAATCGGCGCATTTGATGACATCGAGGTTGTGCTCGATGATCAGAACCGAATGGCCGGCGGCGATGAGGGCGTTGAAGCAGTGGAGGAGGGTGGCGACGTCGTCGAAATGGAGACCGGTAGTCGGCTCGTCAAAGATATAGAGGAGTTGTTTGTGGCGGAGTTCGCCGAGATGGGCCGCGAGTTTGACCCGCTGGGCTTCGCCGCCGGAGAGGGTCGTCGCGGGCTGCCCCAGCTTGAGGTATCCCAGGCCGACCTCCTTGAGTAATTTCAGGCGCCGGGTCACCGCCTGCTCGTGCGCGAAAAACTCCAGGGCTTCGCTGACCGTCATCTCGAGCACTTCGCTGATATTGCGGCCGTGGTAGCGGACATCGAGGATATCGCGGCGGTAGCGCTTGCCGCCGCAGCTCTCGCATTCGAGGAAGAGGTCGGCGAGAAACTGCATCTCCACCCGCACCATGCCGGCCCCCTCGCAGGTCTCGCAGCGCCCTCCGGGGACGTTGAAGGAGAAGGCGCCCGATTTCAAGCCGCGCACACGGGCGCGGTGGGTCTCGGCGAAGAGCTGCCGGATCGGATCGAAGGCCTTGACATAGGTGGCCGGGTTCGAGCGCGGGGTCCGGCCGATGGGGGACTGGTCGACCATGACCACCTCGCCGATGTAGGAATCGCCGCTGAGGCTGCGAAACCGGCCCACCCGCTTTTTCCATTCTCCGCGTTTTTTCAGCAGCCCGGCATAGAGCACATCCCGCACCAGCGTGCTCTTGCCCGAGCCGGAAACCCCGGTCACCACCACCATCACCCCCAGGGGGATATCGAGATCGATGTTTTTCAGGTTGTGTTCACTGGCGCCGCGGATCTGCAATGTGGGGCCCGTCAGCGGCCGCCGGCGGTCGGGCAAGGGGATGCGCTTGTTGCCGCGCAAATAGGCTCCGGTCAATGAGCGGCCGTCGATGCGAATCGCGTCGTAACTGCCGCAAAAGATCACCTCGCCGCCGTTCTCGCCTGCGCCGGGACCGAGGTCGATGATCTGGTCGGCATGGCGCATCATCTCGCGGTCGTGCTCGACGACCACGACGGTGTTGCCGATATCGCGCAGCGCCTTGAGGATCTCCACCAGCTTTTCGCTGTCGCGCGGATGCAGCCCGATGGTCGGCTCGTCGAGGATATAGAGCGAACCCACCAGCTGGGCGCCCAGCGCCGTCGCAAGATTGATGCGCTGGAACTCGCCGCCCGAAAGCGTGCCGGTGCGCCGGTCCAGGGTCAGATAGCCCATGCCGATGGTATTGAGATAGCTCAGGCGGTTGCACAGCTCGGTGAGGATCTGGCCGGCCACCGCGGTCTCGAATTCGCTCAGGACGAGGGTGTTGAAAAAGCTCTGCAGATCACGGAGGGAGCGGCGGTTCAGGTCGGCGATGGTGGCGTCCTCGATGCGGAAATTGAGGGCCTCGGGCCGAAGGCGCGAGCCGTGGCAGGCGGTGCAGGTCACATAGCCGCGGTAGCGGCTGAGGAAGACGCGCACGCCGATCTTGTATTTTTTGGTTTCGAGCCAGTTGAAAAAGGCGGTAATGCCGGGAAAGTCGCCGGCGCCCTCCCAGAGAAAGCGCCTCGCCTCGGGGGCAAGTTCGGCGTAGGGCGTGTCGATATCGATGCTATGCAGCGGCGCTTCCCGCAGCAGCAGCTCGCGCAGTTCGCGATGGGTCGGGGTGTTCCAGGGGGCGATGCAGCCCGCGGCGATGCTTTTTTCCGGATGGGGGACGACGAGTTCCTCGTCGATCGTGATGATGTCGCCAAAACCGTTGCAGACCGGACAAGCGCCGGTGGCATGATTGAAGGAGAAGAGCCCGGGTTGGGGATCGGCCAGCACCAGGCCGCAGCGAGCGCACTCGTAGCCTTGTGAGAAGGGGTGGGAAGGACCGTCGCTGAAAAAAAGATCGAGATGGCCCTTGCCCATCTCGAAGGCCTGCTGCGCCGAATCGGCGACGCGATTGGTGCTTTCGGGCGCGGTGACGAGACGGTCGACGATGATATTGGCGCGCGCCACCTCCTCCCCCAGGGCCTCCATCGGCCGGATTTCGCCGGCCTCCCAGATGCGGAAATAGCCCTTTTGCCGCAGGTGTTGCCGGCTGGCGGCATCGGCCGCATGCGGGAAGGTAATGACGCACCTGGTGCCCGCCGGCAGCCCCTGCAGGTACGCGACGACATCGCCGACCTGCTCGCGGCGCACCGGCTGGCCGCAATGGGGACACCAGGCCTTGCCGACGCGGGCGAAGAGCAGGCGCAGATAGTCCTGGATCTCCGTGGCGGTGCCCACTGTGGAACGGGAGCTCTGATTGGTGTTCTTTTGCTCGATGGCCACCGCGGGCGAAATGCCATGGATCTCGTCGACGTCGGGCCGGTCCATCCGCTCCATGAACTGCCGCGCATAGGCGGAGAGCGACTCCACATAACGGCGCTGACCTTCGGCATAAAGGGTGTCGAAGGCGAGGCTCGATTTGCCCGAACCCGAGACTCCGGTGATCACCACCAGCTGGTTACGCGGGATGGTGATGGAGATATTCTTGAGATTATGGGTGCGTGCCCCGATGATCTCGATGTCGTTGGACATGATGCCGGCTCGACCCTGATGGGTTGTTAAAAAAGTGACCTTCAAGGTACAAAAAAAATGCGGCAAATTCAACAAAATAGCGCAACCCCGAGGGGGAGTCGCCAGGCTTCACATCACTCCGGGTAAGAAGAGGCCGGACCGCCCCGGCGTCGGGAAGACCGCGATCGGCGGCGCATGGAATCCGGGCGGATCACTCCGGCAGGGAGAGGATGCGCCGCCGCACCAGCAGGGCGTAAAAAAGCAGGGCGAGGAGGCCGCCGAGCAGGGCCGTGATCAATTGGGGCAGGGTCATCATGGCGATGACGGCGGGGGGCAGCGACCGGGAGAGCAGCAGCGGCATCAGCAGCCGCGCCGCCCCAAGGAGCCAGAGGAATTTGCCGGCCGACCCGACGACGATCCCCAGCCAGGCGCGCCAGGAGTAGAGCGGCCGGGCCGCCAGCCGCCCGCGCAGCGCGCCGAAGAGCAGGACGTAGAGGGCGTTGCCGGCCAGGATGAAGGGGACTAAGGGGGCCAGCACGGGAGGCAGCTGGCCGCGGAGCAAGGCGATCAAGGGGGTGATGCAGCCGAGGGCCATCCCTCCGGTCACCCCGGAGATCAGCGTGGTCAGCACCAGCATCATGTTGACCAGCGGCCCGGTGAAAAATTGCGGCAACCCGATCATCTCGATGATCAGGGCGATGGCGATCAGCAGCACCAGGCGGGTCAGCCTGGCGGTTTGGGGATTCATGGCGGGAACTATTCCGTTCTGTTGAAGACCAGAGGCAGATTGACCGTGACCGAACCGGCGGTGATCTTGTCGAAACGCAAGCGGCGGAGCAAACCCAGCAGCTCCCTGACAAACTCGGCTTCGCTGATGTTGCTCTCGACGACGGTGATGTTGGAGACGGAGCCATCGGCTTCGATGGTCAGGTCGACATTGAGCTTGCCACGCATCTCCGGATTGAGGCGCAAGTGTTTGTTATAGATATACATCATCCGCGCCTGCTGGGCGTTGATCACCCCCATCACCGCATCGGCGGAGCGCTGCACTCGCGCCGTCTCGGAACCGCGGATGTCGCTCGGAGCCTGGATGGCGACCTGGCCCTTCTTTTCCAGCTTGACGCTCTCGACCCCCTTGGCTTCGGTGATCAGCTGATCGACGTTGCCGAGCGCGGCGACGTTGAATTCGTCGAGGACGACCTGATCATTGGCCTGATCGGCGGAGCTGCGGCCGCGGCTGCCGTTCCCCTGTCCCAGCCCCAGTCCCCCTTCCCCTCCGGCGCCATTGCCGCCGCGCAGCTTGGTCTGCGAGAGCAGCCGGTCAAGATCCTGTATCGAGTTGTCGCTGACGAGAAATTCAATGCCGTTGTTCTTCTTGTCCTTGTCGCTGACCGGCACGATGACGCCGAGGACACCGATGATGCCCGAGGTGCTGCCGCCGAGCAGGTTGTCCCCGCCGATGGGCTGGTTCAGATCTTCGGCAATCGAGGGAGGCGGCTCGAGCTCGATGTATTTGGTGATGCGCACCTTCTTCTCGGCTACCTCATCCGGCTGCATCGAGACGACGAACCAGTAGATGCCGAGGGCGAGAAATTCGATCGCCGCGGCGATGCCCAGCGCCCAGACCATATGCTTGCGGCTGTAGCGCTTGAGATCCTGGACGCCATAGCCCCTGAGCAGCTGCAGCGGCGTGGGCCTGGACGGCACCGCCGGCAGCGGCGGGGGGGCCTCATATACGACCTTGCGCTCCGCCTCTTCCCGGCGCTTGAGCTGTTCGATCTCCTGTCGCAGCCGGAGCAGCCCTTCACCGAGCGGCCGCAGCTGGCCGGCGATGACCTCCAGCTCGGTGCGCGTGACCGGATCAAAGGGGTGAGTGAGACAGCGCTGCCGAACCTCGGGATCTTGCAGCTCGGCGCGCTTGCCGATCAGGCCATGATCGCGATAGAGGGTGAAGAGTCGTTCCTGCAGAGCACTCTGCAGGCCGGCGAGCTGATCGCGGGTCTGTTCCAGCTGCCTGCGCTGTTTTTTGACATCCAACGCCATTACTTCCTCATAATTGCCTTACCAGGGGAACACATCCTTGCGTTTGCTGGTGGAGGACGGTTTTTGTTTCACTCCGATGCGCACCGAGGGCGCCACCGGTCTAAAGATCTCTTCGAAAAAGGAGCGTTTGATCTGAATATCGTCGATTTCGGGATCGCTGCCCGGGATAATAAAGATCGCCTGCGGTTTCTCGAGTTTGCCCTCGACCTCGATTTTGTCGAGAAAGAGCCTGAAGGACTGGTCGTCCTCACGCAACGAATCCGGCAGGGAGGAGCGCGGATCGAGGAGACGCAGCGAATCCTGGGCCGGGGCCGTGGCGGTTTCGGCGGTCATGGCGTTAAAAAGGCGGGTGCCGTCGCGCGCCTGGGCGGTGCTGTCGGCCGGCGGAACCACGCGGATGGTCGTATCGGCCCGGTCGAAGATCAGGTCCTGACCGGAG
>DAOQAG010000042.1:7224-31985 GCA_035353815.1 bacterium
GTATTCTCGATGGCATTGGCGCGGGCCTGCTCGACCATCTTGGCGTAGGTGTCGAGGGCGCGCTCCTTGTAGGGCCGGGCCGCCGCGACCAGCTTGGACTGATACTCCTGCAGGGCATCCCCCTTCAATCCCCGCGGCACCGGTGATTCCATAAAGGCGCGGACAAACTCTTCAAAAGAGGCGCCGATGCGGTAAGAGGCGGCCGTGGACCAGTCGGCGATCTGGTATTCGAGCGTCGCCTTGTAGGCCTCGAAGACCTCGTTGAACTTGGCTACCTTGCGCTTCATGCTGCGCTCAAAGGGCGGCTGCAGGGTGATCCGGGCATAGTCGGCGAAGAGCAGTTCGGCGAGCATGAATTGGGCCTCGGCGACATAATAGGGATCGATTTCCGCGCCGGCGCTGCCGCTCTGGCGCCAGTTTTGCACCGTACGGGTGAAATAACGCTGGGCGGCGGCGCTGTCGCCGGCCTTGTTGGCCATCTCCCCCGCCCGGGCGAGACTCTCGATCAGTTCGCTCAGCGAGTCGGGGTAGCTCTGTGCGATGCGGCTGTAGAGCTTTTCCGCTTCGCTCCAATTCTGGAGGTTCTCCTGGCACAGGGCGGCCGATTTCAGGCTGCGCTGCGCGAAATTCGAGGCCGGCCAGGTATCGCAAAGCCTGAGGTAATCCTGCACCGCGGCGGCATGGTCGCCGCTGGTCTCGCGCAGCACCGCTGCGCGATAGAGGGCTTCGTCGGCCAAAGCGGAGGGCGGCTGCTGCGCGGCAAGCTGCTCGAGCGCTTGCGCGGCTTCGGCCGGCTGGTTGAGCTTCTGAAACTGGGCCGCCGCCTCGAAGAGGGCGCGGTCGCGGAGCGACGCCTCGGTGGCGTTCCCGGCTACTGTCTGCATCAGCCGCGCCGAGGCTTCGGCCTGCCCCGATCCCGCCAACCCTTCAGCGATCTTGAATTTGGCCAGGGTGCTGAGACGGCTGGCGCGTTCGCGATAATGGGCCGAATCCGGAAACTGCTCCTGCAAGGCGGTGAACCAGCGGTCGGCTTCCTCAAAGCGGCTATCGTCAAAGTAGCACTGCCCCGCATTCAGCGCCGCGCTCAGATAATAGGGGCGCTGCGCTCCGAGATCGACGATGTGTTTGTAGACCCGTGCCGCCGCGGCGAAGTGGTGCAGCTCGTGCAAGGTCTCGCCCAGTTTCATCAGGACCTGGTCGTGATTTTTGCTCTCCGGGAAGCGGGTGACGAATTCGTTGGCCGCCAGAAGCAGGCCGCGCTCGGAGGGACGCGCCACCGTCAGGCGCAGCGTATCGCTGCTGCCGATGAATCCGGGGATAGCCACCCGGAGCGAGTCCCCGCCGCCGTCGCTACCGAGCAACTGGTAGTAGCACAGGACGCGGTTGTAGGCGGCGTCATGGCGGTACCGGGTCGTGTCGTATTGGGTCAGCACCGCCGTGTACGCCGCGATCGCCCCGGCATAGTCGCCGCGCGCATAATTGCACTCGGCGAGGAGATAGCGGATTTCCGCGCCATCGGCCGCCGTGCCGTATTTGTCGAGATAATCCTCGTACTTTTCAATGGCGATCTGGTAATCGCGGACGCGGCCGTTACGCTGGGCTTCGCCCTGATAATAGAGACCGAGGCCGCGCAGAGTGGCCCGGGCCAGGCTGTCCGCCTTCTGATGTACCGGGCCTGCGGGATGCTCCATCAGCCAAAAACCGCCCGGGGCGAACTGCTGCACGATGCGCTCGCGCGTCAGGATGGCCTGGGGCTTGCGGCCGTCCGCTTCGTAATCGTCCACCATCTGCTGCAGCAGCTCCGGGGCGTTTTCATAAAAGGGATAGAGCGTGAGCAGGACCTCCTGGGCGGCGATCGCTTCCGGGTAATAGGCGCGTTTCTGATACAGCGCCGCCAGCTGGATGAGGATGGGCAGGGTGTAGCTCTTGTCCGTACGCGAGGTGAAAAAATTCTGCGCCGCTGCCGGGCCGCCGTATTCGGCATAGCAGCTGGCGATATACTGGATGGCCTCGGAGCTGAGATCCGCCCGCGACCGGCTGAGCTGCTGCGAGTCGGTACGTTCGATCAGCGCCATGTCCTCGAGCAGATAGATAAAGCTGGTGATGGCGTGAGGGTAATCACCCTGGGAGTAGTAGGACCAGCCGAGTTTGTAGAGCGCCATGTCGAAATAGGGGTTATCCCACTGTTCGAGCAGGGCTTTGTAATGGTCGATAGCGGGGGCGTACTCGCGGCGGTCGAAATAAAACTCGGCGATGCGGAAATGGGATTCGAGAGTGATCGCTGATTTGGGGAACTCGCTGATGATCCGCTCCAGGCACAGTTGGGCGCGGACACGGTTGCCCTGCTGCAGATAGGACATGCCGAGCATATAGAGGGCCTTGTCGCGAAACGCCACCTTGGGGTACTTGTCCACCAGCTGCTCGAGCAGGCTGATGCTTTTTTCCATATTGGCGCGCGGCAGGACCGGCTCCTCGAGGATTTCATTGCGCTCGAAGGCCTGAAGATCCTGTTCGTATTTCTCCATCTGCTGCTGAAAGAGCGCCGTGGACTGGCGCTGGTAGAGCTGGGCGAGCTGCAGCAGCACGGTGGGGATAAAATCGCTGTTGGGATATTTCTGCAGCAGGGCCTCGTGCTCGATAATGATACGGTTCAGCTTGGCGAGGTCCTCGCCGCTCTCGCTGACGACTCCGGCGACGATCGAAGCCGGCTTTTGCGATGTATCCGGCACCGCAGCGGCCGCGGGCCGCGGGAGCACGGCGTGCACCAGGAGGGCGGCGTACAACAGGAGCGCGCCGTGCAGCAGGAACACAGCGGGCCGAAGGAGCGCGCCTGGTCCGGGAAGGAGGCGGCCCGGCCGGGTGCTGCCGTGAGTGGTCATGCTTTGATGTTCAGGTTGTTGCTTCATATTGACAGCCGTGGCTTGTTCACAGGTTAAGGCATGCTTTGCATGAAGAGGGCACGGGATTTGCCGAACTCGGCATAGGCGCGCCAGTCCATGCGCGATTCCTTGCGCCGGGTGATGCGGCGGAGTTCGTCCATTTCGGCGACCAGCCGGTTCACGCGCACCCGCTCCTCCTGGATGCGGCGGAGCAGGCCCTGGCGAAGATCCAGAAGCTGCTGCCGTTCATCGCGCAAATCAGCGGGCATCTCCGGCCAGGTGACTTGCAGGGGCAGGGCGTCGATGAGTTCGCTCTCCATGATGAGCAGATCGGTCTGCAGCTTTTCCACCTCGATGCCCTCCTCGAGCAGCGCGGTCTGCACCTCGCGCTGGATCGCCGGCATCTCCTCGCGCGAGGGGAAGAGGGCGATGAGATGATCGTAGACGCGGATCGCATGGTCGTAACGCTTCAACTTCATGAAACAGCGGCCGAGCAGGAAGAGGCCCTCTTCGGTGCTGGCACTGCCGGTATGGTTGAGCAAGAGCTGGGTCAGGGGCTTGATGGCCGCATTCAGATTGCCGAGCTGGACCAGGCACCATCCGGCGGCCAGCAGCGCCTCATCGCGGTGCTCGTGGGTTGGCGAGACCAGCAAAAACTGTTCGTACGCCGGACGATAGCGCTCGAGCTCGTAAAAGAGATAGCCGAGGGTCAAGTGGCATTCATCGATCAGGCTGCGTACCTGTTCGCTCTCGACCGGCAGGTCGCAGATGGCGCGCAGCGTGACCACGGCGCGGGGCACCTGTTTCATGCGCATTTGCGCCAGAGCGAGATTATACTGGGCGAAGGGATACCATGGGCTTTTCACCGAGACCTGCACCAGCTGCTCCATCGACTTGGGGAAATCGCGGAGCTGGTACTGGGCCATGCCGGCGAAGTAGTTGGCGGCATCCGTGACCGTTGATGGGGCGACCGAGCGCAGGATGATCTGATGATATTCGAGGCAGCGGTTCCACTCCTGGCGGTCGTACTCGATGCGCTCAAGGCCAAGCAGGGCGTCAGGCTGCAGCGGGCTGCGCAGATAGCGCGTGATCAGATGCTGGTAAAGCCGTTCGGCCCCTTGCGGCAAGCCGATTTCATAGAGCGATTGCGCCAGGGTGTAGACCACCTCGTCGTTCTTTTCGTACTCGGGATTAAAGTCGAGCAGCAGGATCAGGTCACGCGCCGCCTCCCAGTATTTTTCGCTGAGATAATGGCGGCGGGCCTCGCTGAAGAGCCGGTCCGAGGATTTCTGCCACTCGGAGGAGGACTGGGCCAGCGCGGGCGCCGCGGCTCCACCCAAAAGCAGACCGGCGATCAGCAGCCGCCGCAGCAGCGGGACGGCACCATTTCGGGGCAGCAGGTTCATCTCATCTCCGCTCCATTCCTACTCCGGCTGCCGGTCCTGGCTTTTTTCGACTTTTTTGCGCAGCTCGTCCAGCTCGCGGTTGACCTGCTCGCGTTGTTTGCGGATCTCCTCGTTTTTGCGCTGCTCCTCGGACTGGAGGTCGCGGCGGGCCCGTCCATCGGGGCTCGCCGTCTCGAAAAGCTGGAGACGATGGGTGACGCCGCAGAGTATCTTCCAGTCGGCATATTTTTTCAGGAAGGGATTCTGCGCGATCTCAGCGGCTGTCGGCGTATAATTGCCGAGGCGGATATCGGCCGCCACGTCGAAGACCAGCTGTTTGGGACCGAGAAAGCGCAGGCCGCTGGAGAAGCGCAGCAGGTTCTGGCGCAGTGCGAGCCGCTCGTTCGGGTTGATAAAGATCTCCCCGGTGGTCTCTGCATAGAAAAGGGTCGCGCGGATCGGAAACTTGAAGCCGATGCCGGCCAGAAGCTGATCGTACGGGGCGCTGAAATAGCGGTCCCCCCAGTTCTGGTCGCGGTAACCGATGTTGGCCACAAATTTGACCGGCAGGGCGAGGGCGCTGGAGCGCAGGTCAAGAGAGGCCAGGCCGATGAGGCCCCAGCCATAGGCGTCGGTGCTGTAGCTTTCATAGGGGATGTTGTGCATCGGCGCGGTCGGCAGGCTGATAAAGCCGAGAAGCCCCGACTGGAGAATACTGCCGCGATGGGGGAGATGGAATTTGATGCCGATGCGGGTGTCGCCGATCGGGCCAAAGAGATCGCGCTGGTTGTCCTGATAGGGCACGGCATGCAGCAAGAGTTCGAAGGTGCGCGAGAGCCCGAGGGTGAGGCTGAGATTCAGGGTATGATCGACGGCAAGTTCTTCGCGCTGGCCGATGCTCGTGCCGAGCGGCACGGGTGTGGTGATTTTTTCGAGGAAGAGGCTGTAAAAGCCGTTGATGTAGAGCTGCCCGGCGGGGACGGGATCGGCATCGAAGGTGCGCAGATGGCCTTTCCCACCGGCGATGGTCACCTGCGCCAACGCCATGGAGCCGGTCTGGGACGCCAGCAGGGCGGTTGCGAGAAGCAGGATGCGTTTCAAAGGATGCATGGGCATGAGATACCGATCTGAATATAACAGCCTTGTCCGTTGTTGCGATGACTTGGTAGTGCTGTTGCCGTTCGACACGTTCGTGGCTTATTCCCTTTACTATAGCCGCAAGGCGGCGTCAGTGCAGAAAGGAAATGGGCCGCAGCGGCGGCTGCAGCATCTCTTTATGGCAGCGGATCGTCCATTCAAGTTCCACCGATAGGATGGCTCCATCCTCCGCAAGGCTAGAGCATGCCTTTGCGGCGGCGGATCGTCCATTCTGCGGCCAGCAGCGCAAGGATAGCGGCCAGTAGGCGGCCATTATTCCATATCTCCGTATCGCGCGTCAGCGTGCGCTGGCGTTTCGCGCCATGGATGGCTTCGAGCACAGCGGCGGCGGAATCGGCGGCGGCGTAGCTGCCGCCGCTCAGGGCGGCGATGCGTCGCAGCAGCGGCGCCTTGAGCGCGACGTCGCTCAGCTCCTCGTTGTAGCTGCCGACGCTGAAGAGATGGGAGGCCTCGCCCACCTTCTGGCCGCTGCGCCGGACCTCGGCCCGGATCTGATACTCTCCGGCTTGCTCCGGGCGGAAAAGGCCGCTATAGCCGCCCTGACCAGAGGGGGTGAGGAGGAGCGTGCCCGGTTCCGCTGCCGGAGCCGGCCGGTGCTCGTTGCCGCCTTCCGGGTGGCCAGGAGCGGTTGACCGGATCGTGACCTCGACCTCGGCATCGTCGACGGGTTGATATCGGGCATCCACAATCTGGGCAGTGAGGCGGACCTCGTCACCGAAATGATAGGTGGACTGGTCCGTGCGCACGCGCACCAGGTCACTGCTCTTTTCGATTTGCAGCCAGCGGACGAGATTCTGGAAAAAGTGGTGATAGATCTCGTCCGTATTGCCGATCCCGGCCATCATCAGGTGCCAGCGCCAGAGGTCGTAGCCCATGATGGCCGCCGATTTGGCGCCGCTGGAGCGCACGAGAATGAACGGCCACGGTGTCGCTGCGGATTCCGCGGACACTGCAGCGGTGCCGCTCTGCGCCCGGGCGAGGATTTCCGCATCCGGCCACCAGGCGCGAAGCTGCTCCCGGGTGTACACCGGCGGCAGCAGGTTCCAGGCGGTGATGCCGGCGCCCGGGATTTGCATGACCGGATGTTCCTGGCCCGCCGGAGTCAGGAGGGCGGTGACCAGCATCTCGCCGGTCGTGGTCGCCTCCGCCCGGATTGGCAGAAAGGGCTCGAAGGCTTTCAGCCGCTGCCAGTCCGGATCCCGGCCGCTGATAAAGAGAACCGGCCGGGGGCGTGCGGAGAGGGCCGATTGCAGCAGGGCGACCGTCCGCGGTGATGAGGTGCGCCGGGGAAAATTATAGAGAACAAACAAATCGCCCTGGCCGATACTGTCCTGGAGGGCCTGGAATCGGCTGGAGCTTTGCAAACCGCCGGCATCGCCCAACTCGGCGAGGAGGCGAATGTCGAAGCGGGCATCGGCGCGCAAATGGTTGCGCAGCAGGGTCAGATCCGGCGAGAGGCTCCCCGCCAGAATGAAAATCAGGGTCCTGGATTTGAGGACGTCCTGATAGAGGACAAACCGGTTGTTCTCACGCTGGGCATCGCCGCTGCCCGGATCAAGGAGGATCTCCAGCTTTTGTCGACCCTCCCGGATGGGTGTATAGTTCAGGCCGAGGGTCGAGTCCAGAGGTCCGGGCTTCAGATCGGCGGTGGTCGCGGTGACCTCGCCGGTAACCCCCTCCAGACGCAGGCGTATCCGCTGCCCCTGCCCGCCGGTGCTGTGCACCGTGACGCGCAGCGGCGTCGATTCCCCGGCAAAGGCGAAGGGATTGGCTTCCACCTGGGTAATGCCGATGTCGCATTGCTGCTGTGCGGAGCCGAACCCGATGACATGAACGGGCAGCCCGATCTCGGCGGCGAGGCGGCCGGGGTCACCGCCCTGGGTATAGTTGCCGTCTGTAAGCAAGAGAATGCCGCAGAGATTCTGCTCCACGAGGCGGCTTTTAATGGTTTCCAGCGCGCCGCTGATATCGGTCGCGTCCCCGTCGCAGGCGAGCGAGTCGATACCGGTGCGCGTCACTTCGCGGGTGTGGGCGGAAAAGGCGAAAGCGGCCGTCGCCAGATCGCGGTCGAGATGACGGGGCAGCTCCTCCGCCAGCAGCTGCCGGAGTTTGTCCGCCCGCTTCGTCCCGGCATCACGCTGCTGCATGCTCGCTGAGGCATCGATGGCCACCGCCAGCACGGGAGATGTCGTTTGCACCCGCCGCAATTGCAGGGTCAGCTCGAAGAGCGCGAGCAGGATCAGCAGGAGCACGGCGGTGCGCAGCCCGGCGAGGAGGTAGCGGAGCGCGGGCCGGACCACAGGACGGGTGTGGCGGTAGACCAGCACGGTGAGCGCCACGGCGGCCAGTCCGGCCAGGGCCAGATAGAGCGGCCCTGCGGCGGTCAGAATCCTGAAGGAATCAAGCGATGCGAACATGGGCGCCAGGGTCCGGCAATGCGTACAATATACTACTATTTAACATAAAAAGTCCCATGATGTTCCTTACCCCTGTGATTCGCCGCACATTGAAAGCAGAAAGTGATCGACTTCAGGCCACCCCCGCAGCGCCGGGGGTTAAAGGGAGAGGTTGGGCGCGACATCAAGGGAGAAATCGGAGCGTTCGCCGGCCAGCAGGTGCTGGCGTCCGGCCTGGGCGATCATGGCCGCGTTATCGGTGCAAAGCTCCGGCGCCGGGATGGCCAGGGTGATGCCGAGCGCCTGGCACCGGCTGGTAAAGGCCGCACGCAGCGGTCCGTTGCGCATGACCCCTCCCGCCAGCACCAGGGTTCGGCAGCCGTACGCCTCGAGGGCGCGCTGGCTTTTCATAAAGAGCGCATCGATGACGGCTTGCTGAAAGCTGGCGGCGATATCCGGCAGCCGGGCCGTGCCCGCACCGGGAGGAAGAGACTGCGCGTAATAGAGCACGGCGGTTTTAAGCCCGCTGAAGCTGAAATCGAGATTGCCGCTTTCGGTCAGGGCGCGCGGGAAGGCGATGGCGCCGGGATCGCCATCGCGGGCACTTTTTTCGATCAGCGGTCCGCCGGGATAGCCGAGTCCGAGGACCTTGGCCACCTTGTCGAAGGCCTCGCCCGCCGCATCATCGATCGTGCGGCCCACGATCTCGTAGCGGAGCGGCTCACGTGCCAGCACCAGCAGGGTATGCCCGCCTGATGCGACCAGGCAGATGAAGGGATAGCTGATGGAGCCGTTTTGCGCGGCTGTGGCCAGGATATGGCCTTCGATATGGTTGACGCCGATAAAGGGTTTGCGCAGGGCCAGAGCGAGGCCTTTGCACAAGGAGAGGCCGACCAGCAGGGAGCCGGCCAGGCCGGGACCGCAGGTCACCGCCAGGGCGTCGATGCCGGTCAGGCTGATGCCTGCCTGCTCGAGGGCAAGGCGGATGATGCCGGGGAGCTGGCGCATATGGGCGCGGGAGGCGAATTCCGGCACGACACCGCCATAGGCTTCGTGGATCTTTTGCGTGGCGATGATGTTGGCGAGAATGCCGCTCTCGTCGACCAGCGCCGCGCTGGTTTCGTCACAGGAGGTTTCAATGCCGAGGACGCGCATTATTCATGTTCCAGAATCACTTTGAAGCGCTTGGGCTGGATCTCGCGGTAGCGGACGCCGGGGACAGGGACGATATAGGCGGGCGCGTTCTGGCCATCGGTCTCGGCCTGGCGGGCATAATCGATATAGGCGGTGATCTCCTTTTCGGTCAATGGGGAGATGACGCTGACCCCGCCTTCGGCGGTGAGGCTGAGCGTCGCGGGCAAGACCATGGCGCGATAGCCGGGCGGCAGATTGCGGACCTGCACCGGAATGGATTTGATTTGTTTCTCCATCAGCTTTTGAATATCGGCCTTGTAAAGGACGCGCCCGGGCTGGAACATGATCTTGTGGGGATCGGGCGAGCTGAGCAGAATCTCGCCCGAGAGGCTGCTTTTCACCCGTTCGATGGTACGTTCGGCTGTGGGGACCGCCTCGAGGGCCCGAATCGACGAATTGGCACCGCGCGCCACGACCTCCGTCGGTTCGAGCACGACATCGCCGACCAGGGTATACCCGGGCATCGGCTTGATGGTAATCCGGCTCGCTACGGGAACGATGCGCGAGGCCAGCTCCTCAATGACCACAGGGATCCCCTGCGGTTCGATCAGCTGCAGAACCGAGAGGGCATGGGCGCCGCCGCCGAGAATAACGTCCTGCGTGCGCGGGTAAAGCACCCGCTCGCCCGGACCCCATTCGAGATTCATTTCCAGCCGCCCCTCGCGGAACAGCATGAAGGCGAGCAGGGCCATGCCCTGACCGCGAACCTTGACCCGCGCCTCTGTCGGGAGCTCACTGGTGATGATATAATGAGATTGTACCGCAGGAATATCGATGGGGATCCGGATCTCGGCATCATAAAACTCGTTAGAGACGACAAGAAACCAGATCAGAATGGCAAAACCTGTCGCGGCGATGTGGATTTTATAGCGCTGAAAGAAAGGTTTTTTCCCTTGCGCAGAAGAGTTGTTCTGCATCTTCTCGTTTAAAAATGACCAAAAAAGAAGAGGGTGACCCGAGGTCACCCCTGATCCATTTGTCTACAAGCCAGCTGGTGCGGCCGATTATTTAGTCGACTCTCTGATCTCTCTACCGCGGCTGACCTCGCCGTTGTCGATGCGGAGGTTGTACCCACACTCCGGGTTGGAACAAACCCAGGCTTTGTACATAATTGGAGCGCCATCGCGTCCGTAATCCGATAAAGGGATCAATTGTCCGACCTTGCACTTTAAACAATTCGGAAAAACATTTTCCATTGCCCTTACCTCACCTCAAATAGCCCACGGTTGTGATTGATTAGGTGGCGCCACAGGGATTTGCAGACTTCCGTGCGTACCGCGATGCACAGCGCGCACGGATGGCTTGTGGTACGAAATATACGATATAAGGCAATGAAAATCAACAATTTTTTACGAATAGTAACATCCGCCGGGATTTTTTTCGAAAATTCCTTTTTCATAATCCGCGCTTTTTGCTAAATTGTCGGTGCATATCCGTTCAATTCTGTGACAGGAGGAATACATGCAAGCCGTGATGATGGTGGCCGGCAAGAGCACACGCACCTACCCCATGACGCTGACACGACCCAAACCGCTGCTGCCGGTAGCTAATCGTCCCTTGATTTACCACAGCCTCGACCAGATGGTCGGCCTGTTCGATGAAGTGATCCTCATTGTCGGTTACCGCCAGGAGATGATCCGCGCGCTGCTGGGCGATGAGTATCGCGGCATGCGCCTGATCTATCAGGAGCAGAAGGAGCAGCTGGGGACCGGGCATGCCATCCTGCAGGCGCGCCCGCATATCCGCGGCCGCTTTGTCGCCTGCAATGGGGACGATCTTTTCTCCCATGAGGATTTTGCCAAACTCCGCGACTATCCCTATGCCGCCCTGGTCAAGCCGGTGGCCGATCCCTCGCTGTATGGTGTGGCCCTGGTGGATGAGCACTTTCACCTGACCAACATGGTGGAGAAGCCCAAGACCTTTCTTGGGAACCTGGCGAATATCGGCTGCTACATCTTCGAGCCCGATATCTTTGCAGCCCTGGAAAAGGTCGAGTTGAGCGAGCGCGGCGAGATCGAGATCATCGGCGCGATCATGGATGTTGTCCGCTGCAGCACGGTGACCATCGTGCCCATTACCGGCTTCTGGTTGCCCACCGGCTTTGCCTGGGACCTGCTCAAACATCAGGAGTTCATGATGACCGGCATGAGCCAGAGCCAGATCGAGGGCCGCATTGAAGCCGGTGCGGTGATCAGCGGGCCGGTCCGGGTCGGCCCGGGCTCGGTGATCCGCAGCGGTTGCGTCATCGAAGGGCCGGTGGTTGTCGGCAGCCAGTGCGAGATCGGCCCCAACTGCTATCTGCGCAAATTCACCGCCATCGGCGACCGCTCCCGCATCGGCCACGCCGTCGAGATCAAGAACAGCATAATCATGCCGGACGCGCATATCGCCCACCTCAGTTATGTGGGGGACTCGGTCATCGGCCAGGGCTGCAACCTCGGCGCGGGCACCATCACGGCCAATAAACGCCACGACGATCAATCCGTCCGCTCCCTCATCAAGGGCAAGCTCGTCGAAAGCGGCCGCCACAAGCTGGGCGCCATCCTTGGCGACCAGGTGCAGACCGGCATCCATACCTCGCTCTATCCCGGCTGCAAAATCTGGCCCGGAATGACCACCCTCCCCGGCGAAGTGATCGAGGGCGACCGCCTTCCGGATGGCACCTCCTGGGATTAGTCCGCCTCCGGGAGGTACTCCACCCTCCGGGATCGGACCACCGTGCGGATGGCACCTCCCGGGATCAGGCCGCCTCCTGCCACTGTATCTGCACCGTTATCCCTTCCCTACCCCCCTGTCAGGCTGTTCGCTTCGAACAGCCTTTTTTATTTCTTCTGGCACACCTTTTGACTCTTCAGGCGGCAGGCGGGAGACTGCAAAACGATAAAATACATAAAAACAGAATCATATCCATTTCCGTGCAGGCGGCTCCGGGACATCTGTGCCACAAACCGGGTGGTGCAGCGTTGACCGCCTGCCACAGAGTTGGAGGATACGATGGGTACCATGGCGTCTCAAACACTCTTGCTGGTCACGATGGTGCTGCTGCCTCTGCACACTGCATCCATCGCCCAGTCCCTGTACGATTATGGCGCCGAGGGGCTGCCGCGCGCCGGGCAACGCTTCGAGGCCTCTGCCTTTATCGGCCGGCCTGGCGGCGGACCATGGACCACCGGGGAGATGGCTGAGCAGGACGGTTCTGAAGGCGACGGCATTGAATTCAGCGCCAACGGCCGCGAAGTGACCCTCTTTGTCAGCCGGGACGGCGTCATCTCCGGCTGGCTGGACTTTGACAGCCAGGGCGAGACGGCCGATTTCAGCCAGCCCGCCGACCAGATCATCCCAGCCCAGAAGGTGCGGGCCGGCTATAACAGCTTCAGCTTTTCCTGGCCGCAGGGATTTACCCCCGGCACCGAGCTGTGGGCGCGTTTCCGTTTCAGTTCTTCCAGCCGGTGCGAGGCTGTCGCCAGCCCGGCCGGTGTGAGCGATTCCTGCGGTGAGGTGCAAGACTATCGATTTGATCTGCTGCCCCTCAACCTCGGCGATCTGACGGCGACGCCGGCCAGTGACCGGATCACCCTGCAATGGCGGACCACGACGGAATCGGAGAATCTGGGATTTCATCTCTTTCGGGCCGGCGCGGCAGAGGGGCCCTACCGTCAGATCACGGCCAGCCTGATTCGCGGCGCGGGCACCTCGGCAACGCCGATCGTCTATGGCTATTCGGATACGACGGTGGAACCGGGCCGGATCTATTATTACAAGCTGGCCGATGTCGATTACCGGGGCTGCATGACCCTGCACGGCCCGGTCTGTGCCACCGCCATGGCTCCGGTCGATTATGTGCTCGAGCAGGTCTACCCCAATCCCTTCAATCCGGAAACCCGCATCAATTTCCGGCTCAAGGAGCCGGGCCGGGTGCATCTCTCCGTCTTCGATCTCAAGGGGCATGAGGTACGCCAGCTGATGGCCGGCACCCTGCCGCGAGGCCCGCATACGGTCTCATGGAACGGGCGGGATAACCATGGCGTTTTCCTCACTTCGGCCACCTATATCTACAAGCTGCAGGTCGATGATTATGAGGTCTCCCGGCAGATCCAGTTTATCCGCTGACTTGCGGCTGGCCGCACGGCCAGCACAAGGCGTCCCACTCCAGTACGGACCAGGCCGCCCCAACCGGGGGCGGCTTTTTTGTGCCCGGCCGGGGTGGAAAAAAACCTTGACAAACGCGGCGCAAATCAGTAAAATGATGCCGGCAGCCGCCCCCTCCGGCGGCGTTCCGGATTCCCTCTCCTTCACCCCAATGCGAGGTTTGGCGATGTTTTCAAGCACCCAGCGCCCCCGGCGTGCACTTTTCATCCTGTTTGCGTTGCTGCTGGCCGGCGGCTGCGCGCATCAGCGCAGCGGCAGCCTGATGGTTTTGCACACCAATGATCAGCACAGCCAGTTTGCTCCCGCTCCGGCCACCTGGATCCAGAAGGATCCCAAGCCCCGCATCGGCGGGATGGTCGCGCTCAAGGCGCAGATCGACCAGGCCCGGGCCGCCGGCAAGGCGACCCTGCTGCTCGATGCCGGGGATTTCATGACCGGCACCCCGATCGCCAAACTGAAGGTGGAGGGAGCCCTGGGCGGCGGCTACGTGCAGATGCTCAACGAGATGGGCTATCAGGCCCTGACGATCGGCAACCACGAGTTTGATGAGGGGCAGGATAACCTTCAAGGCCTCATCCGCCTGGCGCGCTACGATGTGCTCTCGGCCAATCTCTACAAGGACGATCACCTCTTTGCGCCCAAGCCCTATGCCATCTATGAAACCGGCGGCTTGCGCGTCGGGGTGATCGGTATTACCCTCTCCGAGCTCTTCGAGATGACCGCGAAAAAGAACCTGGATGGCATCCGCGTCCTCGATCCGGTCGCGACGGCTCAGAAGATGGTGGATGAGATCGACGGCAAGACCGACCTGATCATCCTGCTGACCCATACCGGTGTCGATGTCGACCGCGAGCTGGCGCAAAAGGTGCGCGGCATTGATATCATCGTCGGCGGCCACAGCCATACCCGGCTCAACAAGCCGATCCAGGAGAACGGCGTGCTCATTGTCCAGGCCGACTCCAAGACCCGCTACCTCGGCCGGCTGACCGTCGATGTCGCGCACGACGCCGTTACCCATTACGAGTATGCCCTCCTCCCCTGCTGGGTCGACAGTGTCGCCCATCCCGATCCGCTGCTGGCGCAGCAGGTCCAGAGCTACAATGACCAGATCAATGCGGATTACGGCAAGACCATCGGCCAGCTGCAAACCGACTGGCAGCGCAACAGCCAGGGTGAGTCCAATATTGGCAATTATATCGCCGATGTCCTGCGCAAAGCCGCCGGCGCGGATTTTGCCATGATCAACAGCGGCGGCATCCGCAAGGATCTCGCCGCCGGTCCGATCAAGAAACTCGATATTGCCGAGATCCTGCCCTTTTCCAATACCCTGGTCACCTTCCGCTGCACCGGCGCGCAGTTGCTCAAGATCGCGCAGACCAATGTGGCCTCGGCGAGCAAAAGTGATCCGGGGGTGCTGCAGATCTCGGGACTGAGCTATCAGTACCGTATTTCCCCGAGCGGCACCAGCGAAATCACCCGCCTGACGGTCAACGGCGCACCGGTTGACCCCGGCGCCACCTATTCAGGCGCCACCATCGACTTTATCCTCTTCGGCCAGTCCGAGCGCTACTTTGGTTTTCAACCCACGGAAAACGTCGAGAATACCAATCAGCTGGTCTCCGATCTGGTCACCGCCGCCATTCAGGCCGAACCGTCCGTCGCCGCGAAAGTGGAGGGCAGGATCGAGCGCCTGCCCTGACCGGATGAAAGGCCATTCGGGCTGCCAGGAGATCCTTCCGGGAGCCCCGAGGCACATTACAGCCTGCAGTAAAAAGGAGGTACCATGAAACGCTACTTGTCCTGGATCGCCGGTGCGGGGGCGCTGCTGCTGACGGGCTGGTTGATCGCCTGTGCAGTGAATCCGGTCACTGGCAAGCGTCAGCTGATGCTGATCTCTGAAAGCGACGAAATCGCCCTGGGAAAACAAAGTGATGCCGAGGTCATCGCCACGTATGGCATCTATACAGACGCGGCATTGAATGCCTATGTCAACACCATCGGCCAGAAAATGGGCAAGCTGTCGCATCGCCCCAATCTGGAATACTCGTTCAAGGTGCTCGATACGGATGTCGTAAACGCCTTTGCTTGTCCCGGCGGCTATGTCTATGTAACCCGCGGCATCCTCGCCTATCTCAACGACGAGGCGGAACTGGCGGGAGTGATGGGCCATGAGATCGGCCATGTCGCGGCCAGGCATACCGCGGTTTCCTATTCCAAGCAGCAGCTGGCCTCGCTCGGGCTCGGCCTGGGATCGATCCTCTCCGAAAAGTTCCGCCAGTACGCCAACGTCGCCAATTTCGGGGTGAGCATGCTCTTTCTCAAATTCAGCCGGGATGACGAGCGCCAGGCGGATAATCTCGGGGTCGAGTATTCGAGCAAGGCCGCCTATGATGCCAATTGCATGGCGACCTTTTTCGAAACCCTGGAGCGCATGAATGCGGGCAGCTCGAGCAGTGGCCTGCCGGACTGGTTCTCCACCCACCCCAATCCCGCCAATCGCATCACCGCGGTCCGCGCCAAAACCAGGGAATGGCAGACCAAACTGACGGGTTCGACCTTCACGGTAAAGCGCCCGGAGTATCTCGCCAGCATCGACGGCATTGTCTTTGGAGCGGATCCGCGCCAGGGCTACGTCGAGGCCAATACCTTTTATCATCCGGAGATGAAATTCCAGTTTGCCATCCCCTCCGGCTGGACGGTGAACAACACCCCGGCCCAGGTGCAGATGGTTTCGCCCAATCAGGACGCGAACCTGCTCTTCTCGATGCAGGGCAAGGCCACGGCCGCGGCGGTCGCGGACACCTTCGTCGCCCAGTCCTCCGCTACGGTGAGCCGCGCCGACGGTGTCACCATCAACGGCTTCCCGGCACGGCGCGTGCAGAGCCGGATCATTTCCGAAAGCGACACCCTGGGGGTCCTCTCCTGGTTCATCCAGAAGGGCAGCGACTGCTATATTTTCCACGGGGTGACCACGCCCAAGGCGCTCTCCTCCTGGTCGAGCACCTTTTCGGGTGCGGTAGGCCAATTCAAGACCCTGAGCGATGCCAAACATATCAATGTCACGCCCAAATATCTCAAAATCGAGAATGGCAAAAGCGCAGCGACGCTCTCGACGCTGCTGACCTCGAACGGGATCGCCTCGACGGAGCTGGAGAATTTTGCGGTGGTGAACGGCATGCAGCTTACCGATCTGGTCCCGGCCACCGCCAAATACAAGATCGCCAAATGAGCGGATTCCTGCCCAATAAAAAAGCCCTGGCTGCGCACAGTCAGGGCTTTTTTTATGGCGGTATCCGGGCGAGGATCAGGATTCAGCGGAGGTATCGCCGGCGGGTTCCTCCCCCTCAACGCTGCTGGCCGCTTCGCGGGCATCGATAAAATCGAGCCCGTCGCCTTTTTTACGGACGCGGATGATGCTGCCGTCGTTGAAATGGCCCTTGAGAAGCTCTTCGGCGATGGCGTCCTCGACATGACGCTGGATGGTCCGTTTGAGCGGGCGGGCGCCGAAACTGGGGTCAAAGCCGCGTTCGGCGATGAATTCCTTCGCCCCTTTGGTCAGCTCGATGCTGATGTTGCGGTCGGCCACCTTGTCGAGCATTTCATTGATGACGATGTCGACGATGGCGAGCATGTCCTCACGATTGAGCTGGCGGAAGACGACGATGTCATCGACGCGGTTGAGGAATTCAGGATTGAAGACGTGCTTGACCTCTTCGATGAGGCGATCGCGCATCGAATCGTAATCGGCGGCCTCATCGTTCTTGGTGAAGCCGAGCGAGCTGCCTTTGCTGATCTGTCGGGCGCCGATATTGCTGGTGAGGATCAGCACTGTGTTGCGGAAATCGACCTTACGGCCGAGGCTGTCGGTCAGATGGCCCTCATCGAGGATCTGCAGCAGGATATTGAAAACATCCGGATGGGCCTTTTCGATCTCGTCGAAGAGCACGACCGAATAGGGGTGGTGGCGCACCTTTTCGGTGAGCTGCCCGCCCTCCTCATAGCCGACATAGCCCGGGGGTGCGCCGGTGAGGCGGGAGACGGCGAACTTTTCCATGAACTCCGACATGTCGATGCGGATCAGGGCATCCTCGCTCTCGAAGAGGTAGGCGGCGAGTTCCTTGGCGAGCTGGGTCTTGCCGACCCCGGTCGGGCCGAGAAAGATGAAAGAGCCGATGGGCCGGTTCGGGTCCTTGAGCCCGGCCCGGGTGCGCTGGATGGCGCGGCTGAGGATATCGATGACCGGATCCTGGCCGATGATGCGTTTTTTCAAGGCCGTGCCCATGGTGAGCAGGCGGTCGGATTCCGATTGGGCCACGCGCTGCACCGGAATGCCGGTCATCATCGCCAGCACCTCGGCGACGTCCTCTTCGGTGACCCGGGCGTAGGCGGAGTCCTGCTCATCGTTCCAGCGTTTTTTGCTGTTCTCCAGTTCGCGCAGCAGCTGTTTTTCGCGGTCGCGCAGGATGGCCGCCTTTTCGAAATTCTGCGAACGCACCACCTGGTCCTTTTCGCTGCGGACGCGTTTGACCTGGTCCTCAAGATCGCTGATATCGCGCGGCACCACGATGTTGGCCAGGTGGACACGGGCGCCGGTCTCATCGAGCACATCGATGGCCTTGTCGGGCTGGAAGCGGTCGGTGATGTAGCGGTCGGAGAGCTTGACGATGTCGCGGATCGCCTCGTCGGTGTAGCGGACGCGGTGATGGGCTTCGTAGCGGCTCTGCAGCCCCTTGATGATGGCGAAGGTCTCGTCGAGACTGGGGGGATCGACGATCACCTTCTGGAAGCGGCGTTCGAGGGCGCCATCCTTCTCGATATACTGGCGGAACTCGTCGAGGGTGGTAGCGCCGATGCATTGCAGCTCGCCGCGGGAGAGGGCGGGCTTGAACATGTTCGAGGCGTCGAGGGATCCCGAGGCGCCGCCGGCGCCGACGATAGTGTGGAGCTCGTCGATGAAGAGGATGACGTCGCGGGTCTTGACCAGTTCGTTCATGATCGCTTTCATGCGCTCCTCGAACTGGCCGCGGTACTTGGTGCCGGCGACGATGGCGCCGAGGTCGAGGGTGATGACGCGTTTGTTATGAAGAATACGCGGCACCTTTTTCTCGACGATGCGCAGGGCGAGGCCCTCGGCGATCGCGGTTTTGCCGACGCCGGGTTCGCCGATAAGCACGGGATTGTTCTTCTTGCGGCGGCTGAGGATCTGGGCGACGCGCTGGATCTCCTTTTCGCGGCCGATGATCGGGTCGAGCTCGCCGCGGCGGCCGAGTTCGGTCAGGTCACGGCCGAAATGGTCGAGGGCCGGCGTCTGGGATTTTTGCTGCTGCTGGGCTTCGCTCTGGGCGGCGGCGTTGGCCGATCCCTGCAGGATGCGCTCCAGTTCCTCGGTGACCGCTTCATAGGTGACTCCGAAGCTCTTCAGGATCTGTGCGGCCAGTCCCTCCTTTTCCTTGACCAGAGCGAGGAGGAGGTGTTCGGTGCCGATGATGTCCGATTTGTTGTGGTCCGCCTCCATGTAGGCATTCTTGAGAATCTTCTCGGCGCGCTTGGTGAAGGGGATGTTGCCCACCGTCATGGTGTCGCCGGCGATACGCCCGGCGTCCTCAAGGGCGGTCCGGATCTCCTCGAGATCGCAGCCCAGGGCATGGAGGATCTCGACGGCCACGCCCTCGCCCTCGCGAATCAGGCCGAGAAGGAGATGTTCGGTGCCGATATAGTCGTGTCCCAGCCGCAGCGCTTCGTCCCGCGCAAACTGGATGACCATCTGGACGCGACTTGAAAAATTATTCTTCATGGGGGTGACTCCAACCTCTGGTGTATGTCAGTGCTCCGCGCTTTTTCCGCTGCTCCGGCAGAGCTGCAGGCGGTGACGGGGATTCCCGGGTGACGGCCGGTCCGGTTTGAGACATCTGTCCGCCAATGATGACAATCGCCTCCGGATCTGCCATTTTGACAATTACTTCAAGTGCTTGTAAAACATGAGACAATGGGATTCACTAGGCCGGACTTGAACCCTCACGATGCGATTATACAAACCCCATGCCACACTTTAGTAAAATAGTGAACTCGCCGCAAAATATCAAACTAATTTATTGCTGTGGTTGCTGGTGATCGTCTTTATACGGCCGTTGTAGAGTTCGATGATCCGGTCGGAGCGGTCCGCGAGGTCGCGGTTGTGGGTCACCACCACCAGGGTCTGGCGCAGCTGCCGGCTGATCTCCCAGAGCATGTCGTGGAGCATCTGGGCCGACTCGGTATCGAGGTTGCCGGAGGGCTCATCTGCCAGCAGCAGCCGCGGCACATTGATCAGGGCACGCGCCACCGCCACCCGCTGCTGCTCGCCACCGGAGAGTTCCTTCGGCCGATGCTGGAGGCGGTCGGCAAGGCCGACGCGCTGCAGCAGCTCCCGGGCGCGCTCCTGCAGGCTGCGCCGCTCATGCCGCGAAACCAGCCCCGGCATCATCACGTTCTCGAGGGCCGTGAATTCGGGCAGCAGATGGTGAAACTGGAAGACAAAGCCGATGGTGCGGTTGCGGAACTGGGCGAGCCGGGTGTCGTCGTAGCCGGAGATGTCATCACCGTCGATGCGCACTCGCCCCTGCGTCGGCCGGTCGAGCCCGCCGATCAGATGCAGGAGGGTGCTCTTGCCGACCCCGGAGGGGCCGATGATGGTGATGATCTCGCCCTCGGCGATGGTCAAGTCGATGCCCTTGAGCACTTCCAGTGTGGAAGAGCGGCCCATCGGGTAGCTTTTATGAATATTTTCGGTTTGTAGCAGGATTTCACTCATAGCGCAAGGCTTCCACGGGATCGAGTTTGGCGGCATGGGCCGCGGGATAGACCGACGCAGCAAAGGTGATCAGGATGGCCGCGACGCTGATCATGGCAAAATCGCTCCATTTCATCAGCACCGGCAGCCAGCTGATGATATAGACATCGGAAGGCAGGGCGAAGAGCTTGTAGGTCTGCTGCGCCCAGCAAAGACCGTACCCGATCAGGTTGCCCAGCAGGGTGCCGACGATGCCGACAAAGAGCCCTTCGAATGTGAAGATGCGGCGGATGCTGCCGGTCGTCGCCCCCATCGACTTGAGAATGCCGATCTCCTTGGTCTTCTCCATGGTCATCATGATCAGGGTGCTGATGATGTTAAAGGCGGCGACCATGATGATCAGGCTGAGGATGAGAAATGCGGCCCATTTTTCGATCTTCATCCAGGCGAAGAGATTGGGATTCATATCCTGCCAGGTGACCACCCGGTAGGGGTAACCCAGCTTGTTGGTGAGCCGTTTGGCCACCACCCCGGCCTTTTCATAATCGTCGAGTTTGACCTCGAGTCCGGAGACCTTGTCGCCCATGCGGAAGAGCTTTTGCGCCGATTCGATCGAGATGTAGGCGAAATTGTCATCGATCTCGAACAGCCCGGTCTGGAAGTAGCCGGTGACGCGGAACTGCATCATCTGCGGCATCTGGCCGAACTGGCTGACATTGGCGAAGCTGGCGATGGTGATTTTGTCCCCGAGGGTGACCACCAGCTTGTCGGCGAGATTGAAGCCGAGGATGACCCCGGGCAGGGCGGGCTCGTTCTCGGCGGTAACCGGTCCGAGCTGGAGGGCGCCGTAGTTGATGTTCTTGCCGATGTCGGTCACCTTGACCGCGGTGGCCGGATCGATGCCGCGCACCAGGATGCCGGTGGTGGCTTCGCGCGATTTGACCAGCCCCTTGTTGAAAATGTAGGGGGAGATGGCCTGGATCTCGGATTCGCCCTGGATCTGTTTCTCCAGCCCCTGCCAGTTCTCGACGCCGCGGTCGTGAAAGGTGCGGACGTGCATATGGGCGTCGACACCAATGAAGCGCGAGCGCACCTCGGTCTCGAATCCGTTCATCACCGACAGCACGATGATGAGGGCCGCCACGCCAATCATCACCCCCGCGATCGAGATGTAGGTGATCAGCGAGATGAAGCCGGTCTTGCGCTTGGACTTGAGATAACGCAGGGCGATATATAGTTCATAATTCATGATGGGCTCTTTTCCGGTTACGGCGATCCTGGCTTCGGCTATAGTTCCGGGCGCATCGTCGGGAAGAGGATGACGTCGCGGATCGAGGGCGCATCGGTCAGCAGCATCGTCAGGCGGTCGATGCCCATCCCCAGCCCCGCTGTCGGCGGCATGCCGTGCTCGAGCGCGCGCAGGAAATCCTCGTCCAGAACCTGCGCCTCTTCATCCCCGGCCGCCTTGGCTTTCATCTGCTCCTCGAAACGGCCGCGCTGGTCGATCGGATCATTGAGCTCGGAAAAGGCGTTGCTGATCTCCCGCCCGGCGACGAAGGACTCGAAGCGCTCGACCAGCCGGGGATCGTCGCGATGGCGCTTGGCGAGGGGCGAAAGTTCGACCGGATAATCGCAGAGGAAGGTGGGCTGAATGAGATGCGGCTCGACCTTCTCCTTGACGATCTCATCGAGGATCTTGCCGCTCTCCATAAAGGGCTCGACCTCGCAATGCAGCGCCTTGGCGGCGGCATAGAGTTCGTCCCGGCTCTTGCCATAGAGATCGACCTGGGCGTATTTTTGCAGGGCGTCGTAGAGGCGGATCCGCGGCCAGGGCGGGGTGAAATCGAGCTCCTGGCCCTGATAGATCACCCGGTTGCCGCCGCAGACCTCCGTGGTGATGGTGCTGACCATCTCCTCGACCAGGCCCATCATGAAATGGTAATCCTGGTAGGCCACATACAGCTCCATCATCGTGAATTCGGGATTGTGCGACCGGTCGATGCCCTCGTTACGAAAATCCTTGCTGATCTCATAGACCCCCTCAAAGCCGCCGACAATGAGGCGCTTGAGGTAGAGCTCGTCGGCGATGCGCAGATAAAGGGTCATATCCAGAGCATTGTGATGGGTGACAAAGGGACGCGCGGCAGCACCGCCGTAAAGAGGCTGCAGCACCGGAGTCTCGACCTCGAGATAGCCGCGGCCGTCGAGGTAGCGCCGCATGGCGCTGACGATGCGCGAGCGCGTGATGAAGGTCTGGCGCACCTCGCGGTTGACCATCAGATCGACGTAGCGCTGGCGGTAGCGCAATTCGGTATCGGCAAAGGCGTCATAGGTGACCGTCTGACCATCCTCGATGCGTTCCTTCACGACCGGCATCGGCCGCAGGCTCTTGGTGAGCAGCTCGAAGCTCTGGGCAAAGATCGTGATTTCGCCGGTGCGGGTCTTGTGGACCGTGCCGGTGACCCCGACCAGGTCGCCGATGTCGGTGAGATCAAAGACCTCATAGGCCTGATCGCCGATCTGATCGCGGCGGACATAGATCTGGATCTTGCCCGAGGCGTCGGCAATGTGGGCAAAGGCGGCCTTGCCCATGCTGCGCAGGGTCATCACCCGGCCGGCCAGGGAGACGCTTTTCTCCTCGAGCTCGGCAAAGCGCTCGACCACCTCCTGGGCGGAGATGTCGCGCGCAAAGGCATAGGTGAAGGGATTGATGCCCAGTTCCTGCAGCCGGGCGAGCTTGGACCGGCGTACCTTCATGAGATCATTGAGCTCTTCTTGATGATGGTCGTGCATAGTACCTCAATTGTTTTCTGGGATGGAACGTTTTATATTTCTCTGCGCGAAAGATCTCGCCCGGCGGCCCGGAGCAGGATTAAACGGTGCGGGTCCCGCGTTGGGCCCGGGCGATCGCCTCAAGCCTGCCTTCATGAGGTGTGCATATAGATCCGTGGCACGCGTTTGGAGATCCAGCAGGTCACTTCATAGGGGATGGTGCCGAGCAGCGCGCAGATTTCAGCCACGCTGATTTCCGCCTCTCCCTGGCGGCCGAAAAGGACCACCTCGTCGCCGGTTTGCACTTCTGCGGCGGCGGCCATGATCAGATCCATGCAGACCCGGCCGGCGACCGGACAACGCCGGCCGCGGATCAGCACCTCGCCGCGGTTGGAGAGCAACCGGTTGTAACCGTCGGCATAACCCACCGGCAGGGTGGCGATGGTCACCGGCTTGTCGGCGATGAAGGTGCGGCCATAGCTGACGCTCTCGCCGCGCGCAATGCTCTTCACTTGCGTCACCGCGGTCTTGAAACTCATCGCCGGATGGATCTCGATGCTCTCCGTGGTCTCAGCGGAGGGATAGTGGCCGTACATCATGATGCCGGGCCGGACCATGTCCAGGTAGCTCTCGGGCATGTCGAGGATCGCAGCGCTGTTGGCGCAATGCTTCAACGGGATCCGAATCCCCTTCGCCTCCAGCTCGGCGATGACATGCTTGAAGCGGATCAGCTGGAGGTTGGCGAAACTCTTGTCGAGGGCGTCGGCGGTAGCGAAATGGGTATAGAGTCCGGTCAGCTCCAGCCCTTCGGTCTGACAGATGGTTTCGCCCAGGGCAGCCGCCTGCGGCCAGGGCACGCCGAGCCGGCCCATGCCGGTGTCAACCTTGATATGCACCCGCGCCGGCCGGCCTGCGGCTCGCGCGGCATGGCCGAGGAGAGCCACTCCCTGCAGATCGAACAGGGTGGCATCGAGCTCCCAGTCGAGGAAGAGGGGGGCATCCTCGGGCGAGAAGCCGCCGAAGACGAGGATCGGGGCTTCGATCCCGGCCTTGCGCAGGGCCAGGGCCTCGTTGACGACGGCGACGGCGAGATGGCTCGCTCCCTCCTGGAGGGCGGTCCGGCTGACCTGGAGGGCGCCGTGGCCGTAGGCGTCGGCCTTGACCACGGCCATGATGCCGGCCGGGCTCACGCGCTGGCGGATACCCTGCAGATTGAAAGCGATCGCCTCGAGATCGATCTCTACCCGCGTCGGCCGCATTATCGCCCACCCGCCTGGCCGAACTCGAGCAGATAGGCCCGGATGAAATCGTCAAGGTCGCCATCCATTACCGCCTGGATGTTGCTGGTCTCGTGGTCGGTGCGGTGGTCCTTGACCATGTTATAGGGATGAAAGACATAGGAGCGGATCTGGCTGCCCCAGGCGATCTCCCGCTTGGTGCTTTCGAGCTTGGCCATCTTGGCCTGCTGTTCCTCGAGCTTGAGCTGGTAGAGGCGGGACATGAGGATCTTCATCGCCGACTCTTTGTTGCGGTGCTGCGAACGCTCGTCCTGGCAGGCGACCACGATGCCGGTCGGGATATGGGTGATGCGAATCGCCGAGCTGGTCTTGTTGACGTGCTGGCCGCCGGCGCCGCTCGAGCGGTAGGTGTCGATGCGCAGGTCCTTTTCGTCCACCTCCACCTCGATCGCGTTGTCGACCTCCGGATAGACAAAGACCGAGGCGAAGGAGGTGTGGCGGCGCTTGTTGGCATCGAAGGGAGAGATGCGCACGAGGCGGTGGACGCCGGCTTCGGCCTTGAGATGGCCATAGGCGTAGGCGCCCTTGACTTCGATGGAGACGCTCTTGAGGCCCGCTTCGTCCCCCTCCTGGAAATCGAGGACATCCGAGCCATAGCCGGCGCGTTCGATCCAGCGCAGGTACATGCGCATCAGCATTTGCGCCCAGTCCTGCGATTCGGTGCCGCCGGCGCCGGGGTGGATGGTGAGGATGGCGCTTTTATCATCGCCGGGTCCGCCGAGCATGCGGCGGAACTCGAGATCGGCGATCCCCTTTTCCAG
>DAOQAG010000042.1:32085-35318 GCA_035353815.1 bacterium
GATCTCGTGCCGACCCGAATCCGCGCGCATTCTGCGCCGGCGGGAACGATGCGATGCACGGAGCGATTTGCGCCGGGTGGCTGCCCCCAGATCTCGTGCCGACCCGAATCCGCGCGCATTCTGCGCCGGCGGCAACGATGCGATGCACGGAGCGATTTTGGTTGCCTGATACTGCTTTTATACCTACTTTAAAACGCCGAGTTTTTCACACCCCATCAAGCCATCATTCATGCAACTTGCCTTTGCCATCGAAAAAGAGCTGCCCGCGCTGCGTGCCGCGCTGGCTAGCTCGCGTCAGGTGATCCTGAGCGCGCCGCCGGGGGCGGGCAAGAGCGTCCGTGTGCCCCTGGCCCTGCTCGAGTGCGACTGGCTGGCGGACAAAAAGATACTCATGCTCGAGCCGCGGCGGCTGGCGGCGCGCTGCGCGGCCGAGTTCATGGCCGCGCAACGGGGCGAACGGGTGGGGGAGACGGTCGGCTACCGCATCCGCGGCGCCAGTGTGGTGAGCCGGGGGACGCGCATCGAAGTGGTGACCGAGGGCATTCTCACGCGCATGCTGCAGGATGATCCGGAGCTGCCGGAAGCGGGACTGGTGATCTTTGACGAATTTCACGAGCGCAGCATTCACGCCGATCTCGGCCTTGCCCTGGCCCTCGACGTCCAGCGTCATCTGCGCGCGGACCTGCGCCTGCTGGTGATGTCGGCCACCCTGGATGGGGTCGCCCTCGCCGGCCTGCTGCCGGAGGCGCCGCTGATCCGGGGGGAGAGCGCCGCCTGGCCGGTGCAGACGTTCTACAGTCCGCCGGCGCCCGGCAAGACCCTGGAGCAGCGCGTCGCGGCAGGGGTGGAGCGCGCGCTTGCGGCCGGCGAGGGCGACCTCCTGGTCTTTTTGCCGGGCATGCGCGAGATCCGCAGGGTGGAGGAGCTGCTGCGCGGCCGCCTCCGCCCGGGAGTGCGCATTTGTCCCTTGCATGGCGATCTGCCAGCAGCCTTGCAGCAGGCGGCCCTGGCGCCGGCGGCGCCGGAGGAACGCAAGGTCATTCTCGCCACCAGCATCGCCGAGACCAGCCTGACCATTCCCGGGGTGCGGATGGTGCTCGATGGCGGCCTGGCGCGCGCGGCGCGGTTCGATGCGCGCCGTGGCATGTCCGCTTTGGTCACCCTTCCGGTCAGCCGGGCCCAGGCCGATCAGCGCCGCGGCCGCGCCGGCCGCACCGCTCCCGGCCTTTGCTTCCGCCTCTGGAGCGAGAACGAACAGCGGCATCTGCCCGACGCCCCCCAGCCGGAAATCCGCACTGCCGACCTCGCCCATCTCGCCCTCGACCTCGCCCTCTGGGGCGATCCGCTCGGAGAACACCTCGCCTTCATCGACCCCCCGCCCGCGGCGCATCTCTCTCGCGCCCGCGCCCTGCTGTTGGACCTCGGCGCGTTCGATGCCGCGGGCCGCCTGACGCCGCACGGCCGCGCCATCTCGGCCTTGCCCGTCCATCCCCGCCTCGGCCACATGATCCTCAAGGCCCGTAAGAGCGGCTGGGGTGCGGCGGCCTGCACCCTCGCGGCCCTGCTGGAAGAGGGCGGGGCGCCCGCGGCCGGCCGCAGCCCGACGGATCTTGCGGTGCAGCTCGAGCAGTGGCGACGGGAACGCCGTGCTGCAGCGCGCCCTCCCGGCAGCCGCAGCGAGAGCGCGGGCCGCTGGGCCATGGACCGGATTGCGGCCCAGGAAGAACGGCTGCGCGCCCTGGCGGAGATCGCCGGAGAGGAGCGGACCCCGGCCCCGGCCGGTGTGCTCCTCGCCTGGGCCTTTCCGGACCGCATCGCGCAACGCCGGCCGGAGCGGCCCGGGCTCTATCTGTTGCGCAACGGCGCTGCAGCCGCGCTCCCGGAAACCGACCCCCTGGCGCGCGAGGAGTTTCTCGCCATCGCACAAGTCGACGGAGGCAGCGGCGTCGCGGCAAACGCCGGCCGCACCGCCGCCGGCAGGATTTTTCTGGCTGCGGCCCTGGAGCGGAACGATCTGATCCGGTTTTTTGCCGACGAGCTGACGCGGGAAGAGACGGTGAGCTGGGATGAACGCCAGGGGCGCATCCAGGCGCGGTGCCTGACCCGCCTGGGGGCGCTGGTGATCGAGGAGACCGAGGGGACAGCGGCGCCGGCCGCCGCCGCTGCGGCCATGGTTCAAGTCATCCGCCGCACCGGATTACATCTCTTGCCCTGGAGCAAGGAGGCGCGGCATTTTCGCGAGCGGGCGGAGTGGATTCGGCGCATCCGCCCGGATTGGCCCGGGTTCGATGATGCCGCGCTCCTGGCCGGACTCGAGGAGTGGCTCATGCCCCATCTCACCGGGATCTCCCGGCTGGAACAGCTGAAAAAACTGGCGCTGACCAGCCTCCTCCAGGCCCGTTTGACCCCATTCCGGCGGCATGAACTCGACCGGCTGGCCCCGGCGCAGATCACCGTCCCGAGCGGCTCGCATATTGCCATCGATTACACCGCCGCGGGCACTCCTGTCCTTGCCGTCAAACTGCAGGAGCTCTTCGGCCTGACTGAAACGCCGCGCATCGGCGACGCCCGTATCCCCCTCACCCTCCATCTCCTCTCCCCGGCTGCCCGGCCGCTGGCGGTGACCCAGGACCTGCACAGCTTCTGGAAGAGCCTCTATCCCGAGATCCGCAAGCAGCTGCGCGCCCGCTATCCCAAACACCCCTGGCCCGAGGATCCGCTCAGTGCCACGCCGACGCGCAAAACTGTACGCAACAAACGCTAGTCCGCCGCGCTCTCTCTTCTCTACCCGCGCTTCATTGCTTCTGCCGGAAAAAATACGAAAATATTCGTAGACAGGGGATAAATTACGAAACCTTTCGTAATAAACGGCGTATAAGGATATGAAACGCCGGGATGGGGGCGAGCGGGAGAGCAGCAGCGAGGCCGGCGAACAAGTGCATCTGGTGGCAACGAGATCGGGTGGGCGGGAGAGCGGCAACGAAGCCGCCATGCCGGAACACACAGTGATACGAAAACGAACCCTGAAAGCCGGAGAGAGAAGATATGGGCAAGGTGCAAAAATCTGATCCCACCCAGGCGGAGCTGGAGATCCTGCAGATCCTCTGGCAGGCCGGGCCGTCCACGGTCGGATCGGTCAACGCCAGATTGCAGGAGAAGCGTCCCGTTGGCTACACGACAACCCTGAAGCTGCTGCAGATCATGGCGCAGAAAAAGCTGGTGCTGCGCACGGC
>DAOQAG010000043.1:0-34421 GCA_035353815.1 bacterium
AGGTATAGGTCGTCTGATCCGGATTCTTGCCCACCGATCCCGAGCCCACCACGTTGACGGTCAGCGTGTAAGAGGTCGAGGAGCTGAAATTGGCGGTAATCGATTTATCCGCGTTCATGGTGGTAGTCGTGGCCGCACTATTCGGATCTGTGACCGTGCCGCCCGTCCAATTGGTGAAGGTGTAGCCCGATGCCGGCGAAGCGGAGATAGCGACGACTTCGTTGACCTCGCAGAGATAACTCCCGACAGCCGGAGTTGTAGTACCGGCACCTGCGGGATTTACCGCCAACGTCAGGTTGTAGGCTGTCGCAACAAAACTGCTCAGCACATTTTGCTTGGGACTGCCCGTCCAGATTCCGTTGCCCACGGAATAGGCCACCGAGACATTGGAAAACTCTTTGTTCAGACTGGGACGATAGACGCGATACTGCACAGCCTCGTTATATTGGAGTCCGGGAAGTCCGACATCCGGATCCGCCGCAAAAGCAGGACCCGATGTGTTGCTGCCATTCCAGACAAAGCCGCCCACACAGGTGCCGCCAGGGGTGAAAAATCCGATATGATCCCCATTCTGAAGAGCAGCGCCACCCAGGGTTTTGGTGGTCGAGGTCAGCATACCGATGGTCATATTACTGGATGTGATCGCCCAGGTAAAATGCCCTGTCGTTCCGGTCTGGGCGAAGCCAGCCGTTTGCAGGACCAGCAGCAATACCACCAGTACTCCGATTGCCTTGAGCTTCATGGTTTTCTCCCTTCCATTAATTAAAATGACCGTGGCGTCGAAAGTGTTCTCACCAATCGCACGTCGCTGCATGCGGACGATTACCCAAACGCCCGCCTTCGCAGCGGCAAGTATTTAGATTGAGATATCCAGGCGGAACAAACAACTGAGGGAGATTTTGCCTAATCCGACCATTCCGTCAGATCAACCGTGCTGCACTGCCCCGAGAGAAAAAGACCCCGCGTCTTCACAAGCGTGAAAACGTAAACCCCATTAGCACTTGAAGCGCCAACCCCTCCAGAAATAAACATATTCATAGGGTGAAATGCAAGCAAAAACTGAACAATTGTTATAAATTTTGACTTTTCAACCATTTTTGACGATTTCCCCCCAGCACGAGCTTGCCCCCGCTGGGCTCAGACTGTGGAGGGCCCAGGTGACCGGCTTCACGGCCGCTTGGACCATACCAGAGTGGCCGGCTCGGTCAGATAGATATAGTAGCCTGCCCCCGGCTGCATCGTGCCAATAGTGTCGATATGATACGCCGGCCAATACACCCGGCCCGCCCCGTCTTTCGCAATGGTCACAGCAGCGGCGATGCCGTGCATGGCACGTTCTATGGAAACAGCCGAATCACTCAAGCAGGAGACAAGATTCCAGCCCTGATGGAGTGCCACGGATGCCTGGCTCGCGCTCAGAGATTTCCCGGTGAGGATGAGATCGCTCGCATGCGTGAGATAGATCCAGTAGCCCTTGCGCCAATCCCAATAGTGGAGCATATCGATCTCATAAGCCGGCCAGTAACTGTTGCCGTTGCCATCCTTGAAGAGCACCAGATCCGCTGCGACCGGCGCCAGCAGCGTCGCCAGGGTGGTATCGGAGGGCGCCACCCAGCTCGAGATGAGGTTCCAGCCCTGGACAAGATGGAGGCGGGAGGAATCGGGCGCCGCGAGCAGATAGCGCCGGCGAAATTCACCGGCCTTGTCCGCATGCTTCTGCAACTGGGCGAGACTGGTGCCAGCCAGGACGGCATAGTCGATCGTGATGCTCTGTTGCGGGGCAAGCTGGTAAGGACCAGCGGCCAGAACCTGGGAAACATCCCCAATCCCGGCCTCATGGAGCGAGGTCCCACCGCTGATGGCGTCCCATTTTTCTGCATCGCTGAAGCCATCATAAATGCCCCAGCCCGGATTGCCGGCGGCCCTTTCATCGTTCAGTATAGCACGAAAGGAAACTCCGTCCGGCGAAAGCAGGGCGCAGCCGACATACGTTCCCGGGTCATGAGCGACATTGTAGACATAGCCCATGCGCCGCTCCGCATCATACCCCACCTGGTCCCCGTCATAGTTGATCTCATCCACATCCCAGTCGAAAAAGAGACCGAAGTGAAAATTCGTCAGTGCCGCCGTCCCCTGGTTGGTGACCTCGAAACGGAAAATGATAAAATCCTCATCGGCGGAGGCCACGGAGGCCAGCGTATGTTGCTTGACGGCAATGTTCATGGGCGTGCCGGCATTGCGATCCTCCATCGAAATCGTGCTCTCCTCATCCGCGAGAGGTCCCGGCCGCTGCAGCGAGAGAGGGGAGCCCGCGATCCGGGCAAAATCCTGATCGGGCACGGTGGTGGTGCTGCGCGAGGAGCTCGATATCTGTGCTGCGGAGGTCCCGGCAATGATCGATCCCTCGTAGATCAGATTGGCGCCGCTACGGTAGTGAAATCCCGCACCGCCAAAAGCTTGCGACGGCAACGCGTAGCCGATACGTCCTGGTGGCGCCACGGAGGTCGTGATCTGGTTAACGCTCAGGGTAAGAAAATCAGGCGCGACCGTCAGGGTGAAATGATCGCTATCGGTATAGCCCTCTCCCAGGATGGCCAGGGAAAAAGTGATCACATGATTCTCCGGTGCGGCCTCTGAAATGGAAAATTCAAAGGGAACAGCCTGGGTCAAAGAGCCCAGAGTGTTTACTCCCGGCACAGTCACCTCGTCCCTGAGCAAGGTCACAAATTCCGAATTGTCACTCAAGCGCAGCGTAAGCGGTGAAGAGGGGGCGAGGTAATTGGTCAGGGTCAGTGTGATCCGGCCGCTTTCGCCCCGTCTGAATTGCGCATCGCCGTCCGTGCCGGAGAATTCCACTGCGGCGATCCGGATGGCAGGCGAGCTGGCCGTGACGGCGGCATAGGCATCGACACGCCCCTTGCCGAGCAAGCCGGCATAAGCGCTGTTGAGATCATCGATCGGATGAGAGGTCACCCGGACCTGTTCGGCGCACTGGAAGCCCGTCCAACCGGGATGCTGCGTCCTGACCAGGGCGATGACCCCGGCAGCCAGCGGCGCCGCCATGGAGGTTCCGCTATAGCGGGCGTAGCCGTTGGCGCTGATGGTGCTGAAGATGAGCATGCCGGGCGCACTGACTTTAACCCCGGTCCCGTAACTGCTAAAGCCCGCCTTGATGTCAAAGTCATTGACCGCCGCAATGGAGAAGACATGGTTGTAGCAGGAGGGGTAGTTGACCGTTGCGGTGCCCGAATTGCCCGCCGAAGCCACGACGACCGCACCCAGCGAGGTGGCATAATCGATCACATCTTGCTCATAGGCCGAAGCCGTGCCGCTTCGTCCCCAGCTGCAGTTGATGATCTGTGCCCCGTTTTCCGCGGCGTAGAGAATGCCATCGTAGCCATAGGCGATACCCTCCCCGAAGGGATCGGCCGCATCGATCGCCATCACCTTGCAGTTCCAGGCCGCTCCGGCGACGCCGCGCCTGTTGTCGGTCACAGCAGCGGCGATGCCGGCAGTATGGGTGCCATGATTGGCAAAATCGGGTTGGGTCGCCAGGCCGGTAGGGTCGCCGCTGTTATTTGCAAAATTCCAGCCATGCAGATCATCTGTGTAGCCGTTGGCGTCATCATCCACGCCATTGCCGGCCACCTCATCGCTGTTGACCCAGAGGTTTTCGCGCAGATCCTGATGCATGATCTCCGTTCCGCCATCGACGATGGCCAGGACTGCATCACCCTGGGAGCCCCGGACGAGATCCCAGGCAGCCGCCAGATTGCAATCCCTGAGATGGACCTGGCTGGCATAGAGCGAATCGTTCGGCGAAATATCAAGTGTATGGTAATAAAGAGGTTCAGCATATTCGATCAGCGGATTGCGCTGCAGCAAGGCGAGAATCTGCTTGCGATCGGCCGACCTGGAGAGATATCCCCGGAATACCCGGCCCATGCGTGCAGCAGCTTTGGCAGGAGAGGCATCCTGCGCTCCTTTGATCTCCCGTTTTTCAAGGCGTAACAGGCCGCGGTCACGCACCATTGCGCCCAGCTGGAGGAGGAGAGGTTCAGGTTTCATATCCACGGCGACGCGTTCATCCTTGATCTTGATGACAATTCTGTCGGACCATACCCTCTCCGAACCCTGCGCCAGTTGACGGCCCCACACCAGCCCCGGCACGAAAAGGGAGAATACGGCAATTTCCCGCAAAAACCATTTGCTGCAACCGTACATGCACACCCACCGATATCTTCAGGCCCGTCCTGTGGGCCAAAGAGAAGTTTGGGCCTTACTTGATAAAGGACATTTTCATCACAGTTTTGAAAGCGCCCGCCTCCATGCGCAGCAGATAAAGGCCGCTGGCAACCATCAAACCGCTCTGATCCCGGCCATCCCAAACCAGCTCATGGTAGCCCGCTTTCTTCGCACCGTCGAACAGAGTACGGATCGCCTGCCCGCGCAGATTATAGACCACCAACTGCACCTCGCTCTCCTTCGGCAGCTCGAAGCGGATGCAGGTGGCCGGATTGAAGGGATTGGGATAATTCTGCCGGAGGGCATAGTCGTGCGGAATGGCGGCGACATCGGCCAGTTCGGCGACCCAAACCGCATCTCTCTGGTAACACAGATCGGTCGGCAAGGCCGAGCCGTTGAGACCGTTCTTGAGTGAGAGGATTTGCAGCGGAGCCTCTACCTTGCCGGTATTCGACCAATAGGTCAGCTTGAGCGCCGCACCCACGCGGGAACCCTCGCTCTCCGTCGTATTCTCGTCATCCCCGTGGATCGTGATCAGAGCCCGGCCACCCTGGGCAACGGCAGCTCCCACCCCTCTTCCCTCCGCATCGATCACAGCTATTTCGTCGTTATCCTGGAGGAACGCACCTTCGACGAGGAGGGTGGCGCTGCTGCCGCTCCGGAGAACACCGGATGGATAATGCTGTGTCGGGCGGCTCGAGAGTGCGCTGAGCATCACGTTCTTGGGAGAGCTGGCGCCGTTCGCCGGATAGGTCAAGGTTCCCGCCGCATTCAGGTACAACTGATAGCCCTGGCCGGGCAGCAAATTGCCGATGGTATTGATCGCGTATTCCGGCCAATAGACATCCCCAGCCCCGTTTTTGGCAATAACCAGCCTGGCGGAAATCGAGGTAAAGGCCGCGGCGGCATCATAGGCAGAGCTGCGCAGGTAGGCGACCATGCTCCAGCCGTTGGTCAGGCTGATGGGCGTCGACTCGGGCGTTTGCATCTGGCCATTGAGGATGACAGAATCGGCCACCGAGAGATAACATTGATACCCGTTGAGAGGGTTCCAGTTGCCGATGAGGTTGATGAGATATTCCGGCCAATAGACGTTGCCGCCGATATCCTTGAGGATCGTCAGGTGACTTCTCCCCACGACATCCATCATGACGGTCTCCATCGCCGGGGCTGCAGGGCTGATGTACGAGGAGATCATGTTCCAGCCGCGGGAGAGACGGAGCGTCTGCTGGATGGATGTGGGATGGATGGAGAAGACATTGCTGCTGATATCCGCAAAGGTGCCGCTCGGCATGGTTGATATTCGTACCTTGCAGCTGTCGCTGGCAATGGCCGGCAGGGTCCATGCATAGCTGCCCGAGGCGATCGGCACGTTGGAGGCAATAGTGATCCAGCCGCTGGTGCTGCTGGTGCGGTATTGTAAGAGCAGCTCGCCGTTCATATCGCTCCACCAGGTGATCGGGTGGGAGGTGCCCGCACCCCAGGATTCTCCGCCGTTGGGGGACTGGAGATAGATGGAGTCGACGCTGCGCAGAATGGCGTTGTTGCGGCCGACGATGGTCGTATGCGAGCCGGCGTGACTGGCGGCCAGGAGGTTATTCATCGTGCCGCTTGTCTGGATGTTCCAGGTCAAGCCGGCGTCGGTGGTACGGAAAATGGACCCCATCCAGCCTATAGCAATGCCCGCCTCCTCATTGAAAAAGTGGACATCATACATATCGAGGTCAGGCCACGTGCTGAGGGTGATCGCGCTCCAGGTGAGGCCGCCATCGGCCGTGCGCAGGACATAGGGCTCATCGCCGACAATGATCCCCACCTGCGGGGATGCGAAATCGACATTCCTGAAGACGGTGGCATGACCGGTGGTGATGGCCGACCAGGTCGTGCCGCCGTTGGTGGTGCGCAGGACAATATTGTTGCCGACTACCATGCCGGTATCGGGATTGATAAAGCAAATTCCGAGCAGCTGGTTGGAGGTGCCGCTATTCTGCGCGGTCCAGCTCGAACCGCCATCGGTTGTTTTATAAATCCCGCCCCCGTCGGAGATGGCCCAGCCCACCAGGGGGCTGATGAAAAAACCGTTCATCAGATAACTGCCAAAGCCGGTGGCCAGGGGGGTCCAGGTCAGGCCGGCGTTGGTGGTCTTGAGAATATGATCATAACTGCCGAAGGCATATCCGGTCAGGGAATCCGGAAAAGAGAGGCCTTTGAAATAGATCCAGCTGCTCCCCGGAAAGACTGAGGTCCATGTGGCGCCGCCGTCACCGGTGCGAATGAGGACGCTGTCGCCGGCGATGATGCCGACGTTGTCGTTGACAAAAAATAGATCCGCAAAGGCCCGGGATTGGCCCGAGATTTTGCGCTCCCACCCTTCGGCGGGTGCGACGGTGCTGAACTGGAACGGGGACGAGATCGAGGTGCCCAGGGCATTGGTGGCTTGCATGCGCAAAAAATAGTAGGAACTCGATGCCAGTCCGGAGACGACCGGGGAATTGATCCAGATCGGCCCGGCGCTGGTGAAGGGTCCTCCCGCTGGAACGCTAACGGAGTCGAAATTGGTATTCAGACCATACTCGAAACGCACGGTGGTTGGCAAGCCCCCGGTATTGACATAGCCGTGAAAGCGCGCCGCATTCCACCAATAGTCGAAGCCACCGACTTGCAGGATCACGGGCCCGCCAGCCGCGAACATACGCAGCCCGATCGAATAGTCGCCGGTGGAATCCCATTGGATCCCTGCGAGATTTTTACCCATTTTCTCCCAATTTTCCTGCTCCAGCCGCTCCACCAGCTCCCGGTTGGGGAAATTGCCCCAATTCGAGGCATCGGCATAGCGGATGTAGTAGGTGCCGCTCTGCGGCAAGATCCAGACGATCCGCTGATCCAGGGGCGGATTGAGATAGCCGTTATTCGACGTCAGTCTGGCGCCATCGGCGCGGAAGAGGGAGATGCGGGCGCCGAGCTCTGAATTGTTGCGTTGATGACCCCATATTTCAACCGTATCGTCGGCCGCCCCCCAAAAACAGAAATAATCCACATCGCCAAGAGGGCTGATCGCCGCGTGGAGCGAATCTCCATACTCCAGCCAATTGCCCGTTGTGGCGGTGTTGTTCGTTTCCGTCTCGGTGGTCGGCACCACCTGTGTGATCGCGAAGGTGGTATCGCTCCGGTCAAAATCCGCCTCATTGGCAAGATTGGTGACTCTGACCCGGCAGGTGCTGCTTTCAATATTGGGCACAATCCAGGGAATGCTCAGATTCTGGGAGGGAATAGCGGTCGCAATTTCATTCCATGGCCCACTCGGGCTGGTCTGATATTCGAGCCTGAGCGTGGTGGTTTCTACCGTGGACCAGGTGATGCGCTTGGTGCGGCCTGCACGCCACTGTTCATTGCCGTTCGGCGTAAGCAGCGTGACGGCAGCAAAAGAAGGGCTCAAGAGCAAGAGAACCAACAGAAGCACTGCGATTAGACGGGTGATTTTCATGGCGTTTCCCCTTTATGCCTCAATCATTACTCTCCTGCAAAAGCAAGATAAGTTGCGGATATGCCCGATCCTGCAGCAATCAGCACTGTGGCACCCAGCCCGTCATCAACCCCATATGTCAGAAAGGAAGTGTGAGAAGTCCCCATAGAAAGATACTGGCGGTGAGCCCAAGGCCTGTTGGTCATCGGGTCAAACCGGCGCGTATACCCTTCATTAAAACCAGCAGGATCCTGCAGTCCAGAGAGGAAGAAAATCAACCGCGGTTTGGAATCTAGCCTGGCGGTGCCGTCGCGCTGCTGTCAGCAATCGGCACAGATCGGAAGGGCCCCAAGGAAAAGCTGCCTATCTAACGAAATTTAGCCAAATTTAGTTAGCATGTCAAGTTAATTTTAATATTAGCCAAAAAAAATCGCCGAGGTTCGCAACAGCCCGCGCACATGTGCCCGGGAGGAGCGAGAATCCTCCAGCGGAAAAACGGTGGCACGTGGAACGGAGCAGGAGATGAGGCTGAGGTTTCACATCGGAATTTCTGAACATCAGTTCTGCCAGACGACTTCCCCCCCGATCAGAGTCAACGCCACAGAAGCATCGTCCTGGAGAATGACCAGGTCGGCATCATATCCCGGCGCAATCCGGCCCTTACGCTCGCCCAGGCCGATCACCTTCGCTGCCTGGTGGGTGGCCGCTGCCACCGCGCGGGAGGCTGCACAACCGGTGAAACGCTGGAATCGCCAGGTCACCTCGGCCAGTCCAAGCGCCGAGCCGATCAGCGTGCCGTCGTGATAGCGCGCCGCCCCGCCTGCCGACTCGTACTCCCGGCCGTTGTACAGATAGCGGCCTTCCGGCAGCCCTATCGCCTGCATTCCGTCGGTGATCGGCACACAGCGCTCCACGCCGATAAGCCGGCTGAGCAGCCGCACCATACCGGGATGCACATGCACACCGTCGCTGATGATCTGGGCCGTGACCTCAGCATGCTCAAAGATGGCCAGGAGCGGGCCGGGGGTGCGGTGGTTCAGGCCGGGCATGGCGTTGAAAATATGGGTGACGTGCGGAATGCCGGCATCGAGTCCTGCTCGGGCTTGATCGAGGGAGGCATCGGTGTGGCCCAGAGCGGGGATGATCCCGTTGTCGCGCAGGGCCCGGATGAGATCCAGCCCCCCGGGCAGCTCGGGAGCCAGGGTCATCATTTTCAGAGCGCCGCCGCAACTTTTCAGTACCGCATCGAGCGAGCACACCGCGGGAGCGAAGATGCAGCGCGGCTCTAGTCCCCCTTTACGCAGCGGATTGATATAGGGGCCTTCGAGATGGATCCCGAGCAGCTGCGCGCCGCCCAGATTCTTGCCCATGGCCTCCGCAGCGAGGCGGAGGTGGCGGTTTTCGCCCTCCGGGAAAATGACGCTGGTGGCGAGAAAGCCGGTCGTTCCCAGGCGCGCGAGGCAACGGGACATGGTTTCCAGGGCCTCGGGGGTACCATCCAGGACATCGGCGCCGCCGGCACCCTGGATGTGCAGGTCGATGAAGCCGGGGACGACGCGCAATCCGCCCGCGTCGAGGATCCGGCGGGCATCCCCGGGCATGCGGCCGATGGCCGCAATGCGTCCGGCGCGGATGGCAATATCGGTCGCAGCGCTGCGTTCGAGCAGGCGCACATCTTTCAGGATCAGGTCAAAACGGCTGCTCATAACCTCCTCTTTGCGTTGGCGTGTCCGAGCAAGGTATCCACGCGCACCAGGGTGTAGCCCTTCTGCTGGAGCAGATCGATCAGCTCCTCCAGGCGCAAATAGAATTTATCGGTGCGCCGCGGATCGGTGCCGATATGGATCAGCAGAAGGAAGCCGTTCAATCCGCAGGGATCTTTTTTTTCATAGGCGCGGATGGCGTCCATAATCGCTTGCGAGGAACGGTAACCCGGCATGTCCGGCGTCGTGTAATCGGCGTTGGAGCCCGTGCCCGGGGTAAAATTGAACAGGGTGACACCTGCTGCAGCGGCCCAGGCGACGTGGTCCTGGTTGTACCACTCGTAGGGGGGGATAAAATAGCGTTCGGCATAGTTGGGGAGGCCAAAAGGCGCCATGGCCTGGTAGTTGGCCAGGAGATCCGCGCTGAACTGCGCGCGGGTCACCAGCGTGGAGTCCCTTCGCTCCCAGGGGGCGTAGAGCAGGTGTTTGTCGGAGTGCGGCCCGAGGTAATGACCGTCACGGACGAGATCGCCGATGAGGCCGGCCCGGGCGGGATCGCGATAGAACTCGCCGGTGAAGAAAAATCCCGCCCTGATCCCTTTCCTTGCCAAGACCTGGCGAATATGGGGACCGCCATCGGCGAAATCCCCGCCGGTGAAGATCAGGGCGAGGGCTCTCCGGCCGGCATCGCCGCGAATGATCGCGCCTTGATCGCGCAAGCTGGGCGGTGGCGCCGGCCGGCAGGCGAGGAGCAGCAGAATGAGCCCCAGGGGTGCCAGACGCGCCCCGGCCCCGATCGTGCAAGGGCAGATTTCAGCGGACATCGGGCTCACTCGACCGCAGAAAATGGGTCTCAAAGTGGCTCTTCAGGGTCTGAAAGGCTGTCTCGACATTGTCCACCTTGCGGAAGAGCCCGAGATCCTCGGGAGAGACCACCCCCCAGTCCACCATGCGCTCGAAATTGAGCACTTCATCCCAGTATTCACTGCCGAACATGACGACGCACAGGGTTTTATGGATCTTGCCGGTCTGGACCAGGGTGAGCAGCTCGAAGAGTTCATCCAGAGTGCCGAAGCCGCCAGGAAAGACGACCAGGGCCTTGGCGAGGTAGACAAACCAGAATTTGCGCATAAAGAAATAATGAAATTCAAAGGTGAGGTCCTCGCTGATATAGGGATTGGGCTCCTGTTCGAAGGGCAGGCTGATATTCATGCCGATGGTCAGACCACCCGCTTCATTGGCACCGCGGTTGGCCGCCTCCATGATGCCGGGGCCGCCGCCGGAGCAGACGATGAAGCGGTCGCGGGCGCTCAGGCTGGCGGACCATTCGGTCAGTTTGAAAGCAAGCTCGCGCGCCGCCTCATAATAGTGGGCCAGTTTGACGGCATGGCTGGCCTTGTCGAATTCGTGCTGAAATTCCTCAGCGGCTGTGCCATTCCGCTGCGACTGCGTCAGCACCGCCTTGAGCTGTTTCTGCGCAATATCCAGGGGGAGCACACGTGCAGACCCATAAAAGACAACGGTATTTTTGATGTGGCGGCGCCGCAAGCGCATCTGCGGTTCGAGATATTCAGCGAGGATGCGGATGGTGCGCGCGTCGGGACTTTGAAGAAATTCATCGTTGTTGTAGGCTTTTTCGGGGAGAAGGTGCTGGTCGTTGCGCTTGTTAACTTTTTTTTCGGTATCGGACATGAAGAACCTCAAATGGGGAACAGATTAGAGAGTGCGTTTAAGCCAGATCAGGCTTTGCCGGATCACCTGATGGCGATGGGCCGGGAGACTGTAGGTGTGGCTGGCATCGGGAATTTCCATGAAATCGGCCGGGGGCTGAACGAGGTCCCGAAAGGCGGAGAAACCCTCCACGAAGACCGGGGCGTCTCCGGTTCCCTGAATAATGAATTTGGGGATGGTGATGCGGGCGAGTGCTCCATGAATGTCATACTGCAGCGCTTCTTCCCAGAAGCCTTTCCGGATCACCCAACCGTCGTGAACGTATTCCTCGACGCGGGTGGCAATATCTTCCAGGTTGCCGACGTAATTGAGAAAGGTCTGCTGCATATCGGGGACGGACGACCAGGTGATCAGGGCATCGGCGGGCGTTTCCGCCAGGGTGAGAATGGCAACGGCGCCCCCCATGCTCAAGCCCACTACTGCGATCTTGTCGTAACCGCGCTGGCGCCCCCAGTCGATGGCGTCGCGGAGATTGGCGATATAGCGGCTGATCAGGGAGTCGCTGAATGCACCGGCGCTGTCGCCGGAGCCATAAAAATCGAAACGGAGGGTGTCGATGCCTTCCGCGGCGAAAGTGCGGGCCGCTTCGACGAAGATGCGCCGGCAGTCGTTCTTGGAGCTTAAGAAACCGTGACAGAAAATGACGAGATGCTTGCCCCGGGCCTGATGGAGCATACCGACGATCTGCGACTCCTGGCTCAGGAAAGTGACGGGCAGTTCAGGCAGTGTGTGCATAGGCGATGGCGTCCTGAGAATAAGGTCAGTGATAAATTGACAACACCCCGGCGGCAGCAGACCTGGCGCCCGTGGCAGGGGCGATGACCCGGCCGGCCTGTGCAAAAAAGAAAAAAATAGCGCTGACATAGAGTCAGCGCTATAAAGGGTGCTGTCCCATCACTACACATCACTACCCACACCCGACACTGTGCCTTTCGGCACACTATTAAGTTAAGAATATTGAACTCAAAGTCAAGTAATTTCTTGGCAGCGCCTAAAATTGGCCAAAAAATGACCAGCCAAAGGGACATCGTGGCAAAGTGTCCCTGGCGCGGCCCTTTTGGGGTAAAAAAAAGCCCCCTTGCGGGGGCGTGGTGAATATTAGTACATATCAGCACCGGGAGGCATCGGCGGAGTGGCCGTCTTGGGTTCCGGCTTTTCCGCGATGGCGCACTCGGTCATCAGGAAAAGGCTCGCCACCGAGGCGGCATTTTCCAGAGCGATACGCGACACCTTGGTCGGGTCGATAACGCCCGCCTTGTAGAGATCCTCAAAGGTCTCGCTTTCGGCGTTGAAGCCGAAGGCGCCGTCGGTCTCGCGCACCTTCTGCACGACGATCGAGCCTTCCCAGCCGGCATTCTCGGAGATCAGGCGGATGGGCTCTTCGAGGGCGCGGCGCAGGATGGCGACGCCGATCTTCTCATCGCCGTTGACCTGGAGCTTGTCCAGAGCCGGCAGGGCGCGCAGATAGGCGATGCCGCCGCCGGGGACGATGCCTTCCTCGACCGCCGCACGGGTGGCGTGCAGGGCATCCTCAACGCGGGCCTTCTTCTCTTTCATCTCGACCTCGGTGGCCGCACCGACCTGGAGGACCGCGACGCCGCCAGCCAGCTTGGCCAGACGTTCCTGCAGCTTCTCCTTGTCATAATCGGAGGTCGAGGTCTCGATCTGCTTCTTGATCTGGGCGATGCGCCCCTTGATGTCCTCGGTCTTGCCGGCACCTTCGACGATGGTGGTATTGTCCTTGTCGATGGTGATGCGTTTGGCCTTGCCGAGATCGCTCATGGTGGTATTCTCGAGCTTGAAGCCGGTCTCCTCGGAGATCACGCGGCCGCCGGTGAGGACGGCGATGTCTTCGAGCATGGCCTTGCGGCGATCGCCAAAGCCCGGGGCCTTGACGGCGGCGATGCGCAGGGTGCCGCGGATCTTGTTGACCACCAGGGTGGCCAGGGCTTCGCCCTCGATATCCTCGGCGATGATCAGCATCGGGCGTCCGGTCTGGGCCACTTTCTCCAGGATCGGCAGCAGGTCTTTCATGGCGCTGATCTTTTTGTCATAGATCAGGACCATAACCTCTTCGAGCACCGCTTCCATGGTGTCCGGATTGGTAACGAAATAGGGGGAGATGTAGCCGCGGTCAAACTGCATGCCCTCGACCACTTCGAGGCTGGTATCAGTGCTCTTGGCCTCTTCGACGGTGATGACGCCGTCCTTGCCCACCTTTTCCATCGCATCGGCGATCAGTTCACCGATCGCCTTGTCGTTGTTGGCGGAGATGGCGCCAACCTGGGCGATCTCGGTCTTGCCGGGGATCGGTTTGCTCAGCTTGCGCAGCTCATCGACGACGGACTTGACGCCCTTTTCGATGCCGCGTTTCAGGGCCATCGGATTGGAGCCGGCCGTGACATTCTTCAAACCTTCACGTACGATCGCCTGGGCCAGCACGGTCGCGGTCGTGGTGCCATCGCCGGCAACATCGCTGGTTTTGGAGGCGACTTCGCGCACCATCTGGGCCCCCATGTTCTCGAGGGGATCCTCAAGCTCGACTTCCTTGGCCACGGTAACACCATCCTTGGTCACCGTGGGGGCACCGAACTTTTTATCGATCACGACATTGCGCCCTTTCGGACCGAGGGTGGCGCCAACGGCCTTGGCCAATTTGTCGACACCGACCTTCATCGCATTGCGCGCTTCTACGTTGAACTCGATAATCTTTGCCATATGGGTAAAACCTCCTGATATAAAGCCTTGGGTGTCGGGGAATGCAATTAGATGACCGCGAAAATATCGCTTTCGCGCATGATGAGATATTCTTCCTTGTCGATGGTCACTTCCGTGCCGCTATACTTGCCGTAGAGCACCTTGTCGCCCACCTTCACGCTCATCTCGATCTTGGCGCCGTTCTCGGAAATCTTGCCCGGGCCGACGGCCACAATGGTACCCTGCATCGGCTTCTCTTTGGCCGTGTCGGGAATGATGATGCTGCCCTGCTTGACCTCTTGCTCTTCGACCGGTTTTACAACCACACGATCGGCTAACGGTTTGATGGTCATATGATAGCCTCCAGTAACGATTAATTGTTTATTATTACTTGTTGTTGTTAGCACTCTATTCGATTGAGTGCTAACAAACTATAATTTACACTTTTTATAATTCCAGTCAAGGCCTTTTTTATTCCCGCGCCCGCCGACTGGAGCCGGCTATGCAGAATACAATTCCTCGGCGGATTTCGCTTGACATTGGCCCCGGCAGTAGATATATTTAAATTGAGATAACACCGGTTACCCATGGCAATTCGCGCAGCAAGGCAAGGCAACAAAACCCAATCCACGGATCGAAACACGCAATCACGCTTGCAGGAAGGGGTGAATCGATGAAAGAATTTGTCGAGTACATCGTCAAGCATCTGGTCGATAATCCGGACGAGGTCAAGGTCTCCGAGGTATTCGGCGAAACCACGGTGGTCTACGAGCTCCGCGTCTCGCAACCCGATATGGGCAAGGTTATCGGCAAGAACGGTCGAACAGCACACGCCATTCGCGTTCTGCTCAGTGCGGTCTCGCGCAAGGCGGGCAAACACGCTACACTGGAAATTCTCGAGTAATCCTTTTCTATATACCTTAAGAAAAGGGGGAACATCTCTTCCGATTCAACCCACGGAGCAGATGTGCGTTTTACACGGTCGCCTGAGGTACTCGGGCGGCCGTTTTTTATGGGCGGCAGCCGCAGCCGGCATTCATGTCGGCGCGTTGCACACGGGCCCCGCGATGCCACCCGCCGGAGGGCGCCTGCAGCAGCTGCGGCCGGATTTCATTTGTGATACCCCTCGCCGCGCAATATCGTAAAGGCCCGATACACCTGCTCGAGCAACACGGTCAGCGCCAGTTCATGCGCCATGGTCATCCGGGAAAGCGCGAGCCGCTGATTGGCCCGCTGCAACACCGCCTCCCCCAGGCCAAATGGCCCCCCGATGCAAAAAAGCAGCGATTTCCGCCCCGCCGCCTGATGCCGCGCCAGCTCGCGACTGAACGCCTCTGAATCCATTTCCTGACCTGCGCTCGTCAGGGCAATACACCAGTCCTGAGGCGCTATCCTTTCCAGCATCTGCGCGGCTTCACGCCCGAGAATATCGGCGACCGGACGGTCGCCCTTGACCGGACGGACATGAAGATATTCAACGGGGGCGTAGTGGCCGATGCGGCCAAGGTAGGCCATACACAGGCGCAGATAATCGGCATCGGCCGGCTTGCCCACCGTGAGAATCTTGATTTTCATGCCCGCTCCACCAGATGGTGGCGATTTTTCTGGAATCTTGTCCCGGGAGATGGTATATTATCAGGGCAGCCCCCGGCAGCGGAGGGGGAAAAGGATCACTCTGCGAGGTACCCCGCCATGTCCACAAATGATAACAACGCCGGCGTCCACACCAGCCGGATCAAATTCTGCGATCTTCGCTGCGAGCACGCCGCCTTCCCGGAGGAGGAGCACCTCGACGGCGCCACCAGCTGCCGCACCTTCGCGGCCCTCTGGTGCCGGCAGCTGCAACAGATCGTCACCAAAAACGCCCCCTGCGCCCTGCAGTTCGGATCGCGGCGGCCCAAGGCCAACCTGTAAGCGAGCCCCTGCAGTTCGGATCGCGGCGACCCAAGGCCAACCTGCAAGCGAGCCCTCGTCGCCCGCCCGGGCGGCGCTACAGGCTCGGCATCGCCATATGCGCCGGCCCGGTGCCCGCCAGCACCGGCTGCAGCATCTTGCCGCTCTCCCGGGCAGCGTTCAGCAGCGCCAGCTGCGCCTCTTTGACCATGACAAAACGTGCCATCTCTGTCGCGGGAATCGGATCGCCGGAGGAATTCTTGATCTTGAGGGGATTGACGGGACGGCCGTTTTCATAAAAGCAGTAGTGCAGATGCGGCCCCGTCGCAAGCCCGGTACTGCCGACATAGCCGATCACATCGCGCTGCGACACCGACTTGCCGGCTGCCAAACCGGCGGCAAAACCGCTGAGGTGGCCATAGACGGTGACGAAACGCGGATTCTTGTGACGGATTTTGACGAAATTGCCCAGACCGCCGCCCTCATAGCCTTTTTCCAGAACGATACCGTCAGCGGCGGCGGAGACGGGTGTGCCTGCAGCGGCGACAAAATCAATCCCGTGATGCGGCCGCACGATCTTGAGAATGGGGTGGCGGCGGCCGCCACTGAAATAGGAACTGATGCGCCGGTAATTGAGCGGGGATTTCAGAAAGGTCTTTTGAAATGACTTGCCTTCGAGGTCGTAATAGCCCCCCTGCTCCCCCTGCTGAAAGAAGACCGCCGTCCTCCACGTCCCGGCACAGCGGTACTGCCCGGAGAGCACCCGTCCATAGCGGATGAACGCACCGAGGCTGTCCGGCTGGCCCGGATCGAGCACGTGTTCGGCTTCATAGACCATGCGAAATTCGTCCCCGGGCTGGGGATCGACAAAGAAATCGATATCCCACTGGAATAGATCGCTGAAGGCTATGATCAGTTCATCGCTCTCACCCATCTCGCGCACCGCGTCATAGAGGGTGGTCCTGACCTGACCGGTGAGGGAAAAGATCCGCCGGATCAGGGGCACCTGCAGCACCTGCGGCTGCAGCACCCCGAGTGAATCGCGCAAAACGCGAATGGTCTTGTCCACCTCCGGATAATACTCGAATCCGTGCACCTTGCCCGTCGAATCGGTCAGGATGCTGTAACCCCGTTCGCCGCGGATCTTGCGCACATCGAAGACACGGGCAAAGGAAGTGACCATCTCATTGGTGAGGACACGGTCGTAGAGGTCGCGCAGCAGAACTTTTTCCAGGGTTTCGCCGTGGCGGAAGGTTCCCTCCCTGCGCAGATAGATCTTTTCCCGCGGCTTTTGTTCCGCCGGGTGTGACGGTTCCGCTCCCCTGTGGCAGCCGGCCCAAAGGAGTCCGGCAGTGAGCAGGAGAAGGAGACGGCGGATCCGGCTCCGGTGCGGTTTCTCGGTATGCATGGTATACTATTCCAGTTGCAATGTGCTTGTTGCGATGGACTATCCTCACCCTGGACTGAAGCAGTAAAGGAGACATCATGCCCGAAATGCTCCTCACCGGCGCCAGCGGTTTCCTCGGCGGCCATCTCTTCGAAAAGGCGCAGAGCCGGTGGCAGGTCACAGCCATCAGCTATCGCCATCCCCTTCCCGGCACCTCCATCCTCGATCTCAGGGATGCAGAGGCCTGCATGGCCCTGGTGCGCTCGAGGCGTCCACAGGTCATCCTCCACGCCGCAGCCAACGCCAACCTCGATACCTGCGAGCGCGATCCCGCCGCCGCCCGGGAGATCAACACCACGGTCGTCGGCCATCTTCTCGACGCCGCCGCCGCGACCGGCGCGCGACTGATCCTGGTCTCCACCGATATGGTCTTCGACGGCCGCGCCGGTCATTACACCGAGGCCGACGCCGTTCATCCCCTCTCGGTGTACGGCGAGACCAAAGTCGCCGCAGAAACCCTGGTGCTTCAGGCCGGCGGCCGCCATCTTGTCGTCCGCGCCGCCCTGATCTATGGGCGCCCGCGGCATGGCGGCAGCTCATTCTCGGAATGGATCGAGCAGCGCCTGCGCCAGGGCATGCCGGTGCCGCTCTATACCGATCAGTACCGCTCCCCCATCTGGGTGGAGAATCTCGCCGAAGCGCTGCTGGAGCTGGCTGGATCGGAGATCAGCGGGTTGCTCCACCTCGGGGGCGCAAACCGCATCGACCGCTTCAGTTTTGCCCAGCAGCTCTGCCGCTCGGCCGGATACGATCCCGCCCTTTTACAGCCCACCTCGATGCATGCCGCGGTGAGCGATGCGCCGCGGCCGGTGGATGTCTCGCTCGACAGCCGCAAGGCCGGTATGCTGCTGCAGACCCCCCTGCTCGATACCGCAGCCGGCGTGGCGCGGATGGTTAAAGGCGCCGGCAGATCTTGAGCCATTTAAGCTTCCAGACCATCGCGATCGCCTCGTAAATGATCTTTTTGGACATCTTGGAGGTGCCGGCGGCGCGGTCGACAAAAACGATGGGTATCTCCTTGATGCGGAAGCCCTGGACCCAGGCGCGGAAATTCATTTCGATCTGAAATGAGTAGCCATCAGAGCGGACCTGGTCGAGATCGATGTGCTCGAGCACTGGTCGGCGAAAACATTTGAATCCGGCCGTACAGTCCCGCAACGGCAGTCCCGTGATCAGGCGCGTATAATAGCTGGCGAACATGCTTAGCAGCAGCCGCCGCAGCGGCCAGTTGACGACATTGACGCCGGTGATGTAGCGCGAGCCGATGACGATATCGAATTCCTCGCTTGCGGCCAGCAGGCGCTTGAGATCGCGCGGATCATGGGAGAAATCGGCATCCATTTCGATCATCCGCTCAAAGTCGCCTGCCAGGGCGTAGCGGAATCCGGCGACATAGGCGGTGCCCAGGCCCATCTTCCGTTCCCGGTTGAGCAGGTGCACCCGCGCATCGCTTTCGGCCAGGGTCGCGACCAGCGCCCCGGTGCCATCCGGCGAGCCGTCATCAACGATCAGGATTTCCAGCCCCGCTATCTCCTGAGCCAAGATCGCCTGGATGATGGGCTGGATGTTCTGCTTCTCGTTATAGGTGGGAATGATCACGAGGCTCTTCAAAATCGGCTCCTTCAGTTCAGCCCGTTCAGCCACTTCCGGCAATGCAAAGTCGCAAATACTGATAAAGCTGAAAAACTTGCTCCTTCAGTTCAGCCCGTTCAGCCCGCTGCGTCCATTTGCTGCTTCAGTTTCATCAAGCCCCCTGCCGCATCACTCAATTCCAGCCCCAGTTCGCGCACTGCTTTTTCGACGTGGAGTCCCGATCGCATCGGCCGCGGCGCTTCCTGATGCAGTTCAGGTGTGGTGATCGGCGTGATCAGCTGTGCGTCGAGATCAAAGACCGCGGCCGCTTTGAGGGCGAAACTGTAGCGGTCGATAATTTCTCTGCCGGCGATATGATAAAAGCCTTGCGCCGAGCGGGCGGTGATCTGCCACAGCCCCAGCGCCAGTTCATCGGCCAGGGTGGTATTGCCGAACTGATCGGTGACGATACGTACCGGCCGGCCCTGGCGCAGGGCGTCGATCAGCCAGGAGATGAAATCGGGTTTGATCTGCGGGGCATGGCCGTACAGGACCATGGTCCGGGCCACCGCAAAAGGAATCTCCGAGCCGCGCAGAATATTCTCGGCGGCGAGCTTGGATTTACCGTAATAGCCGATGGGATTGGGCTGGTCTTCTTCGCGGTAGGGTCCGTGTTGACCGTCGAATATATAGTCGGTGGAGACATGGACCAGGCGGCTGTGGTGTTTGCGGCAGGCGATGGCCAGGTTTTCGACGCCGATGACGTTGGCGCGCCAGCAGAGTTCGCGTTCCAACTCGGCGCGGTTGACATTGGTAAAGGCCGCGGCATTAAGGATCCAGTCGGGCGCGAAGGCGCCGATGCATTCCAGCACCGCGCGGCGCTCGCCGAGATCGAGTTGCCGGTAGTGTTCCGCCGGCAGTGCCACCGCAGCTGGAGCCAGGTCCACGCCCAGGATTTCGCTCCCCGCCGGCGCCAGGTGAATGAGCCGCTGCCCAAGCAGGCCGTTGCAGCCGGTGATCAGAATCCGCATGCGCGCCTCACAGTGTGCAGCCGTTAGCGCGGAACTGCACCAGCCTGGCATGGATTTGCGGATCGCGGCCGGCGAGCATTCGGGCGACAAAGATCGCAGCGTTGGCAGCGCCGGCCTTACCGATCGCCATCGTGGCCACAGGCACGCCGCGCGGCATCTGCACCGTCGAGTAGAGCGCATCCACCCCGCTCAGAGCAGAACCCGACAAGGGCACGCCGATGACCGGCAGCAGGGTATGGCTGGCGATGACACCGGCGAGGTGGGCGGCCATGCCCGCGCCGGCGATGATGGCGCAAAAGCCCGCCGCTTCCGCGGATTTGGCGAACTCGGCAGTTGCCTCCGGTGTCCGGTGCGCGGAGAGAATTTTGGTCTCCCAGCCGATGCCGAAATAATCAAGAAAGGCATGAGCCGCGGACATGGCCTCCTGGTCCGATTCCGAGCCCATCATGATGGCTACCTTGTACATGGTTTCCTCACTGCATAATGCTAAAGCGATGCCGGCCAGGCCGGTCCTGATTTGGCGCCCCCCTTGCCCTCACGCCGCAGGGCGAAGATGATACCCCCGGGAACACTTGCGGCAATGCCCACCAGATAGGCGAGAAACTCAAAGGCGACGATCTTGGCGGCGGGAATTCCGATCGGCGCGAACAGGGCGACGGCACTCTGTTCGCGCACGCCCAGCCCACCCAATGAGATCGGCAGGCTGGCGACCAGGGCGACCACCGGGATAAAAAGAAAGAAAAAGTTGACTTTGACATCGACGCCCAGGCTGCAGGCGGCATAATAATGGGTCAGGATACGCAGGGTCTGCACCAGCAGCGAGATGCCCAGAAGGGTGAGGAGCAGCAGTTTCTGGCTGCGAAAGGCGTGCAGGCTGTAATAAAACGACTTGGCCCGGATGTGGAGCGTCTCCGGCAGCAGCAGCCGGAAGAGCCCGGAGAATTTCTTGGCGAAGGGCTCATAAAAAAGAAAAACGAGGGCCAGCAGCCAGGCGCCGAAAATAAAGAACACCGATTCGAGCGCCGAGGCATGCACCAGCTCGCGCGCCGCCATAAAGATCGCCACCAGCGCCAGAGTCGACATTGCAAAAAAACCGACAAACCGGTCGAAAAAGACCGTCGACAAGGCCTCCCTGGTGTCGCCCGAGATCCGGCGGATATCAAAAACCCGGAAGGCATCCCCGCCGACATTGCCGATCAGAAAATTATTGAAGAACAATCCCACATGATAGTACCCGAGAATCCGCAAAAAGGGCAGCCGGATTTGCCGGCTCGCCAGAAGCAGATGCCACTGCAGTGCGCCGAGGATATTGCTGATCACGAATATTCCGAGGGCCAGCGCCAGACGGTCCCCTCGCGCCGCTGCGAATTGCATCCGGATCGGAGCCCAACCGATGCCGCGCAGCAGCAGCAAAACCAGGATTACGCTTACGCCCATCTTGAGCAGGCTGGACGCGATGCCGCGCCAGCCCTGCTCAGCCGCTTGCTTTTTTCCCGGCACAGGCACTGCCGCTACCGCGCGCCCGTGATCTGGGCCCGTTCCTGCACCAGCCGCGATTCGGCCTCCTTGTCGTCGGGATGACGCTTCAGCCACCCTTCCAGCAGCTCGGCGGCACGCTGATGGTTGCCGGCGCGGCTCAGGCTCGCCACCAGATAGCCATAGACCATGGCATTGTCCGGCTGCTCCTTGATCACCACCTCCGCCCGGCGCACCAGCTCGTCGGTCCGGCCGGCCAGGTCATAGAGCTGGCCGATGCGCATCGAGAGACGATAGTCGGGAACCGGGATCACCTTCTCCGGAATGACCTTCTCCATCTCGTCGAGGCTCTCAATCACCTTGGCATTGTTCTGCTGCATCAGGTATTCCTGGGCCAGGCGCAAAAAGCCCGCCCGGTAATTCTGCAGCAGACCGACCACATTGTCATCATAGGTGACGCTCTTGTCGTTGAGGCCGCGGTATTTGAACACCTCAAAGAGGTTCTTGTGCAGGCGTTCGCGCGCCAGAACCTCGCCGTTCATCGGCACCAGCTTGAAGACCAGGCCGTCCATGCGCAGGTAGGGATCGAGATTGGCTTTGTTATCGTCCGAAACGGTGACCGCAAAGGTGATCGGCTTTTTCCATTGATTGGCATAGATGATGTTGAGGATCATGAAATCCTGCACCCGCAAGGCCTTGCCAAACACCGTAGGCTGGACGGTCACTTCCAGTTCCTTGAGGGGCTCCGCAGCGGCCTGGGAGGCGATATTGACCTCGCCGAGCACTTCGTTGCGCGCATATTCGGGCACCGGTATCTTGAGCTTTTGCGCCTCCCAGGGGATCAGCTGCAGCTGCTCGATCTGATTGTCGGTCAGGCTGATCGGCACCTTCGGCTCCTCGTTCTTGAGCTGCTTGATGTACCAGTCGGTGTTGAGGAGGCTCAGGTTGACCACGCGCACATCGGGACGGATATTGTAGACAAATTGCAGAAACCAGAGCGGGAAGGTATCGTTATCGCCGTTGGTGAAGAGAATGCTGTTCTTCTCACACGACTGGAGAATGTTGTAGGAATAGTCATAGGCGACATAATTGCCGCTGCGGTCATGGTCATGGAAATTGAAACTGAGCAGATTGACCGGCAGGGCCAGCACCAGCAGAGCGATGCCTGCCGCGGTGAGCGCGGTGTAGAGGGTATTCTTCCGCGCTTCGCCGCCTGGCCGGGCGATCATGTAATATCGTTCCTTGATCCACTCGAGCAGGGACGAGACGCCGATGCCGATCCACAGGGCAAAGGCGAAGAAGGATCCGACAAAAACATAATCCCGCTCGCGCGGCTGCGGATTCTCCTGGTTGAGGTAGAGAACGATGGCGACGCCGGTTGCCAAAAAGAGCAGCATCACCGCCGAGGCATGCTTCCAGTCCTTGCGGAAATGATAGACCATCCCAAGCAGGCCGACGAGGAAGGGCAAGGCGAAGAGTCCGCGCGAGGAAAAGTTTTCGGCAATGAAGCCATCCGGACCGCGGGTATCCCCTTTGCCGAGAAACTGCCAGCCCAGGTAGCGCAGGTACATCTTTTTGATCTGGTAGTCCCAGAGAAAGTCCATTTGCTTGGACCACTGGAAGGTTTTGTAGCTTTCGTTGGGGTGTTCCTGGTTGAACTGCCATTCCATCGGCAATCCCTGGAACCGGCGCGGGAAGGTACCCCAATCGCCGTATTGTTCACGGTTGAGGTAGCGTACCATGCCAGCCGCCGTCTCGGGGTCGTTCTCATCGATGACCGGATCGAGCCCGGAGCGGATCATGATCATGGTATAAGTGGAATAACCCAGCAAGACGAGAAACAGACCGGTGAGGACCAGGCTGGCGGTGCGTTTCCGGTTGGCGACGGCATACCAGGCGGCGCCGAGGATGATGATGTAGAGCAGGGCCACCGCCCACATGCCGATGTTTCCCGCAAGATCCGGGATAAACTTGACCATGCCGGGATAAATACCGAAGAAAATGACCGCCGTGACGATCCCGAACAACATGAAATTGCCGAACTCGATCTTTTTATTGTTCTTTTTGAGCCAATGGAAATAGATGATCAAGGCGATGGCGGGCACCGCGAGAACGGCCAGCAGGTGGACACCCAGGGAGAGGCCGATCAGATAGGCGATGATGAGCAGGTAGCGTTCAGCGCCGGGATGGTCCGCCTTTTCCAGCCAGACCAGGGCGAGATAAACGACGGCTGCTGTCAGAGCGAGGGAAAAGGCGTAGACCTCAGCTTCCACGCCATTGAACCAGATCGCGTCGGTGAAGGCAAAGGCCAGGGCGCCGAGCAGACCAGAGGCAATCAGGATAACGGCATCGCCGCCATCTTTGGGTTCGCCGCGCCACTGCTTGATCAGGCGGACGATCACCAGGTAGGTCAGCAGAATGGTTGTGGCGGTTGCGAGCGCGGACATCATATTGACGCGTAAACCAATGTCCGCCGTCCAGGGCAGCATGCTCGCCAGGCGGCCGAGGAGAAGATAAAAGGGGGCGCCGGGGGGATGCGGGACCGCAAGCAGGTAGGAGCAGGCGATGAATTCACCGCAATCCCAGAATGAAACCGTGGGGGCAATCGTCCGCAGATAGACCGCCAGGGAGAGCACAAAAGCGGCTGCGGCCGCGATGCGGTGATAGAGTTTGAATTTTGGCATGACTCGACTCCGTTAAGGTTAGCTCGCTGCGAATGACACATTCGAATCAAAGGAGAGGCGCGGCGCGATCTGTTTCCGGCCCGCCCCGCGGCCGGCACAGGCGCTCGATGATCTCCACCGCACGGGCGGCAGATTGGTCCCAACTAAACGTGCCCGCCCAGAGACGGGCGGCCTCCCCCATCTGTTCCCGAAGGGGTCGCTGCTGCAGGAGCGTGACCAGATCCTGCGCCAGCGTCTCCACCTCCCCGTAGGGATAGAGCATTCCGGTCTCGCCCGGCCGCACCGAATCGCGCAGGCCGGGCGAATCGGCGGCCACCACCGGCACGCCGCAGGCGTTGGCCTCGATGACGGTCAACCCCCATCCCTCTTTGGGCGAGGGATTCACCGCCACCCAGGCGCGCTGCAGCCACTGCACCTTGTCCTCATGGCTGACCTGCCCGGTGAAATGGACCGCCTCCTGCAGGCCCATCTGCGCCGCCAGGGCTTCCAGGGCCGGACGATGGTCCCCCTCCCCGACAATGACCAGCGTCGCATCCGGCACAGACTGGCGTACCAGCGGCAGCGCGCGCAGCAGGTGCTCGACGCTCTTGTACTTCTTGAGCCGGCCGAGGTGACAAATGAGCGGCGTCGCGCTCTTTTCGCCGCCGGCACGGTAGCGCGCCGGATCGACCGCATTGGGCAAAAGTTCGATCGGCGCGGCGATGCCGAGCCGCTGCAGCTCCTGCCGGGTACTCTCGGAAACGACGGCAAAGGGCGTCCGGCGGTAGACGCGCAGGGCCAGGCGTTCGGCCAGCCAGACATAGGCGGCCGGGAGCGCCGCGGCTTCGATAAAGATGCTCCGCCCGAAAAGATGGTGAACGATGGTGAGCAAGGGTTCCCGCACGAACCAGGGGGTGTAGAAGGGGATCTTGTTCAGATCATCGATCACGATGTCAAAGGGCTCTTGCCGGCGCAAGCGCCGGTAGGCGGCGGGCACCGCGTAATTGAACAAACTACGCGAACCCTGGCGGACGATCCGGATGCCGTCCACCCACTCTTCGCGAGGGGCACCGGGAAACCGGGAGCAGAGCAGGGTAACGGGATGGCCGAGCGCGGCGACCCGGCGAAAAATTTCGTGAAAATGCACCTCCGCTCCCCCGGAGAGGGGATTGCGGATGTCCTGCCAGTTGATGACCAGAATCCGCAAGGGGCTCACCGGGTTGTGCCGGCCGGCTTGCGGCCGATGACGCCGATATCCATCACGGTATAGAGATGGCAGGGGCGACGTTTCAAGGCGTTGCGCAGGAAGCTGCGGATCCGCCCGGCCAGCGGCAGTGAAGGTGGATAGAGCGGCAGATGGATGTGCAGCTTTTTCATGGCCTCGCGCCCGGCACGATAGATAAAACTGGGCCGCATCCAGTCGCCATAAAACTCGATCCGTTCGAATCCGGTTGCGGTGAAGAGCCGATCGAGCTGGCTCCGGCTGAACTCGGTCTCCCACCCGGCAAACCATTTGTTGAGGCAGATGAGAAGGTGCTTGACCGCCGTGTAAAGGTGGTAGCGCTGCGGCACATCGGCCAACGCCGCTCCGCCGGGACGCAGCACACGCAAATTTTCCGCCAGGATCTCATCCGGCCGAGTGAAATGCTCCAGCAGGCCCTGATGAAAAACCAGGTCGAGGGCATCGGTGCGAAAGGGCAGATGAAAGGCATCGCCACGCACCAGATAGACCGCACGGGAAGCACCCTGCGCCAATTTTTGCATCACCTGCAAGGCCGGCGCGGAGTAATCGAGCATAATGACCCGGGCCCCACGGCCGGCCAACGCGAAACTGTCACGCCCCGAGCCCGCCCCCACCTCAAGAACCCAACGCCCGGCGGGATCGCCGAGACGGAGCAGCGGATCGATCACCCGCCCGGAATTGGAATAGACCTCGGTGATCTCGTCCTTGTCCTGCCAGAACTGATCCCAGACCTCACGCCGATGCTGTGCTGTTTTCTGCGCCATGGCTCCCGGTCTTTTCCGCAGCCGCGGCTGCCTCGCTCCCCGCCGCCGTCTCTGCGGCTTTGAGCTTGTCCTTGTTCACCTCATCTACAAAATTGAGCTTGAGCTCGCTGATCACATGACCGAGGAATTTCGCTTCGTCCTCGCCGAGGTTGCCCGTGGTCTTGGCCAGCAGCATATCCAGCATGTCGATGGAAAGCCGTGCCTGTTCCATATCCCTTTCGATGCTGTCGGAGACGGGATTTTTCAGCTTGCCCATCTGCTGCATGGCCGCTGAATGGAACATCATCACCAGATTGAAGAAAAGTGCCGCATGGTGTTTGTTCTGCTCATCCATTTCTGCGCCTCGTTTGTACAGGTTAGCGTGCGGTCGGCCGGCTCTGGTCTTCTAGCCCACCCAGGCCAGCCCGAACCGCTCCTGAAAATTTTTCATGAAATAATGCCGTGTGCCCAGGCTCTCTTCACCGAGCAGTTGCGGATCCTCCTCGACAAGCCGGAAGGCCTCATCGCGGGCGAGGCGCAGCAGCTGCATATCGCGACTCGGATCAGCCAGCCGCAGTTCCGGCAGGCCATGCTGGCGGGTGCCGAAAAACTCACCCGGTCCGCGCAGCTGTAAATCGACTTCGGCGATCCGGAAGCCGTCGTTGGTCGCCACCAGCGTGTTCAGCCGTGTGCGCGCCTCCTCGGTCAGCGCGCCATAGCTGATGAGAATGCAATAAGACTGCTGTGAACCGCGGCCAACCCGCCCGCGCAGCTGATGCAGCTGGGTCAATCCGAAGCGTTCGGCATGTTCCACGATCATGATCGAAGCATTGGGCACATCGACGCCGACTTCGATGACCGTCGTGCTGACCAGGATCTGCAGCTCGCGGTTTTTAAAGGCGGCCATGATCGCGTCCTTTTCCGCTGCCGGCATACGTCCGTGCACCAGGCCGAGACGGAACTCCCTGAAAAAGGTTTCGCGCATCACCTTGTAGCTGTCGACAGCCGCTTTGAGGTCCGATTTTTCGGACTCTTCGACCAGAGGAAAGACAATGAACGCCTGCGCCCCTTCGGCGACCTTGCTGCGCAGAAACTGATATATCCGGCCGCGCCGGCTCTCCTCCCGCCAGAAGGTCCGGATCGGTTTGCGATGAGCCGGCAGTTCATCGATGATCGAGACGTCGAGGTCGCCATAGACCGTCAGCGTCAGGGTGCGCGGAATCGGTGTGGCGGTCATCACCAGGACATCAGGATTGAGGCCTTTCTCGCGCAAGCTGGCCCGCTGCATCACGCCGAAGCGATGCTGCTCGTCGATCACCACCAGACCGAGCTGGTGAAAATCGACGCTCTCCTGGATCAGGGCGTGTGTGCCGATGACGATCCGGACCTCGCCGGCCGCGATCCTTTCGAGCAGGCGTTCGCGCTCGCCGCGGTTTTGGCCGCCGGTCAACAGCGCCACCTCGACGCCCAGTTCCGCGAGCATGCTGCGGATGGTGAGATAGTGCTGCTCGGCCAGGATCTCGGTTGGCGCCATGAGCGCCGCCTGGTAGCCGTTCTCAACAGCGATCAGCATTGTGATCAGCGCCACCACGGTCTTGCCTGAGCCGACATCGCCCTGTAACAGCCGGTTCATCGGCCGGGGGCTCTTCATATCCGCGCGGATCTGCCGCAGCACCCGCTTTTGTGCCGCGGTCAGTTCAAAGGGCAGCGCCGCGATCAGCCGGCGCGTCAGCTCGCCGACGGTCTCAAAGCGGATGCCGCCGGTGCTTTCGTGCTGATGGCGGCGGCGCAGGGCCACCAGCAGCTCCATGAAAAAGAGTTCATCGAATTTCAGGCGCGCCTGCGCAGCCTGCAGCCCGGCAAAATCGGCCGGAAAATGGATCGCGGTCAGGGCCTGGCGCAGCGGCGGCAGCCTGAGCCGCGTCACCAGCGCCGCGGGGATGCTCTCGCGGATCTGCTCGCCGTAATTCTTGAGCACGCCATGAATGATGCGGCGGAAGCCGCGGCTGTCGAATCCGGCCTCTCCCAAGGCCTCGCTGGAGGGATAGAGCGGGATGATCTTGCCCGTATGCACCAGCTCGCCCTCGCCGCTCATGCCGAGACGGTCGAATTCGGGGTGGATCATCTGCCACCCCTTGAAAAAGCCCACCTTGCCGCTCAGGGCCAGCCACTCCCCCTGCTTGAACATTTTATACCACCAGGTGAGTCGCGCGAACCAGATGCAGTGCATAAAGCCGGTGCCGTCGCCTACGACCAGGACAAAGCGGTTGCGCCGTCCCTTCTGGACGCTGAACTGCATCACCCGGGCGACGACGGTGACCTCCTGGTCGGGCTTGAGCCGGTTAATCGGTGTCACCGTCGAGCGATCCAGATATCGCCGCGGGAAATAATAGAGAATATCGCCGATCGTGTAGACCCCGGCATTCTGCAGCGCCGTTACCCGTTTCGGGCCGATGCCGGCGATGCGGTCGACCGGCCATTCGAGGGCGGTTTTCGCAGCCGTGCGCTCCATGGATCCTTCACAATCCCTGGCGGTTCATCATTTGTAGAGCACCGTATATTCGAAAGAACTCTCCTGATCGGCCGGCACGCGCACCTGGAACTCCACCTTGGCGGCCTCCTTGTTCACCACCATCGGCGTCTTGCCGATGAAGCTCCAGGAGCCGGAAAAATGCTCGACCACCTGGACCGTGACCTCTTCGCTCTTGTGATTGCGGAGCTTGATTTGCACGGTCTCCTGACGCGAAGTGGGCGAGACCTCCCGCACATCCCGGACGATGCGTTCGCCGACGATGTCAAAGGCATTGCCGATGCGGAGGCGCACCTTCTCATCCTTGGGCGTGTGATCCAGCCGATCCTCGCCGATGAATTCCTGCGCGCCATCGCTGTCCTGCTTGTAAACGCGCACCTTGCCTTTGGGCAGTGGCATGCCGAGGCCATTGTCCTGACTGTTCCTGAACTCGAGCGCTACCCGCACCTTGGTGCCGTCCATGGCACCGTCAAAGGAGTAGAGCTTGGCTACCGCCGCCTGGGCCGCCGGGAAGAGCGAAAGCTGCTTGATCTGCTTGTCTCTCAGGGTGGCCGGCCGCTGCAGGGTGTAGAGGTGATACTCGAAGAGGGCCTTTTCCTCAAACTGAGAATCCATGGCCATCGTCGCCTCGGCGCGATACAGTGCCCGCACCGGCCTTTCCTCCTCAACGCGATGGACGTCGCCGGCGATGAGTTTGACGCGGGCGTCGTTGAAGGTGGCGCCCGACTGATTGTCGATCGAGACCCAGCCGTTCAACTGGGCCGAGCTCTCCCGGGCATCGAGTACGGCGACATATTCGGCGTGCCAGCTCAGGCCGCCGGTCAGGTAGCTGATCTCGGCCTCATGGTCGCCCGCCCTGGTGCAGTCGAGCTGCCAGACCAGGGTCGGCCGCGTCCGCAGCCCCTCGGGCAGCGAGGGAAATTCGATGCTTTGCAGCTTGGCCGCCTTGAGCGCCTGGACCTTGCCAGCGCCATCAAGAAGAACGACATCGCCGTCCTGGGCGCTGAGGAGCTGGCCGCTGTGCACCGCGCCGTTTTCGGCGGTGACAATAACCTGCTCATCAATATACTTTTGCAGCAGCCGCTCGGTTCCCACCAAATCGAATTCATAGTCCTGCTCGAGCAGCGTAATGCCGGCGGCCGCGTCGACCGCCCGAAAATGCACCGATGTGGCATCGATCTGCGCGGCAACGCCGCTAAAGGCGTAGGACTGCACCCCCTTGACCAGCTTGAGCGTCCGGGTCTCGCGTACCAGCGCCAGGTCCTCATTGTAGACCGTGACGGCGATTTTGGGCTCGGCTGCCAGGGCGAGCAGGGGCAGCATGGTCATCAGTGGGACCAGCCAGAGATGGTGTTCCATGGGTTCCTCCTTGGCCTGGAAAACGTCGCAAAGCCTGCCATGGGCCCCGCCGGCTTATTCGCCGGCGAAACTCTGCAGACTTTGCCGCAGTTTCTCCAGGGTATGGGTGAAATCAGTGCGCTTTTTCTCTTCCTTCTCGATCACCTCTTTGGGGGCGCGGGCGATAAAATCGCGGTTCATGAGTTTTTGCGTCAGCCCGACCACCTGGGCTTCCAGCCGGGTGATCTCCTTCTCGAGACGCTTCTTCTCCACCTCGACATCGATCAGATCGGCCAGAGGAACGAGAATCTCGATCCCCTGCACCACCGCGCTCGCCGCAGCCGCCGGGCGCGGCTGGTTGTAGCGGATCTGGCCAACCCGCGCGAGCTTGTGGAGATAGGCATCGTTGCGGTCGATCAGATCGAGAACAGCCGCATCAGTCCCGTTGAGGATGAGATCGGCCTCCTTGGCCGGCGGGATGTTCATCTCGCCGCGGATATTACGCACCGCGCCGATCACCTGCTGCAACACCGTCATCTCCTGCTCGGCTGCGGCGTCAAAACGCTCGGGAACAGCCTGGGGATAGGACTGCAGCATGATGGTGCGTACGGCGGTTTCCTGCTGATAGGCTTCGGGCAGATTCTGCCAGATCTCCTCGGTGATAAAGGGCATGAAGGGATGCAGCATGCGCACGCTGTTCTCCAGGACATAGGCCGCCACCGAACGGGCGACCTGCCGCGCCGCGGGCGCGGTTTCGTCGTAAAGGCGCTTTTTAATCAGCTCCAGATACCAGTCGCAGTATTCCCCCCAGATGAAATCATAGACCGCGCGGGTGGCGTCGTTGAAACGGTACTCCTGCAGCGACCGGTCCATTTCCGCCAGCGCCCGATGCATGCGGCTGAGGATCCAGCGGTCGGCCAGCTCGAGCTGCTGCTCCGGAATGGCGGCGATGGGCAGCAGGGTCTCCTCCTCGTCCAGGTTCATCAGGACAAAGCGGGCGGCGTTCCAGAGCTTGTTGGAAAATTTCTGCCCCATCTCCACCAGCGTATGGTCGAAGCGGACATCGCCGCCGAGCGGGGTCAGATAGACCATGGTGAGGCGGATGGCATCGGCGCCGTAGGCCGGGACACCGGTACGGTAGCTGGGATTGCTCTTCGCAAACTCCGCAATCTCCTCGAGACCGGCGCCTCGGATCAGCCAGAGCGGATCGGGCGAGTTGCCGAGCGACTTGGACATCTTGCGCCCGTCGAGGTCGCGGATCATGCCATTGAAATAGACCTCCTGGAAAGGGATCTCGCCCATGAACTCGAGCGCGGCCATGATCATCCGCGCCACCCAGAAAAAGATGATATCCGGGCCGGTCACCAGAGTGTCGGTCGGGAAGAATTTGGCGAGATCCTCCGACTTGTCCGGCCAGCCCAGGGTGCTGAAGGGCCAGAGCCAGGAACTGAACCAGGTGTCGAGCACATCCTCGTCCTGCTTCAGGCTGGTGCTGCCACATTCGGAGCAAGCCGACGGCGTTTCGCGGCGGACCAGCACATGCCCGTTCTCGCAGTACCATACCGGCACGCGGTGGCCCCACCAGATCTGCCGGCTGATGCACCAGTCGCGGATGTTGGTCATCCAGTGAAAATAGGTCTCCTCCCAGTGGCGGGGATAAAACCGGATGCGGCCGGAGCGCACCGCCTCCAGGGCGGGAGCGGCCAGGGGCGCCATGCGCACATACCATTGTTCCGAGAGATAGGGCTCGATCACGTCTCCGGAGCGATAGCAGTGCGGCACCGGGATGACCTTCTTGATCTCACCGCGCAGCAGGCCCTGCTGCTGCAGGTCGGAGAGGATTTTTTTGCGCGCGACGAAACGGTCGAGTCCGGCATAGGCGCCGGCATTCTCGTTCATGGCGCCGTCCGGACCGATGACCGGCACCAGCTCCAGGCCATGGCGCTGCCCCACCTCAAAATCATTGAAATCGTGGGCCGGGGTGATCTTGACCGCACCGCTCCCGAAGGCCGGATCGGCGTGCTCATCGGCAACGATCGGGATCGCCCGATGGACAAGGGGCAGGATCACCTTTTTGCCGATCAAATGCTGGTAGCGCTCATCGCCGGGATTGACCGCCACGGCGGTGTCGCCCAGCATGGTCTCGGGCCGGGTGGTGGCGACGATGATCTCGCCGTTGCCGTCTTCGAGCGGATAGGCGATATTCCAGAGCTTGCCCTCCTCATCGACCGAGTTGACCTCCTCGTCGGCGAGGGCCGTGTGGCAGCTCGGGCACCAGTTGATCAGGCGGTTCCCCTTGTAGATCAAACCCTTCTCGTAAAGGCTGACAAATACATCACGTACCGCCGCGCTCAGCCCCTCATCCATGGTGAAGCATTCGCGCTCCCAGTCACACGCAGCGCCGAGCTTGCGCAGCTGCTGAAAGATGATCCCGCCGTATTTTTCCCGCCACTCCCAGACCCGTTCGAGGAACTTGGTCCGGCCGAGGGTATGGCGCGTGGCCCCCTCCTGACGCAGGGCCGCTTCGACCTTGTTCTGGGTGGCGATCCCGGCGTGGTCGGTGCCGGGCATCCACAGGGTCTCGTACCCCTGCATCTTTTTCCAGCGGATGAGGAGATCCTGGATGGTATTGTTGAGGATATGCCCCATGGTCAGCATCCCGGTCACATTGGGCGGGGGGATCATGATGGTGTAGGGAGGTTTCGCAGAGTGGTTGTCGGCGTGAAAGAGATGGTGCTCGATCCACCAGGCATACCAGCGGTCTTCCACCTGGGTAGGGTCATACACTTTATCAAGTTCGTGGCGGCTCATGGAGACGACAGCACCTTTCTTTAGCTTTGCAGGGCGAGACTGAATGCAGTGGTTAATTTAAGCACATCCTGGTTGGTCCGTTCGAGATGGACCACCAGGGTTTTGGCGATATTGAGCAGAATGCGGTAGCCGAGCGCGGTATCCGACTCACAGAGCCGGGTGAAGGCCTCCCGGTGGATGATGCCGACGCGGCATTCGACCACCGCCTGGACGGTGGCGGTGCGCCGGCTGTCGGCGTTGAGCAGGGCCATCTCCCCGAAATAGGGGGTTTGCTCGGCGCGCATGGCGATCAGGGATTTCTCGCGGGCATCCATGCCCGCGGGGCCCAGCTTGAGGGTAAGGTTCTTGCGCACCTCCACCCTGCCATTGAGCAGCAGAAAGAGTTCATCACCGATCTCTCCCTCGCGGATGATCGATTCTCCGGCCGCGACCTTGGCTTCCCGGACGATGGCGAGAACCTTGTCAAGCTGCGCGTCACTCAGACCGGCGAATATGGGAAAAGGGGCCAACTCCTGACGGGTGATTGCCATGTTTCCCTCCTTCATGGCCGCTCGAGGACAATGGCGGTATCGCGCGCGCCGATGATATACTCCGCCGCGGGCGAGAGATTGATCTCGAGCCGCGCAGCCTTGCTCAATCCCTTGCCGGCATTGGCCAGTTTCTCACGGATGAAGCGGTCAACGGCGCTATAGTCATCCGATAGGATGTCATCCAGCTTAAAGCCCTCCTCCTCCTGGATGAATCCGACCAGCACGGCGTGCTCCTGCTCGAGAAAGTGAGCGCTGGCCGCGGCGAAGCTCCGGCCGACCAGAGCATTGGGGATCTTGCGCCGGGCGAAGCGCACCCCGGCACTGCCGGTGAAAAGACGGTCGAGCATCTCCGGAATGCCCGGGGAGGTGATGTGCGCCCCGAGGAGAAAACCGCTGTAGCGATCGCTGACCACGACCCGGTCGGCGCTGGCGCGGCGCATATGGGCTTCATTCAGGGGGTCCATGATATGGGCGATCACCTTGACCTTGGGCTCGATCGCCTTGACCGAGAGGGTGGTCAGGATGGTATGCTCGTCCGATTTGGTGCGATGGGGAGCAGATTCATCCGGAATGATCAGCGCGGCATAGGCCATGCCGATGTCCGCGCGGTGGAGGACCTCCTCATCGGTGCAGTCGCCGCTGACGAATTTGATGTGCAGGTCGGGATAGCGGGTGATGATCGCCTCGGCCTGGTCGGGATCGAGCTGGCTGACCAGGACCAGGGCGCGGTTTTCCCGGATCAGCCCCTCGCGGATCGCCTGGACGATCTCGAGGCCGGCCGAGTTCCAACCCAACAGGGCGATGTGGTTTTTCATGTTCACTTTTTTCAGGCCCCTGCCCTCTTTGAGGCGGTTGGTGATGACCTTGGTCGAAACCGCCGCGGTGAAAAGCGATAATACGCCCATCCCGGCGAGCATAACAAAAGCGCCGAGAACGCGGCCCATGGTGCTTTGGGGGACGATGTCGCCATAGCCGACGGTCGTCATGGTGACAATGGCCCACCACATGGCCGAAGCCATGCGTTCGAACTGCGGGTTGCGGCCGCGTTCGAGAAAAGAGACGGCGACGGCAGCGATGAAGACCAGCAGGATGACGGCGGCGAAGGTCTGGATCAACTCATCGTGGCGGATCCGATACTGCAGGCGCCGCAGCAGGGTCAAACCCCGTCCGCGGAGCTGTAAATATCGAAATAATTTGACCATAACTGAAAATATAGTCAATTACCCGTAAATAGTCAACGGTTTTATCGGCAGGGTACCCCCCGAAATCTCGTTCCCACCTGACATCTTGCGCCGTGTACCCCCC
>DAOQAG010000044.1:0-13262 GCA_035353815.1 bacterium
GGGCCCGAGATAGACATCGTCGAGCCGCGGCATGGAGTGAAGCTCCGGCCAGCCCATGCTCTGGTAAAAGGTGTGCAGTGCGGCGCCGGCCGGGATGCCGTTGTCGCCCATAGCCGGGAAGATATAGACCGATTTGGTGTTGGGCAGCTCGGCGACCGCCTGATTGACGCGGACGTTGGCGAAGACGCCGCCCGCCATGACGACGTCAATGGGACCGGTCTTTTGCAGGAACTGGTCGACATAGCGCGCCACGACGTGTTCGGTCAGGACCTGGACGCCGGCCGCGACGTCCGCCGGCGTGAAGGACTCGAATTCCGGCGGCAAGGCGGCGCGGAACTTGTCATAGTTGGTGCGGTGGGGATAGGCGTGCTGATACTGCTGCTCGGCCATGTAGTAGCGGAACTCGCCGTTTTCGAGGCCGAACATCTTTTCGAACTGCTCGGCCACATGCTCATACTTGCCGTGTGCGGCCAGGCCGGTGATTTTGCCTTCGTGGCGCATCGGCTTGTAGCCGAGGTACCAGGTGATGAAATTGTAAAATAGGCCGGGGCTGTGGTAGCTGCTGACATCCTTGAGATGGGTCAGCCGGCCCTCTTCGCCGAGCCAGACCTGGCCGCACTGGCCATCGCCCTGGCCGTCGAGGGTGACGATCAGGGCGCGGCTACGGCCGGAGGTGTAATACGCGGCAGCGGCATGCGCGCGATGATGGTCGACGAACTCGATCGGCTTGTCGCCCAGGCCCACCTTCGCCAGCAGCTTTTTGGTGCGATTGATGCGGAACTGATTGTAAAAGTAAGGATACCAGAGCCAGTACTTGTCCCAGGTGATGCTCTTGCTGAGGAGACTGGCGAGGATCCATTTGCGGTTCTTCTGCACCTTGAAGAGATCATTGTGGATGAAGGCCTGCAATTGTGCGGCGGGCATGATGCCGATCGCGACCTTGTCGATGTTCTCCGGCGTGGAATGGGTCATTTTCAGGACCATCTCGAGGCTCAGGATCGGTTCGCCATCCTCGTTGCCGTTGTGCAGCTTGATGCGGGAGAGACGTTCCTCCTCCACCGCTGCCAGGATCCGGCCATCCTCGATGATGGCGCTGCCGGCGTTGTGATCGTCATAAAAACCCAGAATGCGCATGCGCGTCTCCTCAGTGTAATGCCATAGTAAAGTAATTGTAATTTCTTAAATTATCCAGCCGTGCCGGCGTTGTACCCCTGGCCCGGTCTGCGGGCGGCCTGGGCCGCTGCTTGCCGCTCGAGCAGGGCCTTCTTGCGCGCAGCCAGCTGCGCCCGCACCCGCGGATCGGCCAGCATCCGGCGCAGATTATAGTCCATCTTGGCCGCGATCAGGGTAACCGCAAAGGCGATCCAGATATGGATCTTGACATACAGGTTGCGATAATCGGGCGAAGGCAGCATCGCAATGGCAAAGGCGATCACCGCCGTCAGTCCGGTGGAAGCGACATGGTAGATGAAGGGATCCTTGCTCCCCCGCGTCTTGAAACCGATAAAGATGAACGAGAGCAGCAACAGCACAAAAAGCACGCCGCCCGGGATGCCCAGCTCCGCCGTCACCAGCAGATAAGTGCAATGGACGATCTGCAGCCCGGCGGTCTCCTTGTTGACATACTCCTTGTAGTTATTCAGTCCCACCCCGGTCAAGGGATGATCCTTGATGATCCGGATGGCATCCATGGCCAGGCTCTTGCGGCTCGAGGAGCGGTCGCTCATCATCGATTCTTCCGAATCGCTGAACCGTTCGATGATGGTGGTGCCGTAACGCACCGTGCCGATCACCGCCACCACGGCCATCAGGGCGAGCAGCCCGCGCGCCTTGCGGGTGAGCGCCTTGCCGCGGAAAAAATCCAGGGCGAACATGATGACCATCGCGCCGGCGAAGCCCAGCCAGTTGGCGCGGTTAAAGGTCGCATAAAGCGCGATGACGCCGAAGAAAAAGGCGATGACATAGAGCGGATGGTATTTGGGCCGCAGATAGACCGCCATGCGGAAGACAAAGATCGACATCAGTGAAAAATAGAGCCCGGCGACACTGGGATGCACAAAGGTGCCACGTGCCTGCCAATCCCCCGGCTGTTCGCCGAGGAAGGAGAGGCCGACCGGTCCGCGCAGCCACTGGTGGATGGCCACGAACCCCTGAAAAAAGAGACCCAGGGCGAAGCCCAAAAAGAGGTTCTGGACATCCTCCTTGGTGTTGACGAAATTGATGAGCGCCAGAAAGATCAGCAGCGCCCGGATGTTCATCACCAGTTCCTGGTTGAGCAGGGGCAGATTGGGAGCGAAAAAGAGCCCGACCGCCGACCAGATAAAAAAGGCATAGGTGAGCGCCATCGAAATCCCGGCCAGGGGCGAAGGCCGCAGCCGCTTGCGGCCAAAGATGTAGAGCAGCAGCAGCGGCAGGTCCATGACCAGGATGACGTCCGCCCCGAAAATGATATCCTGGATGCTCTCGAAGGTGATCCCCTGCGCCACGGTGGCGCAAAAGACGAAGGAGATCAGGATATATTTATAGATCCTGGACATCGGTGCGCCTGCCTCAGCCGCTCCGCCGCCGCTGCCAGCCGCTCCACGCTGCCGCCACGGCCAGGCTCGCGAACAGGATCATCAGCGGCAGGATCGGAAAGCGATAGCGCGGCACCACCAGCAGGGCGACATGGGCGGCCACATAATAGCCGAGAAGCAGATAGATAAAAATAAAGTCGTGCCAACGCCGCCGGCTCAGCCACACCCCGGCGGCAAAGAGCAGCAGGACCGGATAATAGCTGAGGGCGAGGACCCATTGCACCAGGCCGCCGCCCCGGCGCTGCATCCCGGTCGGCGCGCCCTCGTAGACCCAGAACCAGAAGCGGAAGAACTTGCGCGCCATCAGGCCGGCGCTGGCCAGGGGCGCGGCTTTGATATTGTCCAGCGCCGCACGGGTCAGCCGCCGGTCGCGGTCGACCTGGTTGAGCCCGGCGGTCATGCTGTCCATGATCGCCATCGTCTTGTCATAGCTGTATTTGCCGTCGAGCGGCAGGTAATTGCCCGTCCAGAGCACATCCCCCGAACCGACCGCTACCGGCACGACCGCATGAAAGGTCTGATAGTTGCGCATGGTCCAGGGCAGAATCGGCAGCACAAAAAAGAGGCCGTAGACGATGGCCTGGCGGAGCGCGGCGAATCCGCCGCGGCGCAGCAGCAGGGCCGCGAGAACCAGCAACGGCAGCAGCATCGTCACACCCCGGGTGAGGGTGGCGAGGCCGCCGCTGAGCCCGGCCAGAGCGAGCCGTCCCGCGGAGGGCTGGCGCAGGGCGCGCTGGGCCAGCCAGATGGAGAGCACAAAGAGAAAAATGAACAGGGTTTCGGTATACATATAGGTCGTCAGGACAAAGAGCTCGGGCATAAAGAGCGTCAGCACCAGGGCGATGCCGGCCGCGAGGGCACCGGCATGGTCGCGCGTCAGCCGCCAGACCACCAGGGCTGTGGCGGTCCCGAGCAGGCACTGCAGCAGCTCGATCAGCAGCGGATGTACGCCGGCCAGACCGTAGACGGCGGCCAGCAGAAAGGGATAGAGCGGCGCCACGAAGAGCGAAGGATGGATGCCGTCCTCGCTAAAGCCCACCCCGGCGAGCAGGTTGCGGGCAATGTGATCGTAGGTGCTCGCATCGAGCGATGTGACGCCGCCGATGTCCTGCGTCAACAGGACAAAGATCACCCGCAGCAGCAGCCCTGATAAAGCTGCCCCCCAAAACAGCCTTTTCGCCGCTGCCGAGCCAATCCCCATGGTGCAACGCTCTTTCAAGGATTCCGTCTCTCCGGTTTGACACGATAGAGCTCGACGACCGGACTGATCTGCAGCGTGTTCTCCGGCTCGATGCGCCGGATCAGCTCGCAGTTCTGCCCGACCCAGGTGTAAAAGCGTTCGCGCTGCGCCACCCGGTCGGGATAGCGCTGCCGTGACAGCGGCCACTCATAGCGCGCCCGGGTGAAACTGTCCAGGACCAGGTATTCGATCCCCTGTTCGGCGACGTAGGCCCGCGCATCATGGTCATTGGTGCGCTGCATCCCGTGCGCAAACATCTTGGGCACCAGCCCGTAGACGTCATAGACCCGGGCATAGTCGGGCGAACGGCGGATGATCTCGAGATTCAGATCCCGGGCGCTCAGCAGCGGCGGCGTGAACTCTTCCATGCCGATGCGGCTGCCCGCCGGCACCGTGGCTTCGATCACATCCTTCATGCGAGTTCTTGTATCAGTTTGATACAGTGCAAGATCGTAGCGCAGGCTTTTCACGAACTGGGGCACAACTGCAAGACTGACGATAACTATTTTAAATATCAGTCTGTTGCGTTTTTTACTTTGCCAGGCGGCGCAGCAGGACAACAGTTCCGCGGCTATCAGTAGCAAAAATGGCACCAAAGGCAGGAGGTGGCGCATGGCCTTGTAGTTCATCTGGCCGATCACCGCGTAAAGCGCGAGGGGGAAGATTAGGACGAGGAGATCCTCGCGGCGGTGGCGCCAGAGCATCCAGAGCAGGCCGGCGATGAAGAGCAGGGTCACGCCCCAGCCGAGGCTGGCGGCGAAGGTATTGTCGTAGAAAAAGCCATAGCCGGGGGAGTGGGCGCCGGTGAAATAGGAGAAAAAGGTGCCGCCGGAGCCGAGTTTGCCGGTCTGCTCGAACTCGGCGGTGCCGGCGACGCTTTGCCAGAAGCGCTTGAAATCGAGCAGCGGCAGCGGGCATGCGATCAAAAACGAGACCACCGCGGCTAGGCCGGCCAGCCAGATCCGGCGGTCCAGCAGCGCGGCGCGGCCCCGGGCCAGCGCGGCGGTACCACGCCGGGGCGCCGGCACGGTCAGCGCCCCCACCCCCGGCGGCTGCGGACGGGCAGCCTGGAGGAGATGAGCAGCGATGATCGGCAGGATGATCAGGCCGGCGTTGTATTTGGTCGCCACCGCGAGGCTGGCAAAAACCGCCGCGCCGTAATAATCGCGCTGCCGTCCCTCACGAAAGATGCGGATGCTGTAGTAGAATGAAAGGGTGGTCAGCAGGGTCAGCAGGATGTCCACGGTGCCGAAATGGGCATTCTTGACCGGCAGAAAGGTCACCGCCCAGAAGGCGGCGGCCCAGAGACCGGTGCGGCGGCTGTAGAGACGCTTGCCCGCGGCATAAAGGACGATGATGGTTGCAGTCCCTGCCAGCAGCGAAAGCCAGCGCCCGACCAGATGAAAATGAAAGGGATGGAGATAGTAGTAGACCTTGACCGCGGCGAGCGAGGTGGCGATGCCGCTCGCCATCAGGCCGAGGATATAGACGCAAAAGGCCGCGGCGAGAACGAAGGCATAGAGCGGCGGATAGCCCTTGAGCAGGAAAAAGGTCTCTTTCGACCAGTGGCTGTAGTCGAGGAGATTGCCGGCATGATAGACCAGTTTCATCTCGTCGGGATGGTAGCGGAAGGGATCGCCGAACCCAAGTCCGATCACGCGCAGCACCAGGCCCGCGAGAACGATCAGTCCGATCGCGCCGTACTCCTCCCTGATCCGGTTGGATTTCAGCCCTTTCATCGGCGCACCCGTCCCGCCACGCGCGTGAAGAGCGCCTCATAGTCGGCGGTCACCTTGTCCCACGAATAGCGCGCATGCACCCGCTGCTTGACGGTTTCGCGGAAGCGCGCCACCTCCAGGGGGTGGTCGAGCAGGTGCTGCAGTTGTGCGCGCAAGGAATCGCGCTCGTGCGTGGTGAAATAGCAGCCCGTCTGGGCCAGGACCTCGCGGTGCTCGGGCACGTCATTAGCGAGGATGCAATTGCCGTAGCCCATGCCCTCGAGCAGGGCCGGGTGGGTGCCGCCCACCTCGGTAGCCTGAACATAGCAATAGGCGTGCGACTGCAGTTCGCGATATCCCTGGCCGAAGACATAGCCGGTGAAAATGATGCGCGGATCCTGCGTCGCGCGCAGTCGCGCGATATAGTCGCTGCTGTAGGGGGCATCGCCGACCATGACCAGTTTTTTGCCGGTCGTCACCTTTTCGAACGCCGCGACCACGCGATGGGCATTATTCTCCGGCTCCATGCGGCTGACATAGAGCACGTACTCGCGCGGTACGAGTCCGAGCTTGTCGAGGATCTCGGTGGTGGTGATCGGCGTCTCGGGTGCGCCGTAAGGGATATAAGTCGATCTCTTGGCAAATTTCTCGAGATAGTAGCTCTGCACCTCGCGGGCATCGGAGACCAGGGCCGTGGCGGTGAAGGTGGCGAGGAATTCCGAGATCCGGTAAAAGGCCTTGCCGGCCCAATTCCATTTCTGCCGCTTCCACTCGAGGCCGTCGACGTTGAGGACGACGGGCTTGCCCATCAAGCGCGGCAAAATGCAAAAGGCCGCATTGGCGCTGTTGCAGATGAAGACGATATCGTAGCGCCGGAAGAAACTGGCGAGGGTGCAGACCAGGGTATGTGCGACCGTATCCAGATACTTGTGGCTGATGGTCGGCAGAATGCGGATGCGCACCCCCTTGTAGAAGGGCTCATGATATTGAATCATATTGCTGCGGCCGAAGACCGTAACCTCGTGGCCGTGGGCCGCGAGACGGGGCGCCATCTGCTCGATAAAGGTCTCAAAGCCGCCGTAATTGGCCGGAATGCCGCGGATGCCCATGATCGCGATTTTCATATCCGCGTCCCTCCCGCGGCTCGCGATGCGGCATCAGCCGGGCGCATGGACATGCCTTCCGGCCGGGCCGGTTCCAGAGCCGCCTGACCGGGCTCGGCCGCCGCCGGCTCCTCCTGGAGGCGCCAGACCTCGACCGGCCGCTTCGAGCCGCCAGCCTCACCCACCTTGTAGTACTCCCGTGCCAGGGCGGCCTGAATCCCCTCCCAATAGCGGCTGAACTTCTTTTCGGTATAGCCATCGAGCACAATAAAAACCGGCGGTTTGGCGGCAAAGCGGGCCGCAAATCCCGCATCATATTTCATAAAATAGAGGGTCGGGTGCGAAATCATCTCGTAGGGCTGCAGCCCCGCCGCATAGGTCCAGACCATCGCGCCGCTCAGGACCTGATCGGTCGGCCGGCTCTCCTTATTAAGCAGGCGCTCCACCGCGGCCAGGGTACGGGGCGCCCAGACACATTCATAGCGCGGCGTGATCAGCCTTCCGGACCAGGCTGCACTCACAAAAAACGCCGCAGCCGCCAGCACGACGCCGACGCGCAGGGGCTGACGCCGCCGCCGGGCCGTCACGCCCGCAGCCGCCGCCGCAAGAACAAGACCCAGCACGACGACGCTGAGCCCGTTCAGCGGCAGCCGCCAGGCCACGCGGAAAAGCAGCAAGATCGCGCCGTACACCAGGCCGGGCAGGATCGCCCAGCCGATCCCTTCGGCCGGGCGCAGGGCCGGCAGGGCTCCGGCGCCGAGCAGCAGCAGGGGCGGCAGGGCCTCGAGAAAGTACTGGGTGTAAAAGCCGCGCGAGGCCGACTGGAAGGCGTAGGCCAGCAGCAGGATCACAAGCCAGAGGACGAGAAAGCGGCGGAAGGGCACCGGGCTCTCCGGCGCCGCTGCGACAGCGCCGGCCTGATCCGGCTGGCGGCGCACGCGGCCCAGCGCCGCGGCAATGATAAAGAGGGCAAAGAGGATGGCATCCCGCCAGGCGGCCAGGGTGTAGGCGGGATCCTGATCGAGGATCCGGAATCCCTCGCTGTCGACGACGCGCTGCTGCGCCGGCAGAATGCCCAGGGTGTGGGCGAGGCGGTTCCAGACCAGGTTGAGGGGATTGATCTGCGAGAAGGCCAGTTCCCGGATGCTCAGCGGGCCCCAGTAATAAAAGGCGGCGAGCAGGCAGACGCCGAGATATCCCGCGGCGTAGAGGCCCAGCCCGCGCCAGCGGCGCTCGAGCGCCGGGCCGGCGGCAAAGAGCAGAAAGAGCAACGTCGCCAGGGGCAGGTAGAGGGTCGACTGGCGCACATAATAGGCCAGGGCCGCCGCGATGCCGCTGAGAAGATAGAGACTCCAGAGGCCGGACTCCCGCGTGGCACGGCAGAGCAGCCAGACGCTGAGGAGGCAGAAAAAGATCGCCGGCATCTCGGTCTTGACCACCGTCGACCAGATCAGGACCAGAGGCAGGAAGAGCCAGACTGCAGCCGCCAGCCAGCCGCGCAGGGGATCCGCAAGGCGCGCGCCGAGGCGATAGAGGAGCCAGCCGCTGCCCAGAGAGGCCAGCAGGGGCAGCAGCCGCCCCGCGCTCAGGGTGGCGCCGCCGAGTTTGATGAAGAGGGCCAGCAGGTAGGCATAGAGCGGCTGGCGGGAGCCGTAATCGATCACCGGCTGCAGCCCCTGCCAGACCAGCCGGCCGTCGAGCAAGTGCGCACCCTCATCGGGATTGATCCAGCGCGCGCCCAGCAGCAGCAGGCGCACGGCAGCGGCCGCAACCAGCGTCGCGAGCATCAGCAGCGCAGGCCGGAGGGCCAGCCAGGAGCCGGCGGCCTGGAGCCGCCGCTTGATCCCTGAAACAATGGTCCGCATCATCCCTCGAACTGGTTGATGGTCGCCGCCACGTGGAGCACCTCCTCGTCGCGCATCTCCGGATAGATCGGCAGTGACAGCACCTCCCCGGCATACTGTTCGGCGACCGGGCAGGTGCCCGGGCCAGCGCCCAGATCCCGGTAGGCGTTCTGGAGATGGCAGGGGACCGGGTAGTGGATCTGGGTGCCGATGCCGTGATCCGCGAGGTAACGGCGCAGCGCATCGCGCCGGCTGCAGCGCACGACATAGAGATGGTAGACATGCTCGCTCCCCTCCTGCTGCCGCGGCAGGGTGATGCCGGGATGGGTGATGGCGCGGTCGTAGAGGGCGGCGATTTCGCGGCGGCGGCGGTTCCACTCCTCAAGATGCGGCAGCTGGGCGGCCAGGATGGCCGCCTGCATATCGTCAAGGCGGCTGTTAAAGCCCTTGATTTCGTGATAATAGCGCTCGATCTGGCCATAATTGCGCAGGAGGAGGATCTGCTGCGCCCGCGCATCGTCGTCGGTGACGACCATGCCGCCGTCGCCGAAGGCGCCGAGGTTTTTGCTCGGATAAAAGCTGTAGCAGCCGTAGGCGCCGAGGGTGCCCACGATGCGGCCGTTGCGCCGGGCGCCATGCGCCTGGCAGGCATCCTCGATGACCGTCAGGTTATGGTGGCGGGCGATGGCCATCACCTCCTCGATGCGGCAGGCGTTGCCATAGAGGTGGACGGGGATAATGGCCCGGGTGCGCGGGGTGATCTTTTCCTCGATGCGCCGCACATCGATGCAGAAGGAATCGGGCTCGATGTCGACCATGACCGGGATGGCCTGGGCGAAGGAGATCGCCGAGAGCGTCGGCACCGCGGTATTGGGCACCGTGAGCACCTCATCGCCGGGCTGGATGCCGCTGGCGACCAGGGCCAGGTGCAGGGCCTCGGTCCCCGAGCCGACGCCGATGGCATGGCGGACGCCGAGGTAGTGTGCGAAGGCCGCCTCGAAAGCCTGGACTTCATGGCCGAGAACGAACCAGCCGCTGTGGAGCACGCGGCTCACCGCGGCATCGATCTCCGCCTGGATGGCCAGGTAGTGCCTGGTCATATCGCCGAATGGTACCTGCATGAATGTGTTTCCTATTTGTACTCGTTCAATACGCCATAAACGGTGGCGTGCCGGGGCCCCGCCTCCAGTTTTTTGAGCAGGACGAAGCCGGGAGAGCGGCCCTCCTCGCCCAGGAAATCGAGGACGGTCAGGCCGCGGTTCTTGACCGTCCACTGGTGCCAGGCCCCCTTCTTCTCCGCCTTCTGGCTGTAGCTCATCCAGGCAGCATGGGTGATGCCCTGCGAGCGCATCCAGGCATGGAGTTCGGCGGGCGGCAGATCCGGCGCATCAGAGAGCTTGACAAAATCGCGCCGGGTGTCAAGGCCGGTATAGTAGGCGACGATATTGGGCTGGGAAACCAGGAGCCGGTCGCCGTTCTGGTAATTTTTCTCGAACCACTCGCCGATCAGGCGGAACTCGGCCTTGGTATAGTAGACATCAAAGAGTCCCGCCCGCGAGGCTGAAAAAAGGCGGAAGCCGAGAAAGAGCGCCAGCGTCAGCACGAGGAGGCGTGCGGTGGCGGTGTTCAGGCTCCATGACCGGGGCCAGTAGTAGACCAGCATCGGCACCAGGGCCAGGGCGACCCAGCCCAGCTGCGGCTGATACTGGGGAAAGGCAAAGCGCGCCCGCGCCACCAGCACCACGATCAAGGCAGCGGCGCCCAGGGCCAGCACCAGGGCGATGCCGCGTTGCTCCGGCGTTCTCAGCGCAAGTCCGCGCCGCTGCACGGCATCGCTGAGCTGCCGCCCGGTGGCGCAAGCGCCGGTGACGATGAACAGCAGCGGCGCCCAGGCGCCCATGACCAGATAGTCCGCGCCGGGGAAGGGCCAAATGACATGCAGCGCCGCAAAACCGGCCAGATAGGTCAACAGGGCCAGGGTAGCGCGCCGGTCGCGCTGCCAGAGCTCGAACACCCCGGCCGCGCCGAGCAGCGCCGCGGCCACTGCCGCCATGCGGTACCAGGCCAGGGGAATGAATTCGAGCAGTTCCGCCCAGAAGGCCGGAAAAAAGCTCCAGTTCGGTTGCCAGTGGGCAAAATAATCGGCATAACTCCCGCCCCCGTCGCCGCCGCTCGAGAGCAGTCCCCAGATCACAAGAAAGGAACCCGCCACCACCGTGAGCACCAGGGTCCGGATGCGCTGCCGGCTGTAGACCAGATCGGCCAGGCCGAAAGCCCCGATGGCCATCGCCCCCTCAAAGCGGACCATCGAAGAGAGCAGGCCGACTCCATAGCCGCGCCAATCCCGGCGGATGAAACGGTCAAAGCCCCACAACAGCAGACAGGTGAAAAGAAACTCGCCCTTGGGCTTGATCGCCAGCTTCAGGGTGGAGGCGTGCAGCGCCCAGAGCCAGACCACCCAGGGCGCGGCCGAAGGCGCGAGAAAGCGCGAGATGCGCCAGAGGAACCAGAGCGAAAACAGGGCGGCGACGGCGGAAATGATCTCGGCGGCGTAAAGCTCGGCAAAACGGCCGGGGATCAGCGGCGAGATGAAGGCGATCAGCAGCGAGGTCAGCGGCGGCCGCTTGAAATTGTCGGGCCACTCCAGGTGACGCAGCTGGACCGCCTTTTCGGCATAGTCGAAGAAATCGCTCTCGGGCACGAGAAAATGGTTAAAATGAAGCAGAATGAAGAGAGCGAAGAGGATAAAGATCGCCCCAAAGAACCAGCGCGCTTGCAGGCGCGACTGGATCCGGGCCAGGCTGTCCCGTTTGATTTGATCCTGCAAAACACCCCTCCCGTTACTCCTGCCGCCCCCCGCCGCCGTTTCCGGTGCTATCCCCAATAGTGCTCCCGGTGCTCCCGATAGTACGCGACCGTCGCTGCGAGCCCCTCACGCATCGAGGTGCGATAGTGCCAGCCCAAAACCGCGCGGATCTTGCGATAGTCCGCGTAAAAGTCGCCAATGTCGATGCGTTTTTTCTCCGCCGGAAAGGGGACGATCTCATACTCGCCGCCGCCCGCCACCTGCAGCAGCAGCTTGACGAAATCCTCGAGCATCATCGGCTCATCGCCCCCGAGATTATAGATGTTGCCGTTGCAGTCATCAAAGGCGGCGGCGAGGCAAAAAGCGTCCACCACATCATCGATATAATTAAAATCGCGGATCTGCTTGCCGTCGCCGAAAACGCGGATCTTTTGGCCCTCGATCGCCTGGCGAATGAAGACGCTGACAAAGCCCTGGCGGCCGTGCTTCATCAGCTGGCGCGGCCCATAGGTGTTGGTGAGGCGCAGCGAGGTGGCGCGGATGCCATAGACGTTGTTATAGAGAATGTGATACCACTCGCCGGCCATCTTGTTGATGCCGTTGACGTCGGTCGGATGGATCGCGTGCTTTTCATCGACCGGCAGATAATCGGGCTTGCCATATTGCTGCCGCGTCCCGGCAAAGACGATCTTGACCTTGGGATTGTTGTGCCGGCAGGCTTCGAGGATGGAGAGCTGCGAGCGGCAGTTGATGTCGAGGTCGGTGAAGGGGTCCTCCATGCTGTCGATATGGCTCACCTGGCCGGCGAGATTGAAAATATAGTCCTGATCCTTGACCAGATAGTTCATGCCATATTGATCGCGGATGTCGGCGATGTTGACCCGCACCCTGTTTTCCAGGCCGCGGATATTGAAGAGGTTGCCGCCGTACTGCGGGATCAGGGAATCGACGATCAGCACCTCGGCGCCGTATTCGACCAGCCGGCAGGCGAGATTGCTGCCGATGAAACCGAGGCCGCCGGTGATCAGGCAGCGTTTGCCGCGGAATTTCGGCGGCAGCTGCTCACGCTTGGGCATGGATGCCCTCCTTGCGCACCACCAGACGGTACCAGAGTTTGGAATAATCGCGCGCGACGTGATAGAGCCGGACAAAGTTGAAAAACTGCGACTTGCCGCTGGCACGGAAAAAGTGGTTGACCCCGACCTCGGCGAAACGGCAGCCGCTGCGGCTCATCTTGTGGATCATCTCGACGCAGATGGTGCCGCTGTTCGAGGTCAGTTCGAAGCGGTCGAAAATGCTGCGGCGCATCAGCCGGAAATCGCAGTCCACATCCTCGATCGGCAGCGAAAAGAGGAACCTGGAGGTGTACTGATAGATCTTGCCGAGAAGGACGCGGTAATAGGGATCGTGGCGCTTGATCTTGAAACCGTTGACGACATCGATTTGGTCGTTCATCCCCGCTGCCAGAAGCAGCAGCTGGCGCACATCGTATTGGGCGTCGCCGTCGGTGTAAAAGACGAACTCCTTGCGCGCTTCGCGAAAGCCGGTGCGCAGGGCGCCGCCGTAACCGCGGTTCTGCTCGTGATGGATGACGCGGATCTGCGGGAAACGGCTCTCGAGAAAGGTGAGGATCTCCTGGGTCTTTTCCTCGCTGCCGTCATCGACGAGGAGGATTTCATAGTCGTCGGTGATCTTTTCCGCGGCGGTGATGGCCTGTGCCGCCATGGTGGTGATGGTGCCCCAGTCATTGTATACCGGGAAAAAGATCGAGAGGGAGGAGAGTTTCTTTTGCACGGGTTCGCTCATATGCTCCATTTTCGGTTCACGGTTCAAAGGTCGTCGGTTCGATGCCGGCCACGGTGAGGAGACGTCGCACCTCGGGCGCGCAGAGCCAATCGCATTCGGCCTGGCGATGCGCATCGCGGCTTCCCGCTCTGGCAGCGGGGATGAAATCCGCCGGATGGCACATCCATTC
>DAOQAG010000044.1:13362-16502 GCA_035353815.1 bacterium
GCCGCCGCCACCGGCGGCAGCAGGTGCAGATGGTGATGGCTATCGAGATGGGTGATGCGCACCCCGAGCCCGGCGATGCGCTCCAGCTGGGCCGCGATCTCGGCGGCTAGTTCGGCCGGCGCGAGCCGCCCGGCCAGAGCGCGGCGGACCATGCGCCATTTGCCCGGAAAAAATCCCTCCGCCGTCACCATAGTGGGCACACGCGCCGCCGGCAGCAGCGGCCGCCCGGTGGTGAGATTGAGGTGCACGCCCAGTTCCAGCGCCGATCCCGCGGCCAGGGCGCAAGCCTCGTCAAGGGCGGCGCCGTTGGCCAACAGCGAGGCCGAGGTCAGCAGGCCATCGCGATGGGCTCGCCAGATGCCGCGGTTGACGGCCGCCGAGAAGCCGAAATCGTCGCCATGCACGATCAGGCGGATGCGGTCACCGCTCGCCATCGCTCCCGGCCGCCAGCTCCTGCAGCTGCCGCCCGAAAAAGGCGGCGAGTTCATCGAGATTGCGGCGCGAATCAAAGATCGCCGCCACCCGCGCGCGCGCAGCCTGACCGAGTCGCCGGCCCATTTCCGGGGACTCAAGCACGGCGAGGATCGTCTGCGCCAGCAGTTCCGGCTCGGACCCCTCGAGCAGCAGTCCGCTTACCCCCTTTTCGACCAGCTCGGGGATGCCCGAGACGGTCGTCGAAATGACCGGCAGCTCCATGGCCATCGCTTCAGCCAGCACATTGGGGATGCCGTCGCGGTTGCCGTCCTCCTCGACGACGCAGGGGAGAACGAACACCGCGGCACCGCGGTAGGCATCCAGGACCTCGCCGGAGGCCTTGTAGCCGGTGATCTCCACCCGGTCCATGAGATGATTGAGGCGGATGAACATCTCCAGCCGCGGCCGTTCGGGCCCGTCGCCGACGATGCGGCAGAGGAAATCGATCCCCTGATCGCGCAGGATGCGGCAGGCGTGCAGCAGCACGCCGAGCCCCTTTTTCGGCACGAGCCGGCCGACCGAGAGAATGACCGGTAGCGGGTTCTGCGGCCGCGGCCCGGGCTGCAGTTTGTCGAGATCGAGGCCGTGATAATTGACGTAAATCTTGTCACCCGCCTGCTCGGGGTACTGCTCGACCAGATAGCGCCGGTTGTATTGGGTGCAGGTGACGACGAACCGGGCGCGGGCCAGCTTTTCCGTAAAGATCACCTGCGGCGTAAAGATGTCGTAGGCGTGCGCTGTAAAGCTGAACGGCAGATTCAGCAGCATCGCCGCCAGCAGCGCCAGGGTCGAGGCGGAATCGGCAAAATGGGCATGGACGAGGGTGAACGCCTCCTCGCGCATCTCTTGCGCCACCGGCACGATCAGGACAAAATTGAGCAGCACGTTCTGCCGCTGCGCCTTGGACAGCTCCTTATTGCGCGCCGCCCGCAGCAGGCTGCGCAGCAGCGAGACGCCACGGGTGCGGTGGCGCCGCGCAAAAAAGTACGTTTTGAGGTAGCGGCCCGGATGGCGGAAGAGGCAGCCGAGGTGGCTGCCAACGATCCGGCGCGGACGCAGGGCAGCGAGCAGATAGTGCGTCCTGGCGGTCAGATCCGGCACCTCGAGGTTTTCGAACCCCGCCGGCGGCCGGCTCAGGGCGTAGGGCACGATCTCCAGACCCCGCGTCAGCAGCCCGGCCACCTCGTTGACGATAAAACGCTCCGAAAGCGCGGGAAAAGCATTGAGAAAGAGCGCAATTTTGGCGCCCGGCTGCAGATCCTGCAGCCGCCCCCCATTTGACTCGGTCGTCACAGTCTTACTCCCCCTCCTTGATATACTCGGCACGGCGTTCGCGATAAAAGGCCACACAGCGCGCCACCCCCTCCCTCAGGTCCACCGTCGGCCTCCAACCCGTAGCCGCGGCCATCTTGTCCCAGGAAACGACGAACTTGCGGATGTCAATGCTCTCGCGTTCCGGCGGGAAGGGCACATGCACATAGCTTCCCTGCCCGACGCCGGCGATCACGGCCTTGACCATGTCGAGAAAACGGGTCTCGATGCCGGAGCCGATCATATAGATCTGCTGGTCCGTCTCCGGCACCAGTGCAGCGCGCACAAAAGCGTCGACCACATCCTCGACATAGACATAATCCCGGGTCTGCAGGCCGTCGCCGTACACCGTGATCGGCTCGTCCTGCATGGCGTTGCGGATGAACCAGTTGAGAATGCCATAATAGCCGTGCTGCATCTGGCAGCGCGGGCCGTAGACGTTGTTGAGGCGCAAGGAGACCGCGCCAAAACCGTAGATCTTGCCGTAGAGGAAGAGGTATTTTTCGGCGGCAAGCTTGTTGATGCCGTAGACATCGGTCGGATGGTCCGGATGGCTCTCGTCGACGGGAAGATAGACCGGCTCGCCGATCTGGCCGCGGCTGCCGGCGTAGATGATCCGCGCCGCCGGATGCACCGCCGCCACCGCGCGGCAAAGAGCGATCGTGCCATTGCAGTTGATATCGACATCGAGCCAGGGATCAGCCATCGAGATCTCGCGCCCGACCTGGGCGGCGAGGTGAAAGATCAGATCCTTGCCGGCTACCAGCTTTTCGAGCAGGCTATAGTCGCGGATATCGCCCTTGATGAACTGGACCTTGCTGCGGATCTCCTGGATATTGGCCGGATTCCAGCCGTAGGGATCGAGGCAGGCGTCGAGAATGGTCACCTCGGCACCCTCGCGAACGAGGCGCTGCGCCAGATTGCTGCCGATAAAGCCGAGGCCGCCGGTGATCAGGACCCTGGCGCCGGCGAGACGGGTAAAATCAACCTTCATGTTCGGTCATTTCCTCAATGATGGCCGCGAACCCGGAGCCGAGGCGCGGCATGGTGCAATGTTCCTGAAAAACGCGATGGCCGCCGGCGGCAAGACGCTCCCGCAGCGGCGTATCGGCCTTGAGCTGGAGAATGGCATCGGCCAGCGCCCGGGGATTGGCGCGCTCGATCAGCCAGGCGCTCTCGCCGTGGGTCAGCAGCTCCTGCACCGGGGCGTTGCGCGCCGTGATCAGGGGCCGGGCCATGGCGATCGACTCGACCACCTTGTTGGTCGTCACCCGCAAGACGCGGTCGTTGTCGCCAAAAATGCCCAGGCAGAGGTCCGCCCGCGCCATCATGTTCGCCAGCTCGGCGTAGGGCAC
>DAOQAG010000044.1:16602-33838 GCA_035353815.1 bacterium
GGGTTTCCAGAACCGTCAGGTCAGCGAGGCGGTAGGAGAGCCGGTCGCTGAGGCCATAAAGCCGCGCCATCAGCGATCCGGGCCTGGCTTTACCACGGTCGTAGACCATGGTATCCAGGGTGGTGATGTACATGTCGAAGAGCATCGGCTTGCGCGTGCACAGCCGGATGAACGGCAGAATGATCTGGCCGTAGAATCCCACCAGCACCAGGTCGCACTCGCGCGCCAGGCGGATGGCCCGCGCGATCAGGCGGGGATAGTGCTTGAACGACCGGTCCGGGGGAAAACAGCCGACCACCTCATAGCCCTGGTCGAGCAGGGCATGATAGACGATATGGGTGCGCGAATAGGAGAGTTCCCGACCCGCGACGAAGAGGATACGCTTTTTCACGCCGGCTCACCCGGTCTGGTCTCATGCGGCTCGGCCTTGAGTTCGAGGCGGCGGACGCGGTAGAGGGCGCTCTCGATGAGGCGGCGGTTGAAGCCGATCAGATCCGCCACCAGGCCGATGATGAAGACCTGAAAGCCGATCATCAACAGCACCGCGGCGAGGATCAGCGACTGGATATGGCCGGCGCCGCCGGTGGTGATATAGTAATAGAGAAAGCGCAGTCCGATCAAAAAGCCAAGCCCGAAAACCGTGCCGCCGATATAGGAGAACATTTTGAGCGGCTCATACATCGTATAGATGCGGGTGATCGTGGCGATCGAGCGCTTGATATAGTTCCAGTTGCCCTTGAAGAGGCGCGACTCGCGCAGCTTGGTGTTGGTGCGCACCGGCACATGGCTGACCGCGAGGTTCTTCTTGCCGGCCTGGATGAGGGTCTCCAGGGTATAGGTAAAGCGCGAGATGACGTTCATCTGCAGGGCGGCCTCGCGCGAGAGGGCGCGAAAGCCGCTGGTGGCATCGGGGATCTCGGTGGTCGAGACCTGGCGCACCACCCAGCTGCCGAGGTTCTGCAGCCGTTTCTTCATCCAGGAAAAATGCTCAATGGCGTCGGTGCGGCGGTCGCCGACCACCAGCTCGGCCTGCCCGGCGAGGATCGGCTGCACCAGCCGGGCGATATCGCCGCCATGGTATTGATTGTCGGCATCGGTATTGACGATGATGTCCGCGCCCAGGCGCAGCGAGGCGTCGAGCCCGGCCATAAAGCCGTTGGCCAGCCCCTTGTTCTTGGTCACGCGCACAATATGATGGACACCGCATTGCCGCGCCACGGCGGCGGTGCCGTCGCTACTGCCGTCATCGATGACCAGATACTCGATCGTATCGATTCCCGGGATCGCGCGCGGCAGGTCGGCCAGGGTGACCGGCAGGGTCGCGGCTTCATTGTAACAGGGTATTTGGATGATCAGCTTCACGGGTTAGTTGATGATCTCCTCGATGTTATAATCCTTGATTTCCTTCGCGTGGGTGAAAATGATCATTTCGGCGAGCAGACCGATGGAGATCATCTGGATGCCGATGATAAAGAGGATCGCACCGAGCAGCAGCATCGGCTTGCCGGCGATGCCGCCGAATCCGAGAATGCGATAGATAAAGAGGTAAAGATTGATCGCCGCGCCGGTCAGGGTGAACAGGGCGCCGATAAATCCGAGAAAATGCAGCGGCTTTTTCGAGTATTTGCTCAAAAAAAGCACGCTCACCAGATCGAGGGTGCGGCGCAGGTAATTCTTGGGATAGAGCGACTGGGCGAAGTGGCCCGGCAGCTGCTCGACCATCCCTTCGGCGATGCGGTAGCCCTGGCGGTGCGCCAGCACCGGCAGAAAGGCATTGAGGGTGCCGTAATAGGGGACATGATCGAGCACCTCGCGGCGCAGGGCGAGGACGCCGCTGTTGACATCGTGGAGGTGGAGCTTGGTCATGCGGTTGGTCAGGCCGTTGAAGAGGCGCGAGACGACCCGGTTCAGTCCCGAATCACGACGCGGATGGCGAACGCCGATGACGACATCCTCTCCGGCCTCGATCTGCCGGAGCAGGTTGAGGGCATCGGCGGGCTTGATGCGCACCCGGCAGGTGAAATAGAGAAGGACCGACCCGGTGGCCATCTGCACCCCGGCATCGAGGGCCGAAGCCTCGCCGAAGGAGGAACGCATCCGCGCCGCCTTGACGCGGGGGTCGCTGCGGCTGATCCGCACCAGTTCGGCCCAGGTGCCGTCGCTGCTGCCGTCGTCGACATAGATCAGCTCGTACGGCTGGCTCCAGGCGGCCAGAGCGGCAAGCACCTCCTGATGCAGTCCGGCGATTTCATCGCGGTTGTCGCGCGTCAAAACGATGACAGAAAAGCCGGGCTGCTGCGCAGCTGCAGGCGCCAGGTTGCCGGCGGCTGCACTCCCCGTTGATCCGGTCGCTGGTAAGGTCATGCTCGGGTATCCATCTAAAGTTAGGCACTGAAAAGTACGGACTATTGCCCGATTTGCAGAAAAGTTTTGCGCGTTCCGGTGGTGACGATCAGCTTGCCGATGAGTCCGAAAAAGAAGAACTGCACCGCCGCTGTCCAAAAGACCACCGTCAGCGTCAGGAGAACGTTCATCTCCCCCAGCGGCGCACCGCGGCCGATGACCATATACAGGAGCGCCGTCAGGCTGCCGATGCCGCACAGCAGAAAAAAGAACATCAGGGCTGAGAAAAAGACCAGGGGATTGACCAGGTACTTCATCAGCAGCCGGATGCTGGTGAGATCCATCACCACGCGGAAGGTGCGGCTGAGGTTGTACTTCGAGGTACCGAAGCGGCGCGGGTGGTGGCGCACCGGCAGCTCGGCGATCTCGGCGCCCTCAATGCGCATCAGCGCCGGGATGAAGCGGTGCAGCTCGCCATACAGGGCGATGCGGCGCAGCATTTCGCCGCGGAAGGCCTTGAGCGAGCAGCCGGTGTCATGGAGGCGGACGTCGGTGAGCGAACAGATCAGCTTGTTGGCGATTTTGGAGGGCACCTTGCGCAGCACCAGCTTGTCCTTGCGGTTTTTGCGCCAGCCGCTGACCACATCATAGCCCTCGGCCATCTTGTCGAGCAGGTTGGGGATGTCGAGGGGATCGTTCTGCAGGTCGCCGTCCATGGCGACGACGATCTCACCGCGGGTCGCCGCAAAGCCGGCGGCCATGGCCGCGGACTGGCCAAAGTTGGCGCGGAAGAGGATGACGCGCAGCTGCGGATGCGCCGCGGCCAGGCGGCGCAGGATCGCGCGGGTGCCATCGCGGCTGCCGTCGTCGACCAGGATCACCTCCCAGGATTTGCCGATCCCCTCCATGACGGGATGGATCGCCTGCCAGAGGCGTTCGACGCTCTCCACCTCGTTATAGATCGGCACGACGACGGAGAGATAGGGTGGTGCGGACGGATCAGGCTGCAGGTGTGCGCTCATGACTCTTGCTTTTAAAATGACTAAACAGATACCATGCGCTCCAGAGCAGGAGCATCACCAGGAGTTCGATGCCGACCGTCCGGAGATTATGGATTGTGAACAGGCTCGGTAAAAAGGAGGCTGCCTCGCCGCTGCGGTGCACATCGGAGAAGATCTGCAGCGGTGCGATAGAATAGCCGCTCCAGAAGGGCCAGAACAGCGGCGCGCCGAAGGGCGCGGTCGTGTCTTTGGCGAGGAGGTCAAATATCAGATGCAGCAGGCCGGCGGCGGCAAAGAGCCGGGTATGGCCTTTTCCGGGGTAGCACCATCCGCCGATCGCAGCGGCGGCCAGGACGAACAGGAGCGAATGGGTGGCCTGATGGTGCCAGATGTTGGCATTTCCGGCCAGGAGCAGCCCGGCGGCGAGATCGATGTCGGGCAGCAGGGCGAAAAGGGTCACCGCCAGGGCCAGTGCGGTCTCGCGCCGCCAGGAGCGCGCACCGGTCTGGAAAAGCAGTGCGCCGGCGGCGATATGTCCTATCGGGGTTGGCATCATCCTCCCGTCCTCAAAGCCCCCTCCGCCTCGGTCACTAATAGGTAGCAACAAGGCGGCCCATTTGCTGAAAGAAAGGCGGCAGCCGCTGCGCCCGGATAAAGAAAAGCCCTGGCGAGACCCGAGAGAGAATAACCAGGGCAATGAGGCGCCGTTCCGCGGGTTGCATCCCGAAGAAATATAGGTAAATAATTAATTATTTACAAACTCATTTTTGGCGAGCCGCCGTCGTGGCGCGCCCGTCTCCCTTGATCCAGCGCAGCAGAAAAACATCATTTTCCCGGATCGCGAACTCTTTGACGAAAGGCACGCCGGCCTGGACCGCGACGATCTCCTGGGCGACGGGGGATCCGTCATTGAGCCGCTTGATCTGCTCCACCTGGGCCGGGGTGAGCTGGCCGGGCCGGCCCATGGCGAGATAGGTGGAATAGGCATCGTTGACGCGGTAGCCCACCTGGCAGATCTCCAGCTTGTAGAGGCCGGCGGCCATGCCCGACACGGCGACCCTCACCTTGCCCCGGGCCTTGGCCGGCAGGTCGCGGATATAATACTCCTGATTGTTCACCGAATCGCCGGGGTGGGTGTGGGTGAAATCCCAGAGCAGCAGCTGCAGACCACCCTGCGCATCCGTGCAGGCCCAGGAGCAGGAATCCCGGTTCGCCAGCTCCAGCTCTCCCAGCCTGTTCAGGTAGCTGAAGGCATAAAAGACCGGCTTGTTGATCCCCTGATAATTGAGCAAGCCGAAGCCGCCGTGAAAGGGGGTGAAACGCGGTCCCGACTCCTCAAAGATATCGGTAAAGACCCAGTAGGACATCGAGTTCGCGGCGCGGCCCACCTGCTTGAGCTTGTGCAGCACCCAGGAGGCCTCATGGTAGCTGTCGTGGATCGGATCAGCCGGCGTGTAGGAGGCGCTCCATTCGGTGTAATGCAGCTCGAGACCGGGCATTGCGGAAGCGGCGATCTCGCGGCGCGAGCGCAGGACGTCCCCGCTGACGCTCATGGGATTCGGGTCGAGGATGGTGCCGGCGTTGCCGAATTCATCGAGGTAGCCCTGTTTGACGCCATAGGAGTGGGTGCTGATAAAATCCAGAGGCAATTTATTGCGGGCGCAAAAATCGATCATTTCCGGCACCCAGGCGGCGCCGGCCGTAGCGGGTCCGCCCACCCGGTAGGCCACATCCACGTCCTTGATCGCCTTGACCGTGGCCGTATACAGCCTGAAATACTCCTCCTGGGTCCCGGACCAGAAGCCGCTGAGGTTGGGCTCGTTCCAGACCTCGAAATACCAGGAGCGGACCTCCTCGGCCCCATAGCGTTCCGTGAAATGCTCGACGAGCCGGCGGATCAGCGCCCCCCACTTTTCATAATCCTTGGGCGGCGTGACGTTGCCCCGCCACCAGAAGAGCGTCTGCCGGCCGCTGGCGAGGGCCTCTGGCATGAATCCCAACTCCACAAAGGGTTTCATGCCGATGCCGAGAATGAAATCGTAGAGGGGATCGATGTATTGAAAATTGTACTCCGGGTTTCCCTGGCGGTCTTCGCGATACACCCCCATGTCGTCGGTCAGGAGCCCGTGCATGCGGATGAATTTGAAGCCGCACGCCGATTTGACATAGGCGAGCTGCTGCTGCCAGTCGGCGCGCAGACCCTCATTGGCGCGGCCGGCGCCGATGCACTCCCGGAACATCGGGTTGAACGGGCCTTGCACCTGAGAGAGATCGAGGGTAATGAGACGCTCCGGCGCCGCGGATTTTACCGGGGAACGCTTTTCTGCACCGGCCGTGCCGGCGAACAGGGCGCAGAGGAGGAGGAGGGACAGCCTGATGAGTTTCATGGAGAGACCTTTCTGTGGAATTCATGCATTTCCGTCGGGTAGCCTGCCGAAGAAATGGCGGCAATGGTCAGGAACGATCTCACAGGATTGGCAATAATGCCAGCAGTTGACTAGTCCGCCGCAAATATGGCGGCAATGATCAGGAACGATCTCACAGGATTGGAAACAGCGCAATCCGTCCGGTAGCCTGCCGAACGCCGTTAAGCGCTGGCGTCAGGTTGCGGAATGCTCCGCGCGGGCCTTTCTCAGCCTTTTCCAGAACGGCTTGAAGAGAAAGCTGTCCTCATCGAGTTCGCACAGCTGGGCGAACATCGGCCGGGTGACTGTCAAGGCGAGGATATCCGCAGGCAGATATTGCCGCATCGCAATATCCGTCGTCGAGATGATGGCTTGCGGCTGGTCAAAATCGTCGAACACCGCGGCCAGCTGTGAACAGCCGGAGCCGAATTTGCTGACCACCCGATGTTCGCCACTGCGGGCACTGTGATATTCGGCCCCGGTCAGGAGCAGGCTGAGCTGGTCCGGGTTGACAAAGAACGTGACCGTGCGCAGATAGGCGTATTGCTCCGTTTTCAGGGGCCCGATCACAATATAGGGATGAATTTGCTGATAGGGCTTCTGGTGGTCCAGCCACTGCTCCATCAGATCGGTCGAGGCCTTCAATCCTTCCTCGTTGGCCAAAAAGTCGGCGAATGCCTCGCGCGGCCGGGACGCCACCCCGCACAGCCAATAGCCCGCGCCCTTGCACCTGAAGGTCTCCCTGGAGACGACCACGCTCTCCCCGTTTTGCCAGTTGGCATAGGCTGAAAAAAAACAGTGTCGCGGCGTGACAAAGGGTGCAAAGGGTTGCGTATCCGGCACATCATAGAATCCGACCAACGGGGTGGTGATGCCGGCGATTTCGATGAGTTTTTCCGCATGCGGCTGCATAGCAATTTCCTCGATTTGAACTGGATCAGTTGGATGGGCGCGGCAACTTATCCATCCGCTGCGGCCATCCTGGTAAAAGAGACGGCCTATGGCCGCAGAATCTTCTCCATCGCTCTCCCTTTGGCGAGCTCGTCGATCAGCTTGTCCAGATAACGGATTTGTTGCATCAGCGGATCTTCGATCTCTTCCACGCGCACGCCGCAGACCACGCCTTTGATCAGCGTCCTGTTGGGATGCATGGCCGGGGCTTGCGCAAAAAAAGCAGCAAAATCGACACCCTGTTCGATTTGCTGCTGCAATCCCGACGGGGTGTACCCCGTCAACCAGCAGATGATCTGGTCAACCTGCCCTTTTGTACAGTTCTTGCGTTCTGCTTTTTGAACATATAACGGATAGACCGAGGAAAATTTGGTCGCGAAAATGCGGTGTTGCAGCATCGTCCTCTCTCCTTTGATTCAGAGCCTGGCAACTCTTGATTTGTCCATGCAGCGGCCCACGGCGCCGCAGCCTCCAGGCTGGAGGCCGCAGTGTCCGATCAGGCTTCTGCAGCCACTCCGTAGGAGGCACGCAGCACATTCACATGGTGCCGGGCATGACCCACCATAATGAATGCGAGCGCCCGGACCGAGACTGGATGGTTGCTCGCCGTCCCCATTTGGCTCCAGTCCGCCTCGGAGAGACGGCGCAGAAACAGAACATTCGTCCGCCGAATCAGCAAGAACTCCTGCATGAGTTCAGCCACGGAACGCTCCTTATAGTCCGATCGGGTGATGTACTGGCTCTGGTCGAACGACGGCAGCGGTGCCGTTTCCCCCCGGCTGATGCAAAAGGCGCGATACCCGAACACGCGTTCGCCGTCGATAAGATGTCCGAGAACCTCGCGAACGCTCCACTTGTCCGGGGCATAGCGGAATTCTTCCCGCTCGGGAGGCACCCCGTCCATCAGGCCGGCAAGTTGCGTCGCCTGTTCCTCCAATGCCCGGAGAATATCCGTTTCGGTCACAAGAGAAATGTAGCGTGAATAATAGGGTGCAAATTCATGATCCGCTGGTCGTAAAGTCATCGCTTCCTCTCCCTGATTCAATCTCTTGCCGGACTATTTCATTTTGGGTGCTGAGGTGCCGGTTCTCTGGTTGAACACCCGCGCGCGGGCGCCCCGGGTAGCGGCCGCGGCCCATCAGTGTATTTCAGGCGATTGAACACCCGCGCACCCCTGCCGTATCGAAACCCGGACAAAGGGCATCTCAGCCGCGGCGCGCCGCCTCGATCGTGGCGATGTCGATTTTTCTCATCGGCATCATCGCCGTGAATGCACGCCTGGCGGCAGCGGGATCGGGATCGGCGATGGCCTCCGTCAGCGCGATCGGGGTGATCTGCCAGGATATCCCCCATTTGTCCTTGCACCAGCCGCACTGGCTCTCCTGTCCGCCATTGCCGACGATCGCATTCCAATACCGATCGGTTTCCTCCTGGTCCACCGTCGCGACCTGAAATGAAAAGGCTTCGCTGTGTGTGAACGCCGGTCCGCCGTTGAGCCCGAGGCAGGGGATCCCCATCACTGTGAACTCTACGGTCAACACATCGCCTTCTTTTCCGGAGGGATAGTCGCCGGGGGCCCGGTGAACAGCCAGGATGGCCGAGTCCGGAAAGGTTGCGGCATAAAACCGTGCCGCTTCCTCTGCCTCTGTATTATACCAGATGCAAACTGTATTCTTCGCTGGAATTGACATATTACTTCTCCGTATTTAAAACCCGCATGTGAACACAGGTCGGTTGTCCTGTGGATGATGGCGCTGCCCCCCGGCAAGGTGCATCCGCAGCGGCTTAAGGCTGCTATCGTGCTGCGTTCCGCAGGCAGGACCGTTCAGCGGATTCCCGCGGCAACCCTGCCGCCGGGCGCAAACAGGGTCAAGGTCATGGCTTGATCTGCATATCAGCGTTCGCCTTACTCCTGGCCCGGATCTTCTTTGCATGTGCCGAATAATAGTCCGGATCGGGCGCATGATATTTTTTGGCCAGCTCAACGGCTTTTGCGGATGCAGCGATCGCCTCGTGCCACATCCCGGCTTTTTCATATCCATCAGCAAGGCCATCAAATGCATTGGCGGAATTGGGATTTTGTTGAACGTTGCGCCGGAAAAAAGCGATGGCCTCCTGAAAATGCCCCTTGTCCAGTTCATTATACCCAAAATTATTGATGATTTCCTCAGGCACCGGTATGGCGTAGCCCACGGTTTGCGAAACCATTTGAAAATGTTGTTCAGCGAAGGCGAATCCCTTGTCCAGGAGATCGTCATGGAACCGGTACCCGCAAAAGAGCTGGCGCAAGGCATCGATTTGTGCGAGCAGCGGCATGCTCATATGGGTTTCGTCGGGGAAGGCCTTTGCCGCCCAGCGGAATCCCCCGGGAGATCGGCTCTTCAGCGTTTCAAGAAGGCCCTGATCGGCCGCCAGGGCTTGCCCCGAGTCATCGGACCAGGCAAAATAGAGGAAAGCCTTCAGGCTGTCGGTCTGTGCGAACGATTCCGCCAGAGATCTTTGCGGAAGGTTATCGTCCCAATCGAGACTGGGACTCAAGGCGGCATAGGCGTTGAAAAGAGAAGGTTCTGCCGTCATGGTGTACAATACGAACTGCCCGGCTGCGGAATGACCGAAAAGAATACGAAAGCCGTTGGAGCGGTATTTTTTTTCAATGTCCGGGATAAGCTCCCTGGAGAGAAAACTCTTGAAGTGGCTGGCGCCACCGCCGCCGATCCAATGCGAAGACCAATCGGTTTGGGTGAAATCCCGGATGCGCACCGTGCTGGTGATCGCCACAATGATCAATTCCGGTATCTCTCCAGTGGAGGAAAGAAAGCCCACCGAACCGGCGGTATGCAAAAAGTTCGCCTCGCCATCAAGAAGATAGAGCACAGGATACCTGCGATCGGGAGCCCAGGCGTAGCTGGAGGGCAAGCTTATCTGACAGGTGCGCGCCTCATCAAGAATCCGCGAGTGAATAACCTCCACCCGTCCGGCTGTAATGGGGCGCTGGCTGAGGCACGCATGGCCCCAGCCCATACCAAGCACCAGCAAAAGGATTCTGTACCACATGGTTCCCGCCTCCAATCATTCGAGTACCAGCCTGCCCCATCGCAGCGCGCCGGTCGCAGCACCAGTGTCCGGCCTCCGGGAGGTGCTCGGAAAAAACGCCGGGGCGCGAAAACCTCTGGCCGCGTCAGCTGTCGGCGTGGGCCAAGCGAAGGCCGCGGCGCAAGACCGGGGTCACATGGCGGCGGTGACGGGCGAAGGCTTGAAGCCCCGGAAGGTCAGGTACACTCCCAGCGAAAACTCCCACGCTGCGATGGGAACCGCCCCGAGCGCCGTGCTCGGGTTTCTCATCCCCACAAAGCCAGACAGGACGGCAATCCACGTGCCGGCAAGCAGGACCGCGCCGGCGAACGCCAGGAGCGGCAGCCAGCGCGGCACCAGCCGCGACTGGTAGAGGAGAGATCCCACAACACGCCATTGATGGCCGGAATCAGGCTCTGCGCAAAGAAAAAAGTCTGCTGGTACAGTGCGGCCAAACCCTGGCCGATGGCCTGTGCACTCGGGCCAACGCCGGCCCGGCGCAGCATCACGATCGACATCAGGCTCACGATCCCGACGTAGATCGTGGCGGCTTCGAGAACCCGCATGGCGATGAATCCGATCGCGCGCGCTTCGCCTTGTTTTCGGACAACCGGATAGAGGGCGACTGTCGTACCTATGCCCGCGAGGGCCACCACCATCTCCAGCAGGACGCCCGCGATCACCGGGGTGTCGGGGCCGGAGCCAACGATAAAGTTCGGCTGCAGCACCGAACTATACAAAGAAAGTGTGGGAACCGAGACGAAGGTGAGCAGGTAGAACACACCTGCGATCAATGCGTACTTGCGCGGTAAGCTCATAACAAACCTCCTGATCGGGATTATCCCGGCGGGGGCAAGTTATCATCTGAACGGAGAGCAAGCGCCCCCCGCCCCCCTCGCGTGGTTCGCACTCCAGTGCCCGGTCTCTCTAACTACCGTGCCTTATTGACGCACATAACGCAAATGCGTGGCGGCTGATGTATCAAGAACCTTGTCAATGCGAAACTTTGGCCCGGGCTCGCGCAGGTTCTCGAAGAGGCGCCGCCCGCCTGCGAACAACACGGGTGCCAGGGCGATTTCCAGCTCGTCGACGACACCCAGGTTCAGGTACTGCTGGATCACATCCGCTCCCCCGGCGATCCGGATATCCCGGCTGCCGGACGGATTCATGACCAGCCCTGGACTCGGCCTGCACTCAAATTGTTATAACTTGTGCATGCTCCAATTGATTCCAGCCGCGCCGGTTTTCTGCAGGGCGCAATGCACTTTGCCGGGCGGTGCCCCCAACCCTGCCCACCGCCGCTTTCAACCGGCCCTCTCCCCCTGTGGGAAGAGCGGGAGCGTTTTCGTCTGGTTCATTCGCCAGGTGAGGTGTTATTCGGACAGCATGCCGCCCCATCTCGACATTGGATCTCCGCGCCAGGAAGGATGCAGCCGACCCATAGGGCCCGTGATCGGTGATGAGGAGCAGCGAGCTTGTCCTCGTGCATCCGGTTGACTCAAGGAGTATCCGGTAGTTAATACAACATTCCGGAGTAATTATTTATCAACGCTTCCATGATTTTATTTTTCCGTTTGGCTTTAGTTGCGTCAGTTTTTGCTTCACCATAAAATCCGGCAAACTGTTTCTGCCGCGATGGGGACTTGGCATCAAAAAGCGCGAGAATTTCATTATTGTCCTTAAGGACATTGCGCAGAATTTGTATTTTTTCGTTGATATCCACTGCAGGTTGCGCCTTTTTCTCGCCGGCTTTAAAGACTTCGGTTCCGGCCCTGGTCATCAAGCCGCTTTTTACCATCTTTTCATAAATGGCCTTGTTTTTCTCGGACCATTTATGCACATCTTTCCGGTGCGAAAAGTACTTTTTATAATATTGTTCATCGATCGATTTCATGACGCCATCGATCCATCCGAAACAAATGGATTCTTCCAGAGCATCATTCGCCGTAAATTGTTTGCTGCCTTTGACAAAGGTTATCCAGATTCCCTGTTCCTGCTGGCAGTTTTTTGTCAGCCACGTTCTGTATTCTTCACGGCTCGAGAACTCGAGAACAACTGCATCATCATTCACGAAAAACCTCCTCATCTATATTCCTTCAAGCGAAAAGCCGGTCACCATCCGGGGTCTGGAGCGCCGGGAACCCTGCAGGCAGGTGGTGGATGCGCAACGCTCCTCCACTGGAGCCGTCGTCAGGCACAAGGCCATGGGGACAATTTATCAGCTTTCCCAAGCTGGTTAATCGTTTGCCCGGAATTCGTCCCACAAACCGGCAAGTATTTCTCCCGGCGCGGACTCTGCGCCGCTGTGAATCACCAGCCGATCGCCTGCCCCCCGGGCTTGATAGACCTGCCTGGCAAAGCTCCAGCCTTGCTCGCATTGCCCGCTGGTGAGCACCTGGCCGTTGGCGTCACAACCGTTGATCCAGGCGAGTGCGCGCGGCGCCACAAGCGCCGCCAGGTCCGGCAGATCATACTCGCCCAGACATCCGGCCACCGCGGAATACATGTACTCCGGCTTGTAATAGCGGCGTCCGGCCAGATCGGCATAGCTGATATATGATCCGATCAGGGCTGCCCGGTCGATGGCTGAATCAAAGGCTGCGGCATGGAGCAACACCGGCCCCAGTTCCGCAAAAGCGACGGCCGCAACACTGCGGCTCGGCGCGTCCGGCGCGGTTTTCAGCCGGCGAACGAGCGCGTTCACCTCCCCGGCGCGAATGGCCACAATACTGCGATCGACCAGGATACCCAGGAACCACATATTATAGGCTCCCGTCCCCTGGAGGAAATCATAAGAATCCCCCTTGAGCGCGCCGCCTCCCAGCTCGCCGATATCCGACAGGTCCGGCCAGATCACCGCGTACCCCTGGCGGGCAAAGGGCTGCCAGTCTTTTCCCTCCGCCCACAAGGCGGCTTTGCCCTGTGGATGCAAAAAGAGGACACTCCGGTCGGGGGACGGCTGTCGATCGGCATAGACTTTGATGAACGGCAGTGCGGTATGCTCGAGCTGCAGCACATAGTGCTCCCACACCCATCCCTCTTTTTTCTGCCGGCCGGCGAAGATCAGGGTGCTGCTCTCCGCCGGCGGTCGATAACCGGACAGCGTTTTCGCTCTCTCGAGCACGCGAAGCAAATGGCCGTCCGCACCGCGGGACTTGACCAGCTCTTCATTTTCAAGCTGAACCCGGCGTCGATTGAGGGAGTAATGGGTTTCCGCCTGCGTCAATGCCGCCACCTGGCCGGTCGCGGTCACTTGCAGCAACCGGGGGTCGGGGATCGTGACCTCCACCTCGGCGGCTGAACCCGGCTGGCCTAGATGGTGCTGAAAAAAGGCGTACATCGCTTCACGATTTTTTTTCGTCGAAGCATGAACGCTGTCGTCTTCGGTCAGCTGCAGCGCAGCGCCGGCACCGAGCATCTGATAGATCCGCCCAACCTCGGCACAGGTTTCACGCGCCCCCTGCACGCCGAAATAATCCCGGGTGGTGGCGATCACCAGCACCGGACGCGGCGCGCGCGCCAGCAGCAGGTCGGCCATGTCAAGGCCCTGGCTGATGCCGTGATAGAAATTCTGCTCTGCATCCTGGGGGCCGACGCTTTGCAGCAAGCGGCGAAAGGTGGTGATGTAGCATTCCGGCGCCGCAGCGCGGATGCGCTCATCGAAGGCGGCAATACAGGCGGTCTGCGTGCCGCCTCCGGAGCGGCCGGTGACGCCGATGCGGTTCGCATCCACCTCCGGCCGGCTGGACAAATAGTCGACAGCGCGGATGCCATCCCAGACCCAGTAGAGCGCCGGCGAATATCCGGCGAGAAAACACTGTGCGCCGGCATAGGAATGTTCCCGCGTCGGCGCGCCGACCGCGGATCGGTCCGTCGCCGGATCGTAATATTGCAGCCGCTCCCCCTGCCCGGCGGGATCGAATGCGAACACAACAAAGCCTTTTTTCACCAGATTCAGGATCGGCCGCAAGTAGGTGGGCAGCCGGAAGCCCTCACGAGTATGACCGCTGCAATAGATCACAGCTGGATGCTTGCCTGGCGTCTCCGGGAGGAAGAGACAGACGGTCATGTAAAATCCGGGCTGCGATTGCAGGAGGATCTTTTCGATCGTATAGCCCTCCTGCGGTAGACGGCCGGTGATCCTGGGCTGCAACGGCGTCCTGGCCGGCAAGGGACCAAGGGCGATATTCAGTTTGGCGCGAATTTCCTTGCAGTAGGCTTGCCAAGCCGCGCTATCCTGGATGGTTCGGACCCGCTCCTGACGCAGATCCAGGTCATGAAAGGCCTCGCGGCACAACTCATGGTAGAGGGCGTTGCGCGCATCCGTGTGCGCCAGCCAGCGGCCCAGAATCAAGGAATCGCTTGGGCCGCTGAAGGCCAGGGTGGCGATAAAAGGCAGGAGGCCAAGCAGGCGTCGTATCATGGATCTCCTTGAAAACCAGATTCATTAAAGAAGCGGCCATGGAACAGCCCGGTGCCGATTCCTGCACGGCATTGATCGGGCTATTTTTTAAGTTGGATTTTATCTCCTGCCGCATGAGGGCAGGCTTGTTAGGAGGTCAACCGGGCGGCTTGCATTTGATCCTGCTCACTTGCTGCACGTCATTGCCCGGGTCAGTTGTCCGGCCTGAGTTTTCTTCCTGCCGGCTTGCTGCAACGCTTTGATCAGGCCATTCGGGCGGCTCGTATGTCATCCTGTCCTCTTCCCTGCCCCGACGGATGGCGCCTTGCGCGCCGTCAGCAGAAAGAGCGGGAAGGTCCGCATTCCCGCCTGCGTGTTTTTGGTCAGTGGCGCAAGATCATGAAAAACGCTCTCGCTAAAGCCGGCTTCATGGAGCTGGTCTTGCAGGAGCGCTCGATCAAAGCCTTTGTGACCGGAAAAGCCTTCACCGTGAAACGAGCCGTCCTCGACATCCAGATCGACAGCAGCCAGGTAGCCGCCATCGCTTAACAGATCATAAAAACGCTTGAACAGCCCCAACGTATCGTCGACATGATGCAGCGTCATGGAGGTGAATATCAGATGGAAGCACTGCGGTGGAGTGGGATCGGCCGCCAGATCCAGTTTCAGGCAGGTCATATTGGTCACGCCGGCCTGCTCAATCTTGGCCTGCAGCACGGTCAGCATGCCGGAGGAGCTGTCCGCCATCACCAGATGACCGAGAAAGGGCTGGAGTAAAAAGCCGACCAGTCCGGTGCCGCAGCCGTACTCCATGGCGCTCCATTTTGCATCCAGGGGGAGATAGCGGCGAATGGAGCGTGCAGCGTCCTGCGCCCTGATCACCCGTTCCGGATTTTCATCCCACTGAGCAGCGCGTTCATCGAAAGAGTTCATCCTTTTTTCCTTTTAATCCTTGTTGCGCTCCACGAGTCTGGCCACAGCGATACGCCTGTGCTGTCGATGGTTCTTCAGGGCATCTGTGACCTCTCCATGTTACCAATTTGCATCCAGAAATGCAAGCCCATCCTTCCTTTTCAGCCCGGAAGGAGACCCGGCGTCCTGCGCTTCATCGAGCCTGCGGCCATCCCTCGCAGCGGCGACAGGCAGGTCAGGCCGCAGCGACGCTTTCGGCTTCAGCGATTAAAGACCAGAAACAGTGTCTGATAGGTCAGAAATCCCAACGGATCGACGCAGCAAGCGGGATGGGTTTGATGTTATGTACGACTCGGACGGCCTTCCAGAACTGGAGGACGAAGAGGAGGAAGGAGGTGCCACAACACGTCCACAGAATCGTCCTCCAAATCGTCGGCGAGTTGAGGAGGACCTCATATTTACTGAGGTCAAGTAGTCCGAGAGCGCCCAGGAGGGTATCAGGCAGGTCGTGCACCAGCGAGGCCAGGCAGGCTATCCAGATCGCAAAACCGAGCACGGCAAGCGTATCCTCGAACCTGCCCGACACTCCGAAAGGCTTGCTCGCCAGTTGCACACGCGTCATCGATCCATGCGTTAGCGCAGCCGTGGAATTACCTTGCCTGTCCGCTTCATATAGTGAAGATAGGCGGCACCGAATCTTTCGCACATCATTCTCTCTTCTGCCGGCACCCGCACAAACCAGATAGCGGCAACCGCCAAGGCTCCACTGAATCCTGCTATATAATTTTGGAGCAAAACGGGCTGCGCCATGGCCCAAAGAATGAGCGAAGTGTAGAGCGGATGTCTGATCCGCCGGTACACACCTGAGGTTACGAGTTGCTGCTGGCTGGCGGTTTCCAGTGTGGGGGACCACGATGATCCGAGAGCCGATTGTGCCGCGCATCGCAGCCCCATACTCACCAGGAATACTCCACAGCCCAGCCCTAAGATCCACTTCGGTACTATGTAGTCAAATGCGTCGAACCATCCTGTAAAGACAGAGAGCAGCGGCAAGATCCAGATTCCACCTGCAATCGCAGCAAGGACGATCACCTCGGAGGCGCGCCGGGAGCCCTCCGGCTTGTGACGCTTCTGGCCAGAAAAAGTCCGCCGGAACCGTTGCGGCAGGCGCAGCCCCTCAGAGATCACGAGCCCAACGATATAGATGCCAGCGAGAATCGTCCGCAATGTCAATCCTTTTTCGGCTTGAAAAAGCCGGCTATTGAATGCGGCTTATCTGCGCCGCAATGCCATGCCCTCATCCATAAATATGGGCTGAAAACACGAATAATTCTTGACTCCTGTGCCCGTCTGGCGGGTTCCTATCAGAAAACGTTGCGCATTCTTTTGGCCAGATAACGGTACGAATAGAGGCACTTTCTCGAAAGGGATACCGCTTGCGACAGCCCTTTTTTCATGCCCACGTGGCGCAGGTTCCCGATCCTCCGCAGCGGGTCATCATCCGTTGGATGACAGCGAAGGCTACCATGATCAAGGCTGCTCGCTTCGCTTACATTAAAGCCAGCTTTCGCGCAGTATTAATATTTCTTATAGTCATCTCCTGGTACATTTTGTGAGAAATAATTTTTGATAACTGACTTTTACCTAAACTGAGCGATTTTAGAGGTACTCAAAAAAAACGTGCATATTCCGCAGTGCCAGTTGCACCATTAGACTGATTCGGCAACCGAAGAGCGACAACAAATCCCCTCTTACCCTTTGACTTTTTTATAGGTCGGCTCAACCCCCTGGCGTCTATCAGCGTGGTCATTGTCCCAGACCATCGAATCAACAAACAGTTTAATCACGACGGGCTGCTCAACTTTTAGTCGCCAGATGAACAACTGTAACAGAACAAGCCGATATAACCGATTGCCAAGAGGACCCGGCTTTTCAAAAAAGCGCTTCATTTGATGGGAAGAGGCCATTTGAGCCGGCTTGTTTTCCAAATGACCGGCATAGCCAGATACACGTTTGCGACGGTCAAAACCACTCATGGACAAATCTGTGGCATCGATGAAATAAGCCAGGAGCTGGAGCAGGAATGGGCGGCAACAAAGCCCCTTTTTTGATCCTTTGATAAAACCAAAATACTTTTCAAAGAGCGCACA
>DAOQAG010000045.1:0-32956 GCA_035353815.1 bacterium
ATCTATTACCATAATCAAGCAATAACCCAACTTAATTAACTTGACATTACACTAGGGTTTATAATGGAGGTCTGCTTGCGCTGGGACAAAGTCATGGCGATCCAGATGCACCCTTCAATGTCAATCAAGCAATGACTTTGTCGCCATGCGTTGTAAGATCAAAATTACTAGAAAATTATAATTCCTGTATTGATTGCCATATCATGGGAATCAATGCGACCATGACAAGGAATGATATTTTGCATGTTTACAGATCTGCTTTTTAAATATGGCGATTGATTCCTGTCCTCCGAGTCAACTTGCCGAACTAGAAAATATGCCCAAATGACGCCTCGACTAAAATACTTTTTCGCGATCTTGGTTTCATTCTATTTTTTTTCAGCTCTTTTTTTCAGCTTTCGCCTCACTGACGGCATCGAGACCGCGAAATTGTTTTACTTTTTAGGCCTATCGGGCATCTTGCTAATAACCGCCGCAGTGTGCCTGTTCTTAAAAACGGCATCATTAACCATTGAGATAAATCATATCGATGTCATTCTTTTCGTTTTTTATGCCTATGCAGTCGTTAGGAGTATTTCTTCCCCTCCAGACGAAGCTGTTCATTTGAACTCAGCAGCTTTTCATTTTTTGTTCATCTGTTTTTTGATTATGCGGTTATATTTGCAAGGCGCCAACAACGCGAATACCATAACAATCCTTATTACTGCTTTTGTCAGTGCCGGCATCCTGCAATCGATTATTTCCCTGCTGCAACTATACGGAGTCCTTCCTTCATTTAACGCCTATTTCAAGATGACAGGAACCTTTGGCAATCCCGACGCCCTGGCGGGCTACTTGGCGTCCGTTTCTCCTTTCGCATTTGGCCTCTATCTCTCTTTAGGAGATCAAAAAATAAAATGGCTCACCGGCTTTTTTCTGGTCCTGATCATACTTGTTTTGCCCGCCACCATGATCAGAAATGGCTGGATAGCCTCGTCTGCTGGAATTTTCTTTGTCCTGGCCCATGCTAAGCGTGGCAAGATATTGGCTCTCTTTTCCCACAAACTATTATCTTCTATGGCCATGACAGTTCTTATGCTCTCGATAATTCTTTCCAGCTATGGTTTGTATTTCTTGCGCCCAGAGTCGATTCAAGGCAGGTTGCTGATCTGGAAAATGACCGTTCAGATGACCCTGGATCATCCAATTTGCGGCCTCGGATTGGGCCGCTATGGTATGGAATATGGTTATTATCAGGCGACCTACTTTGCCCAACATCCGGGTAACAACCATGAAAAATATTTGGCGGGAAATGTCAATCATGCTCACAATGAATACCTGGAAATCCTGACCGAATTGGGTATGATCGGTTTGCTGCTCTTTTTGGCTGTTATCTATATTTTGTGGAATAGCAAAAACAGTCAAAAACCAGACCCCATATCGACTTCCGCAAAAGCTTCTCTCCTAAGCATTTTGATTTTCATGTTTGCATCTTTTCCATTGCACATTCTCCCAACCGCCGTAAATACTGCTTTCATCACGGCTGTCATGGCGACTACACATCCACCCGCATTTGTGATTCGACTTCATAAGCCCGTTCTTTTCACAACAGCAGGCATTTTGCTGATTACCGCCCTGTTCGTTTTGAAGTATACCGCAAAAACATATATTGCTTACAGAGAGTGGCATTCGGCCGTACAACTTTCAATGATACGGCAATTGGGGCCTGCCGTCGCGCTATATGAAAAGCTGTATGATCATTTCAATCACGACGGGCAATTTCTACTCAATTACGGCGGTACGCTCGGTCTGATGGGAGAACATGTAAAAGCAATTGACCTGCTAAATAAAGCGCAAACCGTGTCTGCCGATCCCAACATCCACATTTCCCTCGGCAACAGTTATGCTGCCCTGGGTGATATAAGCCAGGCGGAATATCATTATTGGCAAGCATTTCACTTGATTCCCAACCGGCTTTACCCGTTGTATCTGCTCGCAAAACTCTATTCGCAGCATAATATGCCATACAAAGCTCAGCAAATTGGGGCTGCGGTCATTCAGTTCAAAGAAAAAATCCCTTCTCCGGTTATCTTTGAGATGAAAAAAGAGATCAAAGCACTTCTTAATACTACCTTGGCCGATGAACCGGCCGATAAGCAATGATAGTGTCATGCATGAAAAGCGTATGAGAATTTGTACGACATTGTCTTGAAATCAAGATTAAAAATGTCAATTGAGGTGTTAATATTATTAATGATATGTGCAAATTCAGTAAAAACAATTATGACGGTCGCTATCGGTCGTCGGATGACTCCGCTGTACAGTAATAATTAATGGTTATGTCAATTTTAGCAATTTTTTACATAGCCAAACAGAAAAGTGCAACATATCATGAAAAAAATTCTGCTCTCTATCTCGCTCGTTCTTATTCTTGCGGTCGCAGCCTATCTTCTCCTGCATAAAGAGAGCGTTTCCATTCAGGATGCAGCGGCTGAATCCGCTGTAGCTTCCATCCCCAACATCATTTTCCCCGTACATATCCAAATCGCGGTACAACAGGACCTAATCCGGTGGATTCACTGCAGCGGACTGGCGCGGCCCATTAAGGAAGCCGGAATTATCACGCAAACCAGCGGCCACCTGGATTCTCTGAATGCCCACAATGGCAAATATATTGAGAAAGGCGATTTGCTGGTGCGGCTCGATGATGCAGCTCCGCGCCTCGCGCTGCGTGATGCGGAAAATAATCTGCTCAGCAGCAGCATCGAATACAACATCATCAAATCCGGCCCCAGCGCTCTCCTCGCCGCCAAACCATTCCGGCTGGCCAAACAAATTGACAGCCTCTCCATCATCTACCGCCAAGCAGAGCAAGATTTTCACAACGGTGATCTCGACGAAGGGCAGCTGCGCCGCATCCGGCGCAATTATGAATCCCTGCTAACCTATCGTGATTTCGACCGCGATGATGTCATAGCAAACAAGTGTGGCCTGAATCAAGCGCTTGTCGAATATGACCGCGCCAAACTCAACTTGGCATATTGCGAATTGCGGGCGCCATTCAGCGGCTATGTAGCCGATTGCGAACTGGTGCCCGGCGGCAGTTTTATTTATTCGGGATTTCAGTGCCTGAAGCTCATTGACTTGTCCCGGGTGAATGTTATTGCGGACGTGACCGAGTCACAAATTAGCAAAATTCGGATCGGTCACGCCGCCGAAGTCCGATTCGTGGCTTTTAATGATGCGGTCCAGCAAGGCCATGTGACGGAAATCAATCCGTACATCGATTTGGAAAAACGAACGGGCAAAGTGACCGTGGAGATCGCGAATGCGGGACATCGCTTCAAACCAGGCATGTTTGCCAACGTACGCATCCAGGGTGATGTCGTCGCAGCGGCCATCACTATTCCCAAAGCCGCACTGGTCATGCGCGACAACCGGCCGGTCGTCTTTCTAGCGCAACAGGGATTGGCGAAATGGCGATATGTCGAGATTGGCGCCGAAAATGAAGAGTATTACCAAATCACCAATGGCGTCTCGGCAGGTGACAGTGTCATCGTGGAAGGCAATTATAATCTCGCGCATGATGCCAGGATAGACTTCTCTTCCTCTGAAAAGTAAATACGACAACTCAATGTCCCTGACCCAGACAGCCATCAATCGTCCCGTTACTGTGGCTATGCTTTTTATTGGCATTGCCGTACTCGGTCTGCTCTCGTTCAATCAAATTAGCATCGACTTTTTGCCGGCCGTACAAATCCCCGAAATGATGGTACTGACGAGCTATTCCGGGGCGGCTCCGGAAGCCGTCGAGAAAGGCGTAACCGAGCCCATCGAATCCATCCTGGGTACAGTAAACGGCTTGAAACGCATCACATCCATTTCTCGTGAAGGCATGTCGCTGGTGCGGCTGGAGTTTTATTGGGGCCGGAACATCGATTATGCCCTGGTAGAGGTGCGGGAGAAATTGGATGTCATGCGCGGACTGCTCCCGGAAGAATCCGCACGCCCCACGATTCTTCGTATAGACCCCTCCAGCGAAGCCATCATGACGTTGTCATTGACGTCACAAAAAGCGATACCAGATCAGACTTCAGCGGAAGCCCGCCTGGCGCAAATGCGGGAGTTTGCCGAAGTGCTCGTAAAACGGCGGCTGGAACAGATTCAGGGTGTCGCCCAGGCGGTTGTGGCGGGCGGCCGCGAGCGTGAAATTCGCGTCGAAGTGGATGCCGCTAAATTAATCGCTTATGGTTTAAGTTTTAACGAAATATCGTCCAGCCTGAAAGCCGCGAACATCCAATATAGTGGCGGCACGCTCAAGCAAGGTCTCTTCAGGTATTCTTTTCGAACCGTTTCAGAACTGGAAACGCTCAACGACATCGAACAGGTATCCGTGCGCGCCCGAAACGGGCAGCTCATCGCTCTACGGCAGATCGCTCGAGTTCATGAAGCCTATACTGAGCAACAGGGCATGACGCGCGTCAACTGCGAGGAAGCCATTCTCCTCTTTGTCCGAAAGGAAGCTGGCGCCAACACGGTCGCTATATCGAAAAAAATTTGCCAAACCGTGGAAGATTTGCGCAAGAATTATCGAGATACCGACATCCATGTCCTCTTTGCCCAAGCTGATTTCATTAATAAATCCATCTCCAATATTGAACAAGCTATCATTTGGGGTGCATTGCTGGCATTTATAGTGCTTTTTCTCTTTTTACACCGTATCCGCTATCCCCTCATCATCGGCCTGGCCACCCCCTTTTCAATTTTAACAACCATAGTCATGATGTATTTCGCGGGACTCTCTTTCAATATCATATCATTGACCGGATTGGCGCTCGGCATTGGCATGGTGGGGGACAATACCATCATCATGGTGGAAAATTTTTCGCGATTGCGTCAATTGAGAGTGCCGCTACGCCAGGCGATACTGCAGGGCGCCAAAGAGCTCAATGTCACTATTTCAGCCGCCACATTTACCAATATCGCCATATTTTTGCCGGTTATCTTCGTCGGGGGGGTGACACAAAAGCTGTTTGTTGACATGAGCCTGACCATGACTTTTTCACTACTGGCCTCTCTGCTGGTGGCTGCAACGCTGGCGCCTGCCTTGCTGGACCGCCTTCATCCCTCCTATTCGGAAGCCGATCGCAGCACCTCGCAAATCGCGTGTTACTTCGCCGCCCGATATGATCGTTTCCTTGAACGCTATGAGGCCTGGTTGACATGGTGTCTGCGGCATCGGATGCAGGTTCTGGCGATTACCACTGTGATCACGCTGTTTTCGATTGGCTTTGCTTTCTTGATCCCATCTGAGCAGGCGCCGGATATTGATCAAAGCCGATTCGCTCTGGAATTGGCGATGCCACGCGGTTCTTCCGTTCAAGCCACCTCTGAGGCTTCCCTGCTTATAGAAAAAACACTTACGGGCATGCCGTCCATTGCCCTTGTCGCTGCGGACATTGGTTTTTCAGCTCGAGATGATTATTTCACCCTTTTGCATGCCGACATCAACCGCAGCCGAATAGAGGTCAAGGTGCCTGAGGGTTTTCGCGTTGCGCAATCCATGGAGGCCTGCAGAACGGCTTTACAGCCACTGCAAAAGCATTTTTCAGCTTTGGGCGCGAGCTTAGCCTACACAAGGAGAACGACTTCTTTTGAGCGCATTTTGCAGCCACAGGAGAATGACATCAAGGTACAGATCGTCGGGAAAGACCTGCCGTTAAGCCAAAAGATCGCCGAATCGCTGCTGAAAAAAATAACAGCGATCGAAGGCCTGCGGGATGTGCGCGCTGCAATGCAACAGCAGACACCGCAATTGCGCTTGGATTTGGATCGCCAACTTATGGCCCTGCATCAATTGGACGCGGATTTGATATCTCAAGAAGCATCGAGCTTTATCAGCGGACATATCGCCACCTATATCAGCGAATTTGACCGCCGCATTCCGGTGCGAGTGCAGCCTGATTTACCGGCAAATGCCGATAAAATTGCGGCCCTCCTCAAATACCAGGTCAAAGAAGGGGTGCCCATGACTGTTATTGCTGATGCGAAACAGAGCCTCGGAACCAATGAGATCTATCACGAGAATCATGATCGCGCGGTTATTATTTACGCCAATGCGGGAAGCCGCGGCATTTTTAGCGCCATGGATGGTGTCAGACGCATCACTGGCGAGGAACTTTTGCCTTCGGATTATGAAATCCGTGTTGGCGGAAAAATAGACGAAATCCGTGAAAGCGGCCGCAGCCTGTTGATTATTCTGCTGCTATCCATCTTTTTGGTTTATATCATCCTTGCATCCGAATATGAATCAGTCCTCTACCCAGTGATTATTTTGATGACCAGTCCCTTGTCCATAGCCGGGGCGTTCATTGTTATGTTCATCGCAAACCAAAGCTACAATGTCATGTCGGTTGTTGGACTGATCATCATGCTCGGCGCCATTGACAACGATACCGTTATTGCCCTAGATTTAATCATCGACAACCGCCGTCAAGGATTACATTTAGGGGATGCCATAATGGACGGCATGAAAAAACGTCTCAGGCCCATCGTTATGACCGCCTTGACGACCATTTTAGGCATCATTCCGCTCCTTATTGGCTTTGGCACCGGCTTGGAAGTGGCTGCTGCTTTGAGCTACCCTATCATCGGCGGTATTCTAGTTTCCACCCTGGTAGCCATGTTCCTGGATCCTGTTCTCTACAGCTATTTTGACCGTTTCTGATATCATCTGTCATGGTTGGCGCCTTGTCGCGAATTGTCTCTACGGTACCTCAACAACGATGGTCAAGCATATCCTAAATCGTCCCGTTACTGTGATCATGGCTTTTCTCTGCTTGATGGGATGCGCCTTCTTTGCATTGAGCCGTCTTCCCGTCGAATTGAGTTCCGAATTAGACTTGCCACAATTATCAATGCAAATTTCATGGCCAAACGCTTCTGCGGAGATGGTGGAACGCAGCATTACCACATTGGTGGAACAAACAGCGGTCACTGTCAAGGGCGTCAAAAAAACCATCTCGGTTTCATCCGAAGGCTTGGCGCGCATCGACCTTGCTTTTCAGAAGAAAACCAATATGGATCTGGCGCGCCTTGAATTATCGGAAAAAATGGCTGCGTTGAGCCCTGTATTGCCACATGATGCCTATCCGGGACAAATACAACATTATATTCCAAAAGAGTATGCTGACCTGCAGGGTTTTCTCAGTTACAGACTCTACGGTGCTGCCGGTCTTCCTGCCTTGCAGCGCTATGGATGGGAAAAGGTTCGTCCGGCATTGCTAGGAGTCAAAGGAGTGTCTGAAGTCCAAATCAAAGGTGGCGCCAATCGCGAAATTCGCGTGTTGCTGGATGAGGATCGGCTTAAAAGCCTGAACATCGGACTCGAGCAAGTATTGCACGCGATACGCAATGCTTCCTTTCAGCTTGCGGTTGGACGGGAAGAACAGGGCGGAACAGGCCGCACCCTAACCATCGGCAGTGAAGTTCGTCACGTCCAAGATCTGACAAAAATTTGGCTGCCGAACCCGCGTAACCGCGATCGGCCACTTGCCTTGTCCGAATTTTGCATTGTTAAGGATACCTTAGCGGTATCCGCGTCCATTGTCCGCATCAACGGAAAATCAGCCGTGACCGTAGAAATCGATAAAGAGCCTGGTATAAATATGCTAAAAACGGCTGCGGCGGTTGAAGCTGTTATGGTAGGTCTACAAAAGGCTTTCCCTGCCGGAATCGCCATCGAGAAAGTGATGGACCGGGGCGCCGATATCAGCACGGAAATCAATGAACTATCCGGAAAATCTCTCTTCTCCGCATTGTGCGTGCTGCTTATCCTGTTTTTTTTCTTTCACAGCCTGCGCGCTTCGTTGGCCGTCTTTGTTTCCGTTGTTTTTTCAATTGCAGGCGCAATTATTTATCTGTCCATAACGCAAATCGGCCTCAATATCGTCACTCTTTCTGCGCTGGCTCTGTCTTTCGGAGTCATCGTAGACAATGCAGTGGTCGTATTTGAGAATATTCAGCGTCAGATCAAATCAGCGCCGGCCGATAATCTGATGGATAATATACAAGCAGGAACAAATGAGCTGAGGCTGCCGCTTCTGGCCGCAACCACCACCACCATCGGCGCCCTCATTCCCATCATCTTTTTACCCGACAACTTGCGCACTTATTTCATTCAATTTGCCTGGACGGCTGCGGTAACATTGGGCATTTCCTATCCGGTGGCGGTAACATTCATTCCCGCCGCCTGCTTGTGGTTGCACCGTCGCCCTGAAAAGGAATGGCTATGGAGCATGCCACCCGCCCGGCTGACACGCGGAAGATGCAATCTCAAAACCGCCTATCAAAAACTGATCTTGTGGAATTTGCGTCACAAAAAATGGATCTTGATATTTTCTGTGCTTCTCATCGGGCTGCCCTTCTGGATGTTGCCGGCGAAGCTGTCCATCAAACCCCTGCAACCAATGCCTTCTGATCAACGCGCCATGCAGCAGATAAAAAACAATGGCACACGCTTGTACAATAAGCTGATGGACAACGACTTCATGAAAAGAACAAGACCCTACGTGGATCATGTTTTAGGCGGCGCCTCATATTTATTTTTCAATTATGTTTACAGGGGCGAGTTGTGGAAGATGGGTTTCGATACCTATATCGTCGTCTATGTTCAGGCGCCACAAGGAACGGAAATGAATCGCTTGGATGATTATGGCAGATGGCTCGAGGCGGCGCTGTCAAGAAACGGCCAGGTCATACGAAGATTTATCACGCAAATCTCTTCCCGCAGCGTCTACATCCGTGTGGATTTTGACCGTCAGACGGCCTTGACAGCCGCACCTTTGGTGATCAAGGACCAACTGACGGCCATGGCGGCGGGCAGCAGCGGATTTTCCGTCAGCGTCTTCGGATTTGGCCCTGGATTTTCTTCCGGCGGGGGATCGAGCTCCAATTATACTATTCAAATTCTGGGTTATAATTACAGCAAAGTGAAAGAACTCGCGCAAAAAATCAGTGAGGTGTTAACGCTCAATGCTCGCGTGGCGGATATTCAAATTGACCGCTTGCCATGGCAAACTAAGGAGTATGAATTAGTTGGCAAAGTAGACCGCGAAGCCTTGTATCGCCATCATATTGCGCTGGATGATTTTTTGACGGCACTAGCCGTCAAGCTGCGCCGCGGCATCTCAAGTCAGCGTGCAGTCATCGGCCAAGAGGCAGTCCATTATTCTCTGCTCATGAAGCATCCGATGCCTTCGAGTTCGTTGGCAGTGCGGACTGATGCTGAAGATGTCCAATCCTTGTTGACCAGCTCTATTGCTGCTGGCGGAAAGATAGTGCGGATCGGCGATATCATACGTATCGAGTTGCAGCCAGTGATGGCCGAGATCAAGCGTGAGGACCAGCAGTATGCACGATTTATCAGTTACGATTACAAAGGCCCTACGCGTTTGGGCGATCGCTTTCTCGATGGCGTCCTCGCTTCCATACCTACGGCTGTGGGATATGAGGTCAAACGGCCGGATTATTCCTTTTATCTGGGTAAAAAAGAAACGATTCCCATGCTGCTAATTGCCGTTGGATCTCTCTTAATTGTCTTTATGATTGCCGCTGCGCTTTTTGAATCGATGCGATTGCCTTTCATCATCCTCTTTTCAGTGCCTATGTCATTGATCGGACTCTTCCTTGGCTTTTATTTTTTTAATGTCAATTTTAGTCGCGGAGGGTATGCCGCGGTGATCCTTCTTATTGGGCTTTCGGTCAATAACGGCATCATTCTGGTCTCTCGCATTGAGCGCTTGATCCAAGAGGCCGGAGCAGGAAGAATCCACCGTATATCGGAAGCCGTTATACAGCGCACTCGCCCCATATTGATCACCACCCTCACCACCATCGCCAGCTTCGTTCCGTTCGTGCTCAACTCGGATACATATTCATTCTGGTATACCTTTGCCTTCGCGGTGATTTGCGGACTGGCAACATCGACCATCCTGATTTTGTTGGTTATGCCGGTATTATATGATGTGATTTCTGCAAAAAGGTATTCAGCAAAAACGGCATAAAAATCAGAGAAGAGGAATTCCGCCAAAATCGGCTTGTTGGCCAGAGATTTTGTCAGTAATGACAGCACGCTCGAGTGCAGCCCCATCGCGCCGTGCCTGCTCATGGATGATGCCGTGAACGTCACGTCATGGGGGATGGTGAATCCCTCTGGCCAGATGATGAAGGATGTTTTGGATAAATCCTGCTGTTGCGGATCCATCAGCGACCCTGTGATCTGCACTTGCTGCGACTGTTCTGTGCCGTGATTCATCCTAACAGCCGTGAGGATAATAAACGATTAAATCATATGAGTTATATATGACTCTGCTGATTTACTAGGTATTTTTAGGTATTCCAAGGCCTAACCTACTGTTTTCTCGTCCAAGATCTGGTGAAAATGTCACTAAATCAACAGAATCATATATCTGATGAGTTTTTTGGAGTCCGATCAGCCGCAATGAGGGGAATCGAGTCCATCTAAGACTATCTGACTATCAATCATAAACCGAAGTTCGACAGTTGTAGGGTAAAACAGATAGGGCTTAAGCCCTATTAAACAACGGCATAGATATACTTTTCCAGATGGAGTCGTGTTACTACAAAATCAGCTCTAGCATATGTCTACAATAGAGCCGGGTTTTTTGATACCCAGCTGCTTGAGGACCAATTTCTGTTGCTCTGTTGGCTCTGTCAATTGAGAGACTTTTTCCCGGTTCATAAGAAATTGGCCAACCTGCATCCGGTTCATTTCCTGACGCACAGATCTCCATGACGCACCCGTTTTGTGCTCGACAATTCGGGCCAGGACCAGGGCCAGGAAGCAGAGGAAGATATGGCAGCGGATCCGTTCATCCTTGCTTCCGGGTTCTGATGCACTCACCCGATCCCCTCCGGCTCATCCGTGAACTGGCTCGCATTTCGGGGGATGCTGTTGTTCTCGATTTCCCATCCACGCGTTCCCTGGCTTTTCTGCATTCCTGCCTGCGCAGGATCAGGGCTCATTACCGAAATAATACGCAGGCTTTCCGTACCTTCACCTTCTATCAAATTGCAGCGATGTTTGCCAGTAACGGGTTTTCGGTTCAGCAGATTTCAGGCCGATTTGTTCTGCCGGTATTTCTGCATCGCTGTCTGGCTCGGCATGTGGGGATAGAAGCTGCCATCGCAGTGGATCACTTTTTCCAGCGCTATTTTGCCCCCTTCTCCAGCTCGATAACCATCAGGGCCGAACGGCGCAAATCTTTTACTACGTGAGCGCCGTGATGTCGGCGATGCCTGGTGTTGGCTTTGGGCTGTCGACCCGGGTCATGATGCAACGTGCGCTCCAACTCGCCCGGGCGCAATTTTTCCTGAATTTGCATCCTGGATGTGTTTGCGCAGTGCGGTTACCACCATAAAATCGTGGATATTGGGTAATCCCGCCGCGTCACCGCCGGAAGACCCTCTTTTTAGCCAATTCGCTTGCGTTTCAGCTCCGGAATGGTTATTTTGCCGGAAGGGGGATATGTTGCATGCGCCGGAATGGGCTTGGCGCGCTCAAAAGCGGGGGATGACAGGGCCTCAAGGCGTTATTCAGCGGTGGATGTCCGCGATCGTTGGCCCCCGGCAAAATCAGACCCACGTGCAGCCGAAAAGCCGAAACAGGAAAGGAAGTGCCTGTGAGATATTCCCGCGTTGCACTGTTCATGCTATTGGCAGCAAGCTTCCGGGCAGCGGGACAAAATGCACCCGCCTTGCCGGTTAACTATGAGGAGCTGACCTCGCCGCAATTTGTGCAGGCGGTGGCATCGAGTCATGGCACCTGCCTGGTTCCCCTCGGCATTCTGGAGAAGCACGGGCCGCACCTGCCGCTCGGAACGGATCTGATCGACGTGCGTAAGGTCGCCTTGACCGCTGCTGCCCGCGAGTATGCGGTTGTTTTTCCTCCCTATTATTTTGGACAGATCAATGAGGCCAGGCATCAGCCCGGCACGGTGGCCTTTAGTCATGAACTCGTCTGGAATGTGCTGCAGGAAACCTGCGATGAATTGGCACGCAACGGCATGAAAAAGATCATCCTTGTCAATGGCCATGGTGGCAATAACAACCTTCTCAAGTATTTTTGCCAGGTGCAGATGGAGAGACGGCATGATTACGCTGTCCTGCTGTTTGCGCCGGCCGAGGATGAGGCCTTAACCAGTAAAATCGCGGCGATGAAGAAAACGCAGACCGGAGGCCATGCCGATGAGGAAGAGACGGCGATGATGCTGTCGCACCGGCCGGATCTGGTGCATCTGGATCAGGCCAACACGCAGTCCGGCAAGGATCTGGCGCGTTTGGGAGAGCTGCCTTTCCTCTACACCGGCATCTGGTGGTATGCCCGCTATCCCAACCACTATGCCGGCGATGGCGGTCCTGCGCAGGCCGGACTGGGCAAGCTGCTTATCGAGAACGAAGTGGAACAATTGGTCAAAATGATCGCATGTGTCAAAGCGGATGAGAAAATTCTGCAGCTGCAGAAGGAATTCTATGATCAGGCGGAGCATCCGCTCGAGACCAGGCCGTTTTAAAACAGGGATAAAGTGATGAGGCAAGCCTTGAATACCGGAATGCCCCCCAAAAGCGCCTGTAGAACGGCCAGGCCTTTCCTCATTGGCCTCATGCTCCTGGCTGCGATCATTTCCCGCGCACAGGCCCAAGCGATCATTGCCGATCACCGGTGCACCGACATCCGTGCGATCCCGGTGACGGCCATCGAAAAAGCCAAGACGCAACTGCATATCGGCTACGGCTTTACTTCGCACGGCAGCCAGATCATCTCCGGGATGACCGGCCTGGTCGAATTCATGAACGCGAAAGGCTGGCCCAAGGATCTGTTCGTTTTTAACCGCACCGGCACTGTCGCCGGCAGCCTGCACCTGTTCGAGGGGGATGGCTATGGCAGCGGTGACCTGGACCACGATGCGGGCTACTATCCGGACTGGGTGAACGAAACCCGGAGCTATCTCGGCGCACCAAATCCGCAAGGACGCGGCGGCAACCATTCGGAGATGAATGTGATCATGTGGGCCTGGTGCGGCCAGCTCTCCTGGTACAGCGATGCTGAGGTCCACAATTCCTATCTCAACGAGATGAATCGTCTCGAAGCGGATTACCCTGGCATCACTTTTGTCTATATGACCGGCCATTCAGACGGCTCAGGACTCGAGGGCACCCTCCACAAGAATAACCAGACGATCCGGGAGTATTGCGCGGCCAACGGCAAGGTGCTTTTTGATTTTTATGATATCGAATGCTACGATCCGGATGGGAACTATTATGGCGACAAACATGTCACGGACGGCTGCGACTATGACGGTGGCAACTGGGCCCGGACCTGGCAGAACAGCCACCAGCTCGGGGTGGATTGGTACGAATGCTCTCCCGCCCATACGGAACACCTCAACGGCAACCTGAAAGCCTATGCGATCTGGTGGCTTTGGGCTCGGCTGGCCGGATGGGATGGCACCACCGGAGGTGCAACAAACGGACCAAGCCGCGCTCTGCCGGACGATGCCGTTTTGCTTGGACAGAATTATCCCAACCCGTTCAACAGCAGTACCGCCATCCCCTTTTATCTCGACCGGGACCGGCACATCACCCTCTCGCTCTATGATCTTTCCGGCAAAAAGGTTTCCAGAATTCTTGAAGCCGATTTGCAAGCCGGCTGGCAGTCGGCGAAGCTGGAGATGGATCAGCTGGCCAGCGGATTCTACTTCTATCAGCTGCGTGCGGAAGAGAGGATCCTGAGCCGGCGGCTGCTCCATTTGCGCTGATACCTCTCCTGTAAAATGAAGAGTCCCGCCCGTTCGCTCCGATACGCCCCTCTTTTCTCTTGATTGGCTGCGAAAAAAAATGTATTTTTAATGAATTGAATATCCTGCAACCTACCAAGGAAAATGACTTTGCGCGTCCTCTCCGGCATACAGCCCTCCGGCAACCTCCATCTCGGCAACTATTTCGCCATGATGAAGCGGATGATCGACTATCAGGAACATCATACGCTCTTTTGCTTCGTCGTCAACCTCCACGCCCTGACCTCCGTATTTGATGCACAAAAGCTGCGCATCAATACCTTCGAGGCCTGCTGCGACTTCCTCGCCCTCGGCATCGACCCGGAGAAATCCTATTTCTACGTCCAATCGGATGTGCCGGAGGTGACCGAACTGACCTGGCTGCTCTCCAACGTCACCCCGATGGGACTGCTCGAGCGCGGCCACTCCTACAAGGACAAACTGGCCAAGGGCATCCCGGCCAACCACGGTCTCTTCGCCTATCCGGTGCTGATGGCCGCCGATATCCTCCTCTACGGAGCGGACATCGTCCCGGTCGGCAAGGACCAGAAACAGCACCTCGAGATGACTCGCGACATCGCCATCCGCTTCAACCAGACCTACGGCGAGATCTTTGTCGTGCCCGAGCCGGATATTCCCGACTCGGTGGCGATGGTGCCCGGCCTCGACGGCCAGAAGATGTCCAAATCCTATGGCAACACCATCGACATTTTCAGCCCGCACGAGGTGATGAAAAAACGGGTGATGGCGATCGTCACCGACGCCACCCCGGTCGAGGCGCCCAAGAATCCGGATACCTGCAACCTCTTCGCCATCTATTCGCTCTTTCTCGACGAGGCCGGAAAAAAGGAGCTGCGCGCCCGCTACCTGGCGCCGGGACTCAAATACGGCGAGGTTAAGAAGGAGCTGCTCGAGGTGATCTGGAACTACTTCGCTCCCTACCGCGCACGCCGCGAGGAGCTGGTGCACGATCCGGCCAGGGTGCACCGTATCATGAAACAGGGCGCGGAAAAGGCCCGCGCCGTGGCGGCGGGTTATCTCCAGGCCGCCCGTCACGCCACCGGTATCGATTACTGACCCGGGCGATGGAATTTTTTCCATCGCTCTTTTTATATCAACTCCGGCCGCCTGGAGTTGACAAGCGCCGGCAACGCCGGACGATCCAGGTCTCCCGTCCTGACCATGGGCCCGGGCTTTTGACACCCCTTTCCTTCTGGAGTACTTGCCATGATCCCCTATTCCTATCGTAACCACCGCCTCTATTGCGAAGAGACCGACCTGGCCGAGGTGGCCCGGCAGTATGGCACGCCCGCCTATGTCTACAGCAAGGCCGGCATCACCGGCAACTATGCGCGTATCGATGCGGCCTTTGCTACCGCACCGCACCTGATCTGCTATGCCCTCAAGGCCAACGCCAATCCGGTGCTGCTCAAGATCATGGCGGCGCTGGGGGCCGGGGCCGATGTGGTCTCGGGCGGCGAACTGGCCCAGGCCCTGGCGGCGGGTTTCCCGGCGCAGCGCATTGTCTTCGCCAGCGTCGGCAAGACCGACGCCGAGATCCGGTTCGCCCTGCGCTCGGGCATCCTCGCCCTCAACGTCGAGTCGCGTGAGGAGCTCGAGGTGACCGCCCGAATCGCCGTGGAGATGGGCTTGACCGCTCCGATCGCCCTCCGCATCAATCCCGACATCGACATCGAGGGCCATCCTTATCTGACCACCGGCAAGAGCGCCAACAAGTTCGGCATTGCCCTGGAGGAGGCGCGCGCGGCCTACCTGTGGGCGGCGGAGCAGAAATCGCTGAAAATCGTCGGGGTGCACTGCCACATCGGCTCGATGATCAAGAAGAGTGATCCCTACCGCCGCATGGCCGAAACCCTGGCCGCTTTTGTCAGCGATCTGAGCCGGCAGGGGATCCGCTTTGAGCATATCGATCTCGGCGGCGGTCTTGGCGTCGATTATACCCGGGTTTTGCAGGAGCAGGGCTCGCCCTGGTTCATGGAGCCCGAGGAGATGGCGGCCCAGGTGATCCCGGTGCTCCAGCCCCTCGGCTGCGAAATTCTGCTCGAGCCGGGGCGCTCGATCGTCGGGCCCAACGGAGTTTTGCTGAGCCAGGTGCTCTACCGCAAGGAGACCAAGGGCAAGAAATTTCTCGTCGTCGACGCCGCGATGAGCGATCTGATCCGTCCCTCGCTGTACGGCGCCTATCACGCCATCCTGCCCCTGCACGCCGGCGGGGCGGAGCTCGAGACGGTCGATGTGGTCGGCGCCATCTGCGAGTCGGGCGATTTTCTCGCCAAGGAGCGCGAGCTCGAGCGGATGCAGCGCGGCGACTTTTTGGCCGTGATGACCGCCGGGGCCTATGGCTACACCCTGACCAGCAACTATAACGCCCGGCCGCGGCCGGTGGAGGTGCTCATCGACGGCCAAACTCATACGGTCATCCGCGACCGTGAGCCGTCGCTGTTCTAACGAAATAAATTTCTCACAAAGGCACAAAGCCACAGAGAGACAATACCCTCACAAAGCCACCAAACCACAAGGTAATCAGTTTTTAGCCTCTTCTTTGTGCCTTTGTGTCTCTGTGAGAGTATATTTTCCTTGTATTTCCGCTTCTTTGTATAGCATTATTTAAACCAAGACTTGGGTGAAAACATGGACGTAAAGATCAAGGCGGTGGTCATCGACCCGGAGGGGCTGCAGCGCACCATCTCCCGCCTCGCCTTCGAGATCATCGAGCGCAATCATGGCGTGGACCGGATCGCCATTGTCGGGGTGCGCACCCGCGGCGCGTACGTGGCCGAGCGCATCGTCAAACGTATCGAGGAGCTCGAGGGCAAGCGGGTGCCCTATGGGGTGCTCGACATCACCCTTTACCGCGATGATTTCCGCAAGCGGCTGCGTCAGCCGGTGGTGCAGGTCACCGACATCCCCTTCGAGATCGACGACATTCCGGTGGTCATCGTCGACGATGTGCTCTTCACCGGGCGCACCTCGCGCGCGGCCATGGATGCCCTGATGGATTTCGGCCGGCCGGCGGCGATCCAGCTGGCGGTCCTGGTCGACCGCGGCCACCGCGAGTTGCCGATCCATGCCGATTATGTCGGCAAGAGCATCCCCACCTCCATCGGCGAAGAGGTGCAGGTGCGGTTGAAGGAGAGCGATGGCGAAGATTGTGTCCTGCTGGTTGAAGCACCCAAGGAGGCCCAATAGATGCCGCTGCAGCAAAAACATCTGCTTGGTCTGGATGGGGTCAGCGCGGAGGATATCCAGACCATTCTGGAGACGGCGCGGACCTTCCGGGAGATCCTTGAGCGCCCCATCCCCAAGGTCCCGACCCTGCGCGGGCAGACGGTGGTGAATCTTTTCTTCGAGCCGTCGACGCGAACGCGCATCTCCTTTGAGCTGGCGGAGAAGCGCCTCTCGGCCGATTCGGTCAATTTCACCACCTCCTCCAGTTCGGTCAAAAAGGGGGAGACCCTCAAGGACACTATCCGCAACATCGCGGCGATGAAGATCGACATGGTGGTGGTGCGCCATCAAGCGGCAGGGGTGCCCCTCTTTCTGACCCAGTGCGTCAATGCCGCTGTGATCAATGCCGGCGATGGAGCGCACGAGCATCCGACCCAGGCTTTGCTCGACATGTTCACCCTGCGGGAGCGATTTGGCAAGCTGGCCGGTTTGAAAGTGGCGATTATCGGCGACGTTTCGCACAGCCGCGTGGCCGGTTCCAACATCCGCGGCCTGACGACGATGGGGGCGGAGGTGATGCTGTGCGGGCCGAAAACCCTGATGCCGCGCGAGGTCGAGCGCTTTGGCGTCCGCGTCACCCATGATATCGAGGAGGCGATCGCCTGGGCGGATGTGCTCAATGTGCTGCGCATCCAGCTCGAACGCCAGGAGGCCGGATTGTTTCCCTCGCTGCGCGAGTATCATGCCGAGTTTGGGGTCACGCTGCCGCGGCTGGAGCGGGCGAAAAAGGAGATCACCATCATGCACCCCGGGCCGATCAACCGCGGCGTCGAGCTCGACAGTGAAGTCGCCGATGCCGATTATTCGGTCATCCTGGATCAGGTGACCAACGGCGTGGCCGTGCGCATGGCGGTGCTCTATCTGCTCAGCGGCAATGAAGAGAGTGTCGGATAAAATATAATCGCGCCAAGACGCGGAGACGCAGAGAAAAAAATGTCTCACGAAGCCACCAAGAGACAAAGAAGAGCATAAAAATATTTTACCTTTGTGTCTTTGCGCCTTCGTGAGAGGAATTGTTTTACGGGGGGCAGTGACGGGGTGTTCTGCGTTCTCCGCCACTGCACGAGGCAATGAAGAATCGGTGGGGTGATAAACAGAATGACTCTCACAAAGCCGCCAAGAGGCTGGATGAGAGATATTCTTTTTTACTTTGTGCCTTAGTGGCTTCGTGAGAGGAATTGTTTTACGGGGGGCAGTGACGGGGTGTTCTGCGCTATCCGCCACTGCACGAGGCAATGAAGAGTCGGTGGGGTGAAAAACAGAATGACTCTCACAAAGCCGCCAAGCCGCCAAGAGGCTGGATGAGAGATATTCTTTTTTACTTTGTGCCTTAGTGGCTTCGTGAGAGCAACTCTTTTGTTTCCTGGCGTCACCGCGAGAAATTATTTTACGGGAAAAGATATGGAAAACCTGCAAAAAGCCAATAAAATCCTGCTCCAGGGCGGCGAGGTGCTCGACCTGGGCACCGGGCAGCGTCAGCCCCTCGATCTGCTCATCCTCGACGGCCGCATCGCCCGCGTCGGCGCCGATCTGGCGGCTGATTACGAGGGCGAACTGCTCGACCTGCGCGGCCAGGTGATCGTCCCCGGCCTGCTCGACATGCACGTTCATCTGCGCGAGCCCGGGCGCGAGGATGAAGAGACCGTCGAGAGCGGCTGCGCCGCGGCCATGGCCGGCGGAATCACCGCGGTCTGCGCCATGCCCAACACCGATCCGGTGTGCGACAGCCAGGAGGTGGTGCGTTTTCTGAAAAAGCGCGCCGAGGAGCAGCTGGTGGAGGTGTTGCCGATCGCGGCGGTGACGAAAAAGCGCGAAGGCAAGGAGATCACCGAGATGGCCGAGCTGATCCGCGCCGGTGCTGTGGCGTTCTCCGATGACGGCAGTCCGGTAAAAAGCGCGGCGGTGATGCGCCGCGCCCTAGAGTATTCGAACATGTACGAGGTGCCGGTGATCGACCACTGTGAGGAACCCGAACTCGCTGCCGGAGGGCAAATGCACGAGGGCTGGATGTCGACGCGGCTCGGCCTGCCCGGCATCCCCGATATCGCCGAGGCAGTGATGATCGCGCGCGACCTCGCCCTCGCTGAATTCACCGGCGGGCACATCCATATCGCCCACATCTCGACGGCCAAGGGGGTCGAGTTAGTGCGCCGCGCCAAGGAGAACGGGGTCAAGGTGAGCTGCGAGGTGACGCCGCACCACCTCGCCCTGACCGACGCAGCCCTGGAAAAGTATGATACCCATCTTAAAATGAACCCGCCGCTGCGCTCCCGGGCCGATGTTGAGGCTCTCTTCATCGGCTTGCGCGACGGCACCATCGACGTCATCGCCTCCGATCATGCCCCGCACAGCATTGAGGAAAAAGAGGTCGAATTTCAGGCCGCCCCCAATGGCATCCTCGGTCTGCAGACCATGCTCGGCATCATCCTGGGCAAGGCCGTAGCCGCTGGCGAGCTGCCGCTGCATCGCGCCCTGGAGAAGATGATCCTGGCGCCACGACGGGTGCTCGGACTGCCTCTTCCCTTGATCAAGGAAGGGGCTCCGGCCAACCTGACGTTTTTCTCTCCGGAAAAGAGCTGGACGGTGGCGGCCAAAAGGCTTAAATCATTGTCACGCAATATGCCCTATCAGGGGTGGGAACTGCCCGGGGTGGTTTGCGGGGTGATCAATCGGGGTTTGTTGTGGACGTCAGAGTTGTAGATCACCTGATGCCTGCACCCGTATGACAAATCGAGGGTATTGGCCTGCACTCATCGGATGGATTATCTTTGCTTGATGCAGTGGAAGTTTTAGAAGGGATAGAGGACAAGTCCAAGGATCGGCGTAAAATGGGCATCAAATGTGGCGAGAAGGGCGCCTGATTGCAGGGCATGGGCTGCGATCCAGACATCGTTCAGGGGGATGGGTTTACCTATGGCGGCGAGCTGGTGCTTAAGGCGTCCGAAAAAGATGGCGGTCTCGGCATCTGCAATCAAAACCTGAACGCCGGGTTTGTCCATGAACCTCTGCAGTACGATGCGATTTTCTCTCTCCCTGCTTCCTCCATAAAATCCAGCCCACAATTCACCTAAAACAAAAATGGAGAGATAGACCGTATCCGCCTGTTCGAGGGCTGTTAAAACAGCCTGGTCCCCGGCGAAGAAGCGGCTAATGGCGTTGGTATCCAGGAGCAGTTTCATCGCCAATCCTCATTCTGAATTCGGGCAAAGTCGGCGGTTTTGTCTTCAAATTCGCGCAATTCCGCTGCCGACCAGACACCGCAGAGATCGCTGAAATCATGCACCGGCTTTTGGTTTTTTCCCAAGCCGAACACCTGCCGCAAGAGTTGTTTGATCGTATGGTTCAGGCTGGTTCCTTCTTCGTTGGCACGTTTTTCGATCTCTTTTACAAGCTCGTCATCGATTCCGTGTATTGTAATGGATTTCATGTGGTTTCCTGATGGTTCAAATAGTGGTTCAATACTATCTAAAATATAGTGCATCTGAATGGTTTTGTCAAGTGGTTCTTTGGATCTTATCCATTTTTGGTACGCCTCTTGAAGCGGGAGAGGTTCTTTATTGTCAAGATGTATCGGTCAAAATGGCTCCTGCTCCCCATTAAAGCCGACGTTCGACAATTGTGCCATATCGCCTGTTTCGGGCCGGATCTGTCGGCTGATTTTGAAGGCGAGTTGCTCGATTTGGCGCGGGCGGGTGCTGTTACCGGGGATGAGCGGCTTGGGGAAGAGGGGTTGTGTAATCTTCGTCTCTTCGGTGCGTTGGAATTTCTGGCGGAGAGGACGCAGCAGCTATAGCGCTAATGACACTTAATATGCGTATATTAATTCTTTTGCCAGATAGCTAATATTGGCTATACAAATAAAAATGACTTGCATAAGAACGAGTTGCTATATTTTAAATGATATGTAATCCCGTGTGACCCATATAGATCCAATATGCTAAATACACACCCTAGGAGCCTGTCGGATTTAAGTTATAAGTTATTGATATTATTGGCGCGCTACTTTTGGGACCAATTTCATAATTAACGATTAATCAACAGCTTAGGATTTTACAAAACATCAATTCCGACTCTATCGACATGTCTTACTGGGTTGTCGACTATAACGATTGCCCCTGAGAATTTAGGCTCGAGTTGCCGAAGTTGTGGAGTTCTTGAGTTGGAATTCAGAAAGTTCAAAGACATTGGAGCACGTTATGAACAAAATGAAGATCCTTGCCATGGCCGTCTTGATCGCAGGATTGGGATCGGCCTCTTTAGGACAGGAATCGCCGATTTTCACTGAATTGTTCGGCGGCGCAGCTTTCCTTGCCCGATCTGGCGGTACCTTTGATGAATTCAGCGGCAATTACAGCTATCCTGCCGGCACCGAGGGACAGTTTCGGACATACTACTCAAGCAAGTACCAGGGCAGTTTTTTCCTCAAGCTCAATCTGGGGTGGCGTCTTTCTGAACGATTTTCTGCGTACCTGTCCAACCAATTCTCCTTGCCCCGCTATGATTTTACTAACGATTATTATACTGTGAATAATGAAAACAAGACTCCTTCCGGTCCGCCAAGCGGGTATCCGGCATTAAAAATGGCCAGTTCTTGTTACTGTTATACCCCTGCCTTGGGTATCCGGGCGAACCTGTTCAATCGTGCCGAGTCTCCTTATATTGAGGTATTATACGGACGTACCTTCCGGCATCTGGATCTGGAACAGGAGGGCAGCTATTATGATCCCTCAAGGTTTTCGCAATTCTCTCATGTGCGCGATCGTTCCAGTAGAGCCTATATGCAGATCGGTATGGGCGCGAAGCATCGCTTGGGTGAGCGTTATCTTTTGCACATTCGGATAGGACTGGATACCATCCATGAAGCCGGCGGTGGAGCATTTTTTCTGGAAGAGAGCGGCCAGTACCTTACTTTTGACGGCTGTATCGGCCTCGGCTATAGCTTTTAATGACTTCTCTGATGATAGCCCCGTGCGGCGGGTTGGTTCGAGGGTGCCCGCCATGATGAACCATGCTTTGCGGATCAAGAGAGTAATCAAGCGCCGGCGGTTTTTTCTCGGCGCTTTTTTATTTGATCGAAAAGATAGGTGGCCAAGCTCTATTCTATGGTTGCTATACCATCAAAACGCCTATCAGCAACGGTGGCGCCGTTGAGCTTGAGAAGCCCTTCAGCCCGGCCGTGGGATTCGTCCAGATGCCGAACATCGGTTTAAAATATCCGGATGGCCTGTAGTTAAATAAGCGCAACGCTGCTGCGGCCGCTTTCGTGAAAAGCGCCGGCGAAAAGTCAGGGATGCTTCACCTGAGCGCGCAGCAGATCAATTGCTTTGAGCAAACGTTTTTCGCGAGTCTCTTGCTTTTTAGCTTCCACAATCCAGCGCACATATTCTTTCCGGTGGGTAAAGGATAATCCGTTAAAAAAGAGCTTGGCTTCAAGATTTTCATTCAGTTTCCGGGCAAGGTCTTCGGGGAGCGTCACCTCGCGGGGCTCTTCATCCTTTGTGAGGACCACGTGGACACTTTCTCCCGGATTCTTTCTGATAGCAGCCCGCACCTGTTGGGTCAATCCCAGCCAATGGCAGGGATATCCCATCCGCACCAAGGAGCCGCGATATTCATAGCCATCAAAAGTGGCCACCACTTTCACCCGGCCTTTGGTGCCGAATTCCTTTTCAACATCAAAGGGGAATTCGATGAAGGCGGCATTCAGATCGGGATTCTTTTGGATCAACGCGTCAAATTCGTACTTTTTCATCTGACAACTCCGGTTATTATCAGTCCAGTCAATTACATTTTACGTCTCCTGAAAAAGCAAGCGAAATCGCCAGAAAAATCTTGCATAATTTCAAAATTTTTCCTATATTTCTCGGCTTAAGGCAAAATAAAGGAGAAATATCTTGAAGACTTTTACCCCGAAACCCGGCGACATCACGCAAAAGTGGTACGTGATCGATGCGAACGGGCAGGTTTTGGGCCGTCTGGCCTGCAAGGTCGCCGAGATCCTGCGCGGCAAGAACAAGCCCATCTGGGCGCCGCACATGGACTGTGGCGATTTTGTGGTGATCATCAATGCCGACAAGGTCAAGCTCACCGGCCGCAAGATCGAGCAGAAAAAGTACACCAGCTTCACCGGCTATCCCGGTGGACTGCGTCAGACGCCGATCGCGCGCATGATGGAGAAAAAGCCGGAATTTGTCGTGCGTCATGCCGTGCGCGGCATGCTGCCGAGCAACACCCTCGGGCGCCACATGCTGCGGAAGCTGAAGGTCTATGCCGCACCGGACCACCCGCACGCCGCCCAGCAGCCTGAAACCATCACCCTGTAATCGATCCCTGCTTGCGCAGATCCAAAGGAGAGCAAATGAAAGGCACGAACTATAACGCCACCGGCCGCCGCAAGAATGCGATCGCGCGCGTCTGGCTGGCCCCTGGCAACGGCGCCATCGAGGTCAACGAGAAGGGCCTCCTGGACTATTTCAAGCGCGATACGCTCAAGATGATCATCGAGCAGCCGCTTGAGGTGACCGGCAATCAGGGCAAATGGGACATCAAGGCGCACGTCGAAGGCGGCGGGCTCACCGGTCAAGCCGGCGCCCTCCTGCTCGGTATCGCCCGCGCCCTGGTCAAGGCCAATGAAGACCTGCGGCCGCAGCTGCGCCGCAACGGCTTCCTGACCCGCGACCCGCGCATGGTCGAGCGCAAAAAGTACGGCCGTCCCGGCGCCCGCAAGCGCTTCCAGTTCTCGAAACGTTAATCAGGCGTATCACTCACATCCTCCATTGAACACGGGGTGCCGATTCAGGTTATATCTCTGGACTGGAGGATGGCGGTTTAACCCCAAGATCAGGAGCTTTTGTCATGGCTGAAGTCACCATTCAGGACCTGTTGCTCGCCGGGAGCCATTTTGGCCACCTGACCCGCCGCTGGAATCCCAAGATGAAGAAATTCATCTTTATGGAGCGCAACGGGATCCACATCATCGATCTCAAAAAGACCATTGTCTGCCTCAATCAGGCCCGCGAAGCGGTGCGCAAGATCGTCGCCGAGGGCGGATCGATCCTCCTCGTCGGCACCAAGAAGCAGGCCAAGGATATCATCAAACTCGAGGCCGACCGCTGCGGTATGCCCTACGTCACCGAGCGCTGGCTCGGCGGCACCCTGACCAATTTTGTCACGGTTAAAAAGAGCGTCAAGCGACTCAAGAACCTCGAGAAAAAGGCGACGGACGGCACCTACGACAAGGTGACCAAGAAAGAGATCCTCACCATCGAGCGCGAGAAGGAAAAGCTCGACAAGGTTCTCGGCGGCATCCGCGAGATGAATCATCTCCCCACGGCGCTTTTCATCGTCGATTCCAAGAAGGAATCGATCGCCGTCAAAGAGGCCAAGAGGCTGAACATCATGACCTTTGCCCTCAATGACACCAACGCCGATCCCGATTTCGTCGATTATCCGATCCCCTGCAACGACGACGCCTTTAAATCGATCAGCCTGCTCACGCGCGCTTTCGCCGATGCCATCATCGAGGGCAAATCCGGCCGCATCGATGTCCAGATGGCCGCGGAGAATGAGGGCGACGCCGCCGAGCTGGCTTACAAGAAAGAGTTTGCGGAAGAGAGCGGCAGCAGCTTTTCCAGCGATGCAACCGGAAAGTGATCACTCAGGAGTAATCCAATGTCTATATCTGCTTCCATAGTCAACGAGCTGCGCAACAAGACCGGCGCGGGCATGATGGACTGCAAGAAAGCCCTGGAACAGACCAACGGCGATATCGAGAAAGCCATTGAGTACCTGCGCAAGCACGGCGTGCAGCAAGCCGAGAAGAAGGTCGGACGCAGCGCCAACCAGGGCATCATCCAATCCTATATCCATCCGGGCAGCCGCCTCGGCGTGCTGGTCGAGATCAACTGCGAAACCGACTTTGTCGCGCGCACGACCGATTTCCAGGAATTCGCCAAGGATGTCGCCATGCAGATCGCCGCGGCCAACCCCCTGGTGGTCGATCGCAGCGAAGTGGACCAGGAAAAGATCGCCAAGGAAATGGAGATCTACCGAGCCCAGGCGCGCGAGCAGGGCAAGCCCGAGAATATCGTCGAAAAGATGGCCCAGGGCAAGCTGGAAAAGTTCTATCAGGAGGTCTGCCTCCTGGAACAATCCTTTGTCAAGGATCCTACCAAGACCATCCGCGATCTGCTCAATGAAAAGATCGCCAAGTTGGGCGAAAACATGATCCTGCGACGGTTCGTCCGGTTTCAGCTGGGCGAATAGCACAAGATGTTCGAGCGAAGTTCCGGCTTCGCTCTTTTTTTATGCCACTGTCTTGAAGGAGAGGCTGCATGGCTGAACCGGGACGACCCGTTTACCACCGCATCCTGCTTAAATTGAGCGGCGAGGCCCTCATGGGCGATAGCAACCGTCTGGGCATCGATCCCCAGACGGTCGACCTGATCAGCCGCGAGGTGGCGGAGGTCGCGCGCATGGGGGTGGAGATCGGCATCATCATCGGCGGCGGCAATATCTTTCGCGGCCTCTCGGCCAGCGCCCGCGGCATGGACCGCGTCACCGGCGACTATATGGGGATGCTGGCGACGGTGATCAACGCCCTGGCCCTGCAGGATTATCTCGAGCGCTACGACACCCAGACCCGGGTGATGACGGCGATCAAGATGGAGCAGATCGCCGAGCCCTTCATCCGCCGCCGGGCGATCGCGCATCTCCTGCGCGGCAAGATCGTTATTTTCGGGGCGGGCACCGGCAATCCCTACTTCACCACCGACACCGCCGCCGCGCTGCGCGCCATCGAGATCGGCGCCGACGCGATCCTCAAGGGGACCAAGGTGGACGGGGTCTACGACAAGGATCCGGTCCATCATCCCGATGCCGTAAAATATGAACAGCTCTCCTATATGGATGTGATCAAGGGCAGACTGAAAGTGATGGATACCACGGCCGTGACGCTGTGCATGGAGAACGACCTGCCGATTCAGGTGTTCAACCTCAAAGTGCCGGGCAATCTCATGCGCGTGATCCTGGGCGAATCCATCGGAACCAAAGTGACAGGTGAATAGCCTATGATAGAAGAGATCAAGAAGGATGTCCGTCACCGCATGGACGCCGCGGTTGAGAGCGTCCGCAGCGAGCTGGCCAAGCTGCGCACCGGCAAGGCCTCCCCGGCGATCCTTGACGGTATCGTCGTCAATTACTACGGCACACCGACGCCCCTGCGTCAGGCCGCCAATGTCAGCGCCCCGGAGCCGCGCCTGCTGGTGATCCAGCCCTGGGACCGCTCGCTGCTGGGCGAAATCGAAAAGGCGATCCAGAAATCGGATCTCGGACTCAATCCCGCCAACGACGGCATTGTCGTTCGCATCCCGATCCCGCAGCTGACCGAGGAACGCCGTGTCAGCCTGGTCAAGGTAGCCCGGCGCGTCGGCGAGGAGGGGCGCGTGGCGGTGCGCAATGTCCGCCGCGACGGGATCGAACGTCTGAAAAAGCTGGAGAAGGATTCGAAAATCTCCGAGGATGATTCCCGCCGCGCCCAGGAGGAGATCCAGCGCCTGACCGACGAACTGGTCAAAAAGATTGACGATATCCTCACCCTGAAAGAGAAGGATATCATGGAGGTCTGATCTGCGCCTCCGCAACCGCCGTTCTGACCGACCGCTGCCGCAACCCGGCCGCGGTCTTTTTATTTTTCAAGGAGGGCCGCATGGCCATTGTCTACGACCGCTTCGCCCGTTTTTACGATCTCGAATACAGCCTCAAGGAAGACGATCTCCCCTTCTATCTCGATCTGGCCGACCGTTTCCCGGGGCCGGTGCTCGAAATCGGCGCCGGCACGGGGCGGGTCACCTTTGAGCTGGCCGCCGCGGGCTGCGAGATCTGGGGCCTCGATGATTCGGCCAAAATGCTGGCGATTGCGGAGAAAAAGCGGCTGCAGCACCCGGAAACCGCTGCACGGGTCCATCTGGCTCAGGGCGACATGCGCGATTTTACCCTGTCGCACAAGTTCGGCCTCTGCATCATCCCCTTCCGCGCTTTTCTCCACAACCTCACCCAGAGCGACCAGCTGGCGACCCTGGCCGCCATCCGCCGTCATCTCAAGCCGGGGGGGATGCTGGCGTTCGACCTTTTTGTCCCTCTGGCCGGAGTGCTCGGGCAGCGGGAGTGGCGGGAGGAGATCGCCGCCGAAGAGCTCGCTGAACCGGAGCAGGGGGTGTCGTTGACGGCGCATATCCGGCACGATCCCGTCCGCCAGCTCCTCACCATCCGCAATACCTATCACCGCCGCGGCCGCGACGGCGCTCTGCGCGAGATCAGCGCGGTGATGAAGTACCGCTACATCCATCGCTTCGAGATGGAGGCGCTGCTGGCCCTGGGCGGATTTGCGGTGGAGGAGGTCTGGGGCGGTTTCAACGGCGAGGCGTACGATTATGACAGCGGCGTCATGTGCTTTGTGGCTCGGGCGCTGCCGCGCGCGCAAACGGCGCGCCGGCCCGCTGCTCCAGGGCGCAGAGGATAATGGCGGCGGCCTGACCGGGCGCCATCCGTTCGCTGTTGATCACCAGATCAAAAACAGCGCTGTCGCCGGCATCGTAGTGAAAATAGCGTTTGATAAAAGCGGCGCGGGATTGATCGACCTCCTGGACGATCTTCTGCGCCGTTTTTTTGTCGGTGCCGCGCTTCTCCATGATCTGCTGCAGCCGCCATTCGAGCGGCGCGGTCACCAGGACGCGCACGGTATGGCGCGGATCTGCGACGAAATGGCCGCCGCGGCCGACGACAATGGCTTGCCCGTGCGCGAGCAGTGTGGAAAGGACCTTGAGCAGGTGCTTGAGGTATTTGTCGGTGGCCAGGGCGGCGGGATCGAAGAGGGTCTGGAACCAATTCTCGGTCTCGCTCAGTTTTCTCTCGTCGAGGGTCGCCACCACCCGGTCGCGCACATGGGCGTTCTCCGCGATGAAATCGACCAGCTGGCGGTCGTACACCGGCCAGCCGGTGAGCTTGCCCAGCTCCGCCGCGACGTGGTCGCCGCCAGCGCCATGGGTGCGCGAAAGGGTCACATTCATCCGCGGCCAGATGCCCTCCTCCTCGCCGGGTCGGGCATGCAGTTTGGCCACCTCCCAGGGTACAACCCGGCTGACCACCATTTTTTCCCAATGGACGGGATCTTTATGGTCCTGAAGCATGGCAGCCTCCCCATGTCATAAAATGTCTCCCCCTGTTGAAAGATAGTCCACTGCAGACAAAAAGTCAAGAGGTATAGGGATGGATTTGCCGGGGGATCAATCCTGATAGATGAGGAGCTTGGAGGTGGCGTCGTTATTGAGGACGAAGGTGATGGTGCAGCCCTCCTCGATCTTGAAGGGATTGGGTTCGATCTTGCCGAGCTCGTTGGTCAGCCAGATCTCATTGTAGTAATAGAATCCGGATTCCCGGCCGCTCTCCTCACCCCCCTTGATGGCCGTGACATAATCCTGGTCCTGAAAATCCTTCACCTCGAGCACGACATAGTATTTCCCGGGGGTAACATACTTGTCATCCAGGTCCTTGCCATTCCAGAAGTAGACATAGCGCCCCATGCCGTAAAAGATCTCCTCGTGGACCAGCTTTTTGTTTTTCTTGTCGGAGAGGGGATTCTTGCAGCCCGCGAGCAGCGGGAGAAGCAGGGCACCGAGGAGAAGCAGGGCCAGGGTGCGTCGCAGTTTCATGGTATGTGATCCCCCATGGATAGCATTATGACGCGCATCCGGCCAGGAGAGTGCCAGGGTCCGTCGCGTTTTCATAGGATTCGATCCAATCTTCCAGCCCGGCCCCGCCGCGCCATGGTCGTACAGCCCGCGGTGCGGCGGAACCCGGAAGGGTAGAGGTTATTTGGTCCAGCGGCCGATCCAGCCGTGCACTTCCTGCCACCAGAGCCGGGCGTTCTGCGGCTTGAGGACGAAGTGGGTCTCGTCCGGGAAGAGCAGCAGCCGTGAGGGCACGCCCATCCGCTGCAAGGCGGTGAACATCTGCAATCCCTGGGTGTAAGGCACACGGTAGTCCTGCTCCCCGTGGATGACCAGGGTCGGGGTTTTGAATTTTCTGAAATTCTCCACATAACTTGAAGCCGACCATTTGCGATAAAGTTCCGGATTTTGATAGGGCACGCCGCCGAACTCCCACTCTGGGAACCAGAGCTCCTCGGTGGCCCCGTACATGCTGAACTGGTCGAAGACGCCGGCATGGGAGACCAGGGCCTTGAAGCGGTTGGTATGGGTGGCGATCCAGTCGACCATGAAGCCGCCGTAGCTGCCGCCGGCAGCGGCCATGCGCTCGCCGTCGATAAAGGGACAGGTTCTAAGGAGGTAATCGATGCCGGCCATCAGGTCCTGATAGGGCCCGCCGCCCCAATTCTTGCTGACCGCATCGGTCCAGGCCTGGCCATAACCGGTGGAGCCGCGGAAGTTGACAAAGACCGCGACATAGCCTGGAGCGGCGAAGAGGGCGGGATTCCAGCGATAATGAAAATCGTCTTCGAAGGCTCCCTGCGGGCCGCCATGGATGAGATAGATCATGGGATATTTTTTTGCGGGGTCGAAAAAGGGCGGCTTGACCAGCATGCCGTGCACCTTTTTGCCGTCAAAACTGGTGAACCAGAACTCCTCGGCCGGATTGAGGGCCAGTTGGTCGAGCAGGGGCTGATTGACCGTGGTGAGCTGGCGCACGGCGCCGCTGGCGAGATCCAGACTATAGAGATCATCCGGATTGGTGACGGACTGCTGGCGGAAACAGAGACTCTTGCCGTCCGGCGCCGCGGCGAGGCCGTTGTTGACGTGCTGGTGCAGCAGCTCTTTCACCGTTGCGGTGGCGACATCGGCCTGGAAGATGCAGTTGCGCGCCTGATGGTTGGCGGTGAGGAAAAGGGACTTGCTGTCGGGGGCCCAGACCATCTCGCCGATCTTTTGGTCAAAGCCATCGGTGAGGCTGCGCGCTGTGCCGGAGGCGCGGTCATAGAGCATTACTTCTTCCTGGTCGGCCTCGAACCCGGGACGGCGCATCGCCTTGTAGGCGAGGTAGCGGCCGTCGGGCGAGTAAAGGGGGGTATTGTCGACCGCCTTGTTGGCTGCGGTGATGCAGCGCGGCGCGCCGGAGGGTTGGCCGCCGCTCAGGGGCAGGAGGAAAATATCGTTGTTGGTCTGGGCAGCCGGCATGGGATCGATGTTGCAGACAAAGGCCACCTCGCGGCCGTCCGGCGAAATCGCGAAATCGCGGCTGCCGCCGAGATCGAGGGGCGGGGTGTCGTACTCGCCCGGGGTGAGGTCGTGGACGTTCGCTCCAGCGGCATCACAGATGAAGAGGTGGCTGCGCATGCCCTCGCGATAGTGGTTGAAGGCGCGGAAGAAGAGGTGATCGCTGGTGCGCGCCTTGACTTTGGATTCGTCGCGCTGGGTGGCGCGGGCGGCGCTCTCCTCGAGCGTGGCCGCATCGGCATAGACCGTGGCGGTGAAGAGCAGGTACTGACCGTCCGGCGACCAGAGATAGTCCTCCACCTCCACCGGCAGGCTGGTGACCGGGCGGGCCTCACCGCCAGCGAGCGGCAGCAGATACACCTGGCTCGAGCCGTCACGGGCGGAGAGGAAGCTCAGGGCGCGGCCATCGGGGAGCCACTGCGGGGCGCCGTCGTATTTGGCGTTGAAGGTGATCTGGCGCGGCGCGCCACCGGCGGCCGGGAGCAGCCAGAGGTCGGAGTTGCTGCTGTTCCTGGCCATCGAGTAGCTGGTCTGGCTGTAGGCGATCCAGCGGCCGTCCGGGGAGAGGACCGGATCGCCGATGCGCTGCATCGCCCAGAGGTCTTCGCTGGTCATGGCGCGCCGCTCGGCGGCCATGAGCGAAACCGTAAGCAGGGCGGAGAGGAGCAGCATGGAGAGAATTTTTTTCATAACGACTCCGAAAAGGGTTGGTGAATGCGGTTATTCAGGGAGAATCAGGTCGTTGCCCTCATTGGGCCAGCGTGCCCGGACCTTGAGGGTATCGGGATAAGCGGCATAGCGTTCGGCCGGCAGCCAGGGCCATGGGCGGCCGAAGGAATAGCGGCCGTTGCCGTCCTCGTCGCGGAAAAAGTCGATCAGGTACTCGCCGGGCATGATCCGCTCGAAGCGGTAGGCGCCCTCCAGCGGCTGGAGGAGTTCGATGGCTGGTGCCTTGCCGGCGCGGGCGCTGATGAAAAAGGGGCCGGAGCGGCCGGAGGCGGCGTCGCGCAGCGAGCCGGAGATCTCCGAGAGGGTGTCGGGCTTGAGGGTCTGAAAGTGCACGGTGATGAGGGTATCGGCGACGCGGTTGCCCTGGCGGTCGCGCAGGCTGTCGAGGGCCATGCGCACCTGATAGGGGCGTTCCGGCCGCAACGGGGCGGCCGGGGTGAAGAGCATCGCGGCGCTATGGAGCCAGGTGATCCGGCCGGGGACCGGGATCTTGCCGCTGTCGAGCAGGGCAAAAGCGAGTCCGCCGAGCGGCTGATCCATCGCCTCGGAAAACTGGAGAGTGACGGTCGTCTCCAGGGGGATGTTGCGCGCCTTGTCTTCGGGCAGGCTGCTGATGAAATAGGGTTTGATCGTGTCAGCGAGGGCGGCGCCCTTGAAGAGGGCATGGCGCGAGGTATCGATCAGGGCATGGTCCGCGAGGTCCCAGCCTTGCCCGACCACGGCCTTGTACTCCGCGCCCGCCTGCTGCGGCCCGGTCAGCAGGTGGAGATAGGCGGCATTGCGCTGGTCCATGAGCAGGTCGAGGACCGGGAGGGTGTCGCTGCCGGTGGTGATGGTGATCGTACCGGGGGCGGTCAGGCCGCGGCTGGACATGCGCTCGGAGAAGCGCAGGTCGACGTGGCGGTTGTCCGGCGCGGTGGCGCCGGCCAGGGCGGGTGGTGTGGTGTCCTGCAAGGCGGCGCGCAGGATCACTCCGGAGCGGCGCGGCTGCTGCGGCGTCAGGATATAATCGCTGCTGGCGACGGCGATGAGTTCGCGTTCGGCGTCATAGCGGCCATTGAGATCGCGGTCGCCGACGGCGAAGAGGCGGTAGGAACCGAGGGCGAGGTAATCGAGGGAGAATTCGCCGCGGGCGTTGGCCTGGGTGACATAGAGCGGTGGGGTGGCGGCGGGATTGGGGAGCTGGCCGCCGCTCAGCTCGTAGGCCCAGAGCTGGAGGCCCTCCACGGGAGCGTCGCTGCTGATGTGCCCGGCGAGGGCGCCGCGGTCGAGGGAATCGCCGGTGGCGAAGGCGAGGGCATAGGACCCGGCCATGGGAATGTTGCGGAGGTCCTTGGTGCCGGCGCCGATGGTGATGACGTAGGTGCGGTGCGGCAGCAGGCCGCCGGGCAGCTGAATCTCGAGTTTTTTGCCGTGCCATTTGTAGCGCGCCGGCTGGGCCGGGCGCGGCGTGATGAAAATCGCCTCTTCGCAGGTGCGGTGGTCCACGGCCTCGTTGAACTGCAGGGTGATCCGGCTGTCCAGGGGCACGCGCGTGGTGTCGGGCCGCGGCCATGCCGCGAGGATGCGCGGTGGCATTTTGTCCACGGGACCGCCGGGCGGCGCGCCCTGCCGGGCGCAGGCTGCCAGGAGAACGATGAGCAGGATCTGCAGGGCGTCGAGCAGAGGGAGTGGAAGCTTGATGCGATGGTTCATGTGTGCTGGCCTTGTCAAGGGGTTCTTCAAGTATAAAAAGTAATCATCAGCGTTTGTAATAACAAGTGCTTTTTCGCGGGGTACCCCCCGAAATCTTGTTCCCACCTGACATCTCGTGCCGTGTACCCCCCGAAATCTTGTTCCCACCTGACATCTCGTGCCGTGTACCCCCCGAAATCTTGTTCCCACCTGACATCTCGTGCCGTGTACCCCCCGAAA
>DAOQAG010000046.1:0-26374 GCA_035353815.1 bacterium
CAACCCTGAAGCTGCTGCAGATCATGGCGCAGAAAAAGCTGGTGCTGCGCACGGCTCAGGGGCGCAGCCATCTCTACCGGGCCAATCTGGAGCAGGAGCAGGTGCAGGAGAGGCTGCTGGCCAAACTGATCTCGACTGCCTTTTCTGGATCGGCCATGAATCTGGTGATGCAGGCTCTGGGGCATCATCAGCCGACGGCCGGAGAGATCGATCAGCTGCGGAATTGGCTCGATGAGATGGCGAAAGGGGAGGAGTGAAGATGGCGACGATACTATCGCACCCCTGGGTTACCGGACTGGGGTTGACCCTACTGCATTCGCTCTGGCAAGGCGGGCTCATCGCCCTCGCCCTGGCGGTGGCCTTGCGTTCAGGGCGCACGCAAACGGCGCGCTGGCGTTATGGCTGGACCGTGGCGGCGATGTTCTTCTGGATCGCCGCCGCAGGGGTCACGCTGATCGCGGTGGCCGGCGGAACTGCTCCGGCCGGGAAGGCACTCCCGGCGGCCGCAGGCGGTGGCGCAGCCGCTCTGTTTCTCAACGGACTGCCGGTGCGCGCTCTCTTTCCGGCGCTGGTGCCGCCGGTTTTCGTCCTCTTTTGGCTCGCCGGTGTGGCTTTCATGTCGTTGCGGACGGCCGCCGGCCTCTATGGCGTCCTGCAGCTCAAGCGCCGCGGTCTTGAGCCGCTTCCGGCGGAGTGGCGGGAGCGCCTGGGTACATGGTTCAGGGAATGGGGCGTTCAGCGCGCGGTGATCGTTCGGCTCTCCGCGCGGGTTCAGACTCCCGTCGTAGCCGGATTTTGCCGGCAAGTGCTGCTCCTGCCGCTCGCCTTTTTCACCACGCTGCCGGCCGATCAGGTCAAGGCCATCCTGGCGCATGAGTTGGCCCATTTCCTGCGGCGGGACGGGCTGATCAACCTGCTGCAAACCTTGATGGAAACCCTCTTTTTCTTTCATCCCGCCCTGTGGTGGATCTCGGCGCGGATGCGCGTGGAGCGGGAATATTGCTGTGATGATTATGCCCTGGAAAAATGCGGCCGCCCCATCCACCTCGCGCGCGCGTTGGTTGAGCTGCAGAGCCTGGGTAGCAGAGCGGCGGCACCTGCGCCGCTCCTCTCGGCAACGGGAGCGCTGCAGACACGAATCGAACGACTCTTTACTGTGAAGGAGACAACCATGGATCTGCGTGAAAAACTTTTGGCACTGGTTATCCTGATCGGCCTTGGACTGGTTCTGGTGCCACTGCAAGGCATCAGCAAAAGCCTGATCCCCGCCGACGATCCCAAAAAGAAGATCGAAAAGATCGAAGTGCGGGTTGAGAAGGAAGGCGGGGACGAAAAGCTGGTCACCGTCACAACCTCGGACACCAGCTCCGATGAACTGGACAAGATGATTCAGATCGACGGTGAAAAGGGACACAGACATGTCATCAAGATCAAGGATGGCAAGCCGGTCTCGATCACCCGCGATGGCAAAGAGATTCCCGTGGATTCCCTCAAGAAGGAGATGATCCTCCACCATCTCGAGGATTGGGAGGACGATGAGACGCCGGGCGTCTATACCATTGAGACCAGTGGCGGCGACAGCACCCGTAAGGAGATCAAGCTGCGGATACGCAAGGAAGGGAAGGAGCACGGCGTCTGGAGCACCACCGCGGCGGAAGATAAAATCGTAACGGTCGAATCCAGCGATGACGACAGCCTCCACAAGGTCATCCGGGTCAAGGTGGTGGATGCATCCGATTCGACCGGGAGGCACAAGGACAAGGACGCCACCCACAAGCGTCTTGTGGTGGTGCGCGAGCCGGAACATGCGAACAAACACCTGGAGGAACACGACAACCTCGGCGGCAAGATCCGGGAGGAACTGCTCAAGGATGGCATCATCAAGAGCGGTAGTGCGGTGGAGTTGCGGCTGACCGACAAGGATTTCGTCGTCAATGGCGTCAAGCAACCCGAGGCGGTTCGCGATAAATATAAAAAGCTGCTCGGCAAACGCTTGGGCCTTGCCGGCAAGGACAAGGTGGAAGTAAAATTGAATCTGCAGGAACAGGAATGATCCCGGGCGCCGGGGGCATCTTCCTCCGGCGCTGCCGATCCCGCTTGATCCCCTCGCACGGGGAGCCCCAACCGGCTCCCCGTTTTTTATACCCGCCGCTGCGGCACAGAAAGACGAAAGCTGCAACAAGTGCACGACGGCTTTCACCTCTTGCCGTTTTTTTTCTTCACGCCGCATGTAATTCGCAAAAAAAAGCAAAAAAAGCCTTGCATAGAAATCTGGAATGCGTATATTAAAACGAAAGAATAAAACATAAAAAGAAATAGATCGAAACACTCTGCGAATTAAACCACAACAAATTGAAAGAAATGATACTTTATCGTCGGATTTCGTCATGCTGAACGAAGAACGGCGCAACGCCATCCTCGATACGCTCTCCCAGCATCACCGCATTCTGGTGTCAGAACTTGCCAGCCATTATTCCACCTCTCCGGTGACCATCCGCAAAGATCTTGAAATTCTCGAACGGCGCGGGCTGCTGCATCGCGTGCACGGCGGCGCCATTGCCGCCAATCCCTCGGTGCTCGATCTGGCCCTGACGGAAAAAGAGCGCATGCATACCCGCGAAAAAGAGCGGATCGCCCGGGCTGCGACCCATATGATCGAAGAGGGTGATGTCATCATCCTTGATTCCGGCACCACGACCATGGCCATTGCCCGGCAGCTGAAGAGCCACAAAGGGATCACCATCATCACCAATGCGGTGAACATCGCCTCAGAGCTGGTCGGGAGCGAGAACGAGGTCATCCTCATCGGCGGCACGGTACGGGAAAAATCCTTCTCGCTGGTCGGGCCGCTTTCCGAGGTCGCCATTGCCCGGCTGACGGCGGACAAGCTTTTTCTTGGGGTCGATGGCATCGATTTTGACTACGGGTTCACCACCCCCAATCTCCTTGAAGCCAACATCAACCGGATGATGCTGCATGTGGCAACCAGGGTTATCGTCACCGCCGACTCGTCCAAATTCGGACGCAAGAGCCTGGGGGTGATTGCCGGTCTGACGGAGGCCCACACGATCATCACCGACGGAGGCGCCACAGCGGGGGATCTCCAGCGGCTCCGGGCGCTGGGGATAAAAGTCATTATTGCCTGAAAGGAATCACGGATATGGATCTGGCCAGGTTTCAGGATGGCTTTACCTATGAGGAGATCATGCGCCAGCCGCATATCTGGCGCGAGGCCCTGGCCGATCTGGCCGGCCGCAAACAGGAGATGCGCGCCTGGCTCGCCGAATATCAACAGCGCGTCTGGGTCTTCACGGGCTGCGGCACCTCCTATTATCTGGCCCAGAGCGGGGCCGCCCTCTTCGAACGCGTCACCGGCCTGCGGACGCGCGCTGTGCCCGCCTCGGAGGTTCTGATCAGCCCGGACCTCATCTTCAACCGTCATGAGCAGCACCTGCTGGTGGCCATCTCCCGCTCGGGCACGACCACCGAAACCTTGCGAGCGATGCGTGCGGCGGGCGCCGGGGTGGGCGTTCCGGTGCTGTCCGTCTCCTGCGATGCCGGCTCCCCTCTGTCGCGTGAGGGCGATCTGCGCCTGACCTTTCCCTTTCCACTGGAACACAGCGTGGTGATGACGGGATCCTTCACCACCATGCTGCTTGCCATTCTTTATCTCGGCCTGCAGGCCGGCGGCCAGGAGGACAAGCTCGCCCTCCTCGACCAGGTTCCAGCGGCTTGCGCCGCCCTGCTGCGCCGCAACGAAGCCCGGATTGCGGAGGTGGCCGACCGGCGCACATCCGATTTTGTTTTTCTCGCCCAGGGGCCCTTTCTCGGGCTGGCCAATGAGGCGGCGCTGAAAATGAAAGAGATGTCGATTTCGCCTTCCGCCGGCTTTCATGCCCTTGAATTTCGCCACGGTCCGATGTCGGTCGTCACCGAAAAAACCCTGATCACCTTCCTCCTTTCGCAAGCCGGCCAGGCGCTGGAGCTGCAGGTCGCCACGGACATGAAAAAGCTCGGCGCCGAGGTGGCCATCCTCCACGGCGCCGCCGCTGACCTGGAAGCGCCCTTTGCCGATCACTGCTTCGCGGTGCCCGGCCATTTTGGCGATCTGTTCTCCCCCTTCCTCTATATGCCGCTCTTGCAGCTGCTGGGGTACTATCACGCCCGCTGCAAGGGCATTCATCCCGACCGCCCGAAAAATCTTTCCGCCGTAGTCACCCTTGATGACAGTGGCGGGATGCGGCTTGAAGAACAGTTGAACGGCCGTCTCGACGGCGGCCATGGACATTAGCTATTTTCTGGAACCTTGATGAAAAAACGCCGGCATAGTTTCATGCTCTGGACGGCTCTGGCCCTCGTGGCCGGCCTGGTCCCCTCCCTGAGCGCCCAGCCGCTGCACGCCTTCGCAGTGCCCCTGAGAAGCAGCGGCACCCTCTCTTTCTGCCTCGATGCCTGCCAATTCGCCGCCGCAAGCGGCCGCACGCGGCTCGAGCTTCCCTATGCCATCGCCCTGCCGCCGGCTGCGGGGGGGGACAGCCTCACCCTGAACATCGATCTGGAGCTTGCGGGGCCCGCCGGTATTCTGGCCGGGTGGCATGAGCAACGCCATTTCCACGCGCCCGCCGACAGCCCCCTTACCTTTATCGATCTGAAAAGCTGTGAGCTGACCGCTGATACCGTCGCGGTGCGCATGTCGGTCCGCGAGACCGGCGGCAGCCGGGAGGGACGGATCGAGGCGAGGCTGTCGCGGCGCGATTTCGCCGCCGGCCTTTCCTTGAGCGATCCTCTCTTCATCAGCTCCATGCACCGCCCCGAAGGCAGTGGCGATCAGCCCTTTCTCCGCGGCGGCCTGGTCATGATTCCCGATCCGGCGCGCCTCCTCGGCGGCTCTGCCGCCCCGGCCCGGGCCTTTTTCTATGTGGAGATCAACCACCTCGAGGCCGCCGCAGCGGGGCAAAACAGCTATACGCTGCACTACAGCGTCTCCGATCTGGCCGGTAACCGGCTGCTCAGCGAAGAACGGCCCGGATTACCGGTGGTGCAGGCCAACACCGCGCGGGTGGAAAAGATCCTCCTCGACCAGATTCCGGCCGGCGCCTGCCGTCTGGATCTGGCCGTGACCGAGCAGAGCACGGGTGCCACCGCCACCGCCAGCCGCTACTTCACCATGCGCGGCGGCGGCGCCCCAACCGCCCAGCTGCCGATGACCCCGGCCGATCAGGAACGCTATCTGGAGCAGCTGCGCTATTTTGCCAGCCGCGAGGAGATCGCTCTGTTTAAAAAGCTGGATCCCGATGGCAAGCGGGAGTTTCTCCTCCGCTTCTGGCAAACCAAAGATCCGACGCCGGAGACGCCCGAGAATGAATTCATGATCGATTTTTTCGCCCGTCTGGCCGAGGCGCAGAAACGCTTCAATGGGGGGCTCAAGAGCGATATGGCGCGTATCTATCTGCGCTACGGGCCGCCGCTGCAGATCGAGCGCCAGGCTTCGCATGTGCGTTATAACAAACCCGTGGAGATCTGGAACTACGGCCTGAACGGCAGTACGCAGTTCGTCTTCGTCGACCGCAACAACGACGGCCGCTGGGTTCTGGTGCATTCCAATCATCCCGATGAGTTTTCCAATACAGGGTGGGAAAAGGAGTTGCAATAGGCAGAGATAGGAGGTGATGTCCCTTCCCGGTTGGTAGTGATAAGCGAGTGGGGCGATCAACCGTGCTCCCGCGCCAGTGGGCGTGAGGGGTTCGCGTATCCAAAAAAAGGAGTGATTGACATGAGATGCCTCAAACAATCGGTTCCTTTCCTGATCATTCTTCTTCTGATCTTGATCTTCGCAAACGGCCTTCAGGCCGCCGCCACCGGCAAGATCAGCGGCCGGATCACGGATCGGGCGACAAAGGCACCTTTGCCCGGTGCGAATGTGATGGTCAAGGAAACCCGTCTGGGAGCAGTGACGGATCCCGACGGCTACTATTTCATCATTAACGTTCCGCCCGGCACCTATCAGCTGCAAGCTTCGATGATCGGGTATGCCACGGTGGTGCAGGAGGATCTGGTCGTCAACATCAATCAGACGACCAACGCCGATTTCACCCTGCCCCAGCAGGCGATCGCCGGGGAGACGGTGGTGGTGCAAGCCACGCGTCCGGCGATCCAGCGGGACATCTCCTCCAGCCAGGTCATCGTTTCGGAGGAGGCGATCCAGAGTCGTCCGCTCGAGAATCTCGAGCAGCTGCTGTCGACCGAAGCGGGCATTAATCTGACCGCCGGCACTGACGGCACCGGTCTGATCGTCCGTGGCGGCGGCCTCGAGGAGACGGACATCGTCATCGACGGCCTCTCGACGCGCAACGAGCGCAATCAGCAGCCGCTGACCACCCTCAGTTTGACGGCGATCAAGGAGATCGAGGTGCTCACCGGCGGCTTCAACGCGGAGTATGGCGACATCCGTTCCGGCATGATCAGCGTCATCACCAAGGAGGGGAGTCTCGACCGTTACTCCGTCAACGCCGATCTGCGCATGAGTCCCGCGGCGCGCAAGCATTTCGGATCCAATCCCTTCAGCATCGATGGCCCCTTCTGGCGCACCTATGCCGGAAAGGATGCCTTCACAGGTGTCTCCCAGGAGATGGTCGATGCCGGCCGCTACCCCTTCACCTTTGTCGGCTGGAACGAGGTGGCCCGCCAGTTCGCCGCCGATCCCGATCCCGGTAACGATGTGACGCCGCAGGAAGCGCTGGAGATCTGGAAATGGCAGCACCGCATCCGCACCTACGCCGACAAGCCCGACTACATCGGCGATGTGTCGCTGAGCGGCCCGATCCCCAAGACAGGCATCGCCTTTATGCTTTCGCAGCGCTACGAGGATTTGCAGCTGATGTATCCATTCAGCCGCGACAACTCGGTGGCCAGCACCACCCTGCTCAAATTGACCACCAATCTCACCCCCAAGATGAAACTCTCGTTCAACAACCAGTACATGGTTCTGAACGGGGTTGCCGGATCGATCTACGAAGGTTCCACCGGCATCATCACCGGCACGCGGGAGGGCAACGAGTACGCACGCAATGCCTCCTTCTGGCGCTACATGTGGAACGATGCCTCCTTCAACCCGGTGAACGTCCAGCAGTACCGCGGCGGACTGAGCCTCACCCATGTGCTCAATCCCCAGACCTATTATGATGCGCGTATCGAGTACACCAACTACCGTATTGTCCAGGAACCGATCGGCCTGCGCGATACCACCGGCATTAAAAAGATCGGCGACAAATGGTACGACGAGGCCCCCTGGGGCTATGTTGGGAGCAAAATCGGCTCCATCACCGAAAAGTATGACATCCTCGGTGATTTCCTCATGTCCGGCGGCGGGCGCGGTCAGGACCATTCCCGCTATTGGGGCTTGCGCGCAAGTGCCGACCTGGTTTCGCAGATCAACCGCCATAACGAGATCAAGGCGGGTTTCGAGGCGGATTACACCTCCTTCAAGGAGCGCCGCGAGATCAACCATGGCCAGACGACCCAGCCCTACACCGAAGCGCCCGAGAACTGGTGGTACTACAACCAGTCTCCGGTCAAGGTGGGCGCCTATGTGCAGGACAAGCTGGAATATATGGGCATGATCGCCAATATCGGTGTACGCATGGATTACATGCAGCCGGGCACTGACCCCTACAATCTGGATCCCCAGTTCATCTTCAGCCAGCTGCCGTATAACATGCTCGCCTTTCAGACCGCGGGCAACAGCTTTAGCCAGTACACCACCGACGAAAAGGCCTACAAGCTCTACCTCAGCCCCCGCCTCGGCATCTCCCATCCGGTGACGGCCTCGAGCAAGATCTTTTTCAATTACGGCCATTTCTACCAGCCGCCGGTGACCGACAACCTCTACACCGTACGGCCGCAATCGAGCGGCGCCGAACTGCCCAACATCCGCGCCGATTGGCCGCGCACGGTCGCCTATGAAATCGGCATCGAGCAGAGTTTCGCCCAATCGATGCTGCTGCGCTTCATGGGCTATTACAAGGATGTCACCAATCAGCTCAGCCGTCAGGACATTGTTGCGCTCGACGAAGCCAGCACCGTCTCGACCTGGGCGAACAACAGCTATGCCGACATTCGCGGCCTGGAACTGCGCCTCGAGAAACGCCAGGGCACCTGGTGGCACGGCTATGTGACCGCCGAATATATGGTGCGCAGCACCGGTTACACGGGCTTGCGCTACATCTATGAGGACCGGCAGCTGGCGCGGGAGCAGCGCGAGAATACCACCCAGCAGCGCGGCTATCCCGTGCCCTCCCTGACGGTGGATCTGACCTTCAGGACCCCGGCCGATTTCGGGCCGCGGTTCATCGGCGTCCGGCCCCTCGGCAACTGGCAGCTCAACGTGCTGCAGGGCTGGACAGGCGGCGGCAAGGAGTTGCTCAATCCCGATGCCATGCTCAGCGAGCAGCATTGGGCCTCCTCGATCGACTGGGTGAACACCGACTTGCTGCTGGAGAAACGCTTCGATTTTGCGCGCAAGCGTCTCGGCTTTTTCATGCAGGTGCGCAATGTCTTCAATTACAAGGGGTATGTCAATCCCTTCTACTGGAACAAGTATGTCGATTCCCTCCACTTCCCCTGGGAAAAGGGTGCGCAGAAAGGCAACGACAAGCTGGGCGAAGGCCCCAGCTCCGACAAGCCCTACATCGATGTGGGCTGGAACGAGTGGTCGCACTATATCAATCCCAGGGACATTTTCTTCGGCATCAGGGTTCAGTTCTAATCGCCTGATTATCATAGGAGGTCGAAGCGCATGAAGCTTAAAATAAACAAGATCCGGCTCTGTTGGCGATTGGGGCTCCTGGTAATCCTGGTGCTCCAGCTGGCCTACACCCAGGGATTCGGCCAAACCCGCACGCATGATTTGGGCGACTTTAAGTTGCGCATTGAAGCGGACGAGACCATCAATACCAATGAGGTCAAGCCGACGGGTGAGTGGCCGCAGGATTATTACCGTTATGCCCAGATCGTCTTCCATAACAACGGCCATACCGTCGGTAAATGGATCGATTCGACCGGGGTCGAGCATTCCAAGGAGGATTTTTTCTGGCCGGTCTCCTTCAACCGCGATGCGCCCTATGGGCTCTATGAATACCGGCGCAGCAAGCCGCCCGAGGTCTGGGTCTTCACCAATGGTGAGACGCAGCTCTCCTCACGGCGTTTCAACGGTACCGTTGATCCCAAACTGCCGTCGGATATCATGATCGAGTCGCATTACAAATCCTATCCCGGATTTGATGTGGTCTCGCGCTCCTACTCGTTTACCAATCCCGATCACAACGACTATGTCATTTTCCGCAATCGTTATCTCTGCACCTTCGACTGGGATCAGGATCCCGATCCGGATACCGGAACCGACCAGGTGATGGAGAACGTCTATTTCTTAGTCGGCTACAGCTTCCAGACCGCCGAGGGTACCTACCTCACCTATTCCCGCTGGTACGAGGAAGGCAAGGATGACTGGGCGACCTTCGAGTCCTTTACGCCGCAGCTCGCCACCGGCGGCAGGGCGCTCGGGGTTTCCTATGGCTGGGACGGCGATTATCCGGACCTCACCGAGTTCGAGGCAGGCGGCCAGGAGTTCGACGACACCGGCGATCCGCGTTTTGCCACCGGTGAGGAGGGGAGTTCGCCCATGCCCTCCGCTGAATTCGTCTCGTCGGCCTATGCCGGCTTCGCTGCTTTGCATGTCGACAAATCGGCCGCCGATCACAGCGACGATCCCAGCCAGCCGGTCTCGGTCATTGCCAATATCAGCATCTACAACGTCTGGGATTCCGATTTCACCGGGTATACCACGGTGTGGGATTGGGCCGCCTCCGGCGTGCGCCAGACGGTGGAGGAGCAATCCGGTTGGCCGACCGATGCCTCCGGGCAGGAGGATGAATATCCCATCCAGGCCTTCGGCCCCTATAATTTCCGCAAGGGCGACTCGGTGGTCATCGTCTATGCTGTCGGGGCCAACGGGATCTCGACCGATCTCGCCGCCGCCAAGGGGCTGGAGTGGCGGGACTGGTACCGCGGCGTTGCGGGCGCGACCTTCGACAACGACGCCAAGAATGCACTGCTCGCTACGGGCAAGGATTCGCTCTTCACGACCATGGATCGTGCGCTCTATACCTGGAACAACGGCCTCAATATTCCCGATCCCCTGCCTGCACCGAACCTGACCGTCAAGTCCGGCCCCAACGTCGTCTATCTCGAATGGGAGGACATGTCCGGGGTCAATGATCCCGACAGCGGCACACCCGATCTCGCCTACTACAATATCTACCGCAAGCGGGGCGAGTTCCTCGTCGATACCTATACCGAGATCAATGCCGACGGAAAGCACCTGAAATGGGAGCGGATCGCCAGCAATATTCCCAAAACCGAAACTCAATATACCGATGCCGATGTCATCCGCGGCGAGAAGTACCATTATGCCGTGACCGCAGTGGACCAGCAGGGGCTGGAGAGCTCGCGCTATGCCAACCGTTCGGAACTGGATGCCGTGCCGTTCCTGCCGGGCGAGTCCACCACCGCCAATGTGCGCATCGTGCCCAATCCCTATATCCTCAAGGCGGGCGAGTTCAACTTTACCGGGGATGACAACAAGCTGCTCTTCGCTAATCTGCCGCCCTATTGTACGCTGCGCATCTACACCGCAACGGGCGACCTGATCAAGACGATCGATCATCAAACGGGCAGCGCCGATGCCAGCTGGGACCAGGTCACCGAATACAACCAGCTCGTCGCCAGCGGGGTTTACATCCTGCAGATCGCCGATGCCAGGGACCTGAGCGGCAAGTCCATCCCCGGCAGCACCGAAAAATTTGTCATCATCCGGTAACCGGAAAGGCCTATTCAAGTGGATGGAGGTATAACAATGCATAAAACAAGGCAGTTGTTGATTCCGGTGGCCCTGCTGATGCTCGTTTCGGTTCTGCCGCTGCAGGCCAAGGGAATCAAAAAGATCGCGCAAACCGGCATGAAATGGTTTTCCATTCCCATGGGCTCGCGCCCGGCGGCCATGGGCAATGCCTTTACTGCCGTTGCCGACGATGCGGGTTCCATCTTCTGGAATCCCGCCGGCATCGCCCTGACCCAGGGCAAGCATCTCTATCTGAACCAGACCCAATGGATCGCCGACATCAAGGTCAACTCCGGCGCCGCGACCTGGGCCGACGACCGTCTCGGCGTCCTGGCCGTCAGTTTCGCTGCGGCCGACTGGGGCGACCTGCATGGCACGCAACGGGCCAATAACGATGCGGGTTTTATCGAGACCGGCACCTTCAGTCCGACCGATTATGCCATCGGCCTCGGTTACGGCAAACGGGTGTCGAACCAGTTCTCCTTCGGCGGGCACATCAAGTACGTCTATGAGGAACTGGGCTCGACCCTCGAGGGCAATCTCGACACTCCCAAGGAGTACACCGCCAAACAGGACCTGATCGCTTTCGATTTCGGCACGCTCTACAATACCGGATTCAAGAGCCTGGTCATCGGCATGACCCTGCAGAATTTTTCCGAAGAGGCGCAGTACCGGGCCGAGCAGTTCCCGCTGCCGCTTACCTTCAAATTTGGTGTGGCCATGGATGTGACCGATCTCTGGATGGCGGCCGATGCGCCGCACCGCTTGCTGCTGTCGGTGGATGCGGTTCATCCGCGCGACTTTAGCGAACGGCTCCATTTCGGCCTGGAGTATGGCTATCATGATCTCTTTTTCGTACGCGGCGGCTACAAGACCAACTACGATGAAGAAGATCTTTCATTCGGCGCCGGGCTGAAATACACCTTCAGCGGCCTGCAGCTCGGGCTCGATTACGGCTATGTCCAGTTCAAGAATTTTGATGCCGTGCAGATGTTCTCATTCGACTTTAACTTTTAGCGGCCCGGCGCACGGCTTTTCCCGCGTGCGCCGATGATCGATACCATGAGGAGAAATCCAATATGAAGAAAATACGCTGCAGGCTGCTGTGGGCGGCGTTTCTCATCGCCGGTCTGGCTGCTTTGGCTTGCGAGGGGCCCGATCAGCCCGTTTACGGGCCGGATCATCCCGATCCCAATCCGACCGGACTGGCAGCGGCGACGGTGGAGTCCATCAGCCCTGACACCGGCTATCTCAAGGATATCGTCACCATCCGGGGGAGCGGGTTCAATCCGGAGGCGGAATTCAACCTGGTGCTCTTCGGCAGCAAGAAGGCCGAGGTGGTTTCCGTCACGGCCACCGAGCTGCAGGTCCGCGCTCCGAATATGAGCGATGAAACGGTGAATGTCCGCGTGGCGATCAAGGGCTCCGAGTTCTGGAGCAACGAGACCGAATTCACCTTCCTGCCGACGATCACGACCATCGACGAAGAGATCAGCTGGCCCAACGGCGTCGCGGTCGATGCGAGCGGCAACGTCTATGTCGGCTCGGCCAATGAGGGCGTCATCTATCGCATCACCCCCGAAGGCGAAAAGAGCGCCTTTGCTTCTGTGGCCGTCAATGGTTCCATTCACTTCGGCCCGGGCAACTACCTCTACGTCTGCGAAAAAGGTGAGAACAAGATCGTGCGCATCTCGCCGGATGGCGGCACCGTGGAAGATGTGGTGGAAGTGAAGGCCCCGGATGATTTCACCTGGGACGCCGGCCACAACCTCTACGTCATTTCGGAGGCGATAGGGATTTACAAGGTGGTGAACAACGACACCGTCCGTGTCGCCACGATCGGTTCGGGCAAAAACGTGCGCGTCTTCAACGGCCGCATCTATGCCAACGACATCTGGAACGGTACCATCCTCAGCTACCCCATCACCGCGGACGGCCTGGGGGAGGAGGAGGTTGTTCTCGAAACCGATTCTCCCTCGACGCTGGAGTTTGACGCGGAAGGGACCCTCTACTACGCCCAGGCCTGGGAGACGAGCCTCTATACCCTGACGGCCGACGGCGGCGAAGAGGTGCTCTATGAGGGAGCCCTGATGACCCCGATGCGCTACTCGGCGTTCAAGGGCAAATATATCTATCTGGTCTACCCCGGCTGGGCGGATATCGGCGCGGTGATGCGCGTCTATATCGGGATCGAAGGGGCGCCGGAATACGGGATTCTTCCCTGAATCATACGCCGGGCAGCCTGCGCGGGCTGCCCGGCTGTTTCTCTGGAGGTGAGTCATGCCGCGCACCAGAGCTTTACTGGTGGTGCTGTTCGGACTTTTGGGTGCCATGGCGCTCCACGCCCAATCCAAGGGGGGGCGCTGGACCATGGAAGGGAACGGCGACGATAGCGCCGACTGGGATGGCCGGCCGGACAACGGCCTGCTCCAGGGCGAGGCCGCCTTCGCCCAGCCGCCGGGGGTGCCGGAAGGGAAGGGGTGTTTGTGGCTGGACAGCACCTACGTGCATGACTATTTCCGGATCGGGGATTCACCCGACCTGGATTTCGAGAACGAAAATGTCGGCATCTCGATGTGGATCTACCCGACCGTGCTCAACGATGTCCACTTTCTCGTCAACAAAGGCACCCAGAGCGACGCCGCCAAAGCGACCTGTTACGCCCTGCGCATCTCGCTGGCGAAAAAGATCGAATTCCTCATCCGCGACAGCAACAACAAGGCGCAGACGGCCGCATCCGGATTCACGGTCCCGCTCGATCAGTGGACCTTCGTCGCCGCCTGGTACGACTTTAACGCCGGCAAGGTTTATTTCTGGAACCGCCCGGAGGCCGCACCGGTGGATTCGGCCGGTTTCAGGTTCAACTATCTCGCCAATGACGGGCCGCTCAGCATCGGCAGCTGGTACCGCGACGATCCGGCGGCACCCTCTATCAAGGATTTTCAGGGCGGCATCGATGATGTGCGGATCAGCGGCCGCCGCGAGGATCTGATCCCACGCGGCACCCGGGTGGTCCGGCACAATCCCGCCGCAACCCTGCCGGGCCAGCTCCAGCTCTATCCCAATCCGCTCTCGCTCACGCACCACGACGGCCTCACCATCAGCGGCCTGGCGCCCTGGGCGGGCCGGGGCACGCTGATGCTGTTCAACCTCCGCGGCCAGCTGATCGGCCGCCAGGAGATCGAGCGGCTGCCGTTTCGCTGGACGCTCCAGGATGCCCGCAGCGGCGCTTTACCGGCGGGATGCTATCTGCTCCAGCTGCGGACCGGCGCGGGCCTGATCAGTCACAGGCTGACGCTGATCCGTTAATTCACCGCTGACGGTCAAGGGGAGGGGGCAGTCACCCATCGCATGGTACACAGCCAGAATGCAGATCTTCATGTTGATCCTCTTTTTTCTTTCCGGTTTCGCCAGCCTGGTCTACGAGGTGCTCTGGGCCCGCCTCTTCGGTTTGCTGCTGGGCAATACCACCCTGGCGATCAGCTGCGTCCTGGCGGCTTTTTTTACCGGGATGGCGCTGGGAGGCCGCTTTTTCGGCCGCCGCGCCGTACTCCACGCGCGGCCGCTGCGGCTCTTTGCGGTCATGGAGGCAGCGCTCTGCGCCAGCGCCTTGTTCATCCTGCTGCTGCGCACCCCGGTTGAAGCCCTTTTTACCGCGCTCCATCCCGCCCTGCTGCCGCATCCGCTGCCCTATGCCCTGCTCCGTTTTCTCGTCGCCTTTCTGACCATGCTCCCCGCCACTTTTTTTATGGGCGGAACCCTGCCGGTGATGAGCCGCGCCTACCTCCGCCGCGAGGGCTCTGGCGCCGGTGCGCTGGGCGCGCTCTATGGCGTCAATACCCTGGGCGGAATGGCGGGCTGCCTGGCGGCGGCCTTTTTCTTCTTGCGTTATCTCGGCTTTACTCTCGCCTTTGCCGTGGCCATCGCCATCGACCTGGCGATCGCAGCGGCCGCATGGGCATTGGCGCGCCGCAGGAGGCCGGCTCTGGCGGGTGCGGCCCATCCGGCCGTGCCGGCGTTTTCCGCCGCGGAGAAAACGATCCTGGCCGCCCTGGCTCTTTCGGGCTGCATCGCCATGTCCTATGAAGTGCTCTGGACCCGGATCCTGGTCTTTGCCCTCACCAGCGCCACCTATTCCTTCAGCATCATCCTCGCCGCCTTTCTCTTCAGCATCGCTCTGGGCGGGCTCGCCGGCGGCCGCTGGGCGGAGCGCTCCTCCAGTCCGCGCCGCCTTCTCGGCCTCCTCGAAATCGGCGCTGGGCTCTCCGCCGTGGCCGCGCTGCTGCTCCTGCTGCAAATGCCGCACCTGCAAAAACTGCTCTTCACCCCCTCCCCGACCACCACCTGGTGGGCGTGGAATGGCATCCGTTTTCTCCAGGCCTTTCTCGTCACCAGCCTGGCCGCCTTTCTCCTGGGCGCCACCTTTCCGGTGGCCTTCAGGGCTCTGGACCGCGCAGGTGAGCACCGCAGCGCCGCCATCGGTGAACTCTACTTCTACAATACCCTCGGGGGCGTGGCTGGATCGCTTCTGACCGGACTGGTTCTCATCGCCTGGCTGGGCGCGGCCGCGGCGCTGCTCCTGATGATCCTGCTCAACCTTGCGCTCGGGTTCTGGCTTTGGCGCGGCGCCACGCTCCGCCGCGGCCTCGTCGGGGCGGCGGCGGCGCTGCTCCTGGCGCTCGTCCTGATCCGCCTGACGCCGGCCACCCTGCTGGCGCGGATCTATTCGATCGCCGAGGAGGAGTATCCCCTCGTGGCGCTGCGCGAGGGCATCGAGGGCACCGTGACCGTGCACCGGCAGCCCGCCAGCGACGGCGGCGAGCGGCGCATCGATGTCGACGGCCTCAATGTCGCTGGCAGCAGCCGCATGCTGCGCACCCTGCAGCTGCTCCAGGCACACCTGCCGCTGCTGGTCCACCCCAACCCGCAGCGGGCGCTGCAAATCGGTTTCGGCACCGGCCAGACCTCGCAGGCCGCACTGAGCCATCCCCTGGCCGCCTTCCAGCTCGTCGAGATCTCGCCCGATGTGCTGCGCCTCTCCGCGGAGCTATTCAAGGATCTTAACCAGGGGGTCATGCGCGATCCGCGCTTCCAGCCGCTGCTCATGGACGGCAAGAACCAGCTCCGCTACACTCGCGAGCGCTATGATATCATCATGAACGACGCCAATTATGCTGTCGCCACCGCCAGCGCCAGTCTGTTCACGCGGGACCATTTCGAGAACGGCCGCAGCAAGCTCCAGCCCGGGGGTCTCTTTTCGACGTGGATGACGACCGATCTCGATCCCGAGGATTTCCGTATCGTCCTGAGGACCTTTCAGTCGGTCTTTCCGCATGCGGTGTTGTGGATGGCGCCCAACTGCATCAACAAGCAGGTGGTGCTGATGGGCTCGACCTCGCCGCTGCATTTCGACTGGGCCAACTGGCAGGCGCGCTGGCCGCAAGCGGCGGCCGCTCTGGAGGGTGTTGACATCACCTCTCCCTACGATCTTTTCGCCTGCCTGCTCCTGGACGAGCAGGGGATGGCGCGTCTCTGCAAGGAAGCGGCCGTCAACAGTGACGACCGGCCGGTGCTCGAGTTCTCGACGCGGGACATCCGCGCCCGCGACCTCTGCGCTTTTCAGAACCTTTCGGCCATGCTTGCCGAACCGCCAGACTGGCGACAGTATCTGGCCGCGGCCCCGGGCCGTCCCGCACCGTCCCCGGAGGAGATGGCCCGGCTCGAGCGCTATGGCCGCGCCTCACGGCAGCTGTTCCAGGGCATGCTTCTCTTTTATCAGGGCCAGAACAAACGGGCGCTGGCCACGATGCTCAACAGCTCGCGCCTTATTCCCGAGAGCCGTCTCGCCTCGGGGTTTTATGCCGAAACCGACCGCCAGACCCTGCGGCTCTTTCAGGCCATGAACCGGGAGCCGGCAGTGCCCGGACCGCGGCTGACCCTGGCGCGGCAGTATATTGGGCTCGAGCGCTATAGCGAGGCGTCGGCGCTGCTGCGCCCCCTGCTGCGTCAGGAGCCGCCCGATCCTGCTGCGGCTTATGAGACGGCGCGGGTGCTTCTGGCCCAGGGCAAGAGCGATTCCGCGCGCCTCTGGATCGACCACAGCCTGCGCCAGCGCCCCAGGATGGCCGGCAGCTGGTTCCTTTCGGGCCGCATCGCCGAGAGCGCCGGCGATCCGCAGCGGGCCCTGCAGGCGTACCGCACCGCTTTAAATCTCGATCCTGGCATGCATGAGGCGCACGCCCGGATGGGCCATGTGTTGCTCCAGCAGGGCGACTATGCCCCGGCGCGGGAAAATCTGCTGGCCAGCTTGCGCAACGCCCCGGCGCAGCCCGCCGTCGCCGCGGAAATGGGCGATCTCTGCCTCTTTCAGCAGAATCCGGAGCAAGCGGTGGCGTGGTACCGGCGGGCGCTGCGGCTCGGCAGCAGCGAGGTCCACACCTGGCACAATCTCGGTAATGGCCTGGCCATGCTCGGGCAGTTCGCGGAGGCGGTGCCCGCCTACCGGGCGGCGCTGGCGCTGGCGCCCGACCGGGCGGAACTTCATTACAATCTCGCCAACGCCTTGATCCGGCTCGGAGAGGACCAGGAGGCGCTGCAGCTGCTGCAGCGTGCCATCGACCTCGATCCGGGCCAGGCCGATTATTATAACAATCTGGCTATGCTGTATGACAAGATGGGAGCACGTACACGGGCGTTGCAGGTGCTGGAGGCGGGGCTGCGCCGGCATCCCGGCGCTGAGCTGATGATCCGCAACCTCCAGACCCTGCGCGCAAAAAACAACGGGAGACAACCATGAGATACGGAGTGGCCATTCTTTGCCTTGCCGCGCTGCTGCTTGGCTGCGCGGGCAGCGACAAACTGGTATTGCAGCCGCCGCAGGCCGACAAGAGTCTGATCGTCGGGGCGGTGCTGGTCGAGAACCTTGGGCTCGAAGAGGTCTATGAAGCCAAAACCGCCAAGATCACGGTGGTGCTCGTGGGCAAGGGGATGGCAAATGGGGCGGAAAAGATCGAAGGGTACCGCGTCCGCACCGATGAGAAGGGCTATTTCACGCTGCAGAATGTGCCGCGCGGGACCTATATCATCAAGGGGATCGAAGTCGACCTCGGCTTCTCGATCCACATGATCCTGAATTCGCGCTGGGAGGGCAACACCCAGATTTTTGAACCGGGCGGGACGATGATCGATCATATTGTCCGCGTTTGGCCGGAGATGGTCCCGGCGCGGATCGTCGACCTCGGCATCCGCTATTTCCGCTTCGACTTTTCCGGAAGCATCCACGATCAAAAGTTCACCCAACTGCGCGAAGCCCGGCTGGGGCTGAAAGACCAGCTCTACACCATGCCGGCGCCGGCCGCCTATTTTGCGCAGAAATTTCCCGAGTGGGCATGGTTCAAGTAAACTGTCTCTGTCCCCTGCCATTCCCGGGCGCCTGTTTCGCGCAGCAAATAACCCGAAGGGGCGATCATGACCGCCGATCCCGGGATCATCCGGACCACGCGGGGGACGAATGACTCGGTAATCATACTGCTGAGGCGATGACGCTGCTTCACAATCTGGCACGAATTTCGAGGTGAGTATGGAACGTCGAAGATTTCTCAAGACCGCCGGCGTCGGCGCACTGGCCGCAGGCCTCGGCCCCGGTCGGGCGCGCGCTTTTGTCCCCTCCCATAACTGGGACCACTATCCCTTTGGCTCCGGCCCGGAAGTAAAGGACCGGCTCTATCAGGGACCCTTTCCGCAGTACCCGCCCGAGGAGGTCCTGCCCGGCAGCAGCGTGGTGATGGCCACGACGCCCTCGCGGGAGATCGTCCCCAATTACGGCATGGGATTGACCGTCTATATCTCCGGCGATTACTGGCCGCCGCGCACCCGCGGGCTCACCCTTGAAAAATACTGCGAGGATCTCATCAGCCTTCCCTTCGCCCAGAAGATTTACATCCGCCTCAACTGGCGCGACATTCAGAAGCAGCCGGGACGGCTCGATTTCCCCGAGGGCTGGAAACTGACCTTCGATCTGGCACGGCGCTACAACAAGCGGGTCGGATTCCGCATCATGCTCGAGAATCCGGATTTCCCCGAACCGGGCATGCCCGAATTTCTCATGGCCAAGGTGCCCTATGTCAAACTGCAGGGCGAATGGCGGCGCGGCTCCACCGGCACCCGCTACGAAAAGGTGCATGAGATGCCGCGCTACGATCACCCCGAATATCAGGCGGCCTTCCGCGAGCTCAACGCCTTGCTGGCCCAGGAACTCAACGGGAATCCGCAAATCGAGTATATGGATACGATGATGTACGGCTTTTGGGGCGAGGGACACACCTGGCCCTATCAGAACCATCCCTTCGCGGACAACGTCACGGCCGAGAAGACCTGGATGGCGATGATGGAGACGCAGCTTGAACTGTGGACCAAAACGCCGCTGGTGACCAATACCCAGCCCGATTTCAGCCGTGTCGGCAATGCCGAAATGCTCGACCGCACGATTCGCACCCACAACTGGCTGCGCACCGACACCATTTTTATCGAGAACGAACAGATCGAGGCGCTCTCCAACCGTCCGCCCTGGATTGCCGCCATCTGTGAGGTCGGCATGACCACCGTAGCCCCGGAAGAGCTGGCACTCGATGAAGGGGTGACGCGCACCGAGAGCATCATCGCCCATGTCATCGACGTCGGCGCCAACTATTGGTCGCTGTGGCACTGGCATAACATCGCCCCGGCGCATATCCTCGGTTATTACGAAAAATATCCCGAACACATCGATCATATCGCCCGCTGCATCGGCTATCGCGTGCGTCCCTCGTGGATCTGGCACTTTGAAAAGGACGGCTTTCCGGGGTTGGTGCTGGGCCTGGTCAACGACGGGATCTCCGGTGTGCCGGGTATTCTGCGTGTCTCAGTGCTCAGCGAGAACGGCCAGCCGCTCGCCAGCGGCTGCCTCGATCCCGGGTATCCCGAGGTCCGCGGTGTACGCCAGGGCATGTTCATGCTCCCCAAGGGAACCGACTGGCGCGGCTTGCGCCTCAAGGCCGAACTGGAGGTCAAGGGCGTCCGCTATCCGGTCACCTGGGCCTGCCGGCAGCAGCTCAACGCGGACGGCACCCTGACCTTGCGCCCCAGTAAAGCGGTGTGAACGCCGCAGCCCGGCCCGTGGCGCAGGAGTTGTCGCATGGGCATCCCTGCGCCATGGTCGCCAGGCTGTCCCGGAACATCGCCCGGCCCGGCCGGCTTTAAGAACATATTTTTGGATGAAAGGCATGATGTGAAGCATGTTCTGTTGGTTCTTTTGTTCCTGACCGCCCTCGCCGCTTCCGCACAGGAGCCAGCGCTGCAGCGCATCAATTTCAGCGAATCAGCGGAGGTCTTTGCCAATCCCGAGCGGGGATTCTATCGCTATGCCAATCTGCCCAATCTGAGCACGCTGCCCGATCTGCAGAAGGAAGCCGTGACTCTGATCTTCGGGCGCATCGCCGCCAACAGCTACCGGGAGAAGGATTTTCCCGCCAGCTTTTTAACCCAGATCCAGCGGGGATTCGATACCGCCCGAGCCAAAGGGGTCAAGGTCAATCTCCGCGTTTCCTACAGCGACAACATCGGTCAGGCGGATGCCAGCAAGGAGCAGATCTTTCGCCACATCGACCAGCTGCAACCGCTGCTGCTGCAGAACAAGGATGTGATCAATCTGGTGGAGGCGGGATTCATCGGCGCCTGGGGGGAGTGGCACAGCTCCACCCACGGACTCGAGACCCCCGAGAACCGCCGGGATATCCTTTTCAAGCTGCTGTCCGCCCTCCCGGCGGAGCGGATGGTGGTCGTGCGCACCCCGCATTTCAAACGGCAGATCTTTAACGATTCGCTGCTGACCAGTGCACGCGCCTTTGACGGCAGTTATCTCAGCCGGACCGGATTTCACAACGATTGCTTTCTCGCCGGGCCGGATGACATGGGGACCTATATCGAGCGCTCGCGAGCCAAGGAGATCGAATACATCGGCGGTGAGACGCGTTTTACGCCCTTTGGCGGTGAGACCTGCGGTGTTTCCAGCTATGCCGAATGCAGGAATGCGGTCGCGGAGATGGAGCGGCTGCACTGTTCCTACCTGAACGATGGTTACCATCCCGATGTCCTCGCCCTGTGGAAAGGCTCCGGCTGCATGGCGGAGATCCGCAAGCGCCTTGGCTACCGCCTCGTGCTGCGGCATGCGGAACTGTCCCGGGCAGCAGCTCCGGGTGGTGTGCTGGTGTTCAATTTTGCAATCGAAAATGTCGGCTTCGCCGCACCCCACAATCCCCGCGACCTCGTGCTGGTGCTGCGGGACAGCGCCACCGGGCGGGAGGTTTCGGCCGCGATCTCGCTGGATCCCCGCACCTGGCTGCCGGGGGATACCCTCTCCTTTTCACGGCGTTTCCGCCTCCCCGGGGATTGGCCCGCCGGCCATAGTTCGGTCGCGCTGTGGCTGCCCGATCCGGAGCCTGCGCTGCGCGGCGACCCGCGCTACGCCATCCGCCTGGCCAACACCGGCATCTGGGAGGCCAGCCGCGGCGTCAACCGGATCACCGACCAGCTGCTGATCGATCCCGCCACCCCGGGCGAGGTCGATCCCTCCGCCCGGGAACTCTCTGAACTCGATCCCATGGCGCAGGTCAACGGCCGTCCTCAGCAGCCTGCGGATTTCGCCCTGGCGGCCTTTCCCAATCCTTTCAACAGCCAGGTCACCATTCAGTACCGGCTGCCCGAGGTGCAATCGATTCGTCTGGAGATCTGCAACCTGCTCGGCCGCCCGGTGTGCCTGCTGGCGGAGGGTCCGCAAAGCGCCGGGCGCCATACGGTGCAATGGGACGGCCGGAGCAACGGCCTCCCGGCGGCCTCTGGCATCTATATCATTCGGATGCAAAGTCCATCCGGCCATCAGGACGACCGTATCATTCTCGCCCGCTAATTGAGGTTGATCGATAATATCTGACATTCCATTTTCCTGGAGGTATCGAATGAATTACCGCAAACTTTCCACGCTTTGGGCACTCCTGCTGACGGCGGCCATGGTGCTGGCGTGCGCCGCCAAGCCGGATGGCGTCACCATCGCCAACAAGAGCATCCAGCTGCGCTTCGATCGGGCCCTGCACAGTCAGGTGATCGCCTTCTCCGGCCCCGCGGTGACGCTCACCGAGATGTCCGCTTCCGAGTATCCCGTCGTCAACGGGGCGGCGGTGACCGATTTCCTGGCCGAAACGCACAATGTTCATCCGGTCAAGGATGCGCTCGGCGAGGGCAAGCAGCACATCCTGATCGGTCAGGCGCCCGGCCTGAGCAAGCAGGTATCGGTCACCCTGTATAACGATTGGCCCGATGTCGCGGTCCTCCAGGTGACCTATACCAACACCGGCGCGGTGCCGCTGACCCTGGACAGCTGGACCAACCACCACTACACCATTCCGGCGGGTCCGGCAGCCGCCGGCAAGGCGCCCTTCTGGAGTTATGAGCCGGCCACCTACGAGTCGCGGCCGGACTGGTTTTTGCCGATCAATCCGGGATTTCGCCAGGAGAATTATCTCGGCATGAACGCTTCCGATTACGGCGGCGGCACGCCGGTCGCCGACCTCTGGCGCCCGGACGCCGGCATCGGCATCGGCCACCTCGAGACCAGCCCTAAACTGGTCGCCCTGCCCATCGCGATGCCCGACAGCCTCAAGGCCGAGCTCAGCATCCGCTATGCCGTGAACCGGCAGCTCCAGCCCGGCGAAAGCCTCGCGACGCTGCGGACTTTTGTCATGGTCCATCGCGGCGACTGCTTCCATACCCTGGCCACCTATCGCGCGATGATGATCCGCAGCGGCATCCCGGCCAACCGCTATCCCGCCACCTCCTACGAGCCGCAGTGGTGCGCCTGGGGCTATGAGCGCAAGTTCACCATGGACCAGGTGGTCAATACCCTGCCCAAGGCCAAAGAGCTCGGCTTTCAGTGGGCGGTGCTGGACGACGGCTGGCAGACCGCAGAAGGCGACTGGTATCTGACCAAGGACAAATTCCCCCGCGGCGATGCCGATATGATCAACTTTGTCGACCGCATCAAGGCCGGCGGGCTCAAGCCGCAGCTGTGGTGGTGCCCTCTGGCGGTCGATCCCGGCACCGATCTGATCAAGAACCATCCCGAGTACCTGCTGCTCAACAAGGACGGCTCCAAACAGGATATCAGCTGGTGGGACTCGTATTACCTCTGTCCCGCCTATGCCCCCGTGGTCGAGTTCACCCGCAGCCAGGTGGTGCAGATCATGCAAAAGTGGGGCTACCAGGGTTTAAAGATCGACGGCCAGCATCTCAACGCCGTGCCGCCCTGCTACAATCCTGCCCATCATCATGCCTATCCCGAAGAGTCCTGTGAAAAGCTCCCGGACTTTTTCAAAATGATCTATGAAACCGCCCTGAGCATTTATCCCGAGGCCGTGGTGGAGATCTGCCCCTGCGGCACCTCCTATTCCTTCTTCACTATGCCCTATATGAACCAGTCGGTAGCCTCCGACCCCACCAGTTCCTGGCAGACCCGCCTCAAAGGCAAGACCCTCAAGGCGCTGATGGGCGCCGACGCCGCCTATTATGGCGACCATGTCGAGCTGACCGACGGCGGGGATGATTTTGCCTCCCAGGTCGGGATCGGCGCCGTGATCGGCACCAAGTTCACCTGGCCGGAGGGAGCGGCGCGGCGGCCCCGTTATGACCTGACCCCGGCGCGGGAACAGGAATGGAAAAAATGGACCGCCATTTATCTCGAGCATATGCTCCCCAAGGGCACCTATCGCGGCGAACTCTATGACCTGGGATACGACCGGCCCGAGGCCCATGCGATCGCCAGAGAGGGCCGGATGTACTATGCCTTTTATGCCGATGCCTACGCCGGCGAGGTCGAGCTGCGCGGCCTGGAAGCGAAATCCTACCAGGTCAAGGATTATGTCGACGGCACCTCTTATGGGCGCGTCACAGGACCCACGGCGCGGATCAAGGTCGACTTGAAAAAACACCTGTTGCTGATGGCAACTCCCGAATAATCTCACGAAAGAAAGGTGCGACCATGTCTAGATGGATGACAGGAGCAATCGCTGCTGTTCTGCTGCTCGGCTGCAGCGCTCCGGCGCCAAAACAGCCGGCCGCGGCAGCGCAGAACTGGAGCCACTTTGTGCGGATCGGCGGCCACGGACTGAGCATGGAACGGATCCCGCAGATCATCCGGAGCGTGCAGGAGACCGGCGTCTTTGGCATCGAGACCGATAACGACATCACCGGCCGCTACGACAGCTTTCTCGATCCCACCGCCAAACTGGCGGCCATCAAAAAGATGGCCGACGAGGCCCACCGCATCGGCAATTATGCCTTTGTCTACATCGCCGGCACCGAGTGCATCACCGCCAATGCGGACAAGACCCCCCACTCCTTCTTCAAGGACCATCCGGACTGGGTCCAGCGCAAGCGCACCGGCGAGCCTGCCGTCTTCGGCGGCGGCACCGCCTTCTGGATCAGCGCCGGCGATGAAGATGTCTGGATCAGCCCCTATGCCATGGAGTGGCGCAAAATCTACATGGAGCGGGTGCGGCAGATCGCGGCCACCGGCATCGATGGCGTCTATGTCGACATTCCCTACTGGATGACCCACTTTGAGGGCTGGGAGGAGAGCTGGGCGAGCTTTGATGACTATACCGTCGCCGCCTTCAAGCAGCAGACCGGACTGGACGCCAGGACGCAGATCAAACCCGGCGATTTAAGCGATCCGGGTTTCCTCAAGTGGGTGGATTTTCGCATCCGCACGCTCACCGAATTCATGGCCGAAATCAACACCAATGTCAAATCGGTCAATCCGGCCTGCATGACCATCCCGGAGATCTATCCCGGCATCGGCGAAGAGGCCGTGCGCGTGGGCAGCGATGTCTATGAGATGTATCTGCAGATGGACGCCATCGCCCATGAGTACAGCGCCGGCGGATACACCGCCGCCGAACGGGAGCCGCTCGACTGGTTCACCTATATGGAGGGAATGTTCACCTTCCGCGCCTTTGCCCAGGGCAAGGCCAGCTGGATGCTCAGCTACTCCTGGGACCAGAACGAAGGGATCAGCCCGCGCGACGCCATGCAGAACCTGGCGCTGTCGCAGGTGATGGCGGGCGCCAATTTTTGGGACGCCGAAGGCCATGTCATGTCCGGCTCCAATGATTTCGCCGCGCGGACGGAGATTTTCAAGTGGATCGGCGCCAACGAGAAGACCCTCTATCATCCGCGTCAGCCGATGCAGCCGGTCGGCCTCTACTTCTCGCCGCAGACCCGCAATTATTTTGCCGATGAGTTCATCGCCTCCTATCATGGCCTGTTCCACCTGCTGCTCAACGCCCACTGCGAGTTTGAAGTGGTCACCCCGCGCACCCTGGCCGGATTCACCGGCAAGGTGCTCATCCTCCCGGATGTGCGGATCCTCAGCGCGGCGGAGCTGACGCAGCTGCAGCAGATGGCCAGCCGCGGCCAAAAGATTCTGCTCACCGGCGCCAGCGGGGCCTACGACAGCGCCCGCCAAAAGCTGGCGGTGAATCCCCTGCACCAGCTGCTCGGCATCGACGGCAAAACCGGCGCCCAGGCCGGGTACCAGCCCGAGTGCCCGGGCAAGGCCTATCTCGCGCAGGCCCGCCAGGAGGGGCTGGGCAGCCTCCTCAACGCCGGCTCGCGCCTGCAGGGCCTCCTTGCCGATTTCCAGGAGCAGCTCCGTGCTCTGGGCTATGAACCGGCGGTCCGCCTCGAAACCTCCGCCCTCGTCGCCGCCCAGATCGCCCGGGTGGATGGCCAGCCGCACCTCTTCCTCGCCAATTTCACCGGCCTGGCGGGCGGCAAGAACGCCAATCAGATCCCGGTGCGCGACGCGCGCGTGGTCCTGCCGGCGACCGGCAAAAACCAGCTCCGCTTCCTCCCCTTCCTCGGTGAGGTGCAAACCCTCCCGGCGCAGCTGGAACATGGCTCCATCACCTGCACCCTGCCGGAGTTTCAGCGCGGCGCTATCGTCTGGATCGAATAACGGAACCTTGCCATGAAAAAAATCCTTTTTCTGCTGTTGCTCACCCTGGCCGGCCATGCGCCGGCCTTCGATAATCCCCGCCTGGCGATCGTCATCAGCCGGGCCAGCTTTGACCAGAAGTGGGGCGTGACCCAGATGGCGGCGCATGGCTGGGGCGCCGCGGCCAACCTCGCGGGCATCCCCTATGACTGTTTCTTCCTCGAGGACCTCGCGGCCGTGGACCTCAGCCGCCAGCAGACCCTGATCCTCGCCCAGTGCAGTTACGCAAGCGCAGCGGTCTATGACCAGACTCTCGCGGTCCTGAAAAAGCACCTCGGCCGCGGCGGCCATCTCATCATCGACGGCCCGCTCGCGGTCTTTGACGAGAACGCCCAGCCGCGCGATCATGCGGCGCTCGATTCCCTCGCCGGCCTGGTCTACGACGGCTTCCGCGG
>DAOQAG010000046.1:26474-32315 GCA_035353815.1 bacterium
GCCTGGGTTTCGAGCCAGGCGACCAAGGCCGGGTGGCAGGACCTGGCGCCCTACGGCAAAAAGCTGGAGGAGGTGGGGGGCGAGATCGGCACCCACAGCCGCTTCCACCGCATCGACGAGGCCATGACCGAAGAGCGCTGGCGCGATGAACTCGACGGCTCCATCCGCGAGATCGAGTTCAATACCGCCGACTATGGCTATTCCATCGGTAAGGTGGAGTGCATGATCAACCCCGGCAACACCATCCAGATGAAGGATTACGAGCAGGTCGCCAGCCGGATCTCCTTTTACATGACCCACGGCTTCGAGCAGGACATGCCCCTGGGATTCGGCAATTTCACCTGGTACACCGGCGCCCATAAAAATCTGGCCTTGCTCGAGGATACCCCTTCGCCCGATTACCAGTGGTTCTACGACCCGACCTGGAGCTACACCACCCAGCAGATCACGGCCTACCAGGAGGCGATCTTTGACCACCTCTTCGAGCGCATCGGCCGCGGCGTCATCTATAACCAGATGTGGCACGATTATTCGATCACCTCGCAGCCGCAGTATGGCAAGAGCCGGATCGTCAACAGTACCAACCTCGCCATGTACGATGCCATCCGCCGCAAATTCGCCACCAAAGAGATCTACTGCCCTGGTCCGATCGAGCTGGGCCACAAGCTGCGGCTGATGGCGCAGTGGGACTATAGCTGGCGCGCGGAAAAGAACAAACTCTTTCTGACCCTCGATCTCACCCGCGTCAACCTCGACACCATGCCCCGCTTCAGCAGCGGCATGGGGGTCGCCATCGAGAATTCATCGCAGTGCATCCAGGAGGTGCTCTGCGACGGCCGCCCCTACCCGGCCTTCGACGATCGCTTGCTCATCCTGCCCGCCCTGAGCCGGGGCCGCCACCTCTTCGAAATCCGGCTGGGGGATCAGCCCGCAGCGCAGCCCCATCTGGCCTGGATCTCGCAAATGGCCGCCTGCCGGCCGGCAGGCGACGATCTGGTCCTCAAGGTGGCCACGCGCAACCGGACCCGCTTCCGCTTTGCGGCGCCTTTGGGCTGGCTGCTCCTGCATGCCGATGGCCAGATGCGCGACCCGGTCCAGAGCAACCGGCTCAGCGGCTATGCCCTTTCCGACCGCGAGGTGGTGCTGACCCGTCTGCCGGCGCCTCTGCAGGCCGTGAACCGCGCGACACTACCCATCACCGCCATCCGCAAGGAGCAAAAAGGCGTGGTGCTCACGGTCCAGGCCGATTCAGCGGCGGCCCAGCAGATCACCCTGAGCGCGGCGGCGACGCTGCGGCAGATTCTTGCGGCCGGCCGGCCGGTCCCCTGGAGTGAGGAGGGCGGGCTGATCCGGGTCGATCTGCAAAAAATGACAGGGGATGTGGAAGTACGGCTGGAATTCTAACGCGATATACGCAAAGGAGCCTTGATGAATCGAGTCCTCGTTTTCTTGATGCTCGGCCTCGGCCTGGCGGGAATGGCCATCGCCCAGACAGCGGCGCCCTTTATCCCGGCGATGGACTGGGGCCACTGGCGCCTCGGCCAGAAGGCGGATCTGGACTTTCTCCAGAAGAACAACATGACCGTCACCTTCGGCAGCGGCGCCCCCAATTTCGAGACCGTCAGCCGCAGTGAATTCGACCAAAAGATGGCCGAGGCCAAGGCCTTCAACCAGAAATACCACGACCTCGGCTATATCGTGCTGCGCTACCTCTCGACCTCGCTCAACGGCACCACCGCCACGGCGGAAGACAAGCCGCAAAAAGAGCAGATCCATATGCTCAAATTCTGGAACGAATCCTGGCAGGACTATGCCGATTACCTCGGACCGCGGCCGCCGCAGCAGGATAATCCAATGACCTGGATCACGGTGCAGCCGGACGGGGATTTCCCCTTTTATCGCTATGCCCCCTACGGCGCCAAGGTCACCCCGGGATTTGAGACCTGGGGGTGCCCGGACAATCCCTGGTACGTGCGCATGATGGAGGGACGGGTGCGCGCCCAGGCCGAGACCGGCATCGACGGCTCCTACGTCGACTGGACCCAGATCGCCGGCGGCACCTGCTACTGCGACTATTCGCGCCGGGCCTTCATCGCCTGGCTGCAGCAGAACCTGCCAGTGAAGGTGGCGCAGGCCCGCTACGGCACGGCGGACTATGCCGGGATCGAGCTGCCGAAAAAACGCGGCGAAAAATTCTGGATGGAATGGCTGCGCTTCCGCGGCCAGTCGGTCGCGAACTTTCACGGCCGGCTGCTGGCCGCGGCCCGCGAGGTCAATCCCCACTTCCAGATCGCCGGCAACGTCTATGGCGGATTCGGCTATGGCCCGATCGCCTATGACGCCGCGGGCAATTTCGAAATGCTCGGCGAGACCGACACCTTCCTCTATTCGGAAATGCAGGAATATCTCGACAGCGCCCCGCGCAAGAACGACCAGGGCATCAAGATCACCAACAGCCCGGCGCTCAAATTCCTCGCCGCCGCCTCGCACGGCAAACCGGTTATCGTCTATGCCACCGAGATCACGCCACCGATCTTTCCCCATCCGACCGACCAGGCGCTGAGCGCCATGGCACAGATCAACATCGCCGAGGCCGTCGCCAACCATTGCATTTTTCGTGAAAAACGGCTCACGCCCGAAGGCGCAACCCGGAGCTATGCCTTCCTCGCCGCCAACGAGCCGCTGCTCCGCACCAGCCAGCTGCGCAGCCCGGTCGCGATCCTGGCTTCCCTGAATCCCTATCTGGCCGATGAGCTCTCCTTCGCCTTTGTCACCTCCCGCGTTCTCGCCGACCGCGGCATCGCCCACGACCTCATCGTCGAAAAGGACCTCCTCGACGGCACGCTCAACCGCTATGACCTCGTCCTGGTGCCCTATCAGCCCCTGCTCGGGCTGGAAAAACAGCAGGCGCTGCTGCGCTACGCCAAGGCGGGCGGACGTGTCCTGGTGCTGGGCGAAAGCGGCCGCAAGGACCAGTATGGGCTGGAACAAAAGAAGAACCACTTTCTTGCGGCCCTGAAGGGTTCCGCCTGGCCGGCCGAGTACACCGAGAAAAAGGTGGGCAAGGGCGTGCTGGCTTTTCTGCCGCTGCCGATTCCGGCGGACCGCTATCTGGTGCCGGCCAAGGAGAAATCCGAGTTCACCACCTTTGGCCCGACCATGGCCGATCTCTTCGCCGATATCCCCGAGGTCTATACGCGCGGCCGGATCCATCCGGCGCTGCTGCCGCGGCTGACGGCGGCCGCCGACCGGATCGAGACCCTCCTCAACCACCGCCTCAGCCGCCTGACCACGCCGGCTTCCTATGTCGAGATCTCGACGATGCTGCCGGCAGCGCAAAGCCATCTCCTGGTCCACCTCGTCAATTACGACGTGACCGTCGATGGCGTCATCACCCCGGCGCAGCAGGTCGGCGTGCAGCTGCTCCTGCCCCCCGGCAAGCAGGCCGCCCGGGTGAGTGCTTCCGGGAATCTTGGCACCCTGCAGCCGCTGGAATTCAAGGCCGACCCGGCCGAGCCGCGGCTGATCACCTTTACTGTCCCTGAAGTACAGGTCTACGGCCTGGCCGTGGTGGAATTGAACTGAGCTATGTTTTGGCCACCCATCATTGATGTCACTCTACGGCCTGGCCATGTGGAATTGAACTGAGAACCGGGAGGTTGCGATGAGAAATTTGCTTTGGCTGGGGCTGCTGCTGGCGGCGGGAAGTGCTGCGGCGCAGGCCCCCGCTGCTGCTGTCTATCCGGCGGTCACTGTGCCGCCCTCCTACGCCTATCACCTCTCCGGCCGCAGTGACCGCATTCATGGCTATGTGGTCAAGATCGATGACCCGGCCATGGTGTCCACGCCCGGACTGGTGGTTCTCGCCAGCGGCCTTGACGCCCATGAGGGCACGGTCGAGGTCAACGGCCGGCTCTATCCGCTCCCCGGACTGCTCGGGGCGGCGGGCCCGCAGTCGGACAAGAGCGAAAAAAATGCCGAGGGCAAGGAGGGGTGGTACTCCTTCAGCAGCGGCGATGATATCATCGGCAAGGTGGTGATCCCGCTCGATCCCGCCGTGCTCAAGGCCGGCCTGAATGACCTCACCTTTTACAAGGGCGAGGGCCAGAACGGCTATGAGATCATCGACGCCTGCATCGAGACGGTGACAGCGACGTCGGCGCGGGTCGCCGGGCAAACCTATCATCTCCTGGCGCGCGGTAAGCCCTCTTCGGTCGGGGATTTCGATTATGTGTACCGTTATAATGGTGAGAAGAAACGCCTCGAGCAGGAGATACCGGAGTGGCGGCGCCGCGGCAAGGTCATCTTTTACCGCGCCGGGATCGACTGGGATCACCTCGACCGCATGTTCGCGATGTTCCGCGAGGCGCGCGTCAACGATGCCGCAGTGGGCATCCCGGCCGACGTCACCAGCTCTGAGTATCAGCGCGTCAAGACCTTCATCGACCGCTGCCATGCCAATGGCATCCGGGTGACCGCCTTCAACTCCCTCGGCAGTATCAGCTACCGCGATCTCCTCATGAATCCCGGGCTGGAGAAGTGGGTCAGCCGGGACGAATACGGTGCGCTGCGCTGGCGCGGCGAAAAGGGCGGCAACTATGCGGCCGATCTGCAGAATGTCGATTACCGCAGAAACGCCCTGCTCAAGCACGCCGCAGTGCAGATGGACGCCGGCGCCGACGAGCTCTACTACGACTGGGCCATCGGCGGCACCGGCGATGTGCTCGAGTTTTTCGCCGAGGTGCGCCAGCTGGCGAAAGAGAAGGGCATCAACATCTCCATCTTCGGCAACTGCAAGGGCAATGTCCTCGCCGATGAGGTCTGCGACGAGACCAAGAGCGAAGGAACCACCGAAGCCGGGGTCTGGGATGGCGAGTGGGTCCACAACGCCGCCCAGGCGCGCTTTTATTATGCCTCCGGAGATGGAGTCAAACCCTACGAGAGCAAGTACGAAGGGGCCGATCCCGGCGTGCCGAATCCCGGGGCGCGCGATGTCCGCGAAGGGATGAAGATGGGCTGGCGCAAGCCGATCGCCGAAGCCTCCGCCTTTCAGTCCCATTTCGCCATCGCCGAAGCCGGCGATAAAATGGTCGACGGCTGGGTGCACCAGAACAATCCCCTCGCCATGGAGGTCTGGGGCCAGATCAGCCGTTATATGTCCTTCCTGGCCGATCATCAGGAGCTCTATACCACGGTCTCCTGTGTCAGCAAACTCGGGATCGTCGCGCCCCCGCATATCCCCAGTTTTGAGGTTTCGCTCACCCGCGCGAGCCTCTACAACGCCCTGGTCGAGATGAACATCATGTACGACGTCCTGCTGCTGCACCGGCTCACCCCTGAGCTGCTTGCCCCGTACCAGGCCGTCATCATCCCCAATATCACCTGGATGGAGGAGAGCCAGCTCGCCGCCCTCCGCGCCTACAAGCAAAAGGGCGGCAAGATATTCACCATCGGCAGCACGGCCGAACTGCGCCAGCTGGCGGACCTCTATGCCCATCCCGATCTCTTTGGCCAGCTCGGCGAGGCTGGAGCCCGCGTCGGACTGGCGGGACAGCTGCGCCAGCTCGAGGGCGAGCCGCTGGTCCAGCTCAGCAATGCCCCTTTCGTGGCGGCCAACCTGGTGCGCAAAGCCAGCACGAACCGTTTCATCCTTCATCTGGTCAACTATGACAAGCCGCTGCAGAATGTGCGGGTTCGGCTCGATCTGGCCGGGATGGCCAAAAAGATCGACCGCAAAAAGGTCTACTGCGTCTCTCCCGACCAGCCGGCCGGCACGGCGGTGCAGGTGACGGGCCAGGGGAGCGTTCTGGAATTCACACTGCCAGCGCTCGAGGTCTATAA
>DAOQAG010000047.1:0-5903 GCA_035353815.1 bacterium
TTCCCGCAAGATTTCCCTTGCTTTTCATCCGCCGCTTTGCTTATTTATGTTAATCGCCCTGCCGCATGCCCTTACAAGGAAGCCGTCCATGCTCCTGATCGCCAGCTCCTTCATCCCGGCCCTCTTCATCGCCGTCTTTTTCTATGCCATGGACAAGCACAAGGAGCCGCTCTATTATCTGGCGCGCGCTTTTGTGGCGGGCATGCTCTCGATCCTCCTGGTGATTCTCCTCATTCTGCTTCTGCCCGAAATCCGGCTCACTCACGGTCCCGACCGCAACGCCCTCATCGACGCGTTCTACAATGCCGCTTTCAAGGAGGAGCTGTCCAAGTTCGTCCTGTTGATGCTGTGCACCTGGAGGGCGCGCCATTTTGACGAATGGTACGACGGCATCCTCTACGGCGTGCTCGTCGGCCTGGGCTTCGCCTTCATCGAGAACATCAAATACTTTTACCAGTTTTATGACGATTCCGGCTGGTACGTCATCATCGGGCGGACGATCTTTTCGATGCCCTTGCACGCCCTTCTCGGCGGCACCATGGGCTATTTCATCGGCAAGTTCAGATTCAGCGCGGGTCCGGACCGGGTACAGTGGCTGTTGCTCGCGTTGGTCATCCCGGTGCTGGTGCATGGCCTGTTCAATTTCTCCCTGACCGTGCTGGTGGTCAATCTGAAGTGGCTCATCCTGCCCATCGTCTTTCTGCTTTGGGTGCGGGTACTCGCCTATAAAAAGGTAACCCAGTCCGGTCAATCCCCCGGCTGATGCGGCGGTTCTAACCACATTCATTCAAGGAGGTTCCTATGGCCGGATTCGTGATCATGATCCTTTTCATGGCCTTCATCGCGTTGATGATCCTGCGCAAGAACCCTGCCACGGCGGGCGCGGCCAATGCGGCCGTCGGCAAGGCCAGGCGTTTCGGCGTCCCCGTCATCATCCTTCTGCTCGCCTTGCTGCTGATCACCCAATCGGTGGTGGTCATCCAGGCGGGCACGGCCGGCGTGGTCAAACGCTTCGGCGCCGTCGAGGCAGAGATGGGGCCGGGGCTCCATTTCATCCTCCCCTTGATCGATCATGTGGTGCTCTTCCCGACGACCAAAAAGACCTACGAGGCCTCGGAGATCCCGGACCAGAGCCAGGCCGATTATCCCGACATTATCATCTCGGCGCTGACCTCGGACGGCCAGCAGATCAAGGTCGGCATCACCGCCCGGTTCATGATCCAGCCGAGCAAGGCCGCCTGGATCCTGCAGAACCTCGGCACCGAACGCGATTATGTCGAGAAGGTGGTTAAAACCGAGATCCGCGGCTCAGGCCGGCGCGTGCCGACCCGCTTCGCCGCCTATGACCTCTACACCAAGAAAAGCTACGAAGCCCAGCAAGCCCTGTTCGACGAGATTTCGCCCAAGTTCCAGGCCAACGGCCTGATCCTCGACGAGCTGGTGCTGCGCAACATCACCTTCACCGAGGAGTACGCGCGCACGCTCGAGGAGAAGCAGATCGCCCTGGAGAACATCTCCACCGAGCGCAACAAGATGGAACAGGAGAAGATGCGCAAGGAGCAAAAGATCATCGCCGCCGAGGGCGATGCCCGCAGCATCGAAATCCGCCAGGCGGCGCTGACCAAGAATCCGACCATCATCCAGTGGGAATTCGTGCAAAAGCTGGCGCCGAACATCCAGTGGGGCATTCTGCCGCAGGGTGCGGTGCCGATGCTCAACATGCAGGGATTCGGGGCCAAACAGTAACCGCACCGCATTCGTCGGCGGCTGGGATGCAGGCGGACACGGGAAACATCCCGGCAGGGGTAACCCGATCGCGGATATGCAATAGATCAGACAGGCCGGGAAGCATGTGGATGTGGGAAGCATTCCGGTAGGGGTAATCCGATCGCGGAGACGCAACAGATCAGACAGGCCGGGATGCAGGCGGATACGGGGAGGCATCCCGGCGGCCTCATTAAACTCAAGGAAGTTCCATGGTCAACGAGAAAATCGATCAAGCCTTTGGCATCATGCGGGAACAGGAGGTGGACCTCTGGCTCACCTTCGTCCATGAGACCGGCACCTCACCCGATCCGGTTCTTGACCTCCTCGCCGGCACCCATGTGGTCTGGCCCTCCGCCTTTATCCTCACCAGCGCCGGCAAGTGCCTGGCCATCGTCGGCAGCCTCGATGCGCACGGCGTGCGCGATACGGCGCCACGGTACGAGGTCATCGGCTACCGCGACTCGGTCGCCGAGCCGCTTCTCAAGGTTCTGGAAGAAGTGCAGCCGCGCCGCATCGCCATCAACTATTCGGTCAACGACATCATGGCCGACGGCCTTTCGCACGGCCTCTATCTGATCCTGACCGACTATTTGCAGGGCACGCCCTGGCTGGAACGCCTGATCTCGAGCGAGGGACTGGTAGCAGCGCTGCGCGGGCGCAAATCGCCCTCCGAACTCAGCCGCATCAAGTCGGCGATCCGCGAGACTCTCGACATTTATGACCAGGTCACCGCGCACGCACGCGCCGGCATGAGCGAGCAGGAGGTGGCGGCCTTTATCACCGAGCGGATGGAGGGCCGCGGCCTCACCCCCGCCTGGGGGGCCGACCACTGTCCCTCGGTCTTCACCGGCCCGGACACGGCCGGGGCGCATGCCGGTCCGACCGGCCGTCACATCGAACCTGGGCACATCATGAACACCGATTTCGGGGTGCGTTACGAGGGCTATGTCTCGGATCTGCAGCGCACCTGGTATTTTCTGCGCCCGGGCGAGAGCCGGGCGCCGGCGGAGGTGCAGAAGGGATTCGACACCATTTTGGGATCGATCCGGGCGGCCGCGGCGGCGCTCAAGCCGGGCGTGGAGGGCTGGATGGTCGACAAGGCGGCGCGGCAGTTCATTCTCGACGCCGGCTATGACGAGTTTCCGCACGCACTGGGGCACCAGGTCGGCCGCAGCGCCCACGACGGCGCCGGGTTGCTCTGCCCGGTCTGGGACCGCTACAAGAACCTCCCCTTCCTCAAGGTGGAGGCCGGACAGGTCTACACCCTCGAGCCGCGCCTGACGGTGCCGGGCCACGGAGTGGTGACGATCGAGGAGATGGTCGTGGTGACCGAAAACGGCTGCGAGTTTCTTTCCGCGCCGCAGCAGGAGCTGTGGGTCGTCTAGCGGAAAGGACTTTGGCGCTGAGGTGATCCGCAGGGAGCGGGTCAGCGCGGCAAGCCTTCCGGCAGAGGCCAGGCTGCAGCCGGCACACTGGGGTGGGAACGAGCAGGCTAGGCCGCAGCCGGCTTACCGGGGTGGGAACGAGTAGGCCATGCCGCAACCGGCACTCCGGGGTGGGAACGAGTAGGCCATGCCGCAACCGGCACACCGGGGTGGGAACGAGTAGGCCGGGGCGCAGCCGGCACACTGGGGTGGGAACGAGCAGGCTAGGCCGCAGCCGGCTTACCGGGGTGGGAACGAGTAGTGTGATGTGTCTCCCCGGCTGGAGCGCCATTCTGCCGGGGATTTTTATGGCCTCCCCGGGCGAAATAATTCTGCAATCCCGCCGCAAAGCCTCTATTATTATTCGAGTAAATCCTTTTCCAGGCATCCCTTGAGGCTTTCCTAATGGAGGTACCGGCACCATGAAGCGCCGTGCGGCATACGTTTTTTGCGCCCTGATGAGCCTTGTGATCATTGGCACCCTTCCGGCCCAGGAGGCCGCCGCACCCGTGGCGGTGGTTGCGGCCGCCGATTCTGCCGGCTCCGCTGGCGCCCTGGCCCTGAACAAGGGCGCGGCCACGACCACCGCGGTGGTCGCCTACCAGGGCTTTCTCACCGACAACAATGGCAATCCGGTGACCGGCACGCTGCTGGCGCAAATCAGCATCTGGTCGGAGCCGGCGCTCGGCACCAAACTCTGGCAGGAGGATCTCAACCTCGATGTCTATCAGGGCTATTTCACCGCTGAGCTCGGGCGCACGATCGAACTGCCGCGCTCGGTCTTTGAGGGCGGCGCGCGCTGGATCCAGCTGATCGTCAGCGGCGAGACCCTGACGCCGCGCAAGGAGCTGCTCAACGTCCCCTTCAGCCTCTATGCCGCCAATGCCGGCGCCCTCGGCCAGATCGCCGCGGATCAATTCTACACCAAGGGCCAGGCCAATGAAGCCGCCAGCAATTCGATCGACGCGGCCAAACTCGGCGGCAAAAAGGCCGCCGACTTTTACGACCGCTACCAGCTCGACGCCGGCTATGTGCCGCGCGGCAGCGCCAACAGCGTCACCGGCGAGATGATCGTCGACGCTTCGATCCAGCGCGCAGACATCGGTTTTGCGCTCGGCACCGGCACGATCACCGCAGTCACGCCCGGCAGCGGCCTCAGCGGCGGCGGCAGCAGCGGCAACGTCGCGCTCGCCCTGGCCACCGAGTATATGAACGGCCAGGCCTATGATGCGCGCTTCGTCCGCCGCGATGAGTCCGCCGCGATCGGCAACGGGATGCTGCGCGACGCCAGCGTCACCTCGGCCAAGATCGCCGACAATACCATCCAGCCCAGCGACATGGGCTTTGCCGTGGGCACGATCACTGCCGTCACCGCCGGCACCGGCCTCACCGGCGGCGGCACCAGCGGACCGGTAACCCTGGCCCTCAATAATAATTATCAGAGCGGCACCGCTTTTGACAGCCGGTTCGTGCGCAAGGGCGAGGAGACCGTCATCACCAGTGCGATGATCAAGGACGGCGAGATCACCGGTGTGGACGTCAAGAACAACTCACTCACCCAGGAGGATCTCGCCTTCAATATCGGCGATATCACCGCCGTGCAGACCACCAACGGCTTGATCGGCGGTGGACTCACCGGCGACCTCACCCTGCAGCTCGAAGCCGCCTATCGCGACGGCTCCGCCTATGACAGCCGCTTTGTGCAAAAGGGCCAGTTGGGCGCGATCACCGGCGGGATGATCCTGGACGGGACGATCGAACAGCGCGATATGGCCTTTGCCGCGGGAGACATCACCAGCGTCACCGCCATGAACGGCGTCACGACGACGACCCCCGGGCAGAGCGGCGATGTCGTCCTGCGTCTCGAGGATAATTATATCACCGGCGCTGCCTACGACGGGCGTTTCCTCAACAAGAACCTCATCGGCGGCGTCACCAGCCAGATGATCGCCGATCTGGGGGTGCAGTCCGGCGACCTCGCCGACAACATCATCCAGCAGCGCCATTTCGGCAACACCTTTTTCATGAGTAAAACCTATACGGGCGGACCGGTTTTCAGCATCGCCAATCTGGCCTCTGTCAACAGCTGGGGCATCGAGGGCAGCGGCGTCAGCGGCGGGGTGCGCGGCACCAGCACGACCGGCACCGGCGTATTGGGCTCCGGCGCGCTCTATGGCGTGCATGCCCGGCTCGAGGGCTCGACCTCGGCCAACAGTTATGCCCTGTTCGTCGAGGGACGGGCGGTGTGCACCAACGGCGGCTGGGGCGATGTGGCGGAGAACCTGCGCAGCGCCCAGGCGCTCGAGGCCGGCGACGTCGTCGTCATCGATCCGGCGGGCACCCATCAGCTGATGCGCTGCAGCGGCGCCTACGACACCCGTGTGGCGGGGATCATCTCGACCAATCCGACCCTGGTCGTCGGCACCCTGGTGAGCAGCGGCGGTTATCCTCTGGCCTTGAGCGGCGTGGTGCCGTGCAAGGTGACTGCGGCCAATGGCGCCATCCGTCCCGGCGACCTGCTCACCAGCTCGGATTTGGCCGGTCATGCGATGAAAGCCAGCGAGATCCGTCCGGGGACGATCGTCGGCAAGGCGCTGGAGGGACTGGCAGGGGGCACGGGGGTCATTCAGGTCCTGGCGACGCTGCAGTAACCGCCGAACTCTCGCTCCCGGGCTGAATTCTCGCTCCCGCCCGGGCTAAAAACTCGTTCCC
>DAOQAG010000047.1:6003-7635 GCA_035353815.1 bacterium
GAATTCTCGTTACCACCCGAGCCAAGATCTCGCTCCCGCCCGGGCTGAATTCTCGTTACCACCCGAGCCAAGATCTCGCTCCCGCCCGGGCTGAATTCTCGTTACCACCCGGGCTGAATTCGCGCTCCCACCCGGGCTGCGCGAAAGAATATTAATGCGAAGGGTAGAATGAAAATAGCCCGATTTCTGATCTGTCTGCTGCTGGTGCCGCTGCTGGCGCAAGCCGTCACCTACACCCTCAAGCGCGATGGCTTTGTCAGTGCCGGCGGGCGGGTGGCCTCCTCGCGGTATGCCGCGGCGACGGTCATGGGCGTTCCGGCGCTCTCTGGCATGGAGAGCGCGAGCTTTAGTATCGGCACCGTGACCGCGGTCGAGCTGGCACCGGGGGAGCAGCCCGGCGAGTTCGCCCTGGCGCAGAATTATCCCAATCCCTTCAACCAGTCCACGACCCTGAGCTGGCAGCTGCCGCTGGCCGCCACGGTGCGCGTCGTACTCTACTCGGTGCGCGGCGAGGAGGTGGCGCTGCTGTATGCCGGCCGGCAGCCCGCCGGGCGCTATCACCTGGCCTGGAGCGGGACCGATGCGGCCGGGCGGCCGTTGCCGAGCGGCCTCTACTTCGTTTATTTCACGGCCGGCGCCCGAAGCCAGGTCGTCAAGATCACCCTGATCCGCTAGAGGGAGGACCCATGCAGGTTGCGACGATCGTCACCGGCCCCCTCGAGGTAAATTGTTATATCGTCATCGATACGGAGAGCAGCGCTGCGGCGGTCATCGATCCCGGCGATGACGCGCCGGCGATCCTGGCACTGATCGCGGAGCGCAAGCTCGCGGTGCAGCATATCCTCCTCACCCATGCCCACTTCGACCACATCGGTGCGGTCGCTGCTGTGCAGCGGGCCACCGGCGCACCGGTTGCCCTGCACCGCGCGGAACGCGCCAATCTCGAACGCGCCACCATGCAGTCCGCCATATTTGGCTTTCCGCCGCCGGAAGCTTTTGCGGTGTCGGCCTGGCTGGAAGGCGGCGAGCTCCTCACCTGCGGCGCGCTGCAGCTGCAGGTGCTCTTGACCCCGGGGCACTCGCCCGGCGGCTGCTGTTTTTACGGCAGCGGGCAGCTCTTTGCCGGGGATGTGCTCTTCCATCAGTCGATCGGCCGCAGCGATCTGCCGGGCGGCGACGGCGAACAGCTGCTCACCTCCATTCGATCCCTCCTTTTTCCCCTTCCCGATGAGACTGTGGTCTATCCGGGGCACGGGGCCACGACTACTATCGGGTACGAGAAAAAGTACAATCCATTTCTGCGCTAGTCCCTGCTGACCCGGGTGGGAGCGAGGGTTTAGTCCGGGTGGGAGCGAGAGTTTAGCCCGGGCGGGAGCGAGGGTTTAGTCCGGGTGGGAGCGAGAGTTTAGCCCGGGTGGGAGCGAGAGTTTAGCCCGGATGGGAGCGAGGGTTTAGTCCGGGTGGGAGCGAGAGTTTAGCCCGGGTGGGAGCGAGAGTTTAGCCCGGATGGGAGCGAGGGTTTAGTCCGGGTGGGAGCGAGAGTTTAGCCCGGGTGGGAGCGAGAGTTTAGCCCGGATGGGAGCGAGGGTTTAGTCCGGGTGGGAGCGAGAGTTTAGCCCGGGTGGGAGCGAG
>DAOQAG010000047.1:7735-15226 GCA_035353815.1 bacterium
CCGGGTGGGAGCGAGAGTTTAGCCCGGGTGGGAGCGAGGGTTTAGCCCGGGTGGGAGCGAGAGTTTAGCCCGGGTGGGAGCGAGGGTTTAGCCCGGGTGGGAGCGAGGATTTAGCAGCGGTGGGAGGGCTGCGGTGCGGCGCCGCGGGCGCGGGAAAATCTCCTTGCAAGTTAACCCAAAAATGGTTAAACTGAAGCGCGAAAATGGGCGCGGCGGAGGTTTTTTTCCGGCTGCTGCGCGGACGACAAACGTGGAGGTTCTATGGCAGAACCCATCGGTCTCGAACACGCCAAGGTCGTGGTTCGGGAAGATGAGTGCAAAGGCTGCGGCCTCTGTATCGAGGCATGTCCTGAAGGGGTTCTCTTCGAACAAAAGCATCTGAATCACCTGGGGTACCATCCCACCGACTACAGGGGCGAGGGATGCACGGGCTGCGGCACCTGTTTTTATCAGTGCCCGGAGCCGGGTGCCATCACCGTCTATAAAAAGGGGTATGTCGGCGAGGAGGTACGGTGATATGGCCAAACAACTGATCAAGGGGAACGAAGCGGTCGTCAAGGGCGCCATCCTCGCCGGTTGCCGCTTCTATTTCGGTTATCCCATCACGCCCGCCTCCGAAGTGGCCGAGGCGGCGGCGTATTACATGCCCAAGGTCGGCGGCACCTTTATCCAGGCCGAGAGTGAAGTAGCGGCGATCAACATGGTCTACGGCGCTGCCTCCGCCGATGCCCGGGTCATGACGGCTTCCTCCTCGCCCGGCATCAGCCTGAAGATGGAGGGCCTTTCCTACTGCGCCGGGGCTGAACTGCCCCTGGTGCTGGTCGACATCATGCGCGCCGGTCCCGGGCTGGGCAACATCGCCCCGGAGCAGGGCGACTATAACCAGATCATCAAGGGCGGCGGCCACGGTAATTACAAGGTGATCGCCCTGGCCCCCAACAGCGCCCAGGAGATGTGCGATCTCACCATCCTCGCCTTCGATCTGGCCGACCGCTACCGCATCCCCGCAGTGCTGCTGGCCGACGGCTTTATCGGCCAGATGGAAGAACCGGTCGAGTTTCCCGAAGCCCGGACCTCCCTGCCCGAGAAGCCCTGGGCGATCCATGGCGATGCGGCGGATGAAGATCGTCTCATCACCTCCATCAACCTCGAGCCCGAACTGCTCGAGCAGCATAACATCCACCTCCAGAACAAGTATGCCGAGATTGCCCGCAACGAGACCCGGTTCGAGGATTACCATACCGAGGATGCCGAGGTCATCATCATCGCCTATGGTGTGGTCTCACGCATCGTGCAGACCGCCGTCGATGATCTGCGCGCCGCGGGCCGCAAGGTCGGGATGATGCGTCCCATCACCCTCTGGCCTTTCCCGGGCGACCATATCATCGCTCTCGGCGAGTACGCGAAAAAGTTCCTGGTCGTCGAGCTTTCGAACGGCCAGATGGTGGATGACGTGCGCCTGGCGCTGAACGGGCGACGCCCGGTCCACCTCCATAACCGGATGGGCGGCATGGTGCCCTCCCCTGAGGAGGTACAGGCCCAGGTGTTGAAAGTACTGGAGGCATGAGCCATGGCTGAACGCATACTGGTAAAATCAGCGAGTTTTTTCGATACCTACGACCGTAATCCCAGCCCGAACAAGGAAGTAACGCATTACTGTCCGGGCTGCGGACACGGGGTGCTGCACAAGCTGATCGCCGAGGCGATCGACGATTTCGGCATCCGCGAGCGCACCATCTTTTGCAGTCCGGTTGGCTGCAGTGTCTTCGCCTATTATTATTTCCGCACGGGCAACGTCCAGTGCGCGCACGGGCGCGCCCCTGCAGCGGCGACGGGGGTCAAGCGTACCCATCCGGAGTGCATCGTCATCAGTTATCAGGGGGACGGCGACCTGGCGGCCATCGGCACCGCCGAGATCGTGCAGGCGGCCAACCGCGGCGAGAACATCACGGTTTTCTTCGTCAACAATGCCATCTACGGCATGACCGGCGGCCAGCTCGCCCCGACGACGCTCGTCGGCCAGAAGACCACGACGTCGCCCTACGGCCGCAATCCCGGCAACGAGGGCTTTCCGATCAAGGTGGCCGAGATGATCTCCACGCTCGAAGCGCCGGTCTATGTCGAGCGGGTGGCGCTCACCGACGCCAAGAACACCGCCCGGGTGCGCCGTGCGGTGCGCAAGGGGCTGCAGAACCAGATCGACAACAAGGGTTTCTCCCTGATCGAGGTGCTATCGGTCTGTCCTTCGGGCTGGAAGATGACCCCGGTGCAGGCGAAGCAGTGGCTCACCGATTACATGATCAAGCAGTTCCCCCTCGGGGTCTATCGCGACCGCACCGAGGAAACGCCGGCGCGCGAGGCGCAGCGTCACGTCTTTCACGTCGATGGCATTCGCGAGGCGCTCGATCTGCCGGTTGCCCATGACACGACGATCCAGACGGAGCTGCCCGCGGCGGAATATCAGGACCCGCGGATCAAGCTGGCCGGTTTCGGCGGTCAGGGCGTGCTGATGCTCGGCTTGATGCTGGCCGAGGCGGGGATGCATGCCGGCTATAATGTCTCCTGGATCCCCTCCTATGGGCCGGAGATGCGCGGCGGCACGGCCAACTGTCATGTCAATCTCTCGCGGCGCCGCATCGGCTCGCCGACCGTTTCGCGGCCGACGCTGCTGGTGGCGATGAACCTGCCCTCCCTCGAAAAGTTCGAGAACGAGGTGGTGCCGGGCGGATTGATCATCTACGATACCGCCATGATCTCCCAGCCGCCGCGGCGCACCGATGTCAAGAGGGTGGGGATCCCGGCATCGACCATCGCCGACGAGCTCGGCAATACGCGCGGCGCCAACATGGTCATCCTCGGGGCCTATATCGCCCTCTCCGGGATTTTGCCCAAGGAGGCCATCTTTGCCGCCATGCCATCGCTGATCAAACGCCAGAACCTCATTCCGCTGAACAAGTTGGCGGTGGAGAAGGGCATGGAATTCGTACGTAATTTGCGGGGTTAAAACAAACGCGTGGCCAATTCGCAGATTACCTCCGGTTCCTTGAAACAGCGCATTTTCAGTGATCTCTTGCCGTTCGTGGCCAAGCCCGGCCGCTATATCGGCAATGAATTCAATATGATCCGGAAAGATCCGGCCGCGGCGTCGGTTCGCGTCGCCCTGGTCTTTCCGGATGTCTATGAGGTCGGCATGTCCTATCTGGGCTACCCGATCTTGTACCATATTCTGAACCAGCAGCCGCACATCTACGCCGAGCGCGCCTTTGCGCCCTGGCTGGACATGGCGGCGCAGATGCGGGAAAAGGGCGTACCGCTCTTTTCGCTCGAAACCTTTTCACCGCTGCGGGATTTCGATCTCATCGGCTTCACGCTGCAGTACGAGCTGAACTACACGACGATCCTGGATCTGATCGATCTGGCGGGGCTGCCGCTGCTGGCCGCGGAGCGCCAGGAGGGTCCCCTGATCGTCGGCGGTGGTCCGTCGGTTTTCAATCCCGAACCGGTCGCCGATTTTTTCGATCTTTTCGTCATCGGCGATGGCGAGGAGGCGCTGCTCGAACTGACCGCTGCTGTCGCGCAGGCCAGGCAGGAAGGCCGGTCGCGGCAGGAGCTGCTGCGCCAGTGTGCGCAGATCCCCGGGGTGTACATTCCGCAGTTTTACCAACCGCATCTGAGCGATACCGGTTCATTTGCCGGACTGGAGCCGCTGCACGCGGAGGCGCCGTTGCGCATCCGCAGCCGCATCGACGCCAGCCTGGCGCCGGAGCATTACAGCCGCCGGCCGCTCGTTCCCGTCATCACCACCACGCACGATCGCGTCTCTCTCGAGATCGCCCGCGGCTGCTCGCGCGGCTGCCGGTTCTGCAATGCCGGCATGATCTATCGCCCGGTGCGGCAACGCAGCGTGGACGATCTGGTCGAGCAGGCGGCGGCGAGCATTCGCAACACCGGCTATGACGAGGTCTCGCTCGTCTCGCTCTCGACCTCCGACTATACGGAGCTCGGGCCGCTGCTGCATCGGCTGCGGGCGCGGCTGGGCGAACAGATGGTCAACATCTCCTTCCCCTCGCTGCGTCCGGAAAAGTTCACGCCCGAGGTGGCGCGCTTCGCCAAGGGCGTGCGCAAATCGGGTCTGACGCTGGCGCCCGAAGCGGGATCGCAGCGTTTGCGCGATGTCATCAACAAGACCACCACGGCCGCGGATCTGCTCCGCGCCGTCGAGCTGGCCTTCCGCGAAGGCTGGAAGGTGATCAAGCTCTATTTCATGATCGGTCAGCCGACCGAGACCGACGCCGACCTGCAGGGGATGGCCGACCTGATCGTCCAGGTCCTCGCCCTGGCGCGGCGGCACGGCGGCTCCCGGATCAATGTCTCGGTCTCGCCCTTCGTCCCCAAGCCGGGCACGCCCTTTCAGTGGGTCGCCCAGGATGGCCCGGACGAAACCCGGCGCAAGCTGGCGTTTTTGCGGGAACGCCTGCGCGACAAGCTGCTCAAGCTGAGCTGGCGTGATGCCGAGGTGGCGCAGATCGAGGGGGTCCTGGCCCGCGGCGACCGCCGGCTGGGACGGGTCGTCCGGCGCGCCTGGCAGGAGGGGGCGACGCTGGAGGGCTGGTCGGAGAATTTTCATCACGAAATCTGGCTGCGCGCCCTCGCCGCAGAGGGGCTGCAGCCGGAGCAGTTCACGGGGGGCTACCCTGTCGATGCGCCCCTGCCCTGGGGCCACCTCGACAAGGGGGTGACGGTCCGGTTTTTACAGGACGAGTACCGGCGCGCGCTCGGGCAGGAGGTGACGCCCGACTGCCGCGACGGCCAATGCAACCGCTGCGGCCTGATGGGCCAGCCGGTTTGCCAGGAGATTATCAAGGGGGGAACCAAGATCCAGACCGGCGGCGCACTGCTGCCGGAGGGTGCGGCGCAGGATGCTGCGGCCGTGCCCGTTGTGCACCCGGCCCGCTCCGGCGAGGAGCGCTGGGTGCGTCTGCATTACCATCGGGGTGAGGAGGTGCGCTGGATTTCGCACCTCGATTTTATCCATGTTCTTGAACGGGCGCTGCGGCGCGCGGAATGGCCGCTGGTCTACAGCGAGGGATTCAATCCCCATCCGCGCATCTCTTACGGGCCGCCGCTGCCCACCGGGCATATCAGCCGGGCCGAATACATCGACCTGATGGCCGCTACCGCGGAGATCGGGCCCTGCGTGCAGGCCCTGGCGGCGCAGCTGCCGGCCGGGATCGATATCCAGAACGCCCTGCTCCTGCCGGCCAAACCCCGCGCCCTGGCGGACGAGATCGTCCGCGCCGGATGCCGGGTGACCTGGCCCACGCTGGCTGAGCCCACGGAAATGACCGCGCGCATCGGGCGCCTCATGCAGCAAGAGGAGCTCCTGGTGACGCGGCGCAAGGAAAATGAAGCCCCCAAAATCCTGAATATCCGGCCGTTTCTGCTGGATGTGAGCTGGCAGGAGGGGGCGCTGCAGATCATCAGCCATATCGATCACGGCAAAACCGTGCGAATGGAAGAAATTATCAGCCTGCTTTTCCCCGACGAGCCCGGCCGCGCGCGGCTGGCCACCATCGAACGGCTGCAGCTGTGGATGGAACAGGGGGGAGACGCCGTCTCCCCGCTCGACGCGATCGAAGGCGGCACACGAGTGTAAAGAAATGAGGAATCATGAAAAAGGACATCATCATCAACATCGCCATCGGCGAGTCGCGCGTCGCGATCCTCGAAGATGGCCGCCTGGCGGAGCTCTATCTCGAAAAACCTGAAAATGAACGGATGGTGGGGGATATCTATTACGGCAAGGTGGCCAAGGTCATCAAGGGCATGCAGGCCGCCTTTGTCGATATCGGCCTGAACCAGGATGCTTTTCTCCATTTTTCCGATGTCAGTGACAACCTGGCCTCCTTCAGCGAGCTTTTTCCGCCGGAGCAGGGGCGTAACCGCAACAACAGCGGCAATCCGCAGCGCCAGCACCATCACGGGCGCGATTTCAGCGAGCCGCAGCTGCGCCAGGGCCAGCCGCTGCTGGTGCAGGTGACCAAGGAGCCGATCTCCAGCAAGGGGGCCCGGGTCACCACCGAGATCTCTCTGCCCGGCCGCTTTCTCGTGCTCATCCCCTATGACGACATGATCGGGGTTTCGCGCAAGATCACCAACCGCCGCGAGCGCGCCCGCCTCAAGCAGATCGGCCGCGCCATCAAGCCCGAAGGATTCGGCCTGGTGATTCGCACCGTCTCCGAAAATCGCGATGAGGCGGCCCTGCGTGCCGATCTCGAGGACCTCGTCAAAATGTGGGAGGCGCTGGTCGACAAGGTCAAAAAGAACCCACCGCCGCTGCTGGTGCACAAGGACATGGACGTCCTCTCCAGCGTCATCCGCGACCTTTTCACCAACGACGTCTCGCTGCTGGCCGTCGATAATAAAAAGATGCACAAACAGATCGTCAAGTATGTGCGCGAGGTTGCGCCAGCCCTGGTCGACCGCACCGAGCTCTATGCCGGGCGCGTCCCGATCTTTGACAAATTCGGGATCGAGACCGAGATCACCCGCAGCCTCTCGCGCAAGGTCTGGCTCAAGAGCGGCGGCTATATCTTTTTCGACCACACCGAGGCCCTGGCGGCCATCGACGTCAACAGCGGCCGCTTCATCGGCAAAAAGGACCACGATGCCAACAGCCTGCGGATCAATCTCGAGGCGGCGCGGGAGATCGCCCGGCAGCTGCGCTTGCGCGACATCGGCGGCATCATCATCATCGATTTCATCGATATGGTCGAGGAGAAGAACCGCAAGCGGCTGCAGGACGAGTTTCTGCGCGAGCTCGATTCGGATCGCGCCCAGGTCAATGTCGCGCCGATCTCGCAGTTCGGGATCATCGAGATGACGCGCGAGCGCATCCGTCCGGCCCTGCTCTTCACCCTGAGCGATCCCTGTCCGGCCTGCCTCGGCACCGGCCGCGTCCTCTCCAAGACTACCACCATGGCGCGCATCGAGCGCTGGCTCATGCGCTATCGCGCCGAAAAGGGCGAACGCCACCTGCAGCTCGTGGTCAATCCCGAGCTGGCGGCCTATCTGAGCACCGGCTATCGCAGCCAGATCCTGCGCCTGAGCTGGAAATACTGGACGCGCATCAAGCTGATCGGGGACGAGAATGTGGCGATGGACGAGTTTCGCTTTCTGACCAAGGATGGCCAGGAGGATCTGACCAACAAGTATTTCAGCTGAGAGCGACAGGGCCGCGCGCTCTGGCCGCGCGGCCGTTACCCTCTGGCTGCTACCCTCTGGTTACTACCCGGCCGCTACCCTCTGGTTGCTACCCGGCCACGCACTCTCGTTACTACCCGGCCTGGTGGCCCCTTGACCGCGCGGTGCAACCCTCTGGCTGCTACCCGGCCGGCCCCTTCTGGTTGCTACCTGACCAGCAGCGCGGCGCCTCTGGCTGCTACCCGGCCGCTACCCTCTGGTTGCTACCCGGCCACGCACTCTCGTTAC
>DAOQAG010000047.1:15326-19276 GCA_035353815.1 bacterium
TACCCGGCCACGCACTCTCGTTACTACCCGGCCTGGTGGCCCCTTGACCGCGCGGCGCCTCAGGCTGCTACCCGGCCGCTACCCTCTGGTTGCTACCCGGCCACGCACTCTCGTTACTACCCGGCCTGGTGGCCCCTTGACCGCGCGGCGCCTCAGGCTGCTACCCGGCCGCTACCCTCTGGTTGCTACCCGGCCACGCACTCTCGTTACTACCCGGCCTGGTGGCCCCTTGACCGCGCGGCGGCGGTGTTTTTTACACAATCCGCTTGACAAAGAGGCCAAAAATTACTATATTTTATGCCTATTTGGATTTAAATACTATCCCAGCACGGAGAGCTTGCATGTACGCAATTATCGATATCGCCGGCGCGCAATTCAAGGTCGCGCAGAACGACAAGATCGACGCCCCGAAATTGGCCGGGGAGGTGGGTGCCACCGTTGAGCTTGAGAAGGTCATCCTGCTTGCCGGCGAGAACGGCGAGGTCAAGGTGGGCAAACCCTACGTCGACGGCGTCAAGGTCCAGGCCACCATTCTCGGCCATGGCCAGGACAAGAAGGTCCAGATTTTCAAAAAGATCCGCCGTGAAGGGTACACGCTCTTCAAGGGGCACCGTCAGCAGCATACTACACTGAAAATTGATGCAATTGTTGGCTAGAACCGGGTTTAGACCCGTTCGTTTCGAGGAGGAAGTATATGGCGCATAAAAAAGGCGTGGGATCTTCGCGCAACGGCCGCGACAGCAATCCGCAAATGCTCGGTGTCAAGCGGTACGATGGCCAGGTCGTCACGGCCGGCAGCATCATCGTGCGTCAGCGCGGCACCCGCATCCATCCCGGCGAGAATGTCGGCAAGGGTTCCGACGATACCCTGTTCGCGCTCAAAACCGGCACGGTCAAGTTCTCCACCCATGGCAAGAACAAAAAGATGGTCAATATCATTCTTTAAGCCATTATCTTTTTGCATGTCAAGCGCGGCATCGGCCGCGCTTTTTTTTTATTTCAACCGGGGACCCCTGGCCGCTGCATGATGCAAGGTGGGCCTCTCCATTCGCTGATCTCGCATGGGAAAGGAGACGCTATGCTGCTGCAAGACGAGAAGGCCTATTTCGAAACCTATCAGTGGACGCTTCAACCCTTCCAGTCGTTCGCAACCCTGCTGAACAAAATGGAGCACCTCGCCCGCAACTTTGCAGCATGCCGCTCGGATTGGGAAAGAGAGGAGTGGATCCTCAATCTGCACCTGCTCGGCTGCGCCGCCACGGATATCCTCGACGATTACCTCACCTCCGGCATCCAGGACTGGTCCAAAGTCGAGGACTATGCCGCCCAGTTGGGCTGGGCGGTGCGCGCCAACCGCCGCGCCTCTGAACTCTACTGCCGCAGCATCAAGCGCTTACGCGACCGCTCCCTGCACCGCTGGCGTCAGGCATGGGGCGAGTTTCTCATCACCCTCTGCCAATCCATGGCCACCCAAGCGGTCCCGCAGCCCGGCGAGGCGGAGACCATCCGGAACAACCTGGAGCGCCTGCTCAAACAGGCCTTTCCCGCCCGGCTGCAAAAGATGCGCCTGCGCATCCCCGCCGCCTACCGCTCCCAGGATCTAACGCACCATGATATCCTCGCGCTGGGGAAAAAATACCGGGAATCGGGCCATGCCAGTGAGGGGACGCACCTTGTGGTCGGCCTGCGCACGGCCGGCTCCTATTTCGCCCCGATGCTGTGCGGATACCTGCGCAGCTGCGGTGTGCCGGCCGGCTATATCACCATGCGCCCCAAAGGCTACCTGCATCCGCGTGACCAGATGCTGTTCAGCGAAAGCACGCGGGGGAAAGATCGGATCATCCTCGTCGATGAACCGGTGGGCAGCGGCAAAACGGTCCTGAATGCGATCAGCATGCTCACCGGATTCGGGGTGCCGCCGGGCAAGATCGTCCTGATGATTCCCTCCCATCCGGCCAACGGCGAGTGGCTGGACGAGACAATGAAGCTGGAGCTGGGCGAGGTGACGGCGATAACGCTGCGGCCGGAGGAGTGGTACAAGCAAAGACGCCTGGCCCTGCCGGAGATCGAGCGCGCCATCACCCCCTGGTTTCAGGAGGGCGGGACGGTGCGCCTGCGCCTGAGCGAGAATGCCGAGACGGACCACATCAATGCGGAACTGGCGCGGAATCCGGAGCGGGCGTTTCATGTGCGGCTGAAAAAGGTGGTCGATGTACACCTCAGCAAGCCGGGAGACGCGGCGGAGTCCAGGATCCGCCTCCTGATCAAGAGCGTCGGCTGGGGGTGGTACAGCTATCATGCGGCGCTGGCCGGCGCGCGCCTCGACGGCTTCGTCCCCGAACTTTTCGGGGTGCGGGATGGTTTGATGTATAGCCGCTGGCTCGAGCCGGATGGCCAGGCAGCGAAGGGCGCGGCGGCGCCGGAAGGCCTCTTCGGCAAGATCTCCGACTATATCGCCGCGCGGGCGACGCAGCTGCGGCTGGAGGAGAATCCCGGACGTTTCATCAGCGGCTACCGCGAGAGCGGCCTGCAGCCGGTAGCGATCGTGCTGAGTCAGGTTTTTGGCCCGAGGGTGTCCATTCTCAAGCGCGGATGGGTGCGCCGCAAGCTGGAGCAGCTCGAATGCCCGGTCCCGGCACTGATCGATGCGCGGATGCAGCGCGGCGAGTGGGTCGGCGACCACGGGGATCTGCGCAAGGCCGACTTTGAGCACCATGGTTTCAGCAAGACCGCCTCGCACAACATCGCCGATCCGGCCTACGATCTCGCCAGCGCCATCGTTGAATTCGGCATCGGCGGCGAGGCGCAGGAGGCCTTCATCGAGAACTATATCCGCAAGACCGGCGATCAGGAGATCCGCCGGCGCCTGATCTATTACCAGATCTATTGCGGGAGCGAGGCAATGGAGGAGGCCTCCCGACGCATCAGCAACATGGACTATGTGCCGCTCTATCAGGAACTCAACGACCGTTATCAGCGGATGTTTTTCCGGCTGGTCTCGGATACGAGCCGCTATTTTTCGCGGCTCTGCGGCGGCGCACCGGTCAAGGAATGGCGCCAGCCCCTCTTCGTCATGGACTGCGACGACGTTCTTGACAAGGGGATTTTCGGCTTCCCCTCGACCACGGCCAGCGGCGTCAAGGCGCTTTCGCTGCTGCGGGCCCATGGCATCTGCGGTATCGTCAATACCGCGCGCAGTATTGCCGATGTCCAGGAATACTGCCGCATCTATGGCTTCCCCGGCGGTATCGGCGAGTACGGCAGCGTGATCTGGGATGACCTGGAACAGAAGCCAGAGGCGCTCGTCTCGGCGGCGGCACTGGAACAGCTCGAAGCGGTGCGCGCCGCCCTCAAAGAGATCCCGGGCGTCTATCTCAACCCCGATCACCGCTATTCGATCAAGGCCTATCTCTTTGCGCGGGGACGGACCGCGCCGCTGCCCACCGCGATGATGGGCGAACTCTTCGCCCGGCTCGGCACCGACCAGCTCAAGGCCAAGGCCTCCTATCTCGACCTGACCATCCTCGACAAAAACATCGACAAGGGACAGGCCCTGCTGAAATTGCTGGCGCTCAAAGGACTCGAGAACGGCCGCTCCGGATCGGTCGGCGACAGTGAATCGGACTTTCCCATGCTGCGGGTGACCAGCCAGGGTTTTCTGGTCAACAACAGCGATGCCGAACTCAAACGCAAAACCCGCGGCCATGCCATCGAGGTCGTCTCCCAATCCTTTCAGAATGGACTGCTGCAAAGCGTGCTCCATTTCCTCCATCCCGAGGAACAAAAGCCCTGCAGCACCTGCCGGGCCGTCCTGAAGCAACTGCAGCAGCACGACGAGATACTCTGGGATCTGGCCGGGATTGCCGATTGGCCGCGGTGGCGGCATCTTGCCCACGCGTTCGACCGGACGGCGCTGGAGCCTTTTGCCAGCTAAGCCGCCCCCTGCAGCC
>DAOQAG010000047.1:19376-22265 GCA_035353815.1 bacterium
TGCTGAATCCGCCCGCCGCCCGCTTGCGGCAGCCGGTCTGCATATGAATCAGATTGAGGTGAAATCATGAATGGAGTGATGCGCCGGGGGATCGGTGTTCTCGCAGGAGGGGTGATGTTTCTCTTGGCGCCGGCCATCCCGGCGCAGATGTCCAGGCTCACTATCAACGAGTTTCTCGCGTCCAATTCCAAGCTCAATGCGGACCCGGATTATCAGGGCTACGGCGACTGGATCGAGATCTACAACGGCGGCGAGATCCCGCTCCAGCTCGCCGGCTGCAGCCTGTCCGACAACCTCTCCCAGCCGGCCAAGTGGAAGTTCCCGGCCAACACCACCATCGCCGCCAGGTCTTTCCTCATCGTCTGGGCGGACGACCGCAATACCGGGCTGCATACCAATTACAAGCTCGCCGCGGAGGGCGAGCAGATCGGGCTCTTTGACTATACGCAAAAGCTGATCGATTCGCTCTCCTACGGTCAGCAGAGCACCAATGTCTCTTGCGGCCGCTATCCCGACGGACAGGGGGCCTGGCGTTTCTTCAGCACGCCGACGCCGGGCACCGCCAACACGGTCCAGCCCTTCGAGGGGATCGTCCCCGATCCGGTTGCCTCGCTGCCCGGGGGATTTTATCGCGGCGCGCAGACCGTAGCGCTCACGCAGGAGGGCCGTGCCGATACCATCCGCTACACGACCGACGGCGCCCTCCCCACGGACGCGGCGGCGATCTATACCGCGCCCATCCGCATCACCGCCACCACCGTGCTCCGGGCCCAGGCCCACCGCAGCGGCAGCCTTTCCAGCCGCATCATCACCCGCACCTATTTCATCGACGAATCCTGCACTTTGCCGGTGGTCTCGCTTTCCACCGACCCCGCCAACCTCTGGGACGACCGGAGCGGCATTTACGTCACCGGCACCAATGGCGTCACCGGTTACTGCATGAGCACCCCCAGCAACTGGAACCAGGACTGGGAGCGACCCGCCACCCTGGAGTATTTCGACGCCGCCGGCCGGCCCTGCTTCCAGCTCGATGCCGGGATCAAGATCGGCGGCGGCTGCACCCGCAAATATCCGCAAAAATCCCTAGCGGTCTATGCCCGCAGCATTTACGGCAGCAGCAAGATCAATTATCCGGTTTTCCCGGACCGGAAGTCCGACAGCTATAACAATCTCGTCCTGCGCAACAGCGGCCAGGACTGGTACCGCACCCTTTTTCGCGACGGCATGATGCAGCTGCTGGTCAAGGACCGCATGGACATCGACTGGCAGGCCTACCAGCCCGCGGTGCTCTTTATCAATGGCGCTTATTGGGGCATTCAGGATCTCCGCGAGAAGCACAACGAGCACTATCTCGAGGCCAATTATGGCATCGATCCCGATCGCGTCGATATCGTCTCGGACGACGGCACGGTGCATGAGGGCTCCGCAACCCTGTACAAGGCACTGATCAGTTTTGTGAGCACCCACAGCCTGGCGGACAAGGCCAATTATGATCAGGTGCGGGCGCAGATCGATATCGACGAGTACCTCAATTACCTCATCGCCGAGATCTATTTCGCCAACATCGACTGGCCCGGCGGCAATATCAAATTCTGGCGGGAATGGGGCGAGGGCCATAAATGGCGCTGGATCCTTTTCGATACCGATCTCGGCTTCGGGGCCCATCCACAGGGGCAATACGACAGCAATACCCTGGCCAACGTCACCTCCCCGGTCGAAACCTATTACGCCAACCCGCCCTGGTCGACTTTGCTGATACGCAAGATGCTGGAAAATGAAGAGTTCCGCAATAGCTTCATCCAGCGCTTCGCCGGCCATATCCAGACCACCTTCGCCCCGGCTCGGGCCGTCGCCAGAATCGACAGCCTTCAGGCCCTCCTCGCCCCCGAGATCCCCCGGCACAAGCAGCGCTGGCCGGCCTCGCTCTCCTTCGGCGCCACCTGGGAGGCGCAGATGGAGATCACGCGCGAATTCGCCCGCAAGCGGCCGGCAGCTATGATGGGCCACATCAAGGGAAAATTCGCTCTTGCCGGCACGGCGGCCCTGACCGTGCAGGCCAATGATTTCCGCATGGGCCGGGTGATGCTGGAGGGGGTGACCCTGGGCGACAGCCTGACGCTGGCCTATTTCACTGGCATTCCGCTGACCTGTGTGGCGCTGCCGGCCAAGGGCTACCGTTTCGCGGGCTGGCACGGCCTCTCCCAGGCGGGGGAGGACACCATCCGCATCACGCTCTCGTCGCCGGGCAAACTCATCGCCATCTTTGCCCCGGAAGCGGTCGGTGTGCCGCTGGCGCCGGCGCCGGCGGCGGATTTCACGCTGCTGCAGAACTATCCCAATCCCTTCAATCCGGTGACGACGATCGCGTTCCGGCTGCTGCGGCCGGAATACGTGACCCTGAAGGTCTACGATCTGCTTGGCGTCGAGCAGGCGGTGCTGATCCAGGAGCGCCTGGAGGCGGGGGCGCATCGCGTGTCCTGCAACGCCGCAGGGCTGGCCAGCGGCGTCTATCTCTACGAATTGCGCGCCGGGGGGGTTCGCCAGGTGCGCAAGATGGTGGTGACGAAGTAGCGCGCGGGCGGCAAGCGGGTGGTGATCTGGAAACTCGTCGGGGTCTTGCGCCAGGTACGCAAGAGAGTGGTGACTCGGTAGCATGCCGGGGTCTTGCGCCAAGTGCGCGAGAGGCTGGTAACCCGGTCGCGTGCTGTTAAGCCGGGAATAAAAATACTACAAAAAGCATGCCATGCTTTTGAAATAGGACTTGACTCTTTAGGGGTATTGTCCTATATTAATTGCAGGTTCGCCGCTGCAGCCAGGTGGGCGCGAGAGGCTTTGGTTCGCCGCTGCAGCCAGGTGGGCGCGAGAGGCTTTGGTTCGCCGCTGCAGCCA
>DAOQAG010000047.1:22365-22488 GCA_035353815.1 bacterium
GGTGGGCGCGAGAGGCTTCGGTTCGCCGCTGGAGCCGGGTGGGCGCGAGAGGTTTCGGTTCGCCGCTGGAGCCGGGTGGGCGCGAGAGGCTTCGGTGCGCCGCTGCAGCCAGGCGGGTGCGAG
>DAOQAG010000047.1:22588-30531 GCA_035353815.1 bacterium
GCTGCAGCCAGGTGGGCGCGAGAGGCTTTGGTTCGCCGCTGGAGCCCGGTGGGCGCGAGAGGTTTCGTCGCGCTGCTTGAGCCAGGTGGGCGCGAGAGGCTTTGGTTCGCCGCTACGATGCGGCCATGCGCGATGGCTTTGGGTGGAGGAGGCAGCCGTGTTTTTTTCTCCCTTTCGACGCTCCGTCCTGTATGCTGCGGCGACGGATTCACCCAGGGGCGCGGCGAAAGGGCATTTTTTTGCAGCACCGTGGACTGGAACCAGGAGCACACCATGCAGGTCACCCTCGCCGAGGTCGAGCGCATCGCCGCCCTGGCCAAACTGGGCTTTTCGCCGGAGGAGCAGGCGCGATTCACCGCAGAATTCAATCAGATGCTCGCCTACTTCGCGCAACTCGACGAGCTGGATCTTGCCGGTGTTCCGCCCGCGACGCATCCTCTCGACTCCGGTGCGCCCCTGCGCGCGGATGAGGTCGCCCCTTCCCTGACGCGCGAGGAGGCGCTGCGCAACGCGCCGGCCGCGCACGACGGCTTTTTCAGCGTCCCCAGGGTCATCGGCGGCCAGGATGACAACGCGCTCCGGCCGCCCCCGGCGGCTTTGTCAGCCTCCCCGGAGTCCGAAGAGGCGGGGATGAAAGCGGAGACCCGCCGCGGCGGGAGGACGCAATGAGCCTGCGCAAGGCGGTGATCATTCCGGCGCGCTATGCCTCTTCACGCTTCCCCGGCAAGCCGCTGGCGCTGATCGCGGGCCGGACGATGATCGAGCGGGTCTATGAGCGCGCCGCCCGCGCGCGCGGATTCGACCATCTCATCGTCGCCACCGACGACGCCCGGATTTACGATGCGGTGCTGGCCTTTGGCGGCCGTGCCGTGATGACCCCCGGCGATCTTGCCTCGGGCACTGACCGTGTCGCCTGGGTCGCGCGCGATCTCGAGGTCGAGGTGGTGGTCAATCTGCAGGGGGACGAGCCGCTCCTCGATCCCGCCGCCCTCGAGCTGGTGGCGGCCACCCTGCTCTCCGACGAGCAGGCGGTCATGGCCACTCTGGCCCGGCAGGTTGCGGACGGCGAGGAGCTGCTCGGCCATGACACGGCGCGGGTGGTCCTCGATCATAACCGGCGCGCCCTCTATTTCAGCCGGGCGGCGATTCCCTTTGTGCGCGATGTGCCTGAGGTCCGCGCCTGGGCCGGTCTCTTTCCCTTTTACGACCAGATCGGCATCTATGCCTATCGCAAGCCCTTCCTGCTCGGCTATGCCGCCCTGCCGGCCTCGCAGCTCGAGCAGGCCGAAAAGCTCGAACAGCTGCGCGCCCTCGAAAACGGCTATACCATCAAGGTAGGTTTGTGTGATTTCCGGCCGGTCTGTGTCGATCTGCCCGAACATATCGCGGCGGTCGAGCGGCGTATCAAGGAGATGGAAGATGCTCAATAAGGGTCATACCAAATACATCTTTTTCACCGGTGGCGTGGTCTCCAGCCTCGGCAAGGGCATTTCCGCCGCCTCCATCGGCCGGCTGCTCAAGGCGCGCGGCTACAGCGTCACGATCATCAAGCTCGATCCCTACATCAACGTCGATCCCGGCACGCTCTCGCCCTTTCAGCATGGCGAGGTCTACGTCACCGACGACGGCGCCGAAACCGACCTCGACCTTGGCCATTATGAGCGCTTTATCCATACCAACATGACCCGTCGCAACAATACCACCACCGGCCAGATTTACTACACGGTCATCACCCGGGAACGGCGCGGGGATTATCTCGGCAAGACGGTGCAGGTGATTCCGCATATCACCGACGAGATCAAGCGCCGCATCCTCGCCGCCGGTGAAGGCGAGGTCCCCTATGACGTCGTTCTCATCGAGGTGGGCGGCACGGTCGGCGATATCGAGGGCCAGCCCTTTCTCGAGGCCATCCGCCAGTTCACCCTCGAGCAGGGCCATCAGAACGTGATGAATGTCCATCTCACCCTCGTCCCCTATATCCGCGCCTCGGGCGAGATCAAGACCAAGCCGACCCAGCATTCGGTGATGAAACTGCGCGAGATCGGCCTCCAGCCCGATATGCTCCTCTGCCGTACCGAGGTGCCCATCCCCAAAGAGGCGCGCGAAAAGATCGCCCTCTTTTGCTCGCTGCCGGTCGAGATGGTCTTTGAGGCCCGCGACTGCGATACCATTTATGAGTTACCGCTACTGCTGGAGGAGGACGGCGTCGGCGAGCGCGTCGTGGCGCGCCTGGGCCTCGAGCCCTGCGAGCCGGACCTGGCGGGATGGCGGGCCTTTGTGCGCAAGGCCAAGGATCCGGCCGGCTATGTGCGCATCGCGATCTGCGGCAAATATACCAATCTCAAGGACTCGTACAAGAGCATCATCGAGGCTTTCATCCACGCCGGTGTCGAGAACGATGCCAAGGTGGAGCTGCACTGGCTCGACTCCGAGGAGATCGAGTCCAAGGGGGCGGACAAGTTCCTTCAGGATGTCTCCGCGCTGCTCATCCCCGGCGGCTTCGGCGAGCGCGGCATCGAGGGCAAGATCGCGGCCATCCGCTATGCGCGTGAACATAACATGCCCTTCTTCGGCATTTGCCTCGGGCTGCAATGCGCGGTGATCGAATTCAGCCGCACGATCTGCGGCCTGGAAGGGGCCAACAGTACCGAGTTCGATCCGGCGACGCCTCATCCGGTCATCGATCTGATGGCCACCCAGATCAAGGTCGAGGAGAAGGGCGGCACCATGCGCCTGGGGGCCTACCGCTGCCTGATCGAGCCCGGGACGGCGGCGCTGAAGGCCTACCGCCGCAGCGAGATCAGCGAACGCCACCGCCATCGCTTTGAGGTCAACAACAGCTATGTGGAAGCTCTGGTAAAAGAGGGGTTGGTCATCGCCGGCCGCAATCCCGAGACCCATCTGGTCGAGATCATCGAGCTCCAGGGCCATCCCTGGTTCGTGGGGGTGCAGTTTCATCCCGAGCTCAAGAGCCGCGTGCTGGCGGCGCATCCGCTCTTCCGCGATTTTGTCGCGGCGGCACTAGAGTACAAGTTGAAAATGATCTCCAGCGACGATAAGGAGCTTGTGCATGAAGACCATTAACGCCGGCGGCATCGCCATCGGGCCGGACGAGCCCCTGGCCCTCATCGCCGGGCCGTGCGTCATCGAGAGCGAAGAGCTGGTGCTGCGTACCGCCGAGCGGGTGCAGGCGATCGCCCGCAAGCTCGGCATGCCCTTCATCCTCAAATCCTCCTATACCAAGGACAACCGCTCCTCGGCCAAATCCTTCCAGGGCTTCGGCCTGGAAGAGGGCCTGCGCATTCTCGACCGGGTGCGCAGCCGGCTCGGGGTGCCGATCCTCTCGGATGTGCACAATGAGCACGAGGCGACCCTGGCCGGCGAGGTGCTCGACGTCATCCAGATCCCGGCCTATCTCTCGATGCAGACCTCGCTCTCCCTGGCGGCGGCGCGCACCGGCAAGGCGATCAACATCAAGAAGGGCCAGTTCCTCGATCCCATGGACATGAAGAACGTCATCCAAAAGATCGAGGAAGAGGGCAATCCGAACATCATGCTCACCGAGCGCGGCACCTTCTTCGGCTATCACAACCTGGTCATCGATTACCGCTCGCTCACGGTCATGCGCAGCCTGGGCTATCCGGTGGTGATCGATCCGACCCATGCCATCCGCGTCTACGGCATCTCCTCCAGCGATCCGGCGGGCGGCAATCCCCATTTTGTGCCGGCGCTCACGCGAGCGGCCCTGGCCGCCGGCTGCGAGGTGCTCTTTGTCGAGACCCATCCCAACTGCGCCGAGGCCCTGTGCGATGCCGCGAGTATGTGGCCGCTCGACCGCCTCGAGCATTTGCTCATTCAGGCCAAGCGGATGGATGATCTGCGGCGCGAGCTGGAGGCGAAGTATCCTGCTTGAGCGTGATGACAATGACCCGGTCGCCAGCGCTCTGGAAGTGCTGCGCATCGAAAGCGAGGCGATCGCCGGGCTGATGCCGCGGGTGGGCGAGGGCTTTGCGCGTGCGGTCGAGCTGATCCTCAACTGCAAGGGGCGGGTGATCATCACCGGCCTGGGCAAGTCGGGGATCGTCGGCAAAAAGATCGCCGCCACTCTGACCAGCACCGGCACCTCGGCCTATTTTCTCCACCCGGTCGAGGCGGTTCACGGCGATCTCGGGATGGTGCTCCGCAACGATGTCGTGATCTGCATCTCCAAGAGCGGCAATACCGACGAGATCACCAATCTCTTTCCGATCCTCAAGGAGATCGGCGTGCCGATCATCACCATGACCGGCAACATGCGTTCGGCCCTGGCGCAGCGCAGCGATGTGGTGCTCGATGTCGGTGTCGCCGAAGAGGCCTGTCCGCTCGATCTGGCGCCGACGGCGAGCACCACCGCGACCATGGCGATGGGAGATGCCCTGGCGGTGGCGCTGCTGAAGAAGCGGGATTTCGGACGGGAAGAGTTCGCGTTTCTTCATCCCGGCGGCACCCTCGGCAAAAAACTGCTGCGGATCGCACAGCTGATGTTCACCGGCGAGCACATCCCGGTGGTGCGGCCGACGGCGAGCCTGCGCGAGGTCATTTTCGAGATCACCCGCAAGCGCTTCGGCTGCACTTGCGTCGTCGATGAGGCGGGCAAACTCGCCGGCCTGATCACCGACGGCGATTTGCGGCGCACGATGCAGGATCGCGAGGATTTGCGCAGCCTCCGCGCCGGCGACATCATGAACGCCACGCCCAAGACCATCGGCCCGACGAGCCGGGCCAGCCAGGCCCTCGAGGTGATGAAGCAGTTCAATATCATGCAGATCGTGGTGGTCGACGAAGCGCGGCATCCGGTGGGCATGCTGCATCTCCACGATCTGCTGGAAGCCGGGATAGGCTCCTGATGGCGCCCCTGAAGAAGCGGCTCAAGAACGACGCGATCTATGGCCTGGTGGTCGCCCTCATCGCCCTGCTGCGTCTGCTGCCGCGGCGTGCGGCGCGGGGTTTGATGCGCGGGCTGGCTGGCGTTGGCTTTCGCCTGGCGCGCAAGGAGCGGCAGAAGACCATCCGCCATCTCGCCTGGGCCTATGGCGCCGACAAGAGCCCGCAGGAAATTCTGGACCTGGCGCGGGCGGTGTGGCGCCACTTCGGCGGGATGGCGGCCGACGCAGTGCGCCTGCCGCAGATCGTTGCCGCCGGCATCAACACCCTGGTGCATGAGCGCGGCGCCGAGCGGCTGCAGGCCGCCCTGGCGCGCGGCAAGGGGGTGATCGTGCTCACGGGCCACTTTGGCAACTGGGAACTCTTCGGCGCCTGGGTGGCCCAGAACGGCTTTCCGGTCAAGGTGGTCGGCACCTCGGCCTACGATCCGCGCCTCGACCGCCTGATCGTCGGGCTGCGCAACCACGCCGGCTATACCAATATTGCCCGCGGCAAGGGAACGCGCGAGATCGTCCGCACCCTGCGCGGCAATGAGGTACTCGGCATGCTCGTCGATCAGGATACCCGTGTCGAGGGCGTTTTTGTCCAATTTTTCGGACGCCCGGCCCATACGGCCAGCGGTCCGGTCACTCTGGCGCAAAAAATGGGCTGCGCCCTGCTGCCGGCTTTTATCCACCTCGAGGCGGACGGCTCGTATCTCATCGAATTCGATGAAGAGATCGCCCTGGCTGACAGCGGAGATGCCGAGCGCGACCTGGTGACCAACGTGCAGCGGGTCTCGGACGCCTATGAGCGCGCGATCCGCCGCCATCCGGAGCAATGGGTCTGGATGCATGAGCGCTGGAAGAAACAGCCGGGCAGCGTGATTTCGGCGGGTGAGGCGTAACATGGGCAGCCTTGTGTACCTGCCCCGGCGCGGCCGGGTGCTGCTTCTGGCCCTGCTGCTGGCGACGGCTTTTGCGTGCCACAGGAAAGAGGAGGCCGGGCCGCTGAATGAAAGCACCGCCGAGATTCCCGACCAGGAGGGATGGAACTCGCAGGTGCATGCGACCAAGAAGGGCCGGCCGGAAGCCATCGTCTCTTACGGACATATGCGCCGCTTCAGCAACCGCAAAAAAGTCTATTTTGACGAGGGCGTGGCCGTCGATTTTTACGACCTCAACGGCCGCAAACGCACCCGCCTCGACGCCGAAACCGGAGAGATGAACGAGGCCAACAACGACATCACCGCCAACGGCCATGTCGTCGTGGTCTCCGACACCGGCATCACCCTCTTCACCGAGAGCCTCGGCTTCCGTCAGGCCACCGGCCGGATCTATTCGGAGGTGGATGTGGTGCTGATCAGTACCCAGGGTGACACCCTCTACGGGCGCGGTTTTGAGTCGGATACCCAGATGCGCAACTGGCGCATCAAGCAGCTCTCCGGCGCGAGTCATGCCCGGGTCGATCTCTCCGGCGACCGCTTTCGCAAGCGTCCCGCCTTCCGGCCCGATTCGACGGCGGCTGCGGGCAGTGCGCCGCCGATGCGCAAGCCCGATTCGACGGCGGCCGCGGGCAGTGCGCCGCCGATGCGCAAACCCGATTCGACGGCGGCCGCGGGCAATAGCCCGGGTGAGCGGCGATGATGCGGCGGCCACTCCGCAGCGCGGCGGCCCTGCTGATGCTCCTCTGCTGCGGCCGGCTTCAGGGCCAGGGCGGCACTCTGCAGCTGGTGCATGCCGATTCGGCGCGGGGCTATCTCGAGAACGGCCGGCTGGCGCGCGAGCTGATGGGGCAGGTCGAATTCATGCAGGACTCGAGCCGCATGTACTGCGACCGCGCCATCCAGTACCCCGACGAACATGTCGCCTTCTTTTCCGGCAGGGTGCGCATCGTTACCCCGCCGCGCGAGCTGCGCGCCGATGAGATCCAGCACTATGAGGTCCGGCGGGAGCAGATCGCCAGCGGTCACGCCCGTCTTATCACGCCGCGGCAGCTCCTGACCGCCGATGCCCTCCATTATTTCGAGAAGGAGGAGCGGGCGCTGGCCGAGGGCCATGCGGTGATCGCCGATTCGGCGGAGCGGGCTTATCTCTCGGGGCAGCGGATCGAGTATCTCCGCCTCAAGGGCTATGCCCGGGTCGATAGCGCGCCGCTCTTCGTTCGCCACGATTCGAGCGGCAGCGACAGCCTGGCGGTGCGCAGCCGCCTCATGGAGATGTTCGAGGACGGCGAGCGCATCTCGGCCCGGGATGAGGTGACCATGCGTCAGGGCGAGGTCTCCGCCGCTTGCGGCGAACTGACCTTCCAGCGCCGCAACGACAAGCTGACCCTCAAGCTGCAGCCGCAGGCGCAGCGCTCTGCCGATATGCTGCGCGGCACGGAGATCGATCTGCATCTGCGGCAGCGCAGGATTTCCGGCCTGACGGTTCGCGGTCACGCCGTGGTCGTGACCGAGGTCGATACCCTGGTGAGCCCGAAGCAGCAATTCGATTACCTCAGCGGCGAGGAGGTCTATGTCGGCCTCGTGGAGAGCCGGATCGACTCGGTGCACGTCCAGGGACAGGCGACCAGTTATTACCACCTTTACGACGAGAAAAAATACCAGGGCATCAATAAAGTGCTGGGGGATGAATTGATGATGAGCTTTCGGGAGGGCAAGGTGCTACGGGTCCTGGTCAGGAGCAATCCCGCCGCCTCGAATGGCATCTTTTACCCCGACGGCCAGCTGGGGCCGCTGCTGCAGGAGCTGGAACCTTTGCTGCATCCCTTTCATCTTCAAACCGATACGAGTCCGCGCCATGGCCGCTGAGCCGCTGTTGCATTGCACATCGCTGGTCAAGGTTTACGGCAAACGCCGCGTGGTCGATCAGGTCAGCATCGAGATCCGCAAGGGCGAGACCGTCGGCCTGCTCGGCCCGAACGGAGCCGGCAAGACCACCACCTTTTACATGATCGTCGGCATGATCCGTCCCGACTCGGGCCACATCCACATCGACGAGCAGGAGATCACCGGCCTGCCGATGTACCGCCGCGCGCGG
>DAOQAG010000048.1:0-30098 GCA_035353815.1 bacterium
GGTGATGTTCTTGACGGTGCCTTCGAGGATCTGGCCTTTCTGGAGATCTTCAAGGATCTTTTCGCGCTGTCCCTTCATCTCCTCTTCGACGAGGACGCGGTGGGAGACGACGATATTCTTGCGCAGATTATTGATCTTGACGATTTTGAAATCCATGGTCTGGCCGATCAGGGCATCGAAATCGCGGATGGGCCGGACATCGATCTGCGAGCCCGGCAGGAAGGCATCCACGCCGGAGAGGTCGACGACGATGCCGCCCTTGATGCGGCGGACGCAGCGGCCCTGGATGATTTCACCCTTGTCATAGGAGCGGTTGACCATCTCCCAGACGCGCATAAAATCGGCTTTCTTTTTGGAAAGAATCAGCATGCCATCCGAGTCTTCGATGTTGTCGATGAAGACCTGGATGTTATCGCCGACGTTGATCTCTTTGGGATCCGCAAACTCCTCGACGGGGATGGTGCCTTCCGACTTGAAGCCGATATCGACGGCCACTTCCTTGTCATTGACGGCAAGAACCTTGCCGGTGACGACGACGCCGGAGACGAAATCGGCCAGGGTCTCTTCGTAGAGCTTGAGCAGATCCTCCCGTTCCTGGGGGGTATACTCGTTTTCGAGCTGGTCGAGTTCCTCGAGTGTGGCCGGTTTGGCTGCGGCCATGGCCGGCGCCGCTGTCACGACCGGAGCGGCCGGGACTTCTGGCGCGGCGGGCGTTGGCGTTACCGTTTCGGGTTGCGTGGAGCCAAGTTCAGCCTCTTCGGCCGGGTTGGTGTTGGTTAGTTCGTCCATTGGTTTTCTTTCTCCTTTTGTATGAATACTTGCCCAACTGGGTCAAGTTTTTTTATCCTGTTCAAAACGGGAACTCTCCTTCAGCAGCAGATCGCGAATCTCCTCCAATTGCCACAAAGGCGTCGAAGCACCGCCCGTGAGGCCGATGGTCCCCGCGGCGCTGAACCACTCTGCGTCGATCTGCTCCAGAGCTTCGATGGCATAGCTGCGCGGGTTGGCCTTGCGGCAGATCTCAAAAAGCACCCGGGAATTGGAGCTCGCCTTGCCGCCGACGAACACTATAACATCCACCTGACGCGCAAATTCCCGGACCTGATCATAGCGCCGGGTGATATAGCCGCAGGTGGTGTCGAGCACGTTAGCCTGCGCGACACGGTCACGAACCAGACCGCTCAAGAGCTGGAACCGGTCGCGGCCGATGGTGGTCTGGGCGACGACGAACGTCGGCCGGTCCGGGGAGATCACCGCAAGATCCTGCTCACTCTCGACCACGATGCCTTGATCATCGCAATACCCGAGCAGCCCCTCAACCTCCGCATGCCCTTTCTTGCCGACGATGATGATCTGCTCGCCGCGGTCATGATGGGCAGCGATCTGCTGCTGCACCCGCTGCACCGTTGTGCAGGTGCCGTCGATCAGGCAAAATCCGGCCGATTCCAGCCCTTCGCGGATCATTTCGCTGAGGCCGTGGGTGCGCACAAAGAGTTCCCGCACCGGCAGTTGTTGCAGGGCTTCCGGTGCGGCGGCCTGCTCCTGCGGGATGGTATGCAGTCCCAGCTCGGCGAGGCGCGCGATCTCGCGCGGATTATGGATCAGGGCGCCGAGGGCCGTCACGCTCTTGCCCTGCTGCAGCAGATCTTCCACCGTCTTGACGGCGCGGCGCACGCCCGGGCAAAAGCCGGCCCGGGGATCAACGATGACCTTCATTGCCCGGCACCCCGATGGCGGGCGACCTCAACGATCCGCTCTACCTGTTCTGTCACGCTGAGACGGGTCGTATCCAGCTCCAGCGCGTCCGCCGGTTTACGCAAGGGACTGACCTCGCGGTGACTGTCGTCGTTATCCCGCTTGCTGATCGAGCGCACGAGTTCCTCATAATCGGCCGCAATCCCCTGCTCCTGCAATTCCTTTTGCCGGCGCCGGGCGCGCTCATCGATCGAGGCTACCAGAAAAATCTTGATTTCGGCGTGGGGGAATACCACGCTGCCCATGTCGCGTCCCTCGGCGACAATACCGCCTTGTTCACCCATGCGGCGCTGCTGTTCCAACAGGGCCTGACGGACGCCCGGATTGGCCGCCACCGGGCCGATGGCCTGGGCAACCTCCGGGGTGCGGATGGTGGCGCTGACATCCTCGCCGTGCAGCAAAACCTGCAGCCCTCCCGGGGTGGCGATCAACTCGATTTGGCAGGATCGGGCAATCGCGGCCAGCGCACCGGGATCAGAAAAATCGGCGTGCTGCCGCAATGCCGCCAGCGTCACGGCACGATAGAGCGCCCCGGAATCCAGATAAAGGTAGCCGAGACGGGCCGCGACCCGGCGCGCGGTGGTGCTTTTGCCGGATCCGGCGGGGCCGTCGATGGTGATGGTCAATTTGTGGCGCGCAGCGCTCATGAATCGGTCTTCTTTCCCGCCAAGCCGGTGATGGTTCGCAGGGATTCCACTTCTTTCTTGTCCAGCATGCGCCAGGTGCCGCGCTCCAGGCGGCCGAGCTGCAGTGGACCAAAACGCACCCGATTCAGGCTTTTGACCGTATAGCCAAGGGCAGCGAACATGCGCCGCACCTGCTGCTGCCGCCCCTCACGCAATTCGACCTCCACCAGATCCGCTGCGTCGGTAAAAAAGCGCGCCTTGCAGGGTTGGGTGGGTCCATCCTCGAGAATCAGGCCGCCGGTAAGCGGAGCAAAATGGTCCGGATTGAACGGGCTCTCCAGGCGAACGTGATAGAGCTTGGGCACCTTGTAACGCGGGTGCGTCAAGCGAAAGGCCATTTCGCCATCATTGGTCAGGAGCAGCACTCCGGTGGTATTGTAATCGAGCCTTCCGACCGGAAAGAGCCGTTCCGGAAGGGAAACCAGCTCCAGGACCGTGCGCCGGCCGCGGTCGTCACGGGCGGTGGTCACATAGCCACGGGGTTTGTTTAAAAGAACGTATACTTTTTCTTCCTGCGGGGTGATCCGTTGGCCGTCGAGGGCGACCACATCGGCGGCAGTATCGATCTGTGTTGCCAGGCTGGTAATGATCTGGCCATTGACCATGATGCGGCCCGCAAGCACCAGTGTCTCCGCTGCGCGCCGCGAGGCCACCCCGCAGCCGGCCAAAAAACGGTTAATGCGCATGGTCCGTTGCAGCCGCTTCCGTGCCTGCTTCCATCACTTGTGTGTCGGTCTGCGAACTGGATTCGTCACTCTCCTGCTGGAGGATCTCCTCTTCCGGAATTTCCTGAATGATCTTTTGGCCTTCGCCGCTGGCGAGCAGTTCCTCGATCTCTTTGGGTTTGGGCAAATCGGCGATATCGTCGATCCCGAAATAGAGCAGAAATTCCTTGGTGGTGCCGAAGAGCAGAGCGCGCCCCGGGCCATCATCGCGCCCGGTCATGGCAATCAATTTGCGTTCCAGTAGGGTCTGCATCACGCCATCGGAATTGACCCCGCGGATCGCGGCCACCTCCACCCTGCTGATTGGCTGCTTGAAAGCGATGATAGCGAGGCTTTCCAGGGCCGCCCGGGTGAGGCGGTTGCGCTCGCGTCCAGCGAACATTTGCTTGATCCAGCGGAAATATTCCGGCCGGGTGGCGAACTGATAGCCGCCGCCCACCTTTTTCAAAAAGAAAGCCCGGCCGCTCAGTTCGCCGGAAAGCACCTCCAGGGCGCTTTCGATCTCCGCCTTCTCCACGCCTTCGAGAATCCCCTTGAGCTGGTTGATGGAAATCGGAACATCCGAGGCAAAAATGAGCGCCTCAAGAATCGATTTGAGTTTCTCCTGTTCCATGGATCCTTCTGATCATGATTTCTGCAAAAGGCTCATCCTGCACGGCCCGGATCTCGTTGCGCTTGATGAGTTCGAGAATGGCGATAAAGGTCACCACCAGAACGATTTTTTCGGTTCCCCCCGCAAAAAGCTCGCGAAACGCCATCTCCGCCTTGCGATCGAGGGCGTCGAGGACATTGGCCATGCACTCCTCGAGCGTGATATTGATCTCGACGACGCGATGGACGGTGATCTTTTTTTGCGACTGATCGACGATCTGTTTGAAGGCGGCCACCAGATCGAAAAGTCCGACTTCGGCGCCCGCCAGGAACTCCTCACCGAGCCCCTCCTCCTCGACCTTGAAGCTGCCGCGGCCATATAGCTTGAGCGCGCGCGTTTCCTTGTCGCCCAGATCCTCGGCGACATCCTTGAAGCGTTTGTATTCGAGCAGCCGCTGCACCAGTTCCTGGCGCGGGTCGGTAATCTCCGCCTGTTCCTCACCAAGATCGGGTTTGGGCAAGAGCATCTGCGCCTTGATGCGCATCAGGGTGGCGGCCATGAGGATGAAATCACTGGCGGCTTCGAGATCGAGGAGCTGAATGATCTCGATATACTGCAAATACTGCTGCGTGATCTTGGCGATCGGGATATCATAAATATCAACCTCTTCCTTTTTGATCAGGAAGAGGAGCAGATCCAGCGGGCCCTCAAAGCTTTCCAGTTTGACCTTGTAGCTCATAATGGGTCCGGGTTACCTCTCGGAGCGATGCGATTTCGCGTGGAGAGCCTGCCGGGAGCGTTATTTCCACCTGACATGACGAAGGCCGTCAAAAGCACGGCCTTGGCAGCAGAGGAAGGGATGCGCTGTATCTGGATAGGCTCGATCAATTTAAAAAGATATAGGGTTTCCAGCAATCCTCGCTGACTCCCATGTGGTGCTGGATAAAAAAGAGATGACTGGGGCGCCGCGGTGATTTCGCCAGTTTGAGGTTGGCCTGCTCCGGAGAGCGGTCGCCCTTGCGGTTGTTGCAGCGCACACAGGCGCAAACCAGGTTTTCCCAGCTATCCGATCCCCCTCTGACCTTGGGGATGATATGGTCAACCGTGAAAGGCCCCTTGGTGGAGCCGCAGTACTGGCAACGGAAATTGTCCCGTCTGAGAATATTGCGTCGTGATAACTCGACATGCTGGTGCGGAATGCGGATATAGCGCAGCAACCGCACAATACTCGGCAAGGGGAAGGCCATATGCTGGGAGTGCACCCAACGCTCGTGACGCTCAACGATTTCCACCTTCTCCAGGAAGGTCAGGATGATCGCCTTCTGGGCGCTGACCACCGTCACCGGTTCGTAATTTTGATTGAGCAGCAGAACCTTGACATTTTGCATCGGCGATCCTTTCGCAAGGATCAACTCGGCCAATCGTACCGGCCGGCCGCATCATGGCCGGACCGTGGCGGCCATGACTGGCATTTACCGCCTTTACAAGTCCGAAAAATATTAAAAAATATATGATTAAATATTCAAATAGTCAAGATTTTTCTCTCGGCTCGTCCGGGTGGGCAAGGCCCACACCGGCACTACAGCGCAATTTTTTCTGCTTCATCAATCAGCATCACCGGAATATTCTCTTCGACATGGAAGCGCAGGCCGACGAGACCGCTGCTGGTCTGGCTACATTCGCTGTTGTCGCAGTGCCCTTGCGCATCGACCGGCATGCCGCAACTCGCACAGTGGCTGCCGCGGCACGTCAGCGTATCGGCGGCACTGTCATACTCCAGCTCTCCGTGGCATGCAGGGCAGATGAGAATTTCCAGCAGTTCCTTGCTGACCATCGATTCCTCCAGGATTATTCGTTCCAGACGCCCATTCGCGCTAATTTATCGATCCGTTGCCGCACCAGTTCCCGCGGCGGGATGCTGACGAGTTGCTCGAGTTCCTGCAAAATGGCCTCCTTGACGATCGCCGCGGCGCCCTCGTGATCGCTGTGGGCCCCGCCCCGCGGTTCCTTGAGGATGCGGTCGATCACTCCCAGCTCAAGGAGGTCGCTCGGGGCCACCTTCATGGCTTCCGCAGCCAGCGGAGCATTGGCGCTGTCGCGATAGAGGATGGCGGCGCATCCTTCCGGGGTAATGACCGAATACCAGGTATTTTCCAGCATGAGAATGCGGTCGCCGACGCCGATGCCCAGAGCGCCGCCACTGGCGCCTTCGCCGATGATGATCACGACGATCGGCACGGGCAGATGGGCCATCTCGAAGAGGTTGCGTGCGATGGCTTCCGCCTGGCCGCGTTCTTCGGCCCCGGTGCCCGGATAGGCGCCGGGCGTGTCCACCAGACAGATCACCGGCCGCCCGAAGCGCGCGGATAGCTTCATCAAGCGCAAGGCCTTGCGGTAGCCTTCGGGATTCGGCATGCCAAAATTGCGGCGGATTTTTTCCCGGGTATCGCGGGCTTTTTGATGGCCGATCAGGGTGACCTGATAGTTTCCCAGCGTGCCGATGCCGGAAACAATGGCAGGGTCATCGCCGAAGGCGCGATCGCCGTGCAGCTCGATAAAATCCAGAGTCATCCAGTGCAGATAGTCGAGCGTGTAGGGGCGGTTGGGATGGCGCGCCAGCTGCACGCGCTGCCAGCGGGTCAGGTTGCTGTACACCTCCTCCCGCAGCTGCCGGGCTTTCTCCTCGAGGCGCTCGATTTCCTTGTGCATCTCGAGGTCCTCGCTGGAAGAGTACTCGCGCAATTCGGCAATACGTCGCTCTATTTCCGCGATCGGCTTTTCAAATTCAAGAATCAATCCGGACATGGCCAAGCCTATCCTCTCTTTTGCAAATAATGAACCACGGACTTGATCAGGATCTCCGCATCGAGGAAGGGCGAATAATTCTTCAGGTAGAACAAGCGGGACCGTTCACGCTCTTCCGGCGAAGGCGGTTTTGCAAGACCGGTCTCTTCCAGACTTGTCAAGCCCGGCCGCAACGACCAGGCCAATGGAGCATCCGCGGGGCCGCGCAACGGTTGCGGGCCGACAAAGCTCATCGTACCCCGAAAAATGGCCGCCAGCCAGGGCAGGATCAGCCACCAGCACCGCGTGCCGGCGGGCACATCCCACTCCTGCACCCGAAACGGACGTGCCCTGCCATCGCGATACTCTACCCCCTTTTGCCGCAGGCCCCGGACCAGGCGCAGCCAGATCCACACCGGCCAGAAGAGCAGCAACAGCAGCGAGGAGAGCAGGAGATCGCAGGAACGCTTGAGCAAACGCTGAACGGGGCTATGGAGCCGGTACTGGATCTCCATCAGCGGCACGTCCTCGATGTACTCGACCGAGGCCTTGCCGATGATGACATCCATGCTGCTGGGCACCAGCTTAAAGCTTACCCCGGCTCCCGTTGAGCCCGAAATCACCGCGAGCATCTCCTGATAGGGCAAGCGGTCGGTCGTAAAAATGACCTCCTGGACTTTTTCACGCCGGAGCAATTCGTTCAGGTGCGGCAGCCCGGCATACACCGGAATGTTGTGGAGCGTGCTCTCCACTTCGCCGCCGTGGGGAACAACGATCGCGCGGATCGTATACAGGGGATCGAGGCGGCGCTGCAGCCGGGCCGACAGGGCCGCGCAGCTGTCGAGGTCGCCGGCCAGGATCACGGTTCGATGGAGCCCGAGCGGCGCCATTTTCTTTCCGAAAAGGCGGCCCTGGAACTGCGCCACCAGTTTGAGCAGCAGCCGCCATCCCGGCAGCAGCGCCAAATTCAGCGCGCCGGCATAGAGCACCACCAGGCGAGAAAAGCCGATCGTCTTGAAGAAAAAGGTGATGGCGCTGTTGATAACCAGGCCGGTCAGCACCGCAAGTCCGCTGCGGGCAACCGAGAGCCGCCAGGAGTTGTACGATCCCTGCGCCGCCAGGGCCATCAGCCAGATGGTGCTGTAGATCGCGTGGACGATCAAAAAGGCATCCCACGGAAAACGGGGTGCAAAACGGAAATAGATCGCGGCGGCCAGGGAAAGGCTCATCAAGACGAGGTCCAGCAGCGGCCAGGCGGCCCGGGAGAGCAGGGCACCGCAAAACGAGGCCAGGGCGCGCAGCCGGATGGCGTTGACCAGAGCCCAGGAGGGGATCCAGGCGCGATTGCGGCCAAAATGCTTGTTGACGAAGAGGCGCATGGCCTCGTAAAAGAGGCGCCGTTGTTCAAAGGGGCTGCGTTTGGAACTCTCACCCTTGAAATGGATGATCCGGGTGGCCGGGACATAGATGATCTTCCAGCCGGCGGAATGGATGCGAAAGCAAAAGTCCAGATCCTCGCCATACATAAAGAACGCGTCATCCAGCATACCGACCTGATCGATGACCTCACGGCGCAGGAGCATGAAGGATCCGGAGATGGCTTCCACTTCGCAAGTGGCATTTTCGTCAATGTAGGTCAGATTGTAGCGGCCGAAGAGCCGGCTGGAGGGAAAGAGCGCGGCCAGGCCGGCGATCTTGGCGAAGGCAACCCAGGGCGTGGGAAAACTGCGGCGGCAGGCCAGTTGCAGGGTGCCATCAGGGTTGAGAATCTTGCATCCCAGCAGGCCGGCTTGCGGATGGGTTTCAAAGAACGCGAGCAGGGTGGTAAAGGTATCTTCCTGGACGATGGTATCCGGGTTGATCAGGCAGATGAAGCGGCCCCGGGCGATGGCGATGGCCTGATTATTGGCGCGGGCGAAGCCCACATTTTCCGTATTGGCGATCAGGCGGACCGCGGGAAAGTGGCGCCGGACAAATTCGGGGCTTCCATCCATGGAATTATTATCGACAACAAATATCTCGCTGTCCAGATTCCCGAGGGCCCGTTCGATCGAAATCAGGGCCTGTTCGAGGAATTCACGGACGTTATAGCTGACAATAATTATGCTCAGGGTCATGCATGCGCCGTTTGTCGCTTTCACCAGCCGCTTGAATATTCAACATACGAAAAAAGCGCCATTTTCGCAAATGAATAGTGCACGATAAATGAGCGTGATTCATTTTTATGGATCACAAAAGAAAAGGGCGGCATCTCATGCCGCCCGGCGCGGGTGTCCCCAAGGGGATTCGAACCCCTGTTACGGGATCGAAAATCCCGAGTCCTGACCCCTAGACGATGGGGACGCTGCAACAGGTCAATGGTGAATCTTTTTAAGAACGATAATTTATATATTTTTCTCCATTAAATCAAGCGAATTCTGCATCCCAGTGGAGAAAATCTCACGAGCCTGATGATAGCGGTCCGGATAATTGGTGATAATGGCATCGACCCCCAGGGCGAATTGGTGCAGCATCGCCGCTACGGTATTGACGGTCCAGACGCACACCTTGATCCGACGCGCCCGAGCCTGCTGCAGGCGTTCGCGGGTAACCAGATGCTGTTCGACACTCCAGACCGGCCACCGTTCCAGCTCATGATCGGCCGGCCAATCGCCAGCAAAGATCAGGCCGAGGCGAACGCCGGGCAGCTGCACGGCGAGATGCTCCAGGGTTTCACGGTCGAAGGAAGTGAAGATCAATCGCCCCGGCCGCTTTTCCTGGCGGATCTCTTCAGCCACGCGTTCCGCCAGCCGCTGCGGTGTCAGCGTCTTTTTAAGCTCGATGTCGAGCCGCCAGTCCGCGGGGCCTGCTCCAAGAATCTGCTCGAGGTCAGGGATGCGCTCGCCGGCGAAAGGCGGCGCGAACCAGCCGCCGGCATCCAGTTCCTGCAGCTCAGACCAGCGCCGGTTGGCCAGCGCCCCGGGCTGGCCGGTGGTGCGGCTCAACGTATCGTCATGAAAAACAGCGATGTGGGCATCGGCGGAGAGCTGCACATCCAGCTCGCACCCGTCCGCTTGCATGGTTTCGGCACTGCGGAACGCGGCCATGGTCAGTTCGGGAGCGTGACCGGAGGCACCGCGATGGGCCAGCAGTAGCGGCCTGCCGGCGATGAAAAAGCTGTCCTTCATGCGCCTCTCCCCTTTCGACTCGAGTGCACCGTGGTTACGCGGCCTGGTGCGATCAGGGCGTACTCCTCCAGGGTCTGGCCTTCCTCACGATTTTCGACTCGAGTGCACCGTGTTACGCGGCCTGGTGCTGTGGATTCTGGTTCATTCGGCGATCAGCTGCGCCATAACGCGGCTCAATTTTTCCTCAGAAGCAGGACCGGAGCCGATAGCATATTCGCGCACGATCCCCTTGCGGTCGATGAGCACCATATGCGGAATGCCATAGACGCCATATCCCTGTTCATTGGCCGCAGCGTCCTCTGCGCCGGCGACGGCATAGGCGAAGGGGATCTGATGAAACTGCTTGAATTTCTTGATCCACTCGAGTTCCGCATCGGGCATGAGGTCGCGCAGATTCTGACCGAGCTGGTTAAAGCGGCCATAATAGCGGGTCATACCGATGATCACCAGTCCTTTGCTGCTGTACTCCTCCTGCAGTTTTTTGACATGCGGGAACATCGCCCGGCACGGCCCACACCAGGGGGCCCAAAAATCCAGAAACACCACCTTGCCGCGCAGTTGCTTGAGCGAAAGCGGCTGCGAATCGATCCAATGCGCCGCATGCCACTCGGGTGCCGGGCTGCCGACAAGGGCATAGAGGTTGAGTTTGGCATCGAGGGCGCGCACCATGCGTGAGTCCACTCCCTTGTCCGCTTTCAAGGTTTTGAGCAGGGAAATAGCGCCGGATTTATCCCCGGACAGGTTGAGCAGTTCCGCCTTTTCAAGAGCGATGCCTGTTGCGGTGCCGGCGGGCAATTCAGCGATGGCCGCGTCCGCCAGGGTCAGGGCTTTGGCGATCTCGTTCTGCTCCTCATAGCCATAGATCAGATCCATGTACATCGATTCTTTCTGCTCGCCGGCGAGGGCCTTGAGTTTGCCGGTGAACAGTTGTTCCGCCCTAGCGATCTGGCTCCTGGAGATATAGAGATTGAAAAGCAAGGTCAGGGCTTCGGCATTGTTCTGCGCCGGGGCATATTTTTCGAGAACTTGCACGGCCGAATCCGGTTTGCCGGCCGCGTAAAAGAGCCGGGCGGCGGCGTGATACCCGTTGACGTCGATCTTGCCCGGATCGATGCCAAAGATATAGCCGAGGGCCTTTTCCTTGCGCGCAGCGCGCAAGCTGTCTATGTTGGTCAGACCTGCCGCGCGGGCCTTGATCATCAGGCTGTCCACCTCAACGGCCTTTTTGTCCAGATCGGTGTAGGCGCTGTTACGGCATGCCGCGATGCCAAGCGCCAGGAGGAGGCAGAGGGCAGGGACGGAGTATTTATTCATTTGCTTGACCTTTCCATGATTGTGTACGGGTTATGCTGTTTAACGGCCCATTTCCTGCAGTAGTTCCTGAGCGGCGGAGACATCCGCCAGCACCCAGAGGATAAAGCGTACATCCAGGCCAATGGAGCGGCTGTAGGCCGCGCTCCAGGCATAATCATTGATGGTGGCTTCATAGGCGCGATCGAAGTTGAGTCCCACCAGTTCGCCGTGGGCGTTCAGGACCGGGCTGCCCGAGTTGCCGCCCGTGGTATCCATATCATAGAGCATATCGACCGGCACATCGCCCAGATCCGGATTGACGAAGCGGCTGGCAGCGGACTGCCGGGCAGCGGTCAGCATGGATTGCGGCGCCTGATAGGGATCAGCGCCGGTGTTTTTTTCGATCATTCCGCGCAGGGTGGTAAAGGGGGCATACCAGACAGCGTCGCGTGGCGCATAGCCGCGAATGTGCCCCCAGGTCAAACGCAGGGTGCCGTTGGCATCCGGAATGAAGTCGCGGCCGGCGCAGAGCTGTTTGATCTCGATATAATCGGCCATGAGCTTTTCGAGGCGGGCGCTGTTGGCGCGGCGGAATTCGCGCAGGCGGAGATACTCGGGATAAAGGCCGGCTGCCAGGGTTATAAAGGGGTCCTCCGTCTTCAGCAGTTCCGGTGCCGGTTTGCCGAACAGCTGCAGCGCCCAGTCGCTCTCCGGGAGCCGGCTTTTGGCGAAATACTTGTCCAGAGTGGACGCCAGTTTCTGGCCCTGCGGCAGCTTGCGGATGGCGTCGGGTTGCGCATCCGGCGGCAGGGCCTTGAATTTATCCAGGATCTCGCCGAGGAAGAGCCGGTCTTTGGGCGGGTGGCAGGTGTTGAGAGCCAGGGGCAGCCGCTCCCGGGTGCGGGTGAGGTTGCGCTCCATGAAGGCACTATCGCGTTCCAGGTCCGGCTTGGCCAATTCGAGCCCGGACTGATAGAGGGTATAGGCTGAAGAGAGGAGCGAGGAGCTGCCCAGCAAGGCATCGAGAAGCTTGTCGCGTTCGAAGCGGGCCGAGCTCTCCTGGTAGCATGCGGCGATATCGGCGAGCAGGGTGCCGTAGCGGTGTTGTCGGGCCGAATCGGCGGCGATGAAGGCCGCCAGATCGGCATCTTCCGCCTGACGGCGAGCGACGAGGCCGAGGCGACGGAGCCCGTCCAGTTTACCCTGGTAGTTTTTCCAGGTATTGGCCAATCCCTTGATGGCCGAGGAGAGTTTGATGGCCACGCCGCGATCCAGTCGGCTCATCTCCTCCATCTTTTCGATCTGGTGTCCGTACCACTCCACGATCCAGGGCATGCGTTGTGCGCTTTCGAACTCGAGGTAGCGTGCGGGGTAATGGCGGAAGGTGCGACCCGGGTAGCCGAGAATGAAGGCCAGATCGCCCTCGCGCAGGCCCTGGGATTGGATCTTGAGATAAACCCGCGGCACATAGGGCACATTGGCGGCGGCATATTCCGCGGGGCGGCCGTCAGGGCCGACATAGGCGCGCAAGAGTGAGAAATCGCCGGTATGGCGCGGCCACACCCAGTTGTCCTCTTCGCCGCCAAAGTTGCCGATGCCGATGGGCGGGGCATAGACCAGGCGGACATCGGTCAGATAGGTGTACAAAAAGAGCATGAAGCTTTTGCCGGGAAACATTTCGGCGATTTCGGCGCGTTTACCGGGATTCTCCTTCTCCGCTGCGGCGATCAATTCCTTGAATATCTTTTCCTTGGCCTTGCTGCGTGCGGAGTACTCCGTGGTGCTGTTGACCGCGTCGAGAATCGCTGCCGAGACATCGCGGCACGATTCGGTAATGCGCACCGTGAATCCCTTGGCCGGGAACTCCTCGCCGCGGCTTTTCGCGTAAAAGCCCTCCTGCAGATAATCGTGTTCCCGCGAGCTGGCGCGCTGGATTGCGGCAAAGGCGCAATGGTGGTTGGTGAGGATCAAACCCTGGTCTGAAATGAAGGAGCCGGTGCAGCCACCGATGTTGACGACTGCATCATTCAGGCACAGGCTGTCGGGAGTAAAAATATCCCGAGCGGCAAGGGCAAAGCCCGCCTGGCGCAGGTCGAGTTTTTGCAGTGCATTGATGGGGTGCATGCCCTCATCCGCCGCGCTCAGGGCAGCGAACAGGCATAAAAGGATAAAGGGGCGGAAAAGGCGCATGGGTCTCTCCGGGGTGAAGGGATTTGTCGGCTGGTGGGGCAAGATAGTAAATTTTGCCCAAAGAAAAAAGAGAAAAGGAGGCGGCGTGGAAGAAAGAGGCCCAATCCCGTTTCGGCGGGATTGGGCCTCTTTAATCCGGAAGGGTGAGCGGGATCCGGCGAGCGTCAGGGGCGTTGGATCATTCACTGCCCATGATGAATTCTTCCTTGCGGATGCCGAGCTTTTTCATCTTGAAGCGCAGATTAGGCTCGGAGAGATGCAGCACCTGGGCGGCGCGCGACTGATTGCCGGCGAAGCGGCGCAGCGCACGTTCGATCATCTCTTTTTCCAGTTGGGCCACGGCGCGGTTGAGGCTTTGCAGTTCGACGCGCTGGAATTTTTCCGCTTCATCGACGAAGGGCAGGGCTTCCATAAGGAGCACGCCCTCGGGCGAGGAGACGACGACGCTACGAACGGCGTTTTCCATCTCCTTGACATTGCCGGGCCAGGTGTATTTAAGGATCTGGTGAAAAATCTCAAATGGCATGGGCGGCACGGTCCGCCCCATTTTCCGGCAAAAGTATTCGAGATAAAACTCAAAAAAGGCGACGATATCCTGCTTGCGTTCACGCAGCGAGGGCAGTTTGACCGTCATGGCGCTCAGGGTCAGATAGAGTTCAGAGTTGAAGATCCCTTCCTTGGTATACTCCTGGAGCTTGCCGGTGGCGGTGGAGATGATCCGGAAACTGGCGGCCATGGGCTCGCTCTGGTGCTGCAGTTGCAGGTACCCCCCTTGCGAAAAGCTCATCAAGCGGGCCTGGGATTCGCGGTCCAGGTATTCGAGGTTCTGGACGATGAGAGTGCCCTGCAGGCTCTCGTCGCGGGCGTGTTCGCTCTCCTGGATGAGAGAGAGGATCTCCTGATCGAAGGTCTTGTTCAGCTTGGCAGCGTCGGTAATAAAGACCGGCGCTTTTTTGCGGCTGCTGTTCTCGATGATCAATTTGGCGATCAGGAGTTTTTCTGTGCCCGGTTCACCCGTGATGAGGACGGGTTGATCCCCCTTGGCGAGGATCGGTATGGAGCGCCGGATCTGATAAATCGCAGGAGAATGGCCGATCAAATCTTCCTGCACGAGGTACTCCTCCCAAAGCTTGCTCATAGGATGCATTCCTTAATGTGCCCGGATCATAGGTTGCTGATTTTATGAGTCTAAATCAGAGTGTTTGCCGTACTGGTGATGTCGGTGGTGGCCAGGATGATTCAGAGAGAGATTGTCATAAGAATGTTACACTCTATCCCCCTTAATATTATCTCTTTTAGCGTCAAAAAGCAAGCAAAAAATCACAAAAATGAATAATTTTCGGAGAATAAAAAACCGGCCCGTCACGATGTTGCTGTGACAGGCCGGTCCCTGTGAGGAGACACAGAATCCTGTAATACACCGGGTCAGACCTGGTGCAGTAATTTCAGCTTTACCCGTTTGATAATCTCGGCGTGGCGTTCCTGCAAGTTCGCTTGTTCGATCATTTCCAGACAGATACGGGCTTCCTGCGGAGTGACCCGCAGGAGGATGGTGCGCGGGGAATCGCCAAAAGACTCCAGCTGCCGGGCGCCCTCGCGCAGTTTTTGGGCCAGCGGTGCCAGGCCTTCGATGTCGGCACCTCTGAAGCTGGCTTGATTGAATGAAGAGAGGAGGCTTTCCATCTCCAGGCGGTTCAAGCGCAGGGATTTATCCTGAGCCATGTTCACGCTCCAGCTCAGGAAAAAGAGAAATCCCATCATTGCGATAACTGAAAGTACCCGTCGCATCCGGCCTCCTTGGTACTGCACCTGACCCCTTGTCCTGCACTGTCTCTATAGCAAGAGCTGTGCCAATCGTACAGCTTTGCTTTTGTGTTCAACAGTGCAGGATCAGGCGGCAGGGTGTGCAGGCAAGGCCCCATTTTCGCGGCAGGATGGGGCGTGGAAGGGGCAGTATGGCGCGGATCAGCCGCGCCGGCGGTTTTTCGATCGCATGAGCGCATACTGCCGCCGGGCGAATTCCCAGGTTCCGCGCCGGTTGCCCCAGATGTGCCAGGTGGTCTCCGGCTTCATCAGCAAAGATTTCAGCGAGCGGACCGGCTGATCGGGGTCCAGGTCACCATCGAGAATGATGCCGTAGCGGCCGAAGGAGATCTCCTCCCCTGCGAAGGGCAGCGGATCAGAGCCGGCGAGAACCCGCCATCCCTGCCGTTGTGCCGCCCGCATCAGGCCGGGTTCCGGCCAGAAGGTCGGCCGCATCGCGCTGTCCCCGATGAGGAGATGCGGGGGTGGCGGTGCGGCAAAAAGGGGCAGCAGGCTCTGTTTGCGTTTGCCGCTCCATTTGCCCGGTGCCCAGTTGATCGAAGCCAGAGCGCCCGCCTCGCGGGCGGCAGCGATACAGCCCGCGGCATCGAGTTCGCGGTCGGGAAGCGTGAGCCCTGTCGCCAGCAAGCCCAGTTCGTGCCCTTCGCTGGTGACGACCTGGCGGCCGGCCATGATGTAAAGGACAATGCGCTCGCCGAGCTGAATGCGCAGAGCTTCGGGTTCGGCGGTCGGGAGAATGTGATACATGCCAATGCGGACGCTCGATTGCAGCTGCACAAAGGCCTCGCAGTCGGCGCGCTCGGTCAGGAGCCAGATTTTCGCCGTCTCCTTGTCGGGTTTGGCTTCGTCCATATTGGCCAGACCGCGAGCGATAGCCAGCGCCAGATCGGCATCCGGGTAAATGTGGACATGGGCGTCAATGATCAAGCATTTTTCAGACATAGGTCTCACTCTGTGGCCAGGGGCCGGCCGCAGGGGGCCGGCCTTCAGGCGATCCCGGGAGAAGGGCTACTCCTCCCGCCATTCATGTGCGCCCTGCGCAGGTACCGAGATATAAATCGCGGGCTCCAGGCCGGTCCGTGACCGATACTGCGCTGCAATTTCACTGCAAAAATTCCCGACCTGCTCCTTTTCGACCAGATTGACCGTGCAGCCTCCAAATCCGCCGCCGGTCATTCTCGCGCCGAGGCAGCCCGCGAGGGACCGGGCGATCTCCACCATATGGTCCAGTTCGAGACAGCTGACCTCATAGTCATCGCGCAGGCTGTCATGGGAGGCGTTCATAAGCTGGCCGAAGCCCCTCAGATCGCCGCTGCGGAGGCACTGAATCGACTGCAGGACGCGTTCGTTCTCGCTGATCACGTGCCGGCAACGCTTGCGGACGAGTTCAGGCAGTCCGGCGGCCAGTCCGGAAAAGCGTTTCAGGGCAAGATCGCGCAGGGCGCGGATAGCGGGCTCATGCTTTTGCAGCAGCGCCACTCCCTCCTCGCACTCCCGGCGCCGGTTGTTGTATTCTGAGGCGCCCAGTTCGTGTTTGACCCGGGTGTTGCAGACCACGATACGCGAATGCTCCGAGGGCAACGGCACCAGTTGATACTCCAGCGAGCGGCAGTCCAGGAAAAGCGCATTCTCCTCGCGTCCATGAACGGAGATGAACTGATCCATAATTCCGCAATTCATGCCGACAAACCTATTTTCTGCCGCCTGTCCGAGCAGGGCCAGATCCCGTCCCTCCAGCCGGGCGTCCACTAGGCTCAGAAAAGCCAGGCCGCAGGAAATTTCCAGGGCGGCCGAGGAGCTAAGGCCCGAACCGACCGGAACATCGCTCCAAAGCAGGATATCCGCTCCCGGCAGTTGCATTCCTCTCTTCCCAATCTGGTCGGCGATTCCGGCGACATAGTCGCTCCAGTGCTGCCGCGGTACAGCGCCGTCCAGTGCAAAAGTGACCTCCTCCGCCATGTTAAGCGACCGAACCCGGACGTGGCGGTCGGTCCGTGGGGCAATGGCGGCAGCGGTATAGCGGTCGAGCGCCATGGGGAAGACAAATCCCTGGTTATAATCGGTGTGCTCACCGATGAGATTGACCCGGCCCGGCGCGCGAAAAACACGCGGCTCGGCATCGTAATGGGTTCTGAACTGCTGAATGAACTCCGTTAACTCCATTATTTCCTTACCGGTAGATAGAATGCCTTCACGTGCAGCGCCGGCGTTTCTGCCGGCGCTGCACGCTCGAATCGGCTGCTGTTTTCCTCAGGCCTTGCGATGGCCCATCCACGCAGGGATCAGAAAAAGCAATCCGGCGGCCAGCATGATCGCGCCCCACCAGAGCGAGGGATTCAGATGGGCGAGGACCGTGCGGCTTTCCGGCGCAAAAATATAATAGATACCCATTGCAAAAATAATGATGCCCAAAACCGTCAGCATGCCGCCGACGAAAAACCAGATGGAATACATTTTAGTGGTGGACATAAACGCTCCTTGTCATCGCAGCGCCACCCCTTCCGGGGGCGGCAATAAAGGGATCCTACCAGAAATAGATATTCAAGGCGGCAAAGACGACCACCGCGATGATGGCGATGTATTTTGGCTGGCTGTACCAGGCCATATGGCCCTCATGCTCGACCTTGGTAAAGCCTTTAACCAGGCCCACCAGCTCGCTTTCCGGTTTCGGCTTGGTGACCAGGGAGAGCAGAACCGTGGCGATGGCGCAAACAGACCAGGCCCAGGCGGCTTGAGAGAGGTTGCGCGACATGTCCGAGATCTCGTGGATCGGCGCCTGGGAGAAGGTGATCATGTGGACCAGGGCCGGGGGCAGAAAGCCGAGCTTGAAGCCGAGAAAAATCGTGAAAGAGGTGACCATGCCGAGGATGAGGCCCCAGAAGGCGCCGGTGGCGGAGGTCCGTTTCCAGAACATGCCGAGCAGCATGGTGGCAAAGAGGGGTGCGTTGACCCAACTAAAGATCGCCTGGATATAATCCATAATCGTGTTGAATTGCATGGCCAGGTAGGCCGTGCCAATGGAGAGCAGGATGCCGACCAAGGTGGTGATACGTCCCATCCAGACCAGGTGGGCATCGCTGGCTTTTTTATTGATCAACACGCGATAAATGTCATAGGTCCATACGGTATTGAAGGCAGAGACGTTGCCGGCCTGACCGGCCATAAAACCGGCCAGCAGAGCGGTAATGCCCAGCCCCACCAGGCCCTGGGGATAGTAACGGGCGATCAGCAACGGCAGAGCGGTATCGTTCCAGGGTTCGCCGGTGACCGGATGCTTGAGGAGTTCGAAATGGGCGAGCGGATTGGTGGTCAGTTTGTAGGCGACCAGGCCCGCGACAACGATGATGAAGGGCAGGGCCATCTTGAAAAAGCTGGCGATGATCGGGGTCATGCGCGCCGAACGCAGGTCCTTGGAGGAAAAGGCGCGCTGCACAACGAGAAAGTCGGTGGTCCAGTAGCCAAACGAGAGCACCCAGCCGAGTCCGAGGATGATACCGGCCCAGGTCACCCCCATGGCGTTGCTCGAGGCGCTGCCGGTGGTTGCCCACAGTTTGCTCATGGCGTCGGGGAGGCCGGAGAGAACCTGATGCATCCCCCCCATCTCCACAGTGCCGAGGATGGCGACGAGGAAGAGGCCGAACCAGATCAGGAAGAACTGGACGATTTCGGTGAAAATGGCTGACATCAGGCCGCCGAGCATGATGTAGCAGCCCACCGCCAGTGCGGAAATCCACATCGAAAGATGCCAGTCCCAGCCGAGAATGGTGCGCAGCACCAGGGCCATCAAGTAGAGGTTGATGCCGGACATCAGCAGTGTCATGATGGCAAAGCTAAAGGCGTTCAGCAGCCGGGAGCGCTCATCGAAGCGCAATTTCAGATAGCCGGGAACCGAGTGGATCTTGCTGCTGTAGTAAAAGGGCATCATATAGAGGCCGAGGAAAAGCATGGCGGGGATGGCGCCAACCCAGTAGAAATGGGAGACGAACATGCCGTATTTCATGGTACCGCCCGTCCATCCCAGGATCTCGAGGGCACCGAGATTGGCGCTGAGGAAGGCCAGGCCCGCGACCCAGGAGCTGTTCTTGCGGCCGGCCAGGAAATAGTCCTCTCCCGTCCCGGTAAACCGCTTCAGATAGAAGCCAATGCCGATGATGAAGACGAAATAGAGGGCGATAATGGACCAATCCACCCACGAGAGTTGTATGACGCTCATCCGGTCCTCCGATCTAAGCGCAGCTTGCAGGAATGGCCCGGCATACAGGGGATACGTCTCCTGTGCGCCCCCTGTGCCGCAGGGGGATATCCGGGATGGTTTTCAAGTATTAAAAAGATAGAGAATTATTTCTTGTTAGTCAAGCAGCAAAATAAGGCTCAGGCCAGATGGCGCAGCCAGCTTGCAGGTGGCGGGCCGCCGGGCTCCCCTCCCTCCTGTCCCGTGCGGAATTCCGGTCCGCGCCGAGCGGTCCTGGCAGCCGGCTGCAGCAGCCAAGGCGGCGATGCACCTGTCCAGTGCGGATTTCGGCTCCTTGCTGCGCAGGCCTTACCGCGGTATTTAGGGCTTGCGAATGGCGATGGAAATGATTACTTTAATTGCTGCAGCGAATCTGTAGTACCATCGAACGCGGTATTTTAGAGATAACCAACATAAGAGGAGATCCCGGATCATGGCGGAAGTGCTTTTTGACCAGGTGAACGATGTATTGGACACGATCCGTCCGGCCCTGATGGCCGACGGCGGAAATGTCGAGCTCGTTGAGGTAAAGGATGGCGTGGTCAAACTCAAGCTGCAGGGTGCCTGCCATGGCTGCCCGATGTCGCAGATGACTCTGAAAATGGGGATTGAGCGCGAACTGAAGCGCCAACTCCCCGAGATTTCCGTAGTCGAATCGGTTTAAGACAAAACGGCGCTGCAAGGCGCCGTTTTGATTTCTCCCCCGCTGATCCTTCCCCGCTGTTTTCAAGCTATCGTCACGCGCTCGTAGATCATCCTCAATCCATCCAGGGTCAGGTGGTCATCGACCTCGGAGACTCGGCGCAGCTGATGCACGATGACCCTGGCGAGACCGCCTGTTGCCACGGTGCGCACTGTCCTCCCCACCTCGCGCTGGATCCGTTCCACCATACCGTCGATCATCTCCACCGTACCGAACATCAATCCCGATTGGATGCTGCTCTCGGTCGAATTGCCGATGGCCGATTCAGGAAAGCGCAAGGCCACACGCGGCAGTTTGGCGGCGCGCTGATGGAGGATCAGCGCCGAGGATTCGATGCCCGGAGCGATGATGCCGCCCAGATAGGCCCCTTCCGCGGAAATAACATCAAAAGTCGTGGCGGTACCGAGATCGACAATGATCAGCGGCGTGCCATATTTGGCAATGCCGCCGACCGCATTGCAGAGGCGATCGGCACCGACCTGAGCCGGGTTCTGGTAGCGGATTTTGACGCCGAGATCCAGCTCGTTCGAAACGATCACCGGATGCCGATGCAGATATTTGGTGGCCATTTTTTCGAAATGGACGGTCATATCCGGAACGACCGAGGAGATGGCGACCCCGGAGACCTGGAGAATGTCGAATCCCTGGGCCGCCGCGATGCTCTGCATCAGGATCCAGGTTTCATCCTCGGTGCGTTCGCTGTGGCTGGAAAGGCGCCAATGCGCGGCCAGAGTCTTCTCCTGATAAATCCCCGCGGCAATCTGGGTGTTGCCGATATCAATGACGAGCAACATGGTTACTTCTCCCTGAGGCTGAATTCGCCGCTTTCGAGCTGCAGGATCTCGCCGCTGGCTACTTGCACCCGAGCCGCTCCCCACGGGGTGATCCCGCGAAATATCCCTTCTGCACTGTGACCGCCCTGGGTGATGGCGATGGGCTGGTCCATGTGCTGACAATGTTGCTGCCAGGTATTCACCCAGGTACGACGCATTTTCATATCCGCCAGAGAGGGATAGAGCAGGTTCATCTGGTGCAAAAGTTGCAGGAGGATTTCATCCTTGTCCACGCTGCGCCCGGAGCTGAGCCGCAGCGAGGTGCTGTTCTGGCGCAGCGCGAGCGGGAAATCCGCAAGGGATTGCTGGACATTGATGCCGATGCCCGCCACCGCGAAGGCCATCTGCTGGCCGTTGAGATGGTTTTCGACGAGAATGCCACAGACCTTGCGGCCTGCGATCATAATGTCATTGGGCCACTTGATTCCCGGTGAAATCCCGGCCGTGCGCCGGATGGCCTTAATGACCGCCAGGGTGAGCAGCAATGCGAGAACACCACTCTGGCTGGCTGTCAGCGCGGGCCGCAGCAGCAGGCTGCAGTAGAGTCCCAAATCACGCGGCGAATTCCAGCGATGCTGGCCACGGCCGCGGCCTGCCTGCTGCTCTCTGGCGACGACGACGGTTCCCTCCTCCGCGCCCTGCAGGGCCCATTCCTTAAGAACAGAGTTGGTCGAGCCGGTCTGGTCAAGGAGGATGACCCTCCGGCCGAAGAGCGGCTTTTTACCCGGTAGCACAGGGATCATGGTGTTATTTTTCCCGATTCCAGTGGATGAAACTGATGATGGACCGCCTTGAGATACTCCCGGTCGAGGTGGGTATAGATCTGGGTGACGGAGATATCGGCATGGCCGAGCATTTCCTGAACGGCACGCAAATCGGCGCCGCCCTCCACGAGATGCGTCGCAAAGGAGTGGCGCAGGGTGTGCGGGCCGGCCTTGCGAGTGATGCCGGCGCTCCGCAGATATTTCTGGATCAGGATCCAGATCGTCTGCCGGCTCAGGTGTTTGCCGAAGCGGTTGAGAAAGACCACATCGCCAGCAACGCCGAGACCGGCCAGCGCGGGGCGCACCTCGTGCAGGTAACGCTGCAGCCAGGTGCAGGCCACCTTGCCGATGGGCACGAGGCGTTCCTTGCGACCCTTGCCAAAGACGCGGATGAAACGGTCCTCCCAAAAGATGTCGCGGGATTGAAAGCAGACCAGCTCGGAGACACGGACGCCCGTAGCGTAGAGGAATTCGAGGATAGTGCGATCGCGGAGCCCTGTCGGCGTCGTTGTATCCGGCTGCACCAGCAGTTTTTCAACCTCAATGAGGTCGAGAACCCGGGGTACTTGCATCCAGGGTTTGGGTACATTATAGTTGGCCGTCGGATCCTGCTGGCACACCTCCTCTGTGATCAGGAACTTGTGAAAGGTGCGGAGGGCGGAAACATTGCGCGAAATCGTCGCCGGGCAGAGCTCCAGGTCGTGGAGAAGCTGGAGAAAGGCGGCGATGTGGGAGTGCGAGATCGCGGCGGGTACCGTGATGCCCTTTTCTGCGAGAAAATTGAGGTAGCGCAGCAGGTCATGTTCATACGCGGAGATCGTATGGGCTGAGACCTGGCGTTCGACGCGAAGATGATCCATAAAGGCATGCAGGTAATCGGCGAGAGGCATGATCATCACCAGACGGAGGCGGCAGGCATGGCGGGTGGCTGTTGGGGTCTCACGGCTCTTCAAGTCCGCTCGGCAGAATTTCTTCCGCCAGCGAGAGGGCGATGCCGGAGAGCATCACTTCAGGCCCCATAGTGCTGAAATCGCCGGAGAGCAGCCGCGACTCGACATTGGCATATAGAGAGCATCCGGCGTTCTTTTCGACGATGAGGCCGGAAACGCGGCTGCCGCATTCGCTGACGAACGTGACCTCGCCGAGCAGGTCACTGGCGATGAAACCGGTGCAGAAATGCAACTGGAGATGAGAGGTCGGGGTGTAGACCGAGATGAGATGGCCGGTATGGTCGCCGATAGGGATGTCAGGATATATTTCCAGGGAGATATGTTGCTGGGTTTCGTGGTTTTCGATGATGAAGCGGTATTTGTTGTCGACGTGCTTGGGGGCAACAGCCAGAACCTTGCTGATCCTGTCGATGTCCTTTTTATTGAATTCTGGTCGCATAACAGTTGCCTTTTTTGTTCCTGTTTACGCAGGATATCCGGTCAGGTTACAAAAAAACCCCACGGCAAAGCGGGGTTTTTCAAACTGCGGCTTTTTACATTTTGACGACCTTGGTCGCTTGCCAGCCCTTTTCACCAGAGACGGCTTCAAATTCAACTTCCGCGCCTTCCGCAAGAGTCTTGAATCCCTCCATCTGGATCACCGAAAAATGGACGAATACATCTTCACCGTTCTCTTGTTCAATGAAGCCAAATCCCTTGTTTTCATTGAACCACTTGACCTTTCCTTTCGCCATCCTGCGTGTTCCTCCTGACAAATAACAAAGAGGTTCTCCATTTTTGCCTGTGCAAATACCGGCCCGGAGCGGGTCATCTTGGCGTTAATTTAATTAAAACACGCTATTTAGTCAAGCTTTTTCTCATCAGGGCATTGTTTTTTTAACCGCCGTTTCTGACGCGGTCATTCCCCGGCTCTCATTTCGGGAGGACCGCGCGTAGTTGCCGGACGGCTGCGGTGACGTCGGCCTGATGAAAAATCGCCTGGCCGATGACCAGAACATCGGCACCGGCAGCGACCGCGGCCGCGGCCGTATCGAGGTCAACACCGCCATCCACTTCGATCAGATACTCCAACCCGCGTTCCGCGCGCCACTCTTTGAGCTGGGCAATGCGTTCGCAGGCAACCGGCAGAAAACGCTGTCCGCCGAATCCCGGTTCGACGGACATGATCAGGATCAGATCGGCCAGGGGCAGCACCGGCTCGAGCAGAGAGACCGAGGTGGCGGGGTTGAGGGTCACGCCAGGTTTGGCACCCAAAGTGCGGATGTTCTCCAGGGTGCGCCAGAGGTGAGGCACCGCCTCGACATGCACCGTCAGGTGATCTGCACCGGCATCGAGAAAAGGGGCGAGAAACTCATCCGCCCTGGAGATCATAAGATGAACATCCAGGGGCAGCGCGGTGATCCGCCGTATCGCCTTGACCACCATCGGACCGAAGGTCAGATTGGGGACAAAGTGCCCATCCATGATGTCCAGATGGATCCAGTCTGCACCGCCTGCTTCGAGCGCCTGGATTTGTTCGGCAAGGCGGCTAAAGTCGGCGTTGAGTATGGAGGGGGCAATTCTGGTCATCTTTTGCCTTCTTTCGGTCTATTCCAGAATGCTGATGACAAGGTTCAGGGAGTCCCCCTTGCTGACCACGGTTCCGGCTTCAATCGACTGGCTGACCACGGTGTTCGGTAAAAGTTTGCCCGTGCGCTGTTCCGAGATCACACCCGGAGTCAAGCCCGCCTGACGGATCGTCTGCAAGGCCTGGTCCAGGGAGAGGCCCACCGTGGCGGGGACGATATACTCGCTCGGCTCGATCCCGACGCTGACACTGAGGTCGACGTGCGTACCGTGGCGGATATCCGCGCCGGCTGCTACCGATTGCCCGCAGACAACACCGGCGGGATAGAACTCATCGGTGCGGTAATCGACCTCGCCGGCGAGGAGTTCCGCCTCCTCCAGGGCAAAGCGGGCATCCCGTTCCGACATGCCGGTCAATTTGGGCATCGTCAGGATCTTGTGTCCCTTGCTGATGGTGAGATAAATCCGGCGGCCCTTTTTGACCGGGATGCCGGCCTCAGGGATCTGGAAGCGCACATCGCCGGCAGCCACCTTCTCATCGTACTGTTCTTCCGCCTTGACCACGCGCAGACCGAGATCCTTGAGGCGGCGCTCGGCGGCGTTAAAGGGAATATTCAGCACATCCGGAACCGGGATGGACTGGTACTGCCGGGTGTAGAGCGGCATGATGGCCCAGTCGAAGAGGAGATAAAGCAGGACGACTGCGGCGGCCAGATAGGCCGTTTTGCGCTTCCAGGAGAGGCTCTCCCAGTTTTGCCAATCGCGTTGTATGACGTTCATATCAATCCAACTTTTCTGCTTGATGGATGGCATGGCCACGCCGGAATTCTGCAGCGGTCATCGCTCGGCCTCCTTCGGGCTGGAGGGCGAGCAGCTCGAGGAAACCCTGCCCGGTGGCGATGAGCAGCTCCTCCCTGTAGCTTCCGGGGAAGAGGAATCCCGGCTGCAGTTCGCTGCTCGTCAGGTGCGGGCGGGTTGCCAGAATTTTGAGGACGCGTCCGCGCCAGGTTGTCCAGGCACCGGGATAAGGCGACAGGCCGCGTACCAGATTATGGATGGCAGCGGCCGGATTGTGCCAGTCGATCCTCGCCATCTCCTTGTTGAGCTTGGGCGCCCGGGTGACCTCCCCCTCCTGCGGCTTGCTGTGCAGCAGGCCCGATTCCAGCCCGGCCACAGTCTCCACGAGGAGATCGGATCCGGCCTCAGCAAGCCTGTCGTGCAGTTCGCCGGCGGTGGTATCGGGTCCGATAGGGACACGGCACTGCATCAGCCAGAGCCCGGTATCGACCTGTTCGTCGATAAAAAAGGTCGTGGCGCCGCTCTCCGCTTCGCCGCGGATCAAGGCCCAGTTGATGGGGGCAGCGCCGCGGTATTTGGGCAGGAGCGAGGCATGGAGATTGACCGTGCCGAGACGCGGCAGGGCAAACACTTCCGGCGGCAGGATACGGAAGGCCACGACGGCGAAAAGATCCGCTCTGTACTGCTGCAGCTGCTCCTGAAAAGCCTGATCGCGCAAATCCTCCGGCTGCAGAAGCGGCAGGTTGAGCTGGAGCGCGCGCTGTTTGACCGCCGAAGGGCGCAGATGTTGGCCGCGGCCGGCCGGGCGGTCAGGCGCCGTGACCACCGCGCAGAGCTCGTGGCCGGCCTCAGCCAGTTTATTCAGGCTGGCCAGCGCGAACTCGGGAGTGCCCATGAAGACGAGTTTCAAGGCCATTGCAATGCCCCTGTGCTCAACCGGGATCTCACGCCCCGGATCGTGTTCCGCCGCCGGCAGGTCTCAAAGCTTACACTACTGCGGCCTTACGACGGTTATTGCGCGGCCGTCTCGGTTTCGGCCAGTTTTCTGGCGATGGCCGTCTTGGCGATCTCAATCTTGACATTATCGGCGATCTTGACGACGATGATGTTTTCCTTCTCCTTGATGCCCTGGACCACACCATAGATCCCGCCGATGGTGACGATCCGGTCCCCTTTCTGCAAGGCATCGATCATCCGGGACATCTCTTTCTGCTTTTTGGCCTGGGGACGGAACATCAGAAAATACATGATGACCATGATGAGGATGATCGGCAGAAAGAAACCAAAAGAGCTGCCACCGGATGAAGAAGCACCGGCGTTGGGAGCGGCCGAAGCCAGGACCAGCATAATCGAATTCACATGGACCTCCTGGAGTTAAGACTTATTGGGATGGATTTTTTCCTTGATGATAGGTATGGAGAAATTGACGTTTAAAGCCGGTAAAATCACCCTGCAGGATGGCCTGCCGGGCCCGGGTGACGAGGCGTAGATAAAAAGTCAGGTTGTGCAAGCTGACGAGCCGAAGTACCAGCACCTCCTGAGCGTTGAAGAGATGGCGCAGGTAGGCGCGCGTAAAGGTCCGGCAGGTATAACAGGTGCATTCCGCATCCAGGGGCGAAAAATCCTCGCGGAATTTGGCATTTTTGATGACGATCTGCCCGGCGCTGGTGAAAGCCGTGCCGTTGCGGCCATTCCGTGTTGGCATGATACAGTCAAACATGTCGATGCCGCGCTCGATGCCCTCGAGAATATCTTCGGGCTTGCCGACGCCCATCAGGTAGCGCGGCTTGTTTTTCGGCAGCAAGGCGGTGACCAGGCTGGTCATCTCGTACATCGCCGCTTTGGGCTCGCCGACCGAGAGGCCACCGATGGCGTAGCCGGGAAAGTCCATTTCGACCAGGGCTTCGGCGTTTTGCCGGCGGAGATCGGGAAAGACGCTGCCCTGAACGATAGCGAACTGGTGTTGCGCAAAGCCGTGGCGCTCACCGCACTCCGCAAAGCTGATCCGGCTGCGCCGGGCCCACTCCAGGGTGAGCCGGTGTGCCTTGGTGGCATAGCGGTAATCGCAGGGATAGGGCGCACACTCATCGAGCACCATCATGATATCCGAGCCGAGATCGCGCTGGATCTCGACCACCTTCTCCGGCGTAAAGAAATGGCGCGAGCCATCGATATGCGAGCGGAAATGAAAACCATCCGCCGTGATCTTGTTCAGCGCAGAGAGACTGAAGACCTGATACCCGCCGCTGTCGGTTAGGATGGGGCGATTCCAGGCGCTGAATTTCTGCAGCCCGCCGGCTGCGCGCACCAGTGCCGCCCCCGGGCGCAGATAGAGGTGATAGGTGTTATTGAGAATGATCTGGGCTTTGATCCGGCGCAGTTCATCCGGCGACAGGGTTTTCACCGTCGCCTGGGTACCGACAGGCATAAAGATCGGTGTTTGCACGGTGCCATGGGCGGTGCGCAGTACTCCGGCGCGTGCTCCGGAGCCGGGATCCTGACGAATAATGCTGAAAAAGGGCTGGGGGCTCATTTTGTCTCAAGGCTACTGAAGAACGGCATCCAGGGCTTCCTGGGCCTGGCTCACGGCGGCGACCTGGATGCGGAGCTGCGGCGGCAGGCTTTTCTTGTTTCCCCGCGGGATCACCGCCCGGGAGAATCCCATTTTTTCCGCCTCTGCCAGGCGGGCTTCGATATGCGCGACCGAGCGCAACTCGCCGCCGAGCCCCACTTCGCCGATGAGGATCGCCTCGGGATCGATGACGCGGTTGCGCATGCTCGAGGCCAGGCAAGCGATGATGCCGATATCGGCGGCCGTCTCATCGATGCGGAATCCGCCGACGGCATTGACAAAAACATCCATGGTCCCGATATGGTACCCCAGCCGTTTCTCGAGGACCGCCAGGAGCATCTGCACGCGTTTGAGATCCAGTCCGGTGGCGGTGCGCTGCGGCAAGCCAAAGCTGGAAGGCGTGACCAGTGCCTGAACCTCCAGCAGGATCGGCCGGGTGCCCTCCATGCAGCAGATCACTGCGGAGCCGGTATTTTCGGAGCGCCGTTCCGACAAAAAGACCGCGGAGGGATTGGGAACATCGCGCAGTCCGCGTTCGCTCATTTCAAACACTCCGATCTCGCGAGTGGAACCGAAACGGTTCTTGGCCGCACGCAGGATGCGATAAAAGTGATCGCGATCTCCTTCGAAAAGGAGCAAGGCATCGACCATATGCTCGAGTACCTTGGGACCGGCGAGCATCCCCTCCTTGGTGACGTGGCCGACGAGAAATACCGGCATATGCACGCTCTTGGCCACCTGGATGAGCTGCAAGGCGCATTCCCGCACCTGGCTGACACTGCCCGGGGCGCTTTCGAGCATGGGCGTATACATAGTCTGGATCGAGTCCACCACCACCAGACCCGGATTGATCCGGGCGATAGTATCGCGGACGCTCTCGATCTCGGTTTCAGCGAGGACATAGAGGCGGTCGGAGACCAGGCCAAGTCGTTGCGCCCGCATCTTGGTCTGTTGAGCCGACTCTTCCCCGGTCACATAGAGGACCCGCAGTTCGCCGCATCCCAAACCGGCTGCTTCCTGCAGCAGCAGGGTCGATTTGCCAATGCCGGGATCGCCGCCGATGAGGACGACCGAACCCAGGACGATGCCGCCGCCCAACACGCGGTTGAATTCGGGGCTGACCGTCTGCAGGCGCGGCATCTGATCGGTCGAAATCTCCTCCAGCAGCAGGGCCTGGCTGCGGGAGGTCGCGGCCGCATGGGCAGGGCGTGTGTCGGCGGCCGGCGCGCGCTCCTCAACAAAACTGTTCCAGGCTTCGCAGGAAGGACATTTCCCCAGCCAGCGCGGCGAAACCGTGCCGCAACTCTGACAGACGAAATGGACCTTGTCTTTCCGGGATTTGTTCATACGCCGCCCTTGTTCTGCAAATCCGACCTATCCCACAAAGCCTAAAAAAATATCAAAATAAAGGTTAAAAGTCAAGACCTTTTTGTAACATATTAATTTAACTTGATTAACATAGATACTGTCCTGCTGCCGGACAGCCACCGCGAAAATCTGCTTGTTAAAGGGGAGACAAAGCTCTATATTCAACAGCCGATTGCCCGCACCGCCGGGCTGGGCGGCAGGGACGTGCAGCGCCTTAGGCATGAGTACAGCTTTCCGGAGGGGAGATCTTATGACAATCGATCGTGATCACATCAGCCGCACCCTGATGCGCGCCGTGGCCGAACGCGGTTGGGTCCGCGATGAGGATACGGCGCTGCTGTTTTATAATCTGACCTGGTTGAAGCATCATGTCGCCGAGCTGACGGAGCTCTTTCCGGAATCGGCGCTGCATGCGGTTGCGGTCAAGGCCAATCCTCTGGTCAAGGTGCTGAAAAAAATGCAAAAACACGGCGTGGGCATGGAGGCCGCATCGCTTCCCGAGCTCTGCCTGGCGCAAAAAGCCGGTTTTCTGCCGCAGCGGATCGTCTATGATTCCCCGGCGAAGAGCAACCACGATCTGGCTTATGCCCTCCAGGCCGGCGTCCATATCAATGCCGACTCGCTGGACGAACTCGATCGCCTGGATGAACTGCTGCGCACCATGCCTCACCAAGGCACCTTTGGCGTGCGTGTCAATCCCCAGGTGGGCACCGGCGCCATCGCCATGCTCAGCGTGGCGGGCACCTGGTCCAAATTCGGCGTGCCGATCGGACTGCAGCGCCAGGCCCTGATCGAACGCTATCTCCGCCATGATTGGCTCACCGGGATTCATCTGCATGTCGGCTCGCAGGGTTGCAACCTCGACCTGCTCGCCAATGGCATCGGCGTGGTGCTCGAGCTGGCGCGGGAGATCAATCAGGCGCTGGCGCGCGCCGGACAGAGCCGCCGCATCACCCTCTTCGATATCGGCGGCGGCCTCCCGGTCTCCTACTATCCGAAGATCGCAGCTCCATCCATGGCCGACTATGCAGCGCTGCTGCGCCGCCGCTTTCCGGCGTTATTCGACGGCACCTTCCGCCTTGTCACCGAATTCGGGCGCTGGATGTATGCCCACAGCGGCTGGACCGCGAGCCGTGTCGAGTATGTCAAGCGGGAAGGCGCGCTCTCTACCGCGATCATCCATGTCGGCGCTGACCTGCTGCTGCGTAAGTGCTACCGCCCCGAAGAGTGGCATCACGAAATCTCGGTGGCCGGACCAGATGGCCGGCTCAAAACCGGGAGGGATACCGCGCTGTAC
>DAOQAG010000049.1:0-29532 GCA_035353815.1 bacterium
TTCAATTTATGAAGAAGAGTCGCTTTATGACCTTTTCACCATTTACCTTGATCTCTTGCATAGCCGGAAATCCGCTCAAGAGGTCTATGGCCGATTAGTCAGCAAGTACCCCGAAAGTCCTTTCAATAGTCATGCTCAGATCTCTCTGGGATTGGTTGAATCACTGCCGATTTCCATTCCGGTACAAAAGATCGGAGCGGCATCAGACGGTGCGGTCATGGCTGGCATCTATCCCAATCCTTTTAACCCGGAGACCAACATCATCTACACCTTGCGGCAAGCAAGCCCGGTGCGGATTGAGATTTATAACCTCCTCGGCCAAAAGGTAATAATTCTGGCGGATCAGCAAATGCCAGCAGGGAACCATACCGTGCGCTGGAATGGCCGGAACAGTCTGAACGAGAAGGTGGCCGCAGGCCTTTACCTATGCCGTATCCAGAGCGGTGCAATGATCAATACACAAAGAATTACTCTATTGCCTTGACGTTTCTCTTACTTCAGGTGGATCCTATGCCACAAGTCATCGAAGGCCAACTCTCGGCGAGCGGCAAAACGTTCGCCATCGTCGTCAGCCGCTTCAACGAGCTGATCTGCAAAAAGCTCCTCGAGGGCGCGCTTGACTGCCTCAAGCGCCACGGCGGCGACCTCGACCAGGTCACCATTGTCTGGGTGCCCGGGGCGTTCGAGATCCCGATCGCGGCCAAGCGCCTCGCCCGCAGCAAGGCGTACGATGCGGTGATCTGCCTCGGCGCCGTCATCCGCGGCGCAACCCCGCACTTTGAATACATCGCCGCCGAGGTCACCAAGGGCATCGCCCAGGCCGGCATGGAGCTGGAGGTGCCGATCAGCTATGGCGTTATCACCCCGGACAACCTCGAGCAGGCCCTCGAGCGCGCCGGCACCAAGGCCGGCAACAAGGGCTGGGATGCCGCGATGAGCGCGATCGAGATGGCCGACCTCTTTGCCCATCTCAAAGGATAAGGCATGAATCAATTCTCCCGCGCTCTGCGCGTTTTGTTAGTTCTGCTGCCCGGTGCCTGGAGCGTCGCACTCGCGGCGGAGTGGGAGTGGCAGACCTTCACCAATGCGACCGACGTCCGCCAGATCCTCGCCGCCGATACGCTCATCTGGGCTGCCACCAACGGCGGCCTGCTCCGCTTCAGCCCCGCCACCGGCCGCTTCACACCCTTTGTGAACACCGACGGCCTGGCTAGCAACGACATCAGGGCGGTCGAACGCGACCGCAGCGGCCGCATCTGGATCGCCGGCGCCAACGGGGTGGTCAATGTCTACACACCCTCTTCACACCACCTCCAGACCATCACCGATTATCAGGGCCAGAGTATCAGCGACCTGACCGCCTATGGCGACTCGATCTTTGTCTCCCTCGCCATCGGGGTCAGCCTCTTTGACATCCGCCGCTGGGAGGTCAAGGAGACCTACAAGATCGGCGAGGTGACGCGCACCCTCCTGGATGGCCGCCGCATCTGGACAGCCTGTCCGGATGGCGTGCGCACCTCCCATCTCGATCTCCCTAATCTGATGGCCCCGAGCGCCTGGACCCTCTATACCATGGCCGACGGCCTGCCCCACAATCAGGCTCTGGCCCTGGCCTCCTTTGGCGGCCAGCTTTTCGTCGGGACCGCCAAGGGGCTGGGCATCTTTGACGGGACTGCCTGGCTCCCCGGCGAGCTCAAGGATAACAGCATCGCCGACCTGGCGGTGTGGAACGGCAAGCTGGCGGTCGATGCCGGATGGGCCATCGTGCAGCGCAACGGCGCCAACTCGTTTACCACCATCGGCAATGCCCTCTCCCGCGCCACCTCGCTCAGCGTGGACGGCAGCGGCCGCCTCTGGGCCGGCGTTGCCGCCGGCGGCCTCGCCTGGTTCGATCCGAGCGGCACCGCCTGGCGGCCCGAGATCCCCGACGGCCCGGCCGATAACAAGTTCACCGCCCTCACCTTCGACCAAAGCGGCAACCTCTGGACCGCCTCCTCCAGCAGCGGTATCTCCCGCTTCGATGGCACCTCCTGGCGGATCTTTAACAAAAGCAACAGCGCGCTGCCCAGCAACGACTTTCGCACCCTCGCTGTCGATGCCCGCAACCGGGTCTGGGCCGGCAGCTGGGGCGGCGGCATCGCCATTTTTACCACCCGCGGCGATAGCATCACCCTCACCACCCTTGGCTCCAAAGACGGCCTGGCGGGGATCTCGGTGAACCCGGACTATGTGGTCATCACCAACCTGATGAACGATACCAAAGGCAACATCTGGCTGCTCAACTATCAGGCCGACAACCTCCAGATCCTCGACGTCGCCGACACGCTCGGCAACTGGCAGTACTTCACCACCCGCGACGGTATCAAGTCCAAACTGACGACCGCCCTCGCCGCCGACCACAACGGCCGCATCTGGGTCGGCACCCAGGACCGCGGTATCAGCGTCCTCGACCATAACGAGACCCCCTTCGATAAGTCCGACGACGACCTCAGCCAGGGCCTGGGCACGGAGGATGGTTTGACCAGCCTTACCATCCGCTCCCTCGCCCGTGACAGCGACGGCGTGATGTGGATCGGCACCCCCGAGGGACTCAATTACTGGTACGAAGGGACGGTCAGCCAGCGCTATCAGGTGATCAATGATGACATCAATGTCATCTCGGTCGATGTCCGCAACAATAAATGGATCGGCACCAGCGGCGGCATGAGCATGTTCGAAGCGGACGGCTACACCTGGCGCCATTTTTCCACCTCGACCAGCGCCCTGGTGAGCGACAATGTCACCTGCTTTGCCTTCAATGAAAGAACCGGGCAGGTCTACATCGGCACCACCAACGGCCTCTCGCGGCTGCAGACGCCCTTCACGCGGCCGGCGGCGAATCTGAGCAACCTCTCGGGGTACCCCAATCCCTTTGTCCTCGGCAACGGCAGCGCACTTTTTTATATCCAGAACCTGGCGGACAAAGCCACGGTTCGTATCTATACCCCGGATGGCCGGCTCGTGCGCCATCTGCCGGCGAGCCAGATCTTCGGCTCGCGCACAACCTGGGATGGCCGCAACGACCGCGGGGAGCTGGTCGCCAGCGGCATCTATCTCTATCTGGTCACCACCGAATCGGGCCTGGCCGGATCCGGCAAGGTGGCGGTGATTCATCCCTGACGAATATCCGGGAATGTTGTTGGGTATAACATTTTTACAAAAATCCGCTTGAAAATGACTCGCCAATTCCGTTAATTAAAGAGAATCTGAACGTTCGTAACCGGGTGGTGAGGTGGAGGCCTGCGCCGCCGTCGCGGACAACCGGCGGAATCCATTCAGAGACCAGACCAAGACCATGCTCACTTTTTTGTTCGCGAAAAACTACCTCCTCATCGACGAGATCAAGGTCGATTTCCAGGCGGGTCTCAACATCATCACCGGCGAGACCGGCGCGGGCAAATCCATCCTGATCGGCGCCCTCGGCGCCCTGCTGGGCGAGCGGCTCGGCAAGGAGGCGATTCGCGCCGGCGCGGACAAGGCGGTCATTGAAGGCGAATTCCTGACCGGCCGGCTGCCGGCGGCTGCCGACCTGTTGCGCGAACATGAGATCGAGGAGCAGGGCGGCACGGTTCTGGTGCGGCGCGAGGTCCACAGCAGCGGCAAGAGCCGCTGTTTCATCAACGATACCCCGGTGCCTCTGGCGGTATTGTCGGAACTGGGTGATCTCCTCGTCGATCTCCACGGCCAGCATGAGCACCAGCTCCTCCTCAAGAGCGCCAATCATGGCCCCTATCTTGATGCCTTCGCCGGGCTGGAGAGCGAGTTGGAGGCCTGCCGCAGCAGCTATCAGGAGCTGACAGCGGCCGTACGAGCGCTGCGCAGCGCCGAAGAACAGGCGGCCGAACTGGCCCGCTCGCGCGATTACAAGGCCTTTCAGCTCCAGGAGATCAGGGCCGTAGCCCCGGCGGCGGGCGAAGAGGAGCAGCTTCTCGCCGACGAGCAGATCCTCAAGAATGCCGAACTGCTTTACGAGCATACCGCCCGCCTCTTCGCCCGGCTCTACGAATCGGAGGGCTCGGCAGCGGAAGTCCTCACCGCAACGGCCGCCGAGCTCGGCCAGCTGGCGGCGATCGATCCCGGCTTCAGCACCATGGAGAATGATGCCCGGAGCGCCCTGATTCTCGTCGAGGAACTGGCCAAAAGCGTCCAGCATTACCATCAGGCGATCTCCTTCGATCCGGAGCGGCTCGAAAAAGTGCGGCAGCGCCTTTCGGCCTTGACCGCCCTGAAGCGCAAACACGGCGGCACCCTCGAAGCGGTGATCGCACTGGGCCAGCAGCTGGAGGGGGAGCTGGCGCTGGTCGATAATCTCGATGCCAGGCTGGCGCAGCTGACCCGTCAGCGCGAGGAGGCCCGCTCCCGGCTTGCGGAGCTCTGTGCTGCCCTGTCGGAGCGGCGTCAGACCGCCGCAACAGTGTTTGCGGCCAAGGTCGCTGCGGCGCTGGCGCAGCTCGGCATGCCGCGGGCGCAGTTCGCGGTCGCCCGCCAGGTCACGCCCGCCACTGCGGAACCCTGGATCCTTCTGGCGGGCGAAAAGGTTCATATCGGGCCGCGCGGCGCCGACCATCTCGAGTTCCTCCTCTCCGCCAATCCGGGCGAAGAAGCCCGGCCGCTGGCCGCCGTCGCCTCCGGCGGGGAGATTTCGCGCGTGATGCTCGCGCTCAAGACCCTCCTGGCCGAAGCCGACCGCATTCCGGTCCTGATCTTTGACGAGATCGATATCGGCATCAGCGGGCGCATCGCCCAGGCGGTCGGCCGCAGCCTCAAGGAGCTGGCCATGAGCCACCAGGTCATTTGCATCACCCATCTGCCGCAGATCGCGAGTATGGCCGATCATCACCTCCTTGTCGAGAAGGGCGGAGACGAGCGCTCGACGCGCACGACCATCCGCCCGCTGACGGCCGAAGAGCGCGTGGCCCAGGTCGCGGCCCTGATCGGCGGTGACGTCGTCACCCAGGCCCATTTGCAGAGCGCCAGCGAGCTCATCGCCGCCGGCGCCGCCGGAGTTTAGCCACCCGCAGGGGCGCGGTGGTCATGATACAAGGGTTGAGGTCGGGATTCGGAGCATCCACAGTTCGCAGCGCGACACAGGGTAAAGAGATCAGGCAGCCGATCTACCTTAACTGACAGGCATCCAAGCAGCGAGGTTCGCATGAAAAGTTATCCCCGTTCCGTCTGGGCGGTCGTACTCGCCCTGGTGATCATTTTCGTCGGTCTTTTCCTGGTCTGCGCCCAGCGCCGGGGCACGGTGGCCGGAGGCGAAGACATGGCCAATAACGACGACCAGTTCCGTCAGGAGCTTCTGCAGCTGCTCGATCTGACTGAAGGCGAGGGCGGCAAGGATTCGACCAGCGACGAGCTGAAGCTCAGCGATGCCGACAGCACCGCGGACACCACCAACCTTGCCCTTTCCGATGATGAGATGCTGGCGTTGCTCGGTGCCGAAAACGAGACCGGCAACGAGGCCGCCGCAGCCAACCGCGAGACAGTGACACCGCAGAAAGAGCCCGCGGCGGGCACCAAAAAACCAGCCCGCAGTGAGCAGCTCGAGACCACGCCGACCACCACGGCGGGTACGATGGGCCTGACGCCCGAGATGTTTACGAAAATGCGCACGGACATCAATCGCCTCGAGTCCGCTCTTGAACAGCGCAGCGCCACGGTCGACAGCCTGCAGAACATCATCACCAACCGCAGCGCGCGCCTCCAGGAACTCGAAGCGCAAAAGAGCAAACGCGCAGCCGTGACGCCGGTGGTGACGGCCAACACCATCAAGAAACCCGCCCGCGCCGCCGCCAGCAGCGGCAGCTCCGCTTTCGATGCGGCTTATGAAAGCGCCCGGGGCAAATTCGAGGCCCACCAGTATCAGGGGGCGATCGATGAATTCTCCCGCCTTCTTGCCGAGTATCCCGACCATACCATGGCGGATAACTGCCAGTACTGGCTCGGAGAGTGCTACTTTGGCATGCGGGAGTATCAGAAGGCCATCGTCGAATTCCAGAAGGTCTTCGCCTATTCCGAAACGGACAAGCACGATGACGCCCAGCTGATGATCGGGCTCTCCTATGTGCGCAGCAACCAGGCGGAGCTGGCCCAGAAGGCCTTTGGCACCTTTCTCGATACCTATGCCGGAAGTGAGTATACTTCGGTTGCAAAACGCTATTACCGTTCCATTTAACGACGAGTCAGTGCGTGAGCCGGTTTGTCCATCTCCATAACCATTCCCATTACAGCCTCCTCGACGGGGCATGCCGCATCGATGATCTCGTCGAACGAGCGGACAAATTCGGCATGCCGGCCATCGCCCTGACCGACCACGGCTGCATGCATGGCGCCATCAGTTTTTACAAGAAATGCGGCAAGCACAAGATCAAGCCGCTGATCGGCTCCGAAGCCTATCTCGCCCCGGGCAGCCGGACGGACAAGCAGCCGGATCCCGGCACCGGCGGCACCGCCTTTCATCTCGTTCTTCTCTGCAAGGACATGACCGGCTACCGCAACCTGATGAAGCTGGTCTCCGCCGGCTATCTCGAAGGATTCTACTACAAGCCCCGCATTGATCGCGCCCTCCTGCGCCAGCACCATGAGGGCCTGATCGCTCTCAGCGCCTGCCTCAAGGGGGAGGTCAGCCAGCGGCTGCTGCGTGAAAACGAGGAGCGCAGCCGCGCCACGGTGGCCGAATACCGCGACATTTTCGGCGAGGATTTCTATCTTGAGGTCCAGAACCACGGCATCCCCGAAGAAGAGACCGCTCGTACCGCTATTTATGCCATGGCCCGGGAGATGAATATCAAGGTGGTCGCCACCAATGATATCCATTATCTCAAGAAGGAACACGCCGAGGCCCACGACATCCTCCTTTGCCTGCAGACCGGCAAGGATTTCGAAGATACCACCCGTATGCGCTACAACACCCGGGAGCTCTATTTCAAGAGCGAGGAGGAGATGGCCGAGGCTTTTCCCGGACATCCGGAGGTGCTGCTCAACACCCTGGAGGTGGCGGACAAGTGCGACTTTCACCTCGATTCCCGGACCTTCCATCTGCCGGTCTTTCAGCTACCGCCGGAGCACGCCGGCGAGAGTCTCGATGACTTTCTCGCCCGCGAGGCCTGGGCGGGCCTGCGCGAGCGCTATGCCACGATCACCCCGGAGCTGGAGAAGCGGCTGAGCTATGAGCTGGACATGATCCGGCAGATGGGCTATGCCGGCTATTTCCTGATCACCGCCGATTTCATCCGTTACGCCCGCAGCCAGCGTATCCCGGTCGGACCCGGCCGCGGCTCGGCCGCCGGCAGCCTCGTGGCCTATGTCCTCAAGATCACCAATCTCGATCCGATCCGCTACGACCTCATCTTCGAGCGCTTCCTCAATCCCGAGCGCATTTCGATGCCGGATATCGACATCGATTTTTGCTACGAGCGCCGCGAGGAGGTGATCCGCTACGTCAAGGAGAAATACGGCTACAGCAACGTCTGTCAGATCATCACCTTCGGGACCATGGCGGCGCGTGCCGTGATCCGGGATGTCGGCCGTGTTCTCAAGATGAATTATTCGGAGGTGGATCGTATCGCCAAGCTGGTGCCGGAGCAGCTCAAGATCAAGCTGGAGGAGGCGATCAAGAACGTCGCCGAGCTGCGGCAGATCATCGATAAGGATGAGACCAGCCGCCGGCTGATGGAGCATGCCCTGGTGCTCGAAGGGCTGGCGCGGCACGCCTCCACCCATGCCGCCGGCGTCCTGATCACCCCCGAAGAGCTCACCAATTACGTCCCCCTCTACAAGACCAAAGAGGGGGACATCACCACCCAGTACGACATGAAGTCGCTGGAGGAGGTGGGGCTGCTCAAGATGGATTTTCTCGGCCTGCGCACCCTGACGGTCATTCAGAAGGCTGTGGACGCGGTGGCGGCGCGGGGGATCCCGCTCGATATCGACACCATCCCCCTGGAGGATCCCCAGGTCTATGCGGTCTTTGCCCGCGGCGAGACCATCGGCCTCTTCCAGTTTGAAAGCTCGGGGATGCAGGAGTATCTAAAGAAATTAAAGCCGACCTGCCTCGAAGATCTTATCGCCATGAATGCCCTCTATCGTCCGGGGCCCATGGATTATATCGACGACTTTATCCGCGGCAAGCGCAACACCCAGGCGGTGAGCTATCTCCATCCCCTGCTCCGGCCGCTGATCGAGGAGACCTACGGCATCGCGGTTTATCAGGAGCAGGTGATCAAGATGGCGACGGAGGTCGGCGGCTTTTCGCTCGGCAATGCCGATCTGCTGCGCCGCGCCATGGGCAAGAAGGACGAAAAGATCATGGCGGAGGAGCGCATCCACTTCGTTGCCGGGGCGAGCGAACGCGGCGTCGAAGGCAAGACCGCGAACGAAATCTATGACATGATGGCCAAATTCGCCGGCTATGGGTTCAACAAGTCGCATGCGGCCTGTTACTCCCTGGTCGCCTACCAGACCGGCTATCTAAAGGTCTACTACCCGGCCGAATTCATGGCGGCGAACCTCAGCAGCGAGATGAGCAGCACGGCTCGTGTCGTGGTGCTGCTGGAAGAGTGCCGCCGCATGGGGCTGGAGGTGCTGCCGCCGGATGTCAACGAAAGCCTTGCCGATTTTGTCGTCACCGCAGGGCGCATCCGCTTCGGCCTTGGCGCGGTCAAGAATGTCGGCCGCGGCGCCATCGAGGCCATCGTCGCCGGCCGCAACAAGAACGGGCTTTTCCGCAACCTGGTCGATCTCGCCTGCGCCATCGACCTCCAGGCGGTGAATAAAAAGGTCTTTGAGAGCCTGATTCAGGCCGGCGCCATGGATTCTCTGGAAGGGACGCGCGCGCAAAAAATGGCCGGGCTCGAAGAGGCGATCCTCTATGCCCAGGGCCGGAATCAGCGTGCCGCCACCGGCCAGTTCTCGATGTTCGACGGCGGCGACTCCCTGGCGGAGGAGCAAGACCAGCTCCGGCCCGCCCTGCCGCGCGTCGAGGAGTGGCCCGCGGGTGATGCCCTCAACCGCGAAAAGGCCATGCTCGGGTTCTTCCTGTCCGGCCATCCGCTTGACGGTTTCCGCGAGGACATTGGCGCGCTTTCCAGCGTCCCGCTCGCCAATGCCGGAGAGTGCCGGGATAACAGCAAGGTGCGCCTCTGCGGCCTCATCAGCGAGATCAAGACCCTGCTCGACCGCCAAAAGCGCCCCATGGCCTTTTTCAAGCTGGAGGATTTTACCGGCACCCTCGAGGGGCTGACCTTTGCCGATGTCTATGACCGCTGCCGCAACGCTATTGCCGTCGACCGTATCGTCATGGCCCTGGGCAAGATCAGCACCCGCGAAGGCGAAGCACCCAAGCTGATCGTCGAGGAGGTCATCCCGCTCGAGGAGGCGCGAACGCGCTATACCCGTAGCCTCTTCCTCTCTCTCGACGCCGGCGCGGTCGACCCGGCACAGCTCAATGATCTGCTCCAGACCCTGAGCGAATTCCGCGGCAGCGTGCCCCTCTATCTGCGCATCCACGGCGCCAATGCCCATGATTTTTTCCTGCGCTCGCGCACGATCGCCGTCACCCCCAGTCTGGCGCTGCTCGACCGCTTGCGCGCGCGCGTCGGCCGGGAAAATGTCTGGGTGGGGGCCTGATCTGAGCGCTGCCCGTAAAATGAGCGATGCCGAGATCTGCCGCCGCCTCGCGGCCTGCGTGCGCGCCGAGCAGCTCGGACTCGAGGAGCCCGAGTGGCGCGCCTTTTGCGCCCGCACCGAACAGGCCCTGACGCCCGCTGCGGCGGCCGGCGGGGAGAGCTGGACCATCCATATCGACGGCGCCGCCCGTGGTAATCCCGGCCCGGCGGCCATCGGCCTGGTCATCAGCGACAGCACCGGCCTGACCGTGCGCGAGGAGGGAGGCCGCCTCGGCCGGACTACCAACAATGTCGCCGAATACCGCGCCCTGCTCCGCGCCCTGGAGATCGCGCAGGAACTCGGCGCCCCGTCGCTGCGGATCCGCAGCGACAGCGAATTGCTGGTCCGGCAGATGAACGGCCTCTACCGGGTCAAACACGAACAGCTGCTGCCGCTCTACCTCCAAGCGCGCGAACTGTGCCGGAATTTTGCCAGCGTCGAATTCGTGCACGTGCCGCGCAGTCAAAACCGCCGCGCTGATCAGCTGGCCAATCTGGCGCTCGATACCCCGGAAAACAGCCGGTGATCCACACCACCGCGGCCGCCGCCACAGCACAGCCGCGCTCCTGACGCGCCCGCTCTGCGCCTGCTTTTTTTGTGCCGCATCGGCTGGCAGTGTCGGCCTGCGCACAGCCGTGCTCCTGACGCACCCGCTCTGCGCATACCCCATGCCGATCGGCCATCACGGCTTGTAGCATGTCCCGTTGTACTATTTATCTGGATCGCAAGAATGGAACTTAAAAAACTCAAGGCAAGACTGGAACTGGAAGACGGCTCGGTCTTTCACGGCTTTTCCTTCGCCGCGCAGCGCTCCATCGCCGGCGAAGTGGTCTTCAACACCAGCATGGTCGGCTATCCCGAAAGCCTCACCGATCCCTCGTACCACGGCCAGATTCTCGTCCTGACCTATCCCCTGATCGGCAATTATGGTGTGCCCGGCCATGCGGTGGTCGACGGCCTCGAACAGAACTTTGAATCGGACCGCATCCACATTCAGGGGCTGATCGTCTCCGAATACTCGTTCGATTACAGCCACTGGAATGCCCGGCGCAGCCTGGGCGACTGGCTCAACGAGAGCCAGATTCCGGCCCTCTATGGCATCGACACCCGCGCCCTCACCAAGCGGCTGCGCGACGAGGGGACCATGCTCGGCCGTATCGTTTTTTTCGCCGAAGAGCAGAACTTTTACGACCCCAACAAGACCAACCTGGTCGCCGAGGTGAGCACCACCGCTCCGGCCGAATACGGCAGCGGCGATAAAACCGTCATCCTCGTCGATTGCGGTGCCAAGTACAATATTATCCGCAGCCTCACCCGGCTCGGTCTCAAGGTGCGCGTCGTGCCCTGGAATTATGATTTCAGCGATGAGCCCTTTGCCGGCGTGATGATCTCCAACGGGCCCGGGGATCCGAAAATGTGCAGCGAAACCGTGCAGATCATTCGCAAGGTCATGGAACGCAACCGCCCCATCTTCGGCATTTGCATGGGCAACCAGATCCTCGCCCTGGCCGCCGGCGCCGACACCTACAAGCTCAAGTTCGGCCACCGCAGCCAGAATCAGCCCTGCGTCGAGGTGGGGACCAAACGCTGCTACATTACCTCGCAGAACCACGGCTTTGCCGTCGACGGCCGTACCCTGCCGCCCGGCTGGGAACCCTGGTTCATCAACGCCAACGACGGCACCAATGAGGGGATACGTCACACCTCCAAACCATTCATGAGCGTGCAGTTCCATCCCGAGGCGGCGCCCGGGCCGGTCGACACGATGCTGCTGTTTGAAGATTTCGGCAGGATGTTATAATGGCAGAAAACATATCCAAAGTGATCATTCTGGGGAGTTCCGCGCTCAAGATCGGCGAGGCGGGCGAGTTCGATTATTCCGGCAGCCAGGCTATCAAGGCGCTGAAGGAAGAGGGGATCCGCACCATTCTGGTCAATCCCAACATCGCCACCATCCAGACCTCTGAACACCTCGCCGACGAGGTCTACTTTTTACCGGTGACCCCCTATTTTGTCGAGCAGGTGATCAAGAAGGAAAAACCGGACGGCATCCTCCTCAGTTTCGGCGGCCAGACCGCCCTCAACTGCGGCGTCGCGCTCGAACGCGAGGGGGTGCTGCGCCGCTACGGCGTGGCGGTACTCGGGACCCCGGTCGAAGCGATCATGAACACCGAGGACCGCGATCTCTTCACCGCCAAACTGCGCCAGATCGACGTCCGTACCCCGCGCAGCCAGGCGGTCACCTCGGTCGAGGAGGCAGAACGTGTCGCCGCCGAGATCGGCTATCCGGTGATGATCCGCATCGCTTACGCCCTCGGCGGCCTCGGCTCGGGGATCTGCCGCAGCGTCGATGAGGTGCGCGAGCGCGCCCACAAGGCCTTCTCTTATACCCGGCAGATCCTGGTGGAGGAGTATCTGCTCGGCTGGAAAGAGATCGAATACGAGATCGTCCGCGACCAATACGACAATTGCCTTTCGGTCTGCAATATGGAAAATTTCGATCCCATGGGTATCCATACCGGCGAAAGCATCGTCGTCGCCCCGAGCCAGACCCTGACCAGCCGCGAATACCATATGCTGCGCGAGATCGCCATCCGCACCGTGCGCCATCTCGGCATCATCGGCGAATGCAACATCCAGTACGCTCTCAAGCCCGATTCCGAGGAGTACCGGGTCATCGAGATCAATGCCCGGTTATCACGCAGCTCCGCCCTGGCCTCCAAGGCGACCGGCTACCCGCTGGCCGCCGTCGCCGCCAAACTGGCGCTCGGCCACAGCCTGATCGAGCTGCCCAACTCGGTCACCCGCGTCACCAAATCGAGCTTTGAGCCGGCCCTCGACTATGTGGTCGTCAAGATCCCGCGCTGGGACCTCAAGAAATTCCGCCAAGTCTCGAAAAAGCTCGGCTCGGCGATGAAATCGGTCGGCGAGATCATGGCCATCGGCCGCAAGTTCGAGGAGGCGCTGCAAAAGGGACTGCGCATGCTCGAGATCGGCTTCGACGGGGTGGTGCTCAACCGCCCCTTCGATCTCGATGACCTGCGCGAGGAATTGGCCGCGCCGACCGACCTGCGCATCTTCGCCATCCCCCAGGCCATGGAAGAGGGGATGAGCATCGACGAGATCCATGCCCTCACCCATATTGATCGCTGGTTTCTCTTCAAGATCGCCAACATCGTGGCGATGAAGAAACGCCTGGCGGAGGTGGGCGAACAGCGCTGCCCGCGCGATATCCTGCTCGAGGCCAAGCAGCTCGGTTTCTCCGATTCCCAGATCGGCCGCGCCCTGAGCCGGAGCGAGGAGGAGACGCGGACGCTGCGCAAGGCCTACGGCCTCACCCCCTGCGTCAAACAGATCGACACCCTCGCCGCGGAATACCCCGCGCAAACCAACTATCTCTACCTGACCTACAACGGCCAGGAGGATGATGTCACCTTCAACGCCCGCAACGCGGTGATAGTGCTGGGCAGCGGCGCCTACCGCATCGGCAGCTCGGTGGAGTTTGACTGGTGCTGTGTCAATTCGGTCATGACCCTCAAGCAGCTCAATTACCAGACCATCATGGTCAATTACAATCCCGAGACCGTCAGTACCGATTATGATGTCTGCGACAAGCTCTATTTTGACGAGCTCAGTTTTGAGGCGGTCAGCGACATTTACGAGAAGGAAAAGCCGCTGGGGATCATCATCTCGATGGGCGGGCAGATCCCCAACACGCTCGCGCTGCGGCTGCACAAAGCGGGGGTGCGGGTGCTCGGCACCTCGGCGATGAGCATTGACAGTGCCGAGGACCGTCACAAGTTCTCCAAACTTCTCGATACGCTGCACATCGATCAGCCGGCCTGGGCCGAGCTGACCTCGATCGACCGGGCGATCGCCTTCGCCGCGGAGGTCGGTTACCCGGTGCTGGTGCGGCCCTCCTATGTGCTCAGTGGCGCGGCCATGAGCGTCGCCTCAACCGACATCGAACTCGAGCGTTTTCTCAACAAGGCTGCGGATATCTCCTCCGACCATCCCGTGGTCATTTCCAAGTTCATCGAGAACGCCAAGGAGATCGAGATCGACGCAGTGGGGCAGGAGGGTGAGCTGCTCGTCTATGCCATCAGCGAACACGTCGAGAATGCCGGCGTGCATTCCGGCGATGCCACCATCGTCTTGCCGCCGCAGCGCACCTTTCTCGAGACGACGCGCCGTGTCAAAAAGATCGCCCGCGAGATCGCGGCGGCGCTCAAGATCAACGGCCCCTTCAACATCCAGTTCGTCGCCAAGGATAATGAGGTCAAGGTGATCGAGTGCAACCTGCGCGCCTCGCGCAGCTTTCCCTTTGTCTCGAAAATTTTCGATATCAATTTCATCGACATGGCGACCCGGGTGATCATGGGGCATCATCCGCCGCGCATCGACCGCTCCGCCTTCGATCTCGAATATGTCGGCGTCAAGGCCCCGCAGTTCTCCTTCACCCGTCTCAGCGGCGCCGACCCGACCGTCGGCGTCGAAATGGCCTCCACCGGCGAGGTCGCCTGCCTCGGCGATGACTTTGACGAGGCCTTTCTTCTCTCCCTGCTCTCGGTGGGCTACCGCCTGCCCATCCGTAATGTCCTCCTTTCTACGGGGCCGATCGAAAGCAAGGTGGAGTTTCTCGCCGCCACGCGCAAGCTCCAGGAGATGGGGATCCAGTTCTACGCCACCGGCGGCACAGCGCGCTTTATGCAGGAAAACGGCATCCCCGCCATGACCCTGCACTGGCCGCTCTCGGAGAAAAAGCCGGGCGTCCTTGATTACATCAGCGAGCGCAAGATCGATCTGGTCATCAACATCCCCAAGAATTTCCAGGAGGAGGAGCTGACCAACGACTATATGATCCGCCGCGCGGCGGTCGATTTTGCCATCCCCCTTTTCACCAACATGCAACTGGCGCGGCGTTTCGTCGAAGCCCTGAGCCGCAAGTCGCTCAAGGAGCTGCAGATCAAGAGCTGGCGGGAGTATCTGCACTAGCTGTGCCTGCTGGCACAAGTCATTGAAAAAAGTCTTGCGCTTGTGCTGAAATTTGTCTAAAATTCGCAGAAAAATATCTCATGCGGAGGGAAAGGCTATGGGCCATGTGCGGCGGATGCTGGTGGTGCTCCTCGTCGGGTTGACGGTGAGTGGCTGGGCGGTTCAGGAAAGCCCGGGCAAACGGACTCTGGCGGTACTCGATTTCGAGAATAACAGTCTCAAGGACAAGGCGGAGATGGATCCGCTTTGCAAGGGCCTCTCCGACATGTTGATCACCGAACTGAGCAAGGTGCAGGCCTTCCAGATCGTCGAACGCGCCAATCTCCAGCAGATCCTCGAGGAGATGAAACTGGGCCAATCCGGTATGATCGAGACCTCGGCCGCTCAGGAGGTGGGAAAGATGCTCGGGGCGCAAAATCTCATCCTCGGCTCCTTCATGAAGATGCTCGACGGCAAACTCCGCATCGATGCCCGCCTCGTCGAGGTCGAGTCGGGCAAGACCCTCATGGCGGAGGAGGAGACCGGCTCCCCCAACGACCTCGCCAAAATGGTGACCAATCTGGTCAACAAGAATATCAAAAGCATGAATGTCTCCCTGTCTGGTGAGGAGCGCAAGGCCCTGCGCGAACCGGACAACAACTCGTTCGACGCCGCGCTGCTCTTCGCCCGCGGTATCGATTTTGAGGAGAAGGGCAACCTGACCGAAGCCCGCAGATGCTACCTGCAGGCGCTCAAGCTTAATCCCAAATTCCGTCGCGCCCGTGCCCGTCTGCTGGCCCTGCGCAAAGGCAACTAGCTCGCCCCTTGCGGCGTACCCTTTGTGAGGCATCTATGGTTCGACATCCTTTCCCGGCCGCCTGCGCTCTCGGCCTGCTGCTTGCCCTCTTTTACCAGGGGTGCGCCCCCTCCCGGCAGAATCTCGGCCACGAGCTGATCGAGCGCGGCGAGTATGCCAGGGCGGTGCGGCCTCTTAAAATGGCTATTGCCGAGAATTACACCGACATCGAGTCGATCCGCGACATGGGCATCGCCATGTACCATGCCGGCAAGCTCAAGCTCGCCCGCGGTTTCCTTCGCCTCGCCCTCAGCCGCTCTCCCCGCGATCTCCCCGCCATCTATTATCTCGGCCTGGTGTACGAAGCCGGCGGCGAGACCAGCTCGGCCATCCAGCAGTACACCCTTTACACCCAGATCAATCCGGCCGGCAAGATGAGCGCCACGGTGCGCGGCCGGCTGCAGGTGCTGGTCCGCCAGCAGATGGCCGAGCAGATCAAGGCCCTGCTCGCCCAGGAGAACGCCCTGGAGGCCGGACCCGCCCCCGAGAATTCCATCGCTGTGCTCTATTTCTCCAATCTTTCCAACAACCCCGACTATACGCCCTTGCAAAAGGGGCTGGCGGAGATGATCATCACCGATCTGGCCCAGGTCCGGAGCCTTCAGGTGGTCGAGCGCGCACGCATGCAGCTGCTCATGGATGAGATGGGGCTGGGCATGACCGGGCTGGTCAAGGAGGAAACGGCGCCGCGCATGGGCAAGCTCCTGAGCGTGCACCGGGTGGTACAGGGGACGTTTGCCGGGGCCGAGCAGAACCAGCTGCAGATCGATGCCGCGCTGGCGACGCTGGGCGTAGCCGCGCCGGCGCCGGCCGACAAGATCGCCGGCCCCCTCGAGGAATTCTATCAGCTGCAGAAGAGCCTGGTCTTCAACCTCATCGACGTCATGGGCCTACGGCTGTCGCGCCAGGAACGGGAGGCCATCCAGCGCATCCCGACGAAAAACCTGGCGGCCTTTATGGCCTGGTGCCGCGGCCTCGATGACGAGGACCGGGGACAGTGGCAAAAGGCGGAGCAGGAGTACCGCAGCGCCCTTGATGCCGACCCCGGATTCAGGGCGGCGGAAAAGGCGGTGGAACGCTCGCAAGCCTTCGCGGCATTTTCTCCGCGCCCGGAAATGATCCGCCCCTCGCTGCTCGCCGTGGTGACCGACCGCAAGACGGCGGATAGATCCGAAAACCGGCGGACCAGCGCGCCGGCCGCCGCGGTGTCGCAGCCGGCGGCGGCCACAGAACTGGTCACCGTCGACCTGCTCAACCGCAGCGCCGCCCAGGTCACCCCCGGCTTCCTCCCGGGCCTGGAATCGCGCAAACCCACGACCGAAACCGGAACCATCGGCATCGGCACCGGCTACCCGATCGAGGTCCACATCCAACTGCCCGTCAAAAAGTGAACCGCATCCATGCCTTGCAGCAAGGAACGCCTATGATCCCGCAACGACGCGTGCACCTCTCACTCCTGGTTTTTGCCCTGCTCTGCGCCGCCTCCTTCAGGTTGACTGCCCAGCCTGCCATGCTGCAGCGCGCCCGGGAAGGGACCGCCTCGGCCGGAGCCGCCTTACACTTCTGGAAGGTCGAAGAGGACCAGGCTCGCCAGATCGCCGTGCCGGTCACCTTTCTCTATCCGGTGAGCGAGCAAATGCAGCTCTCCATGGCCATGGGACCCGCCTTCAGCACCGTCTCCAGCTCCGGCAGCGCCGCGCTCAATGGCTTTTCGGATACCCGCATCGCCGGCAGCTATCTCTTCAGGAACGAGAAACTCCTCGCCACCTTCGGTCTCAATCTGCCCAGCGGCAAGTCCGCCCTCAACAACGAAGAACTGGGTGTGGCCAATATCCTGGCCCTGCACGCCTTCGATTTTAGCTCACCGATCCTCGGCCAGGGATTCGACGTCAGCGCCGGCATGGTCAGCGCCTTTCCCCTCTCCGGCATGGTGGCCGGTGTGGGTGCCGGATTTCTCCTGCGCGGGGCCTTCGAGCCCTACGAGCAGGGCGGCAGCAGCTATAATCCCGGTGAGGAAATCACCCTCTCCGCCTCGCTCGACTATCCCCTCAGCCGCGGGCAGAAACTCATGTTTGACGCCGGCTATACCCTCTACACGGCCGACAAGGTGGGCAGCGATCAGGTCTACCAGGCCGGCAACCGGCTCACCCTCCAGGCGATGGCCTGGTTCCCCGGCCAGAGCGCGGGACTGCTCCTCCTCCTGCGCGACCGCGTCCGTGCCAAAAACAGCCTGAGCAGCGGCGATGAACTTATCCCCGAGCGCCAGAACAGCAACGGCAACGAGCTTGAACTTGCAGCGACCGTCACCCTGCCGCGCGGCGCCTATACCACCTTGCGCGGCGTCGTCGAGGGCAAGCTTTACAGCAACAACGCCTACGATGTCGGTGGCGCCACCATCGGCGGCTTTGGCGCCGGCCTGAGCAAGACCTTTTCGCCGCACCTCTCGTTCGAACTGGATGCCCGGCTCTACTTTGGTTCGCTCAAGACCGAAATCAATTCGGTCCAACTCACCGGCTTGAAGTGCAACGGCGGCTTGAAATTTCGGCTTTGAGCCCGTCAAGGAGTGACATCCCATGCCCAGATCCTGCACCGCAAAATCACTGCGCCCCCTCTTCGCCGCCGCCCTCATCGCCGCCTTCGGTGGCTGCGGCCGGCAGAGCAACCAGCCCGAGGCCTGGCATACCCTGCACCTGCACCTGCGCTACGGCCAGGCGCCCGGCACCCCCGCCTTCGTCGCGCCCGGTAGCCTCAGGCGGGCCGAATTGAGCAAAACCGCGCGCCTGGTCGAGGATCAAGTGCTCCTGCTGCATTGCGATGATGCCACGGTGTCACTGGCGCAGGATGCCAGCGACTATCACAATGATTTCTCGCTCTACAACATCAAACGCGACTCCTCCGCCACGGCGGCCCTCAAGGAGGCCCTGATCCTGGACGGCACTTCCGGCTACGGCCTCTCCAATGGCTACGGCAGCGAGGCCGCCGAACTCGATGCGACGCAGGGCTTCGAACTCTCGGTCCGGCTGCGCATGACCGGCCCGGTCCTCTCCCGCGAGCAGCGCATCTTCGACCGTCACGATCCTCTCGGCGGTTTTACCGTCGGAACCATCATCCCCGCCGGCACGGCCGGCTACACGCCCCGTCCCTACGTCCGCTTCAAGCAGGACGGCATCGAGACGACCCTGGTGGGCCGCACCAGCCTCGCCTTCGACCGCTGGTACAAGGTGACCGCCCGCTATGATCTGAGCAAGCTGACTTTGCTGATCGATGACAAGAGCGATACCTCCCGCAACGCCAGCGGCGCCATCACCGCTTCGAGCCGGGCCACGGTGCTCGGTGCCGGCTGGAACGGCGATGTCATCGGCTACTATTTCAACGGCCGCCTCGATGAAATTTCGCTCACCACCCGCGTCGAGTACGAGGACCTGGATATGGTCCGCCTCGCCGTCTTTGATTTCTCCGACTTCGCCAGCGAAGAGGCCTTTTACCGCTCCGAGACCTGGCAGCAATATCACGCGGCGCTGGAAAACATGACCGCGGATTCTACCTTCGTTCCGACCTGGGACAAATATATCCGCCTCTGGGAAAAATATTTCAAGGTGGTTTCCGAGCAAAATCTCAGTGTCAACGGGGCGTTTGCGACCGGAACGGTCCGGGGCGTGGAGGGGATGAATGCCCTGGTGATCTCGGGCATCAGGAATGGCGTGATGACCTACTATGGCGAGGCCCTGGTGCTGGCGACGGGCGAGGGCGCGACCGAGGTCTGGGTGCCCTTTTACGGCTATGGCGGTGGAATCGATTGACCCGGAGCCGATGGCGCTGGCCGGTATGCCGCGGCATCTGGAACAAGCTCCGCAAGCTTCCGTCTATCGGTCAGGAGGTTTTTTTTGATGCCGCTGGGCCGGCCTGCTCCCGCAGGATCCGTGCCAGTTCCACGGCGGCGCGGCTGCGCCGCATCTCTTCGAATTTGCCGGAGGCTTGCGCCTTCCCCAGACGTTCATCCTCCGGTACCTCTCCCCACTCTGTCAGCGTAATTCCCATTATCACCTTGACCACCTCCGCCAGGGCCCGCACCCGGCGCCGCTCCAGGTCGGGACGGACGCGGTTGATGATCAGCCGCGGCTGGAAGGCGCCCCAGCCCTCCTCGATCACCGCGCGGAGATGCGGCTGGGCATCATGCAGAGTTGCGGCGAAGGCAGGGAGCGTCGCCAGTGTCTCCGGATGCGCCAGGTCGCCCAGGCCGCTGATCCGGGCAAAGTGCTCCGGCCAGTGGCGGGCCTTGTGCTGGATCTTGCGCAAATAACCGTAACGGATGAACTGGTAACATTCAAGCAGGGAAGAATTGGGGATGCGCGCGAGCACGATGGGGATATCGGCGGCGAGAAACAGATCGAGATGGCGGTAGCTGGCGCCCTGACCGCAGTCGATGATCAACTCGTCCGCCTGAAGCTGGCGCAGATGGAGCAGGAGTTTTTGCTTGGCGGCGAGCGAGAGCTGGGGATGATCGCAGATCGCGGGCGAGCCGGTGATGTAACTGAGGTTCCGCGGCCCGGCCGGTTGCGGTAACAGGTTGATATCGGCGCCCCGCTCCTGCAGGAACTGCCGCATCCGCTGGTCGCTTGCCGACAGGGTAGCCCGGCCGTAAAAGCCGGCGGCTGCCAGGTCGCTGTCGAGCAGAACCGTGCGACGGCCCGATTCCGCCAGGATCAGGGCGAGCAGCCAGCTTATGGTGGTGATGCCGCTGCCACGATGGCCGGAGCCGACCGCAAGGAGCCGCGGACCCGGCCGCACCGCGGGCGCAGCGCCGGCGAGGAGGAGATCGATATCAATGGCAGCGAAATCGGCAGACATGGCAGCCCCCGGCCCGTCCGGATTACGGCTGTGCCGTTGTTGCGGATCTTAAATGGTCGACCTCTGTCCCCATCACGCTGTGCGGGATGGCAAAGGCAACCAGGGTGACCACCGCCGCGATCAGCACCCAGGTGCGCACCCGGTCGGGACGGCGCAGGTGCAGTGCAGCGATCAGCCAGACCACCAGAGCGATCAGGGTCTTGTTATCGGTAAGGTCGGTGCCGAAGGGGATGCCGGTCCACCACTCACCGAAGGCCGCATGCTGCACCAGAGGGCCGAGCACCATGCCGCCGGTAAAGAGGAGGCCGAGGGTCCACCACACCCAGCGGTTGAGCACCGTGCCCCGGTTGAGGGCTTCCAGACCGGCGCGGGTCGAGAGGAGCATGCCGAAAAACATGATGAGGATATGCGGGATGAGCACACTGGCGGGGACGGCATAACGGAAGCGCGTAACCACGACCCCCTGCGCGGGAAGACGCTGCGTCTGCCCGTCACGGGTATATTCGATATAATATTGCATCTTGCCGCCGGTGGGCTGCTGCGGCAGGACGGCCGCGAACCGGCCATTGCCGGATGGCATCGGCAGGGTGCTCCAGGCGTCGCCGGAGTTGTGGCGGCGGTAAAAGAGTATCGCCTGACCCGAACCGCTGCCTGCGGGGATGCTGACGACAGCGCTCTCACCGATGATATGGGCGCGGGGCAGCTTGCAGGTCGTCGTCCGCCCATCGAGGGTGATGGTGCTGCGCATCGGGTGGGTCGGACCCGTCAGCCGCTGGTAGACGGCGGAGATCAGCGTGATCAGAACGGCCAGAATCCAGAGCAGAGCAGATCGTTTCATGTGAACCTCACAGGCGTAAAGTGCAAAGGAATTCGCACTTTAACAAACATGCTGTGCCTGCATCTTATTCCAGCGCCGCTGCAAAAGGGTTGAAAATGAACATCGAAAGCTGTACATTAAAGCCAGTAAACCCGCACACACGGGTCCAAACGATCGCTTTCCATCTTGAGGAACGGCCATGATGATCAAACGATGCTCCCTGCTTTTACTGTTACTGGCCGGGCTGCTGGCCTCCTGCCGGGTCCGGAAGTCCTTCGAGACCGGCATCGACTATGTCAAGATTCCCGGCGGCGAGTACGCCATGGGCGACACCTTTGGCGACGGCGACAGCGACGAACAACCGGTCTACACCGTCCGGGTGGGCGCTTTTTATCTGGGCAAGAGCGAGGTTACCGTCGCCCAGTTCCGCCGCTTCGTCGAGGCGACCGGCTATCAGACGGTGGCGGAAAAAGAGGGCAGCGGCTGGGCCTGGGACGGTCATAAGATCGACAAACGCCCCGGCGCCAGCTGGCGCGATCCCGGGTTCGCGCAGACCGACGACCACCCCGTCGTCAATGTCAGCTGGAGCGACGCCCAGGCTTTTTGCGAATGGGCCGGCTGCCGCCTGCCCACCGAGGCCGAGTGGGAGTATGCGGCGCGCAACGGCGGGCAGAAGATCCGTTACAGCTGGGGCAATGAGCCGCCGCGAGGCGCACAGGGAGGCAATGTCGGCGACGAGACCGGTGCCGCCGGCTATCCCCTGAAAAGCTGGTTCAAGGGCTACACAGACGGCTATGTTTTCACCGCGCCGGTGGGGCAATTCGCGCCCAATGGACTCGGACTGGTGGATATGACCGGGAATGTCCTAGAGTGGTGCTTCGACGCCTATGAGGAGTATATCGGTCCGATGCCACCGAACCGCGAGTTCAACGCCATGCCGATGGAACGCTCACGGGTGCTGCGCGGCGGCTCCTGGGCGGACGATCCCAACTATAGCCGCTGCAGCGAACGTGCGGGCCAGGACCCCGCGTTCGCCTTTCCCTATATTGGCTTCCGCGTCGCCTCCTCCCGCAAACCCTGACGCTGCGCAAATGAAAGGAAAAATCATGAAACGACCGGCGCTGCTGCTTCCCCTCCGCACCCTCCTGGTTTTTACACTCTTTCTGCTCTCCTCGGGCGCATTTGCCCTGCTCTTTGGTGCCGAAACAGCTGGCGAGACCCGCCGGCAGGCGAGCTTCTTTTCGGTCTGGGCGCTGCCGCGTGTCTGGGCAGGGGCGATCCTGGGCTTTCTCGGCGTCGTCCTGCTGATGACCCGCCGGGCTTCGGCCTGGATGCGCTTCGCTGCCCTCCTGGTGATCTTTTTCGCCTTCAGCATTATCTCCCTCCTGCCCTGGGGACGCTTTGCCGAGGGCATGGGGCTGCATCCGAGCCCGATGTGTACCATTGAAAAGCCTCTGATGTTCGTGCAAATGGGACGGAGCGTCCCCATCGTCTTTTTCTCCATCCTTGGTTTCATCCTCCTGATGACGCTCGTCGCCAACAAGCTCTTTTGCGGTTGGAACTGCCCCATCGGCGCCCTGCAGGAACTCCTCCACCGCATCCCGCTGCCGCGCGGCTGGAAAGGCAAACTGCCCTTCCGCGTCACCAATGCGATCCGCATCGCGATTCTGCTTCTCTTCACCGGCCTGCTTTTCGGTACAGGATTCAGCCTCTACAGCTGGCTCAATCCCTTTGAGTTCCTCCACTGGCGCCTGGAATGGGCGATCATCCCGGCCTTCGCGGTCACCTTCATCGGCGCCCTTTTTTTCTATCGCCCCTTTTGTTATCTGGTCTGCCCCGTCGGGCTCGTGACCTGGCTGGCCGAGCATTTCTCCATTTTGCGCGTGCGCCTCGACAAAAAGGCCTGCACCGACTGCATGATCTGCGTTAAAAAGAGCCCCTGCCCGACAGTCCCGGCCATCCTCGCCGGCAAACGCTCCCGGCCCGACTGCCACGCCTGCGGCGCCTGCATCGAGGCGTGTCCGGAAAAGGCCCTCCGGTTCAAATAAACCGGCGGGAGGTCATAAAAATCAACCGCTGCAAGGCCCATGGCGCCCCGCCTGCAGCCTTGCAGCATCCCTTCCCCAGTGCCAGATGATGAATACCCTGCTCGCTTTTTATCATCAGCTCCTTGCCCGCTATGGCCCTCAGGGCTGGTGGCCGCTGCTCAGCCATCCGGGTGCATCCTCCACCCCGAACAGCATCCGGGGCATCTACCACCCCGGCCACTATGACCTGCCTTCCACCCGCGAACAACGCTTCGAGATCTGCATCGGCGCCATCCTGACCCAGAATACAGCCTGGCGCTCCGTCGAAAAAGCTCTGATCAACCTGCTGCAGATCAAGGCCCTCCACCCGGAAGGCCTGGACGCCCTCAACGAGACGCAGCTCAAGGAGGCCATCCGGCCCTCCGGATATTTCAATCAGAAGGCAATAAAAATCCGCAGCTTTACCGCTTTTTTCCTCGCCCTTGAGGAGCGCACACCCTCACGGGAGGAACTCCTCGCCCTCTGGGGGATCGGCCCCGAGACCGCCGACTCGATGCTCCTCTACGCCTTCAAGGTGCCCACTTTTGTAGTGGATGCCTACACCCGCCGGGTCCTGAGTTCCACCGGATGGATCAGCGGCACTGAATCCTATGACAGCATCAAGAATCTGTTCGAAAAACAGCTGCCGCACGACCTGGCCCTCTTCCAGGAGTATCATGCCCTCTTCGTCGAACACGCCAAGCAAGAGTGTACCTCGCACGACCGCAGATAAGCCCGCCTCCCGACTGTCCCTTTTTTAGTTCCACCAAACAGTGACATCTGTTCCTGAAAGCTTACAGGATGCTGCCCTCTTTCATGCTGCTTCGTGATGACGGAATAATTATAAACTATAGTAAATTAATGAATAATGAAAAACCAGTACTTGTGTTGCTTTTTCAAGTACTTGGCACACCGTTTGCTCAAGCGGGTGAAGAATCTGACGTTTCGTCTGCGGGAAGTAGCGAAGGGAACCGGAGAGCGAAAAAACTCTGACAAAGTCTTATTGCAGGAGGAGAAGGTAAGAAAGGAGGTGGCGCGGCGTAGATACCCTTTTTGTCGCAGCCAGGCCGGTGCTCGGATTTGGCTGGTAATTCTCTAACTCACCGTTTTACAAATTACCCAATCGAGGAATCCATGTTCGACAAAAAAGTTGTGCTCAGCGTGGCTTTGCTTGTGCTCGGTCTGGCGACATTCGGCTCAGCCCAGATCCGCAGTGAAAGCCACAACATCAATTTCACCATCGGCAACATCTTTGTTCTCGATGTGGACAACGCCGGCACCAACACGGATGTCAATTTCACCGTCAGCGATCCCGTCAATCCGGGCGCCCAGCCGGCAGTAGCGGTCACCAATAACGTCAACTATCTGAATTACACCTCGGTCGTTCAGAACACCAAAACCCACAAGATCAGCGCCAAGCTGACCGACACCCTGCCCGGGGTCAATATTCATGTCACCGCAACTGCGCCGGCGACGGGATATGGCTCCAGGGGCACCAGTAACGGCTCGTTGACCCTCACCAAGACCGACCAGGCCGTTATAAGCGGCATCGGCTCCTGCTGGACCGGCACGGGCGGCACCGAAGGGGCGCTGCTTACCTACAGCATCACCTTTGACGATAACAATTTCGCCAGCCTGCTTTCGGCGACCCCGGTCGAAGTCGTTACCTATACGATTTCTGACTGATCACGGAGATTTCCGGGTGCGGGCAGGCGCTCCGGCTCCTCCCCGCGCCCGGTTTACCATGAAATTCAGGGCTAATATCACACTGCTGCTACTGGTGATGTGCGCCAGCCGCCTCTCGAGTCAGACCATCTCGGTGACCGGCGCCTGGGACCTCACGCTGAGCGCCTCCAACCTGGTTTCCGGTGCGGGCAGCAATCTGGCCGATACCTATACCAGCGCGACCGATGCGGCCTACATCGACATCTCGGTCTTTCCCTATGTCTGGAATTGGCAGGTCTCGGTCAACATGACCGTGACCAGCTGGAACTCCAACCTGCAACTATGGGCGCGGCGGACCGGTAATGGCTCGTCCTGGTTTGGCACCATTTCGGGCGGCACCGCCTATCAGCAAGTGACCACGGCGGCTCAGCCCTTCTTTGCCGGTTTCCTCAACCGTTCGAGTGTGCCCATTCAGTACCAGATCCGCAATGTATCGGCCCTCATCCCGGCGGCCACCTATACCGTCAGTATCGTTTATACCCTGGAAGAAAGATAGCGGGGTGATTCCCATGGTTCTGCACAAGACAGCCCTTGTCCTCTTGCTCGCACTGGTGCCGCTTCAGGCTGCCATCGTTTTGCGCAGCGAACTGACCCTGGAAAGGGCGGCTGCGCCCGGCGAGCAGTATGCCGGTTCGATCGAGATCAGCAACAGTGCGGCCGCACCCCAGCGGGTGCATATTTACAAAACCGACTTTCGTTCCACGGCAGAGGGCGAGAGCATTTATAACACCCCAAACGGCACGGGCCGCTCCAACGCCGGCTGGATCGATTACAGTCCCGAGCATGCCACCCTGCCCGCTCATGGCGTTCTGACGATTCCCTACACCGTGCAGGTGCCGCCGCAGGACTCGCTGGACGGCTCGTACTGGTGCGTCCTGATGATCGAGCCGGAGGATGATATCATTCCCCTGCAACAGGTGAACACCCTGCAGATCCACTCGCGGATCCGCTATGCGGTCAAGGTGGTGACGAACGTCCATACGGGACGCCGCCAGCTCGATTTTCTTGAGTCCCGGGTGCTCGAACGGGACGGGGAAACCCTGCTCCAGGTGGATGCCGGCAATAGCGGCACTGCAGCCTTCAAGGCCGTGCTCACCCTGCAGCTATTCGACAGCGCGGGGCAGAATGCCGGCACCTTCACTGCTCCCTATCAAAGCCTTTATCCCGGCTCGGCGCGGCGCTTTGAAATCGGCTTGCCGCATGAGCTCTCCGGAAAATTCAAAGCGCTGCTGACCGCCGACTGCGGTGAAGAGGCCCTTTTCGGCATCACCTTTACTCTGGATATGGACGAACCAGTCCATCCGGACAGGCCAAACGGCAGCGTGACCTCCACACATGAATCGCACGGGAAATGATGAGAGGCTTTGACTACAAAGCTTTCATCCTGCTGCTTCTTTTCGCGGCGGGTGGGCTGGCAGCCCAGGAGCATCTGGCAGTACGCACCAATGAGCGGGAGGTCATCACGGTGCAGCCGGGGCAGATCGTCACTACCACCTTCCGCATCGAGAACCGGGATCTGAACGATGCCGAATTCATCGCCCACTGCCCTTTGCCTGACGGCTGGAAGTCCATCACCGACAATCTGTCGTTCTTTATCCCCATGGGGCAAACCGAAATCCGCATTCTCAGTTTTGTCGTCCCTGCCCTCGCCCCGGCTGGTGATTACACCCTCCACTATCGCGTCAGCAGCCGGCCGTATCCGGAGATCAGTGACAGCCGGACTTTCACGGTCCGGGTGCAAAGCTCGTCGCGCCTCGAGCTTGAGCGGGTACAGGCGCCCGACTATGCCTTCGCGGGTGACACGGTGCGGGCCGCCTTTCGCCTGGTCAACCGCAGCAACCGCGAACAGTGGATCGCACTCTCGAGCATGAATGCTTTCCTTGCCGGTGACAGCCTGATCAGGGTCGCCGCCGGTGCTGCAGCGGTCGTCGAGGCCCTCTACCGGGTGCCCATGCAGCTGACGCAGATGATCGACTGGACCATCACCCTCAGCGCCCGTTTCCCGGAGGAACCGCAATCCGCTCTGAAGCGGAGCGTGCGTCTCACCTTGATGCCGCGCCGGGCGATTCGCCACCATGACCTGGTGCTGCCCGGATCAGCCCGGCTCTCCTATTATCATTACCAGAACGGCCGTCTTCGCCGCGACGGCCTCCAGGGCGATCTCGGCCTCAAGGGCTGGCTCGACCGCAACCGGGTACACCAGATCGATGTGCGCCTGCGCGGTCCGGACCAGTACCGCGTCTCGACTGTTGGCCAACACGACGAGTATTATGCTGCCTATACCCACCCCGCCCTTTCCTTCGCGGCTGGAGATCAGGGCTATGCACTTTCTGAACTCACGGAACTCTATAAATACGGGCGCGGTGTGCAGGCGGCCGTGACGCGGGCGCAGATCAGCGCCGGCGCCTTTTCGTTCACGTCGCGCTTTTACCATCCGGCCTTCGCCGAGCAGGGCGCCTTTCTCCAGTATCAGTTCAATCCGGCAAGCCGCCTCCGTCTCCATTACCTGCACAAACAAAAGGGCGAGCTGCGCAAGGCGGACGTGGTCAGCGCTGAACTGGGCTTCTCGCCGCGAGCCCAAACCGCCCTGACCGTGGAAGCGGCTCTCGGCCGCAACGCCGGCCACACTGGCGCCGCTGGCCGCGTCGATGTGCGCAGCGCCATCCGCCGCCTTCTGGTGAACGGCTATTACCTCCTCGCCGGAGAGCGCTTTCCCGGCTATTATCAGAACTCGAATATGGCCAATCTTGCTCTCAATATGGATTTGGGCCGGAACCTCCTCTTTGATTTCAATGTTCACCAGGATTATCAGAATGCCGATCTCGATACCACCCTCTACAGCGCGCCTTTTACCCGCACCCTGCAGAGCGGCCTGAGCTTCCGGCCCGAAGGCGGGACCACACTGCGCCTCTATCTCTGCGATAGTTACCAGCAGGACCGTTTGCCGGCGCCCAAATTCGACTACAGTCAGCAAAGCGTGCGTCTCCAGGCCGACCGGGCCTGGTCCCGGTTAACCCTGCAACTCACCGCCGAGAGCGGTGTGACCCAGAATCACCTCCCGGGCCATTCCGCCGAGGATCAGCGGATGTTCTCCACCCTCGCCGCAGCGCGGGTGCGCTTGAACCAGCAGAGTGGCGTGGGCGGATATCTGCGCTACTCCGATAACAACCGCTACAGTGGCTCCCGCGTCCGCGAGCTGCTGGCCGGCTTGAACGGCGAGGTCACGATCCAGCGCCGCACGAGCCTGAATTTTTCCTGGCGCAGCGGCTACACCCTCGAAGAATACTATCTGGACCGTAACATATTCGAACTGGGGCTACTTCAGGACCTGGAAGCCGGCCGCAGCGTTGACCTGCGCGCGCGTTATACCCTGCTGCGCAACAGCCTCGATCGCCGCGAGCTGGCCGCCGCTCTTCATGCCACGCTGCCGTTCAATCTCCCGCTGCCGGTCCGGCAGAAGAGCGGTGCCCTGCATGGACGGATCCTGCGCCTCGATGGCCGCAGCAGCGCCGGCCTCATCCTCCGCCTTGGTGAGGCGGCCACTGTGACCCAGGAGGACGGAAGTTTTCGTTTCAGCGGTGTCACGCCGGGCCGTTATCCCCTGCTCATCGATCCCCACAGCCTGGCCCTCCATGAGGTGATTCTCGAAAAACAGCCCGCCGTCACCATCACCGCGGGCGGCGATGAAATGATGAATCTGTCCCTGTGCCGTTCAGCACAGCTTGAGGGACGGATCGTGGCCGAACTTGCGGATGCGTCAACGAGCGCGCCGGATTTCTCCGGGATCATCGTCGAGCTGCAGGAGGGCAGCGAAACCACCCGTGTCTACTGCGACCGTGAGGGTCGCTATCGCTTCACCGATCTCCGGCCCGGCCGCTATACGCTGACCCTCTACGATCAGGGGCTTGATAGCTGGAAGGTCCGTGACAAAATGCAGACGCTCACCCTGGCCCCCGGCGAGTCCCGGCAGACCGGATTCACCGCTGCGGTCAAGCTCCGGACGGTCCTCTTCCAGCAGGGTTGGAAAAACGCCGCCGAGCCATAAAAAAAGGCAGCCGCGCACCGGGCGGGCTGCCTTTTTTTGAGGGATGGACGGGCTACTTTTCCTTGCGCTGCTTGCGGGTGCCGAGGTCATCGAGAATCGAATAAACCACCGGTACCACAAAAAGAGTGAGCAGGGTGGAGGTGATCAATCCGCCGATCACCGCCTGGCCCATGGGCGCACGGAACTCGCTGCCCTCGCCGAGGGCAAAGGCCACGGGAATCATGCCGAAGATCATGGCAAAGGTGGTCATCAGAATCGGCCGCAGCCGGATGGCGCCCGCCTGGATGAGCGCCTGGGTGCGCGCCACGCCCTGGCGGCGCAGCTGATTGGCATAGTCCACTAGCAAAATGCCGTTCTTGGTCACCAGGCCCATGAGCATGATGATGCCGATCATCGACATCATCGAAAGCGAGCTGCCCCACGCCAGCAAGGCCAGCACCGCGCCGATCAGCGACATCGGCAGCGCCAGCATGATCGAGAAGGGATGGATAAA
>DAOQAG010000050.1:0-28494 GCA_035353815.1 bacterium
GATGAGAGTGCGGATGGGACTGGCTGGGTCGATGTCGAGGAGCGCCGTAATGCAGCACGGCGGAAGCGGCTGCCGGAGCGGGTGGGATCCAGATCTAAGTCGGGTGGGACGCAGATTAATGCAGCACGGCGAAAGCGGCTGCCAGAGCGGGTGGGATCCAGATTTAAGTCGGGTGGGACGCAGATTAATGCAGCACGGCGGAAGCGGCTGCCGGAGCGGGTGGGATCCAGGTTTGCAGCAGGGGGGACCCGCGACGAGGCAGGCGGTGGACGAAACACCCCGCTACCCTATTTCCTGATTGCAAATGGCGAATTCATTTCCTACCTTGTCCTGTTGGATGAACTGACGCGAGTCCGCCATGCCTGATGAGATCCTGATGGTCGGCCCGGTGCCGCCGCAAATCGGCGGCGTCGAATTCTTCGTCGCTGCCTTGCTCAAATCGCCCCTGCGCGACCACTTCCGCCTGCGCCATTTCGACATCTCCAAACCCCGGAGCCGCCGCCGCACCCAGTTCGACTCCCCGATGGGCTATGCCCGCTCCTTCCGCCGCGATTTCACCACCAGCTTTCTCAGCTTTGGCTATTCCTTGCGCTACTTCCTCAAATACCTCCTGATCATCCCCAACCGCTCCATCGTCCTGGTCCATTTACACGCCTCCGCCTATATGTCCTTTTGGGAAAAGTGCCTCTATCTGGACGTGGCCAGGCTCTGGGGCAAAAAGGTGGTCCTGCACATTCATGGCTCCGCATTCGACCGTTTCATCCGGGAGAGCCCGCCGCGGGTACGCCGGGCGATCATCCGCCATCTGATGCGCTGCGATCGGGTGGTGGCGCTCTCGGCGAGCTGGCAGGAGTTATTTCGCGGCTATCTGCCCGCTGCCAAAATAGCCCTGATCGAGAACGGTATTGATCTCTCCCTTTTTCGCGATCTGCAGCCGGCGCCGGCTGCAGCACCCACCATCCTCTTCCTCGGCGAGGTCTGCAGCCGCAAGGGTGTCTATGATCTTCTCCCCGCCTTCAGGAAGGTACACGAGCAGCTTCCCGCGGCCCGCTGCGTCCTCATCGGTCCCGGTGAACTCGAAAAAGCGCTGGCCACGGCGGCAGCGCTGGGCATCGCCAATGCGATCGAGATGGCCGGTCCCAAATGGGACCGGGAGAAAGCCGAGGCCCTCGCGCGCGGGTGGCTCCTCACCCTGCCCTCCTACGCCGAGGTTTTTCCCCTGGTCCTTCTTGAAGGGTATGCTGCCGGATTGCCGGTGGTCTCGACCACCGTAGGGGGCATCCCCGATTTTGTGCAGGAGGGCGAGAACGGCCTCCTCGTCGCCCCCGGGGATCAGGAGGCTCTGGCCGCGGCGCTGCTGCGGCTGCTCAACGACCCGCCCCTCCGGCAAAAAATGGCGGTGACCAACCGCGAACAGGCATGGCACCGCTACGACATTACCCGCTGCGCGGAGAAGATCCGCGCCCTCTATACGGAGATTCTCGCCTCGGGAGATTCTGCTTGAATCACAAGATTTTATCTTGCTTTTTAGACAAAAAATCGGTATACTAAAAACCGTATGGATTATTCCGAAGCAGGGCAGCAAAAGGCGTATCTTCATGCCAATCTATGAGTTTAAATGCCAGCAATGCGGCGGGGCTTTCGAAGAGCTCTTCTCCTCGGCGCATGCCGCGGAGCGCATACGCTGCCCGCAGTGCGCCAGTCCTGATGTAGAGCGGCTGGTCTCCGCCTTCGGATTCGCCAGCAAGGGAAGCGGCGGCGAGGTTGTGCGTTCTTCTGCAGCAGGCCATTCCTGTGGTTCCTGCTCCAGTCATGCCTGTGGTCACTGTCACTGAAGCACTCTGGCTGAAAGGATATCCCCATGACCAAAGCAGAGATCGTCGATATCGTTGCGGAAGGGACCGGGTTGACCAAGACAGAGACCCAGGCCGTCATCGAAGGATTTCTCGCCACGGTCGGCTATGCCTTGCGCCAGGGAGACCGGGTCGATCTGCGCGGATTCGGCAATTTCAAGATCGTCGAACGCGCGACGCGCTCCACCTTCAATCCGGTTACCAAGGAACCGGTAGTGATTCCGGCGCACCGGGCGCCCCTGTTCAAACCGTCTCGCGAATTGAAAAAGTTCATCAATAAAGCATGATCAGTAGAAAACGCGGCCGCCTCGGCTGCGCAGGATAGGAGGTGATCGTTTTGCCAAGCGGAAAAAAGCGGAAAAGAGCCAAGATTGCCACGCATAAACGTAAAAAAAGATTGCGCAAAGATCGACACAAGAAGAAATTACGCTAATCTTTAACAGGGCTGAGAGTCGCATCTTGGCCCTTTTACTTTGACCGCGCTACGCATTTGCCCGGGGCCCGGCCCGAGTGCGCGGGTGGGAACCAGGTTTTTGCAGACCTTGCCGCGCGGGGAGACTGCCCGGAGCCCGGCCCGAGTGCGCAGGCGGGAACCAGAAGGGGTAGCCTGGCCGCGTGGGGAGACTACCCGGGGCCATAACCGTGTCCTCAGCAATTTTACCGGATGAATCCTATGGAGCACTTCACCACCTCCCCCTCGAGCCTGTCGGTCACGGAATTCACACGGCGGATCAAGTCCCTGCTTGAAACCGAGCTGCCGCCGGTCTGGCTGCATGGGGAGATCTCCAATTTCGTCCGCCATACCTCGGGCCACCTCTACTTCTCCCTCAAGGATGAATCGGCGCAAATCTCCTGTGTCATGTGGCGCAGCCGCACGCCCTCCCTGCTGGTCACGCCCGGCGACGGGATGCAGGTGCTGCTGCTCGGGCAAGTGACGGTCTATGAGAAGCGCGGGGTCTATCAGATCGATGTGGTCAAGATGATCCCGGCGGGCGTGGGGCAGCTGCAGCTGGCGCTGGAGCGGCTCAAAGCCCGGCTTGCGGCGGAGGGGTTGTTCGATCAGGCCCATAAAAAGCCACTGCCGCTCTTTCCGCAGCGGATCGGCATTGTCACTTCACCGACCGGGGCGGCAGTCCGCGATCTGGTGCAGGTAGCGCGGCGGCGCATGCCGGGGATCGGCATTGTGCTGCGGCCGGCCCTGGTGCAGGGCGAGGGCGCGGCGGCCGACATCGCGGCAGCCATCGCCGAATTCAACGCCTGGGGCGAGGTGGATGTGATCATCGTCGGCCGGGGCGGAGGCAGTCTCGAGGACCTCTGGGCCTTCAATGAAGAGATCGTCGCCCGGGCCATCTACGCGTCGCGGATGCCAGTCGTTTCGGCTGTGGGGCACGAGATCGATTTCACCATCGCCGATTTTGTCGCCGATCTGCGCGCGCCCACGCCCTCGGCCGCGGCCGAGCTGGTCGTCCCCGATGCCGCCGAACTGCGCGGCCGCCTCGCGGGGATCGCTCGGCTCCTGGTCCACACCACGCGGCGCCGCTTGGCCCTGGACCGCATGCGCCTCCAGGGGTTCCGCTCGCATCACGCCCTGCGCCGCCCCCTCGATCTGGTGCGGCAGCGGCGCCAGCGCCTCGACGAACTCGAACATCTGTGCACGCTCGCCCTGGACAGCCGCCTGCAGCGCGAGCGCAGCCACGCCGCCAGCCTGGCGCAGCGCTGCCGCGATCTGGCGCCGCCGGCGGTTTTGCAGCGCGGCTATGCCCTGGTCTGGCGGCCGGGAGAGCGGCAGTTTCTTCGCGGCACCGCCGGTCTCGCACCGGGCGAGGAACTCCTTATCCAGTTCGCCGGCGACCGGCTGAGCAGCCGCATCGAGCGGCTCTATCCCGGCCGCACGCTCCGCGAAGAGCAAACGCCCGAGGAATGAGACCGCACACCCCTGACAAAGGACACCCGTGATGACCACCCGGAATTTTGAATCGGCCATGGCCCGCCTCGAGGAGATCGCCGCCGTGCTCGAACAGGGCACGACGCCCCTCGAGGAATCGCTCAAGCTTTTCGAGGAAAGCAACGAACTCCTGGCCTTCTGCCTCGCGCGGCTCGACGAGGCGGAGAAAACCATCCAGCTGCTCGGCAAGACCGCCGAAGGCTTCCAGATCGAGGAGACACCGCTGGATTAGATCATTCTGGCCCGGTGTTATAGCCCTTGTTCACGATCGATGCCCCGGCACCCATGCATGTTCTGAAGGTAACCTATGGAAGCATTGCTCCCCCAGATTAATTCCCCCCAGGATCTTCGCCGCCTGGATATTCCGCAACTGACCCAGCTCGCGCGCGAGATCCGCGCCTATATCATTCATACCCTCAGTGAGACCGGCGGGCATCTGGCTCCCTCGCTCGGCGTGGTCGAACTTACCCTGGCCCTGCATCATGTGCTCGACACCCCGAATGACAAGATCGTCTGGGATGTCGGCCATCAGGCTTATGCGCACAAGATCATCACCGGCCGGCGCGAAGCCTTCAGCCAGGTGCGGCAGGAGGGGGGGATCAGCGGCTTTCCCAAATGCTCCGAGAGCGTCTACGATGCCTTTGGGGTCGGGCATGCCAGCACCTCCATCTCCGCCGCGTTCGGCATGGCCTGTGCCCGCGACCTGGCCGGCGGGCATAACCGCGTCGTCGCGGTCATCGGCGACGGCGCCCTGACCGGCGGTCTGGCCTATGAGGGATTGAACAATGCCGGTGCATCCGGCCGGGATTTTCTCGTCATTGTCAACGACAACAGCATGTCGATCTCGCATAACGTCGGCGCGATGAGCAAGTATCTCACCAATCTCATCTCCAATCCCTTTTACAACCGCATCAAATCCGAGGTCTGGGATTTCACCGGCCGCTTCGACCGGATGGGGCCGCGCATCCGCCAGGCTGCGCGCCGCATGGAGGAGAGCCTCAAGGGCTTTATCATGCCGGGGGTGCTGTTCGAGCGCCTCGGCTTCCGCTATTTCGGCCCGATCGACGGTCATAATTTCGCAGAAATGCTCCATACCCTGCACGAAGTTCAGGCGCTCAACGGACCGATCCTCCTGCATGTGCTCACCAAGAAGGGGCGCGGCTATCGTCCGGCCGAGGAGAATGCGCCGGTCTTCCATGGCCTGGGCAAGTTCGACAAGATCACCGGCGAGCCGATCAAAAGCAGCAGTGTTCCGACCTATACCGACATCTTTGGCCGAACCATGGCCGATCTGGCGGCCACCCGTCAAGAAATGGTCGGGATCACGGCAGCGATGTCGCTGGGGACCGGGATGAGCCATTTCGCCGAGACCTGCCCCGAGCGTTTTTTCGATGTCGGCATTGCTGAAGGCCACGCCCTCACCTTTGCCGCCGGCATGGCTGCACAGGGATTCCGCCCTGTGGTCAGCATTTATTCAACCTTTTTGCAGCGGGCCTACGACCATCTCGTTCATGATATCGCCCTGCAAAAGCTGCCGGTCGTGCTCGCTATCGACCGCGCCGGCATCGTCGGCGACGATGGACCCACCCATCACGGGATTTTCGATATCGCCTTTCTGCGCACCATCCCGGATCTGGTGGTGATGGCGCCGAAGGACGAAGAGGAACTGCGCCATATGCTCTTTTCCGCGCTGCAGTACGACGCGGGGCCGGTAGCCATCCGCTATCCGCGCGGCGCCGGCGAAGGGGTCGCCCTCTCCCAAGAGTATCAGCAGCTGGCCATCGGCCGCAGCGAGATCCTCGATCAGGGCCAGGAGATCGCCATCCTCGCCCTTGGCCATCTGGCTACCAAAGCCAGCGCCGCGGCCCGGATCCTGCGCGAGGAGGACCAGTACTCCATTCAGGTCATCAATGCGCGCTTTGTCAAGCCCCTCGATCTCGAGATGCTCGACGAGGTCGCGGCCCGCTTCAAGGTCCTTATCACCCTGGAGGAGGGCACGCTGTCAGGCGGATTCGGCAGCGCTGTCGCCGAACACCTGGCCGACCAGCATATCGAGGGGATCGAGCTCTTTCGTTACGGACTGCCGGACCAATTTCTCCTCCATGGCAACCGCGAGCGCATGCTCGACCAGGCCGGGCTGAGCACGGCCGCGATCGTCGCCTCCGTGCGCTCGATCCGCGCGGGCCTGGAGATCAACAAACACGGCAAGCTCCGCCAACTGTTCCGCTTTAGCAAACATGTGAAGAGCGCATGATCATCGGCATCGCCGGCAACACCAAAAAGCCCCGCGTCCGTGAAGCCATCCTCCATCTCACCGCCTATCTGGATGGCCTGGGCGTGCCTCTGGTCATCGACCGGGAACTGGCAGGTTTCCCCGGCCTCGGACCGGATCGGCGCTTTGTCCCCTTGGAGGAGATCGGCGGCCACTGCGACCTCCTCGCCGCCTTTGGCGGTGACGGCACCCTGCTGGCCACCGCCAGCAAGGCCGGGGCCAGTGGCACCCCGATCCTCGGCGTCAACCTCGGCGGGCTTGGCTTTCTCGCCGAGGTGCCGCTCAACGAGATGGAGGAGACCTTTGATGATCTCCTGGCGGGGCGTTATGCGCTGATCGAACGCATGGTCCTCAAGGTGAGCGTCGAGCACGACCACCAGAGCCGCTGCTATCATGCCCTCAACGATCTGGTGGTCGAAAAGGGGAGCGTGCCGCGGCTGATCCTGGTCGAGGTGAACGTGGACGGCACCTATCTCAACACCTACCGCTGCGATGGCGTGATCATCGCCACACCCACCGGATCCACCGCCTATTCGCTCTCCGCCGGCGGGCCCCTGCTGATGCCGACCATGGAGGCCATCGTCGTCACCCCGATCTGCCCGCACTCCCTCACCGTCCGCCCGGTGGTCCTCTCGGAGCAGTGCCATCTCGAGCTGCGCCTGGTGGATCACGCTCACGTCGCCCAGATCAATATCGACGGCCAGAACCGCTGCAGCCTGCGTTCTGCCGACCGCATCCGCATCGAGCGGGGCGACTACAAGATCAAATGGGTGGATACCGGCAAACGGGACTTTTTCAACGTATTGAGAACCAAGCTCAACTGGGGCATCGATCTGACCGCCCTCAAATCGCCGGAGCGCGGCGCGCCGGCATGATACCGCACCCTCTCCGCCTGACCGGGACCTTTTCGTGAGTACAGAAGAGTTCAAGACACCGCTGATGGAGCAGTACCTGACCATCAAGAGCAAGCACAAGGATGCCGTGCTCTTTTTCCGCATGGGCGATTTCTACGAGATGTTCTTCGACGATGCCAAAACCGGTGCCGCGGTACTGGGCATCACCCTCACCTCGCGCGCTCATGGCAAGGCGGCGGATGTGCCGCTTGCAGGCTTTCCACATCATGCCCTCGATACCTACCTGGCGAAAATGATCAAGGCCGGCTATCGGGTCGCGATCTGCGAGCAAACCGAAAATCCAAAATTCGCCAAGAACCTCGTCAAGCGCGAGGTCCTGGAGGTCGTCACGCCGGGAACCGCGGTCGTCGATGATCTCCTTGAAACCAAGCGCAACAATTTTCTCCTGGGTCTCTTTGTGCGCGATCAGCAGTGCGGCGCCGCGGTGGTCGATGTCTCCACCGGTGAATTTCAGGTGCGCGAATTGCCGCTGGCCGCGCTGAGCGAATATCTCCGCACCCTCGATCCGGCGGAAATCCTCATCACCACTGCAGCCCAGCCCGCACTTGAAAGCGTGCTCCAGCCCCTCATCGGCCTCACTGTCACCCGGCGTGAGGAGTGGATGTTCCATTACGACTATGCCGTCGAGACCCTCAACGACCAGTTCGGCACCCTCTCGCTCCGTGGATTCGGCATCGAGGACCTGCCGCTGGCGATTTGCGCGGCCGGCGGGGTGATGGCCTACCTGCGCGAGAACCAGAGGGAAAAGCTGATCCATATCAGCCGGATCTCGCGGGGCGCTGAGGAGAACCATATGGTCATCGACAGCAGCTCACGGCGCAATCTCGAGCTGCTGCAGTCCTTTCATTCTGCGCGCAAACATGGCACCCTGCTCGGCATTCTCGATCAGACACGCACGCCGATGGGGGGGCGCATGCTGGTGCAGTGGATCACCTACCCGCTGATTGATCTGGGCGAGATCGCGGCGCGCCAGGAGGCGGTCGAGGAGTGGACCCGGAGCAGCGGCAGCCGCAGCGCGGTGGCCGAAACCCTGCGCCAGAGTGGTGACCTGGAGCGGCTGCTGGCGCGGTTTGCAACGGGACGCGCCAATGCGCGCGATGCCGTCGCGGTGCTCAGCTCGCTCAAGGTGGTGGCCGCGCTCATGGAGCAGCTGCAGGAGAGCCAGGCCGGCTTGCTGGTGCAGGCGCGGGAAGGGCTGAATCCGCTGCCGGCGCTGCGCGACGAGATCGAGCGCGCCCTGGTTCAGGATCCGCCCCTGTCGATCACCGACGGCGGATTCATCCGTAGCGGCTACAATGCCCAGCTCGACGAACTCCGCGATATCGCCTTCAGCGGCAAGGACTGGATCGCACGGCTGCAGCAGCAGGAGCGCGAAAAGACCGGCATTCCCTCCCTCAAGGTGAGCTACACCAAGGTGTTCGGCTATTTCATCGAGGTGACCAATCCCAACCTGGCGCGCGTGCCCGCCTGGTACATCCGCAAGCAGACCTTGGTCAATGCTGAGCGGTTCATCACCCCGGAGCTGAAGGAGTACGAGGAAAAGGTGCTCGGCGCCGAGGAGAAGATCGTCGATCTCGAGTTCGAGCTTTTCAACCAGCTGCGCCGGCGCATTCTCGATGACACCCTGGCCTTGCAGGAAAATGCGCGGATCATCGCCCGCATCGACTGCCTCAACGCTCTGGCCCAGGTGGCGGTCGATTATGGCTATGTGCGTCCCCGCATGCACGATCAGTCCGGCCTGGTCATCCGCGACGGGCGCCACCCGGTGATCGAGCGGCTGCTGCCGGCGGGGGAGAGCTTTATCGTCAACGATACCCGCCTGGACGCCAGGACCGAGCAAATCCTGATCATCACCGGCCCGAATATGGCCGGGAAATCGACCTATTTGCGCCAGGTCGGGCTGATCGTCATCATGGCGCAGATGGGCTCCTTTGTGCCGGCGGCGAGCGCCGAGATCGGCGTGGTTGACCGCGTTTTCACCCGCGTCGGGGCGTCGGACAACCTGGTCGCCGGTGAGAGCACCTTCCTGACCGAAATGAACGAGACGGCCAACATCCTCAATAATGCCACGCCGCGCAGCCTGATCCTTCTCGACGAGATCGGGCGTGGCACGAGCACCTTCGACGGCCTCTCGATCGCCTGGTCGGTGGCCGAGTACATCCACGAAACGCCGCGCATTGCGGCAAAGACCATCTTCGCCACCCATTATCATGAATTGACGGAACTGGAGCTGGTGCTGCCGCGTGTAAAAAATTATAATGTCGCGGTCAAGGAGTGGGGCGACCGCATCGTCTTTCTGCGCAAGATCGTTCCGGGCGGCTGCGATCACAGTTATGGCATCCATGTGGCGCAGCTGGCGGGACTGCCGCGGCCGGTCATCGTGCGCGCCCGGGAGATCCTGGCCAATCTGGAATCGGTCTCTCTGGATGCCGACAAGGAGCCCAAACTGGCGCAGCATGCACCGGCGGGCGCCCCGGCCGCACCGCAGCAGCTGAGCCTTTTTGCCGAGATGGAGAAAAGCCTGCGTGAGGAGCTGCAGCGGCTCGATCCCAACCAGCTCACCCCCCTCGAAGCCCTGAACAAGCTCGAAGAGCTGCGGCAGCTGGCCTCCGACCGCTAGCGGGCGGCGCCGGCCTGCGGCGAAAAACGTGACGCGGCGCGCAGCCGCGCGATTATTTTCTTGCAAATCGGTTATTTTTATTTAAATTATAGTCATCTCTGTCCCTTCAGCACCTGATATCCATTGGCAACCCGAGGTACCTCTGTGGTCAAACGAAGCACTTTCTTTTTGGCCGGGGCGCTGTTGCTCCTGGCCGCACCGGGCCATACGGCTGAAATCCGCAAATATGCCGGCGAGTTCATGGCCGGCGGCGTGGGCGGACGCGCCCTGGGCATGGGCGGGGCCTATGTCGCCGTCACCGGCGATGTCACCTTTGGCTACTGGAATCCGGCCGGCCTCTCGACCATCCGCTTTCCCGAACTCGGTTTCATGCATGCCCGCCGCTTCGGCGGGGTCGTCAATTATGATTATCTCGGCGGCGCTCTTCCCGTCAGCCGCCGTGAAACCCTGGGCATCAGCCTGCTCCGTCTGGCGGTCGATGATATCCCCATCACCGCCCTGCCGCGGCCGGACCTTCCCCTCGACGCGGTCTATATCAATGAGGGCGGAGAGACCCTCAACAATCGTCCCTACGCGGTGCGCAGTGTCAGCGACGGCGAATATGCCCTTTACCTGAGCTACGCCCGCATGCAGATGGGGCGTTTCGCCTGGGGCGCCAGCGCCAAGGTGGTGCACAAGGCCACCGGCGACAACAGCGCCTGGGGCGCCGGTTTTGATATCGGCCTGATCTGGCTGCCCTGGCGCGCCCTGCGCGTCGGCGCCAATCTCCAGGATTTCACCACGACCTTGCTCGCCTGGGACACCGGGGAGCGCGAGCTGGTCTCGCCCACCCTCAAACTCGGAGTCGCCTATCCCTTCATCCTCCGGCCGCTGCGCAGCCGTCTGCTCCTTGCCGCGGATACCGATCTGCGCATGGAGGGCCGCGCCATCGCCGCGCAGAGCCACTACGGTGCGATAAGCGCCGATTTTCATCTCGGCGCCGAATGGGTGTTCCGCAACGTCCTCTCCCTGCGCGCCGGCAGCGATACCGGCTATTTCAGCGCCGGCGCCGGTGTGCGTCTGCCGCGGCTGGATGTGGATTACGCCTTCCTCAAGCACGATCAGCTCGACAACTCGCACCGCATTTCCTTGCGAGTGCGCATCGAAGAGCGCAAGGCGCGCAAATAATCCCGGCCGGGGCCGCTGCCCGGGTGCGGCGCGTGGTACAGGCCGCAGCCCAGCCCGGGGCGCAACAGGCGGAGCAGATCGCGGTGCGGCGCGTGGTACAGGCCGCCATCCAGCTCTGGATGCCACCCACAAAGCGCATCGCTGAACGGCCGGCGGTACGGTCGTAAAAAAAGATTTGACTATATCGAAAAAAATCATTAAAATAAACGCTCTGTTTTCCGGTTGGGTCACTATTTCAGGACAAGCACATGATCTCAAGCATGACCGGATTCGGGCGTGCGACGCACCGGCTGGGTGATATCGAGGTACTGGCAGAGATCCGTTCCGTTAATAACCGTTTTCTCGATTTTTCCCTGCGCATCCCGCGCATTCTGGCCGACTATGAGAGCCAGATCAAGGAACTGGTCGGCAAGAGCCTTTCGCGCGGCCGCATCAACATAGCGATCACCGTCGCCAGCGAGAACAGCAACGTCCAGCAGCTCGCCCTCAACAAGCCTTTGGCCGCCTCCTATTACCGCCTGGTGCGCGAGCTGCAGCAGGAACTCGGCCTCAGCGGCGAGGTTCAGCTCAACCAGCTTTTGTCGCTGCCGGACATCATCGTCGTCGATGACCGCACGCACGAAGCCGAGCGCTACTGGGAATGCACGCGCGGAGCGCTGGTCAAGGTCCTTGAGGGCATCCAGCAGATGCGGAGGCAGGAGGGGGAGCAGCTGCTCAAGGATTTTGTGCAGCGCATCGCCACCCTCGACGACAAAATTACCCGGGTCAGCGAGCTAGGGGCGCAGCGGCCGGCCGCCGAGATGGAAAAACTGCGTCAGCGCATCGCCCAGCTCGTCAAGGAGAGCCGTCCGGATGAAGGGCGCCTCGAAAGCGAACTGGCGCTGATCGCCGACCGCCTCGACATCACCGAGGAGTGCGTCCGTTTTCATAGCCATAACAAGGCCTTTTTGAATATTCTCGAGACCGAGGCGGCCCCCGGCCGCAAGCTGAATTTCCTGCTGCAGGAAATGCACCGCGAGGTCAACACCATCGGCAGCAAGGCCGCCTCTATCGACATTTCGCACCTGGTGGTCGAGATCAAGGACGAGGTGGAAAAGCTGCGCGAACAGATCCAGAATATCGAGTAGGGGGGAGTCCGGCGGCATGGCGCACAAGGGCTTGCTGGTCGTCATCTCCTCGCCCTCCGGCGGCGGCAAATCGACCGTGATCCACCGCATCCTCGGCGAGGGCGATCCGCGCTATCGCTACTCGATCTCCGCCACTACCCGGGCGATGCGTCCCAATGAAAGCCACGGCGTCGATTACTGGTTCGTGACCCCCGTCCAGTTCAAGCTGATGGTCTCCGAGGATGGTCTGGTGGAGTATGAAAAGGTGCATGGCCACCTCTATGGCACGCCGGTCCGGCCCCTGCAAAAATGGCTGAAAGAAGGGTGCATCGTCTTTTTCGATGTCGACGTCAAGGGGGCTTTCTCGATCAAGGCGCGCTTCCCCAGGCAGACTCTGATGATCTTTCTCGCGCCGCCGGACCTGGCCACCCTCGAACAACGGCTGGTCGGCCGCGGCACCGAAGCCACTCCGGAGGTCCGGACCCGGCTTTCTCGGGTGCCGATGGAGATGGAGATGGGAAAGGAGTTCGAGCATACCGTGATCAACCGCACTCTCGACCAGACCGTGACCGAGGTCAAAGCGCTCATCGCCACCCGGCTGCAAGAGTGTGAATCTCTGCCCAGATAATTTTCTGTTGTTGTGATCCGTATATTTTGGAGGTTTCTTTCATGATCAAGACCCTGCCCATCGATAACCTTGACAACTATGCTGAGAATGTCTACGAAGCCATCATCATGGTGGCCCGCCGTGCCCGCCAGATCAATGAACTGCAGAAGAAGGTCCTGGACGCCGAGGCCGCGTCGATCAGCAACAGCGACAACTATGATGATGAAGGCGTGAGCCAGGATGTCGTGGACCGCCAGTATCTGAAACTCCCCAAACCCACCAGTGTCGCCCTCCAGGAGATGCTCGAAGGGAAGCTGAGCAAGCAATATCCCGGCTGATCCGGGAGCAGCAAAGGAACCCAAGCCGCATGCTGACGAACAAGAAGATTGTGGTTGGCGTGACGGGCGGAATCGCGGCCTACAAGGCAGCGGAACTGGTGCGCCAGCTTGCCAGACTCGGCGCCGCGGTCCGGGTGATCATGACCCCGGCAGCGGCCGAATTCGTCACACCGCTGACCTTCGAGACCCTGACCGGCCAGCCCGTGCTCACCCGTCTTTTTGCCGGCGGCGCGGGGGACGGCACGGTGCATATCGACTGGGCGCGCTGGGCTGACCTCTACGTCGTCTGCCCGGCGACCGCCAATACGATCGCCAAACTCGCCCACGGCCTTGCGGACAATGCCCTGACCACCACCCTCCTTGCCACCACGGCGCCGATCCTGCTCTGCCCGGCGATGAATAAAGAGATGTACGCCAATCCCCTCTATCGCGCCAATGAAGAGCGCCTGCGGGCGCACGGCCTGCGCATCATCGCGCCCGGCCGCGGCGAACTCGCGTGCGGTGAGGTCGGCTGGGGCCGTCTGGCGGAGCTGGACGAGATCGTCGACCATATCCGCGGCGCCCTGGAGACCCGGCGGGACTATCAGGGCCGCAGGGTGCTGGTCACCGCCGGCCCCACACACGAGCCCCTCGATCCGGTGCGTTACCTCGGCAACCGTTCCACTGGAAAAATGGGCTATGCCCTGGCGGAGGCGGCTGCGCTGCGCGGCGCCGAGGTCACCCTGATCAGCGGCCCGGGCAGCGAACGCCCCTTTACCGGCGTACACCTGGTCCGCGTCACCACGGCGGCGGAAATGGCGGCAGCCGTGCAGCAGCACCTGCCCGAATGCGACCTCCTGCTCATGGCCGCAGCGGTGAGCGATTACCGCCCGCGCGCGCTGTCGCCGGCCAAGATCAAGAAGGGGGAGGGGGAGATGGCCCTGCCCCTGGTGCGCACCGAGGATATCCTCCGCAGCGCCGGCCGCGCCAAGGGCCGGCGGATCCATGTCGGTTTTTCCGTCGAGACCGCGGATGAGATCCCCGCTTCGCAGCGCAAGCTCGAGGAGAAAAACCTCGACATGATCGTGATCAACAATCCCCTCGAGCCCGGCGCCGGCTTTGCCGTCGAGACCAACAAGGTCACCCTGCTCTGCCGCGGCCGCGAACCCGAGGTCTGGCCGCTGCTCTCCAAGCGCGAAGTAGCCGATCGGCTGCTGACGGCTATTCTGACCTGCGAAACCCAAAAGACGGCGTGATCATGGCGACCGGATCCGAGCTGCAACGCTTCATCGAACAGCAAATTGAACTCTACGGAGATGAACTGGCCCTGGAGCGGGCTTTGCTCGACTCCGCGCGCGCGGCCGCGCCGGCGCCCTTGCCCGCCGCGGCATCCAGACTTGCCGGCAGCGTTCGCGAAATAGCGGAGGGCGGCCAGGGTTGGCCATCCACAGGCGCCGCAGTGGAAGCCTCCAGCCTGGCCGGCAGCGTTGGCGAAAGAGCCGGGGGCGAAGGGGACTCGCCCGGCGGCGGCAGCACCGCCGCCAGCCTCGCCGCCACGCTCCACGAGAGCAGGGCGGAAACCGCGACCGCGGCTGCACCGGCGGCGCCGATTGATCTTCAGGTCGCCACCCTGAGCGAACTGCAGGAGCGCATCAGCGGCTGCCTGAACTGTGCCATCGGCAGGCAGCGCCAGCACCTGGTCTTCGGCAAGGGCCATCCCGACGCCGACATTGTCCTGGTCGGCGAGGCACCCGGGTATAACGAGGATCAGCAAGGCGAGCCCTTTGTCGGCGAGGCCGGGCAGCTGCTCACCAAAATACTCGCGGCCATCCAGCTCGAGCGCAGCGAGGTCTATATCTGCAACCTGCTCAAGTGCCGCCCGACCAATAACCGCGATCCGTTGCCGGATGAGGTGCAAAATTGCCTGCCCTATCTCGAGAAACAGCTCGAGCTGATCCGGCCGGCCTTTATCCTCTGTCTGGGGCGCTTTGCCGCCCAGACCCTGTTGCAGAGCACCGCACCCCTCTCGCAGCTGCGCGGCCGGGTGCACGAGCGCAACGGGGCGCAGGTGATCGTCACCTATCATCCGGCTGCCCTGCTGCGGTATCCCAAATTCAAGACCGAAACCTGGCAAGACGTCCAGATGCTGCGCCGCCTTTATGATGAGTTCCTGGCGAAAACCCTTCCACGCTGAGCGAGCCGATCATGCCTGAGCAAAACGAAACGCCGATAAAACTTCCGCCGCAGTCGATCGAAGCCGAGATGGCCGCGCTGGGGTCGATCATGATCGAGGCCCATGCCGCCAATACCCTCTTCGAACTTATCGACGACACCTGCTTTTACAAGGACGCTCACCGCCGCATCTTTCTCGCCGCCCGCAACCTTTTCAGCCGCAGCGAGCCCATCGATGTGCTCACCGTCTCCGCCGAACTCGAAAAGTCCCAGGATCTCGAGCGGATCGGCGGGCTCTACTATCTCACCGAACTGGTCGAGCGCATCCCCTCGGCGGCCAATATCGAGCAGTACTGCCGCATCGTTCTGAACCGGGCCCTGCTGCGCAAGCTGATCGATGTATCCGGCGAGATCCAGCAGGACTGCTACGAGGGCGGCGAGGATGCCTATGATGTGATCGATCAGGCCGAGAAAAAGATCTTTACCCTCTCCGAGCGCGGCAAGAAGCGCTCCTTCGAGCATATCCGCCCGATCCTCTTCAAGACCGTGAATCTCATCGACAACTATAGCGCCCGGGCCGATGGCATTACCGGTGTGCCGACAGGATTTGACGATCTCGACAAGCTCCTCTCCGGTCTGCAGAATTCCGATCTCATCATTCTCGCGGCGCGGCCCTCCATGGGCAAGACGGCGCTGGCGTTGAACATGGCCCGCAAAGCTGCCAGTCATGGTGTGCCGGTCGGCGTTTTCAGCCTGGAAATGGCCGCTCCGCAAATCGCTATGCGTCTGTTGTGTTCGGAAGCCCAGGTGGATGCGCACCTCGTGCGTATCGGCCGGCTGCCGGGGGACCAGATGAGCCGGCTCTCGGCTGCGGTGGGCACCCTGGAAAAGGCCCCCATTTATATCGATGATTCACCGGCGATGTCGATCATGGAGATCCGTTCCAAGGCGCGGCGCCTCAAGGTAGAATACAATGCCGGTTTGATCGTCGTCGACTATCTCCAGCTCGTCCATGGTGTCGGCCGGGTCGAAAGCCGGCAGATCGAGATCGCCCAGATCTCGCAATCCCTGAAGGCCCTGGCCAAGGAGCTGGATGTTCCGGTGCTGGCCCTTTCCCAGCTGTCGCGCGCGGTCGAATCGCGCGGCGGCGAGCGCAAGCCGATGCTTTCGGACCTGCGCGAATCGGGCGCCATCGAGCAGGACGCCGATGTGGTCATGTTCATCTACCGGCCGTCGGTTTACGGCCCGGTCGAGCCCGGACAGGAGAATGACGCCGAGCTGATCATCGCCAAGCAGCGCAACGGCCCGACCGACAGCGTTAATCTCTATTTCTACAAGGAATATCTCCTCTTTCAGAGCAAGAACGCGCCGCGCCTGAACGTTCCTGTCATTTCTCCGGCGCCTTATTGATGCGGCAGGAAGCGGACGAGCATGGAAGAATCCTATCAAAAGGTGACTGAGGGGCTGATCCGGCGCATCCGGCGGTACAATCAGTCGATGGATGCGGCGCTGCTGCGCAAGGCCTTTGAATTCAGCTATGAAGCGCATCGCAACCAGCTGCGCAAGTCGGGGCACATCTATTTCGAGCACCCTCTTGAAGTCGCCAAGATCCTTGTCGGCCTGAAGATGGATTTTGAGACCATCGCGGCGGCCATTCTCCATGATGTGGCGGAGGATACCGAGTATACGATCGGCCGGGTGGAGAGCGAATTTGGGCCCAACATCGCCAGCCTGGTCGACGGGGTTACCAAGATCTCCGATATCAAACTGCTCGAGTTCGAGGAGCGCCAGGCGGAGAATTTCCGCAAGATGCTGCTCTCGATGGTCAAGGATATCCGGGTGATCATCATCAAGTTCGCCGACCGGCTGCACAACATGCGCACCCTCGAATATCTGCCCGAGAAAAAGCGGCGCCGCATTGCCCTGGAGACCCGCGAGGTATACGCCCCGCTGGCGCACCGGCTCGGGCTGGACAAGATCAAGTGGGAGCTGGAGGACCTGTCGCTCAAGTTCCTTGAGCCGGAAATCTACGCCGATCTGGTCAAGCGCGTCAACACCAGCCGCCTGGAGCGCGAAAATCTGATCCGGCATGTCACCCGCCCGGTGCGCGAGGCCTTGGTCGAAGCCAGGATCCATGCCCGCTTCGAGGGGCGTCCCAAGCATTTTTACAGCATTTATAACAAGATCGTCAAACGCGGCATCCTCTTCGAGGAGATCTATGATCTCCACGCCATCCGCATCATTGTGGAGAAAGTGGAGGAGTGCTATCATACCCTTGGCATCGTCCACTCCCTCTATACGCCCATCCATGAGCGGTTCAAGGATTACATCTCCGTGCCGAAGGCCAACGGCTACCAGTCCCTGCACACCACCGTGATCGGTCCGGACGGCAAAAAGGTGGAGATCCAGATCCGCACCGAGGAGATGCACCGCACCGCTGAGGACGGGATCGCCGCGCACTGGCGCTACAAGGAGGGACGACTCCAGGAGGACGAGCTGGACAAGCACATGGGCTGGATGCGCCAGGTCCTCGAGGCGGCGGATGACGAAGAGGTGGAATCGAGCTCCTTCATGGAGCATTTGAAAATCAACCTCTTTCAGGATGAGGTGTTTGTCTTTACGCCGCGTGGGGATCTCTACCGCTTGCCGGCCCACTCCACGCCGGTGGATTTCGCCTTTGCCGTGCACACCGACATCGGCCTGCACTGTCTGGCGGCCAAGGTCAACGGCCGCATCGTCCCCCTGAGCCACCAACTCCGCAGCGGCGACACCGTCGAGATCATCACCTCCGCCAACCAGCGCCCGAATGAGGGGTGGCTGAGTTTTGCCACAAGCAGCAAAGCCAAGGGGCGCATCAAGAAATGGCTGCGCGATACCCAGTTCGAGAGCAGTGTGGCGCTGGGCGAGGAGATCCTGACGCGATCGCTCGGCAAGTTTTCCCTAAAGTTCAAGGAGATCAACCTCGCCGATCTGGCGGCCAAATTCAATCTCAAGGAGCCGCGGCAGCTGCTGGCCAGCCTGGGGCGCGGCGAGCTGAAACTGGAGGCGGTGCTGCACAAGATCCTGCCGGAGGACAAGCCGGTCGCGGAGGAGGGCTCCCTTTTCAAAAAGTTCATCGAGCGGGCGCGCAAATCGAGCAAGGGGGTGAGCGTCGCCGGGATGGACAATATCATGCTCAGCTTCGGCAAATGCTGCAATCCCGTGCCGGGGGATCCGATCACCGGCATCGTCACCCGCGGCCGCGGCATCGTGGTGCACACCAATTCGTGCAACAACCTGCTGCGCCTGATGCAGGAGACCGAGCGCATCATCGATGTGGCCTGGGATGTCGACAAGGGCAACCGGTTTCTTGCCGGTTTGTACATCCTGTGCGAGCGGCGCAGCAAGTTTTTGGCTGAGCTTTCCGATGCGGTCTCGAACACCGACGGCATTATCACCAGTGCCAATATGAGTTCGGACGCTTCCCTGGTCAATTGCATGATCAGCGTTGAAGTCTATGATTTGGAACATCTTAACCGGATCATGACAAAAATCAAAAAAGTCGCCGGTGTTCTCTCGGTGAGCCGCTGGTCCGAGCCTAAGTGAATGAAATAACGCGATTTTTTTCAAAAAATCGGTCTTGCGTGCATTTTTTTGTTGTCTTTTATAAAAAAAATGGTTATTTATGTTTATTAATTATGATGTTATCCAATTGACGGAATCCGCTTAACTATAGTCGAACCCAATTTTAGGAGCTGGCCATGTCTGATGACGCTTTGAAATCCACGATAACGAAAAAGGATGTCGCCAAAAGAACCGCAAAAATCGTGGGCGAAAAGATATATCTGACGGAAAAAGTGGTCGATGGCGTATTTCAGGCATTGCGCGAATTCATGTCAGAGGCCAATCCCGAAGTGCGTATCGAAATTCGCGATTTCGGCGTCTTTGAAGTGAAAAAGACCAAACCCAAACCCAAAGCCCGCAATCCCAAGACCGGAGAGATCATTTACGTTCCGGCGCGCCGCAAAACCCATTTCAAGGCCGGCAAGCTGCTGAAAGAGGTGCTCAAGCAACCCCTGCCGCGGGAAAACATGTAACCGCCCGCCCGCGTGGGACGGCCTTCCGGCATGGCAGAACTTGATGCGATACCCCTCCAGCACCTGCCGCTGGGACGCCTCCTCGGGATCGATTATGGCGAAAAACGTATCGGCGTCGCCGTCAGCGATCCCTTGCAGACCATCGCCTCGCCGCTGGTCACCCTGTTCCGCCGCGGGCCGAGTCTCCCCATTGACGAAATAATCACCCTGGTTCAGGAGCAGGCCGCCGTAGCTCTGATAGTCGGCCTGCCCCTGCACATGGACGGCCGCCCTGGCGAAAAAGCCGAGGCGGCCTTGGCTTATGCCAGGAGTCTGGCCGCCGCTGCTACGGTGCCCGTTTTTACCCTGGATGAACGCTGGACCACGACCAGCGCCCATAAAAGCCTGATCGAGCGCGGCCGGCATCCAAGCAAGGAGCGCGACAGGGTGGACCAGATCGCGGCGGCATTCCTGGTGCAGGCTTTTCTCGACCGCCTCGCTTTTTGCCGCCGACACCCCCCGGAGAGTTGATCGCTTTATGAAACGCAATCTCATCCTCAGCCTTCTCACCGCGATCCTGATGGCCTTCGCCTTTCCGCCTTTCCGCACCGGATGTATCGGCTGGTTCGCGCTCCTGCCCTACTTCATGCTCCTCGAAGATAAAAGGGCGAGGGAGGCGATGCGCTGGAGTTATCTCACCGGGCTCTTCATCTGCATCGCCACCCTCTACTGGATCGGCCATGTCACCCAGGCAGGCTTTATCGGCGCCATCCTGATCATTCCGCTCTATCTCACCCTCTACGGCCTGCTGCATACCGGCCTGCTGCGCCGCTTCGGCGCAAAGGCCTGGATCCTGCTGCCCTTTGTCTGGCTCGCGATCGAGTACCTGCAATCGCGTTCCGAGCTGGCCTTCCCCTGGAATTACCTCGGCTATACCCAGTCCTATTATACCCCGCTTATTCAGTACGCCGAGTATACCGGGGTCTGGGGCGTGAGCTTTTGGGTGATGGTGATGAATGTGCTGATCTGGCAGCTCTACGCCGACCGGGCGCAGCGCCGGCGCCGGCGGATCCTGGCCGCGGCCCTGGCCGTGCTGCTGCTCCTCCCGGCCCTGCACGGCGGGCACATGCTGCTGCAGGAGGCGAGGGGGGCCGGCAAGCCGGTCGTCGTGGCGGTGCTGCAGGGGAATGTCGATCCCTTTGAAAAATGGGCGGCGGACAGCGATGAAAAAAATCTCGCCATTTATGAGACCATGAGCCGCCAGGCCGCCGCCGGTCATCCGGACCTGATCGTCTGGCCTGAAACCGCTCTGCCCTTTTACTTGCGCAGCGAAACCCCTTTTCTGCGGCGCTTCGAGCACCTGGCCGACTCGCTGGGCATTCCGCTGCTGACAGGTTCGCTGGACTATCATTTTGCCAGCGAAAAAGAGTACGAGTACTACAATGCGGCTTTCCTCGCCGAACCCGGGAAGAGCTTTCTCCAGGCCTATCGCAAGATGCGCCTGGTCCCGGGCTCCGAGCGCATCCCCTATCGCGACTATTTTCCCTTTAATTATCTTAAAAACTGGCTCAGCGACCTGGCCCTCGGCGTCGGCGACTATGCGCGAGGCCAGGAGTATACGGTCTTCGAATGCCGCCATGCCGGACGGCCGCTGCGATTCTCGACGCCGATCTGCTATGAATCGGCTTTCCCCGATCTCGTCCGCCGCTTCGCCGCCGGTGGAGCCCAATTCCTGTGCATCATCACCAACGATGCCTGGTTCGGCAAGACCTCCGCGCCCTTCCAGCATGCCCAGTTCGCAGTCTTCCGGGCGATAGAGAACCGGATGCCCATCGCCCGCTGCGCCAATACCGGCATCTCCTGCTACGTCGATGCCTTCGGGCGCGTCACGCAGCGCAGCGCTCTTTTTCAGCAAGCGAGTCTCTGCAGCACCCTGAATGTTTACCGGCGCACCACCCTCTATACCCGCCGCGGGGACTGGTTCGCCTGGCTTTGCGGGTTCGTCGCCGTTGCGGGCATCGTGGTTGCGGAGGCCGCGCGCCGGCGCGCTGCAAAATAACTTGATTCTTTCCCGCGTTGTGCGTAACGTATCAGCAGAGGCCCGCCTCTCGGGGCGATGATGCCTCTGCGCACCGGCGCGATTTTTATCATGGGCTTTGACGTGCGCCACCAGGGCCGGCGCGCTGGGGCGAGGATACCGCTGCGCACCGCCGCGATTTTTACAGGGAACTCCTTACGAACAAGATGGTTATACATGGTGTGCCGGCACTTTACTTGCTGCTCTGGGCCGGATGGCTCGCCGCCCAGACGCCGCCCGCCAATCTGGAGCTGCTGAGCAGCACCCTTCACGCTGTCGCCGACGAGGCCGCGCGTCCGATCACCCTTGCGGATTCCGCCCGGTTGAATTACGCCGCCCCCAAAGAATCCGCCGCATGGGAATGGCTTTTCGAGCAAGCCCTTTATAACGAGCTCGGCAGCAAACGCGCCCTGCGCCTGCGCCGCGTCGATGCCGCTGCACTGGAATGGCCGCTGCTCTTTTATGCCCCACTGGAGCTCAGCATCGCTTATGCGCAGCCGGCCGCCGGCGGGAATCGTACGATTCGCCGGGCGACCGCACGGCTCTATGTCAAATACCAGAATGCGGCGGGGGAGCTGATCTTCTCACGCGAACTGGAGCAGATCCGCAGCGATACGGTCGCCACCCGGCAGCTGGCGGCCCTCGAGGACCAGAAATATCCGTTTACCGCAGGTGCGCGCACACCACCTTCGCGCCTGAAACGGCTGCTCGAACCCCTGGTCCTCACCGCCATCACCGGGGGGATCATTTATCTCTTTTATTCTTTCCGCAGTAACTGAACAGGAAACCTATGAACTACGCCGCCAAAACGGTTATCGCCGCCCTTGCTGCACTCGTTTTGTCCAGCAGCATCGGCTGCAGCAATGCCAAGCTCAGCGCCAATATGACCCTGGAGGAGCGCATGGCCGCCGCCATGCAGCTGTATCAGAAAAGGGATTATTACGAGGCCAAAAACCAGTTCCGCATCATCACACTCAGCTACAGCAACAGCAATCTCGCTGACAAGGCGCAGTTTTATCTCGGCGAATGCCATTACGGTATGAAGGAATACATCCTGGCCGGCAGCGAGTATGAACGCCTGCTCAAGGTCTATCCCAACTCGGAATGGGTGGATGACGCCAAATTCAAGCTGGGCATGAGCTATTTCAAACTTTCCCCCAAGTATTCTCTCGATCAGGAGTATACCAACAAGGCCATCCGCGAATTTCAGGAATTCCTCGAGGAATACCATCGCAGCGATCTGGTCAAGCAGGTGCAGGCCAAGCTCGACGAGTGCCGCAACAAGCTGGCGCAAAAGGTCTATGCCGCCGCGGAGCAATATTACCGCCTCGCTTACTACGAAGCAGCCATCGTCTATTACAATATCATCCTCGACCAGCATTACGATTCGAAATTCAGCCCCATGGCGCAATACTATATCGGCGAGTGCTACCGTCATATCGGCAAAACCGCTGAGGCGCTGGATGCCTACCAGCGTGTCATCGACAAATACCCGGATCACGCCCTGGTGAACAAGGCGAAGCAGCGGCTGGCCGCCCTGCAGGCCGCGGGCAAGAATGCGGCGAACGCTACGGGGAAGCCTTGAGGTGGGGCGCAAGCCATTGAAACTGGCGCTTTTCGGCGGCTCATTCAATCCGGTCCATTATGCTCATCTGATCATCGCCGAGCGGGTGGCGGATTCCCTGGAGGTGGAGCAGGTGCTCTTCATGCCCTGCTCGGTGCCGGCGCTCAAGCCGGACGATCAGATGATCGAGGCAGCCCATCGTCTGGCGATGGTGCGGCTGGCGATCGCCGGAAATCGCCGTTTCCGGGTCAGCGATCTCGAACTGCAGCGCGGCGGCAAGTCCTTTACCGTGGAGACGCTCCGCCTTCTCCGGGAGCGTTATCGGCTCGAACGCGCTGATCTGCTGCTGGTGATCGGCGGCGACAATCTCGCCGACCTGTCGCGCTGGCGCGAGCCGGAGGAGATCAGCCGTCTCTGCCGCGTCGTGGTGGCCGACCGGCCGGAGAGCGATTACTGCGGCCGCATTCCGGCCTGTTTCGCGGATGTGCTCCGGGTGGACACCCCGCTGATGCATCTCTCCTCGACCGATATCCGCCGGCGCGTCCGGGAAGGCCGCTCGATCCGCTATCTCGTGCCCGCGGCGGTGGAGCGTTATATCGAGCGTCACCAGCTCTTCCGCGGTTGACGGAATCAGGCGATGCCGGATCAGCCCCTGCATATTGCGCAAATCTGTTCTTCCCGGGCCTGGGGCGGGCTGGAGATGCATGTTGCGGTCCTTTCCAGCTGGCTGGCGGAGGAGGGGCATACGGTGGAGATCTGGTGTGCCCCGGGTTCGCCGCTCGAGACCGAGGCCCGGCGCCGGGGGGTGCCGACGCTGCCTTTTGCGCCGGCTGGCTACCTGGATCTTGTGGCGGTTCTGCGGCTGCGCCGGCAGCTGCGGCAGCGGGGGGTCGATCTGGTGCATGCGCACTATGCGCGGGATCTCTGGATCATTACTCCAGCCGTCCGTTGCGCCGGGGGCTGGCCGCTGGTGTTCATCAAGCACATCGGCACGGCGCGTCCCAAACGCGATCCCCTGCACCGCTGGATCTATGGCCGTGTCGATGAGGTCATTGCCATCTCCCGGGTCATCGAGGAGAATCTCCTCGCGACCCATCCGGTCCCGCCCGACCGCGTCAGCATTCTGCATCACGGCATCGACACCGGCACTTTCCGTTTCGATGCGTCGGCGCGCGCGCGGGTGCGCCGCGAATGGGGCCTGCGGGAGGAGGAGCTGCTGATCGGGACGATCGGCCGGTTGCAGCCCGGCAAAGGCCACCTGGAATTTCTCGAGATGGCGGCGGCGGTGCATGACCGCCATCCCGAGGTGCGTTTTGTCATCGTCGGCGAACCCACCCGCGGCGAGGAGGCGCGCGCCGATGAAATACTCGCGCGCCGCCGCAGCCTCGGCCTGGAAACGGCGGTTCTGATGCCCGGCTTCCGCAGCGACGTGCCGGCCGTACTGGCCGCTATGGACATTTTCGCCTTTCCCTCGCGCGCCGAAGCCTTCGGTCTGGTGCTTATCGAGGCCATGGCGGTGGCCCGTCCGGTGATTTCAACCCGCTGCGATGGCGTGCTGGATATCGTTGTGGAGGAGGAGAACGGCCTGCTCTTCGAACCGCAGAATGCGCCGGATTTAACGCGGCAGGTCGAGCGCCTGGTTGCCGATCCCACCTTGCGCGCTGCCCTTGGCGCCCGGGCGCTGGCGACCGTTGAGGAGAAATTCACCCGCGCGGCCATGCTGCGCGGGCTCGCTGCGCTTTACGCCCGGGCGGCGGCGCGGCACGGCGGCTCGAGCGCACACCCGCCGCAGGCACCAGCCTGATCAACCGCCGCAGCCAATCCGGTCTGCCGCACCTCTGGGTTTCGGCCTGAGCAACCGCCGCAGCCAATCCGGTCTATTGCACCCCGGGGCTTCGGTCTGATCAACCGCCGCGGCTAACCCGGTCTGCCGCACCCCCTGGCGCCGTCCAGAAGACGGTGCCGTATCTGACAAGACAAGAGGAGTACGCTATGGCAGAGGAACGAGTCATCCGGCTGCTCAAACGTGTGCCGCTGTTCGCCAAAATGAGCGATGCAGATGTCGAACAGGTGGCGGACCGCTGCCTCCACAAGGATTGCCACAAAGAGCAGGTTATCCTGGTCGAGGAGGAGGTCGGGCAAACCCTCTTCATTATCCTGCGCGGCACGGTCAAGATCACGCGGCAGAGCGATGAGGGGCGCGAAGTGATTATCACCATGCTCAAGGCGGGCGATTTCTTCGGCGAACTGGCCATTCTCGACGGCAAGGGACGCTCGGCCTCAGTCATCGCTATGGAAGAATCCGAACTGCTCACCCTGCGGCGCAACGATTTCCACCTTCTGCTCGAACGCTTCCCCTCGATCGGGCTCGAGATGCTGCGCGTCCTGGCGGACCGCATCCGCAAGGCCGACATGATGATCGAGAATCTCACCCTGCAGGATGCGGTGGGACGGGTCGGATCGACCCTCATCCATGTCGCCGAGCAGACCGGCTATATGCGCGGCCCCAGCATGATCATCGCCAAGCTGCCGGTGCAGCAGGATCTGGCCAACATGGCCGGAACCGCCCGCGAGACCATTTCAAGGGTGATGGCCGTCTTTGAAAGCAAGAAGCTGATCGAACGGGATGGACATCGTGTCATCATCACCGATTTTGAGCGATTCAAAAGGGAGTACTGGTCCTGAAGAGGCCAGGTTCATTCTTTCCGGAGGTAGACATGTCGGTTCTCGAAATGCTGGCTGAAAATGTGATCGCGGGGAACGCTGCAAAAGTGGAGGAATACACCCAGGCCGCCCTGGCAGAAGGCGTGGCGCCGGAAGAGGTGCTGAACAAGGGGTTGATCGCCGCCATGGATGTGGTCGGGATCAAATTCCGCAACAACGAATTCTATGTGCCCGAGATGCTCATTGCCGCGCGCGCCATGAAAGCCGGCATCAAGATCCTGCGCCCCAAACTGGTGGAGACCGGGATCAAGCCGATCGGCCGGTTCGTGATCGGCACGGTCAAGGGCGATCTCCACGATATCGGTAAAAATCTGGTCTCGATGATGCTGGAGGGGGCGGGCTTTGAGGTGATCGATCTCGGCGTCGACGTCGCAGCGGACAAATTCATTGCCGCGGTCAAGGAACATCAGCCCCAGATCGTCGGGCTTTCTGCGCTGCTGACCACGACGATGCTCAATATGAAGGACACCATCGCGGCGATGCAGGCCGCCGGCGTCCGCGATCAGGTCAAGGTGGTGATCGGCGGCGCGCCGGTGACCCGGCAATATGCCGATGAGATCAGCGCCGACGGCTTCGCCACCGATGCCGCCAGCGCGGTCGACCTGGCCAAAGAGCTGCTGCCGGCATGAAGGTGCGCATCGCCCCGGAGGCCCGATGAGGGGAGCCTCTCCGAACACACGGATTCGTGCCACTTTTTTCGATCTGGGCGGGGTTCTGGTAGAGGTGCGCTTCGACCGCTTCGTCGCGGCACTGGCCCGGGAGACCGGCATTGCCGCTGCGGAACTGCCCGGCCGGCTCGAGGCGCTGCGGCCCGACTCGCAGCTCCTCGACAGCGGGGCGATCGATGGTGGCGAATTCCATCGCCGCCTCATCCGCCATCTCCAGGTCGATCTGGAGTGGAGCCGATTCCATGAAATCTATACGGATATCTTTTCCCTCAATGAAGCGGTTGCCGGGCTGGCGCAGCGGCTGCGGCCGGTGACACGTCTTTCGATCATCAGCAATACCGACCCGCTGCATTACGGCTACATCGTTGCACGCTATCCCGTTTTCAGTATCTTTGAACAGCCGGTTACCTCTTTCAGTGCCCGCGCTCTCAAGCCCGATCCGGGCATCTTCCAGTATGCCTTGCAACGGCTGGAGGTGGCGCCGCCGGAGGCCCTTTTCATCGACGACCTGGCCGCCAATACCGCGGCGGCGCAGGCCATGGGAATGCATGCGATCCATTTTGAGGATGCCGGGCAGCTGCAGGAGCAGCTCGCCTGGTATTTTCCGCGGCTCCTGGATTGAGTCCGGCACAGCCGTGCAAGATCAACTCTGTTCAGCACTACCACAGGAGGCAAGTCATGGCATTGGCAATCAACGGCGGGACCCCCGTGCGCACGGCGGCGTTCCCGGTCTGGCCCGTCTGGGGCGATGAGGAAATCGAAGGATTGACCCGGGTCATCAAGAGCGGCAAATGGGGGCGTCTGGCCGGCAAGGAGAGCGAAACCTTTGAGCAGCAGTTCGCCGCGGCGCATGCCGCCAAACACGGGATCGCCCTGAACAGCGGCACCACCGCCCTGCGCGTCGCGCTGACAGCGGCTGATATCGACGTGGGCGACGAGGTTATCGTTCCCGCCTATACCTTCATCGCCACGGCCAGCGCTGCCGTTGAAGCCGGGGCCATCCCCATTTTCGTCGATATCGATCGCGATACCTACAATATGGATCCCAAACTGATCGAGGCCGCCATCACCCCGCGCACGAAGGCCATCATGCCGGTCCATTTCGCCGGGCGTCCGGCGGACATGGATGCCATCATGGCGATCGCGGCCCGGCATAATCTGGTGGTCATCGAGGATGCCGCCCAGGCCTGGGGCTCCGCCTGGAACGGCCGTCCGGTCGGGGCGATCGGCGCCGCCGGCTGCTTCTCCTTCCAGTCCTCGAAGAATGTCAACTGCGGCGAGGGCGGCATCATCCTCACCAACGACGATGTCGTTGCCAAGTTTGCCCGGTCCCACCATAACTGCGGCCGCAGCGAGGACGGGCTCTGGTACGAGCATTTTTATTTCGGAGGGAACTATCGCATCACCGAGTTCCAGTCCGCCGTCCTCCTCGCCCAATTCGGCCGCTATGAGGAGCTCAAGGCGATCCGCCGCGCCAATCTCGACCTCCTCAACGAGCTGCTGAGCGATATTCCCGGAATCTCGCCCCTGGCGATGCAGAAGGAGGTGACCAGTCACTCCTGCCATCTTTACATTTTCCGCTACGACAAATCCGCCTTCGCCGGCAAGTCCAAGGGCGCCTTTATCAATGCCATGCGCAAGGAGGGCATCCCGACCAGTCCTGGCTATTCGATTCCGCTCTACAAACAGCCGGTCTTTGTGAACAAGAGCTTCGGCCCGCGCGGCAAAAAGGTCGATCTGCCGGTCGATTATACCGGAAACTATTGCCCCGAAAGTGAAAAGGCCTGTTACGAGGAGGGGATTTGGTTCACGCAGAGCATCCTCCTCGGCAGCGAAGAGGATATGCAGGAGATCGCCGCGGCGGTGCGCAAAGTGCAGCAGCATGCTGCGGAGATGCCGGATTAGGCGGTCGCGGGCGAATATTTTCCCGCCCGCCATGGTTACAGGATGCAATCACGCCGGCCAATCTGGCCGGCGCATCCCTTGACTGGAGGAACCGCATGTACAAGCTGGTCGCCAGGGCGCAATTCTCCGCCGCCCATCGCCTCGACTATTATCCCGGCGCTTGTGAGCGCCTGCACGGCCATAACTGGCAGGTTCGCGCCACCATCGCCGGCGCTGAACTCGACAAACTCGGCATGGTCCTCGACCTGATGGTCTTCAAGACGCTGCTCGAGGAGTGTTTGCAGGTGTTCGACCATCGCCTGATCAATGAGGTCGCGCCCTTCGACACCATGAATCCGACCTCCGAAAACCTCGCCCGCTATATTTTTGAGTGGATGAAGAATAACCTGCCGGCCAAGGCCGGGATCGTCGAGGTGGAGGTCGCTGAAAACGACGAGTTTTCCGTCCGCTACAGTGAAACCTGATCCGGATCTCACCGCAGGCCCCGGCAGCGCCGGCCGCTGCACATGTGCAACCCAGGCGCCCCCT
>DAOQAG010000051.1:0-10687 GCA_035353815.1 bacterium
CGCCGTGCCCAGATCCTTTTACTGATGCGCGGGAGCGATCAGAGAGGCTTTGCCCCACCAGGAGGCGCCGTTATCCAGGACGGGCGTGCTCCATTTGATCCACGAGGCCAGGTTGGTGGTATAGCCCGGATGGATCGCGACATGGGTATCGACGCTCTCAACACCAAGCAGGAACTTGTCGATGAAGGCTTGCACCTCGGGCCTCTGGCTCGCCGGGAGCGAACAATGGAGGTGTCCGCCGGCTTTGGAGAAGCCAAAGCGATCGGGCACACCAAGCGCCTTCCAGACCTCGGCAGCCGCCATGCAGGCGACATAACCGGACTCGTCAGCCAGCCATTCATAGTCGGGATTGCCGAGGACCAGCAGGGCGCGGGGTGCGATCATCGCCATCATCTCATGCTGGTCGATCGGCAGCCGGGTGACGGCGTTGTTGAACAGACTCGCATCGGCCGCATACCAGCCATAGCTCTGGGCATTGCGCAGGGTTTCGCGGCTGCCGCTGAGGGTCTCGGTCACCCGCCAGGCGGCATCGCCGCCGCCGCCGGGCTCCTGGGCGATGGTCAGGGCGATACGTTCATCGAGCGCACCGGAATACAGCGCGATTTTGCCGGCGAAGGAGCAGCCGGTGACCGCCAAGTGCTGGAGATCGATGTTGGCCTGCGGCACCTTTTCGAGTCCGTCGATGAGCCGGCTGATGCCCCAGGCCCAGGCGGTCAGATAGCCCACTTGCGGGTCCGGATAGAGCCGGTAAAAGCCGCCCAGGCCGCGTCCGCTCTGGGTCCAGGGCGCGACCTGGTCAAAGTTATAGCGGATGGTGGCGACGGATCGATTGGTGAAGAGGTCGGCGGGCAGGCTGCCGCTCCCGGAGCCAACGCCGATCACCGCCGGAAACGGTCCGCTGCCGCTCTGCGGCAGGGTGATAATCGCCGTCAGGTCGAGCGTTTGGCCGCCCGTTGTCACCGTCACCTTGAGCGTGTCTCCGACGAGACGGGCTTCGAGGCTGTCCGGCGGCAGCGGCTTGACGCCGAGCTGATAGCGCTGCAGCGCGGCGCCGATCTCGATGCGGCGGCAGCGCCAGTCCGATACATGGGCCAGCCGGCCCCGGCCGTCGGCCCAGGCAAAGGGATCGGGCAGGGTCTGGACGACCGGAAGCTCGTTGAAGGCCGGCAGCCAGGGCTGGGGGCACGCCGCGCCGGTGTTCTCAGCCGCATAAACGCGCGGCAACTCCTGGGCGGAGAGAGGGGAGCAAAGGAATACCGCGGCCAGCAGAACAAGAGCAAAGCCTGTTTTTCGCATCTGCAACTCCAGAATATCCATCGTTCCATGCGGGCGCGGTCAGCATCAGAAAAATGAGCAGCAGCATCCAGCACCTGCCGGCACCGTCACATCGGTGCTGCTCCGCCGCAACGTTTTTTCATCACACCCCCCTTGATTTTATAATCCGGTCCCCCGCTCCAGCGCTTCCGGGTAGCGCGCGCCCTGGACCGGAATTCGTGCGGCGGCGCTGTCGATCTCGCGGAGATCCTCTGATGCAAGTTCGATTGCTGCGGCGCCCAGGTTTTCCTCCAGGCGGCTCAGGCGCGTGGTCCCCGGAATGGGCACGATCCAGGGTTTCTGCGCCAGCAGCCAGGCCAGGGCGATCTGCGCCGGGGTCGCCTTTTTGCGGCCGGCGATTTCCTGCAGCAGCTCGACCACGGCCTGATTGGCCTTGCGGTTTTCTTCGGTAAAGCGGGGCAGCAGGGTGCGGAAATCGGAGGGATCGAAGACCGTCCTGGCATCGATCTTGCCGGTGAGAAAGCCACGGCCGAGCGGGCTGAAAGGCACCAAGCCAATTCCGAGTTCCTCAAGCACCGGCAGGATTTCATCCTCCGGCTTGCGCCACCAGAGCGAGTACTCGCTCTGGAGCGCGGTGACCGGCTGCACCGCATGGGCGCGGCGGATGGTCTGTACCCCCGCCTCAGAGAGCCCGAAATAGCGCACCTTGCCGGCGCGGATCAGGTCCTGGACCACGCCGGCCACCTCCTCAATCGGCACCTCCGGATCGACCCGGTGCTGATACAAAAGATCGATCACCCCGGTCCGCAGCCGCCGCAGCGAGGCCTCCACCACCTCGCGGATGTGCTCCGGCCGGCTGTCCACGCCCGTCTGCTTGCCATCCGCTCCGATCCTGAAACCGAATTTGGTGGCGATCACCACCCGCTCGCGCAGCGGAGCGAGGGCCTCGCCCACCAGCTCTTCGTTGGCATAAGGGCCATAGACCTCCGCGGTATCGAAGAAGGTGACGCCGAGCTCGACCGCGGTGCGCAGCAGCGCGATCATCTCGCTGCGGTCGCGCGGCGGTCCATAGCCGTGGCTCATCCCCATGCAGCCCAGTCCAAGGACGGATACCTCCAGACCGCCGCGCCCGAGTGTACGTTTTTGCATCTTGCCTCTCTGTAAAAATCACGTGTCGCTGCTGAAAACAAGTTATTAAAAGGAGTCCATAATTAAAAGGGAAATGAAATCGCTGGCGCTTTTTTTCCGCCGGATTCGCCGATTTTCCCGTGAACTTTTTTATTACCGGGTCGTTGCATAGGTAGGATCACATTTCAGGAAAAGGGGAACCCTATGCGTCGACTTTGGGCTGTCGCGATATTTCTTTGCGCCCCGGCGCTGGTGCACGCCGACGGCATGATCATCATCCCGCGGCCGCCGCACCTGCCGCCACGCTTTCCCGCCGTCATGGCCCCGCTCGAGGTGCGCTACCACCACGTCAACGTCCAGATCACCGACCAGGTGGCGGTGACCGAGATCGACCAACTCTTTTACAATCCCCACCCCCTCCAGCTCGAGGGCACCTACCTCTTCCCGATCCCGCCCGGCGGCCAACTCGACCGCTTCTCGATGGAGATCGACGGCCGCCCCACCGAAGCGGAGCTTCTCGATGCCGATAAGGCGCGCTCCATCTACGAAGAGATCGTCCGCAAACAGCGCGACCCGGCCCTGCTCGAATACACAGGGCAGGGGCTCTACCGCCTGCGCATCTTCCCCATCCCGCCCCATGGCGAGAAGCGCATCTGCCTGCGCTATACCCAACTGCTCTCCAGTCAGGACGGCGTGAGCGAATATCGCTATCCCCTCAACACCGAGAAATTTTCCGCCGCCCCGCTCCAGAGCGTCGCCGTCAAGGTGGAGATCGCCTCCACCTCACCCCTGGGTCCGCTCTACTCCCCCAGCCACGACGTGGAGATCCATCGCCGCGATGCACACCATGCCGTGATCGGCTATGAGGAAAAATCGGTCAAGCCGGACGCCGATTTCCAGCTCTTTTTCGCGCCCGCCGGCGGCGAACCCGTCAACGGACGCCTGCTGGCCTTCCACGACGGCCGCGAGCCCGGCACCTTTCTCCTCATGCTCGCGCCGCGCGCCGACCTCGCCGCCGAGCGCATCCTGCCCAAAGACCTGGTGTTCGTCCTCGATACCTCCGGCTCCATGGCGGAAAAAATAAAGCTCGTTCAGGCGAAAAAAGCCTTGCAGTACTGCCTTGCCCACCTCGATCGCCGCGACCGCTTCGAGATCGTCCGCTTCTCCACCGAGGCCGAGGCGCTCTTCCATGATCTGCAACCGGCCACCCTGGCCAACCGCAGCACGGCGGAGGAGTTCGTCGCGGGACTCAAGCCCCTCGGCGGCACCGCCCTGGCCGAGGCCCTCGACCTCGCCCTGCGCCCCGCCCGCATGCACGCGGCATCGGGCCGCCCCTGCATGGTCGTGCTTATCACCGACGGCAAACCGACCGTGGGCGAAACTGGTGAGGAGGCCATCCTGGCGCAGGTCAAAGATGCGGCCGGCGACGCCTCCGTGCGCATCTTTTCCTTCGGCGTCGGCAGCGATCTCAATACCCATCTCCTCGACCGCCTGACCGCCCGGAGCCGCGGCGCCAGCCAATACGTGCTGCCCGAGGAGGAGATCGAGGCCAAGGTCGCCGCCTTTTATGACAAGATCAGCCTGCCGGTCTTGGCCACACCATGGCTGGAGACGAACAGGCGGATCCGCCTCAGCAAGATGACGCCCGCCCTCTTGCCCGATCTCTTCAAAGGAGAACAGCTGCTGGTCCTCGGCCGTTACGAAGGCAGCGGCCCGGCCGAGATCACCCTGCACGGCACGGTGAACGGCCGCCCCGTATCATGGACCTATTTAGTCCGATTTATGGACCGGGAGGAGAAGTACGATTTCATCCCGCGCCTCTGGGCGTCGCGCCGCATCGGCTACCTCCTCGATCAGATCCGCCTCAATGGCGAGGAGAAAGAGCTCAGGGAGGAGATCATCGACCTGGCCCGCCGCTACGGCATCGTCACCCCCTATACCGCCTGGCTCATCCTCGAGGATGAAGCGCAGCGCAACGTCCCCCTGGCCCGACGCACGGTCCAGTCCGCGCATGATGCCGATTTCGTCGCCGCCTCCGGCCGGATGCTCGAACAGGTCTATGCGGAAAAAAGCGGCGACGCCGCGGTCGGCGCCGCCCAGTCCCTCGACGTTCTCAAAAACGCCGCCGCGGCCGGCGCCCTGACGCGCGCCAACGCGCAGTTCCAGCGCGGCCAGACCGGCAGCGCCGCCCCGGCCGCGGAACGGGTGCAGCAAGCCCTCGCCGGCCAGCAGATCCGTACCATCGCCAACCGCACCTTTTACCAGAACGGCAGCGAGTGGGTTGATGCCGAGGTGCAGCACCACATCGACCAGGAACCGGTCCGTGTCCGCTTCAACTCCGACGCCTGGTTCGCTCTGCTCAGGCTGGATCCTCTCGCCCCGCAGTGGCTCTCGGCCGGCCGCAACCTCCGCCTGGTACTGGCGGGCCAATTGTATGAAATCCATGAATGATCGTCCTGAACGACGGAAAGGATGGTTACTATGAGGTACGCGCGCCTTTTCCTGGTGCTGGCACTGATCCTGCTGGTCATCGTGGTGCTGTGCCCGCGCCGGGCCGCCGCTGTGGAAAAGCCCCAGGTGCAGCTCGCCCTGCTTCTCGACACCAGCAATTCCATGGACGGCTTGATCGACCAGGCCCGAAGCCAGCTCTGGAAGATCGTCAACGAATTCATCTCCGCCCGGGTCGAGGGCCAGCGCCCCGAGCTCGCCGTCGCCCTCTATCACTACGGCACGCCATCGCTCGGTGAGCGCACCGGCTACATCCGCCAGCTCGCGCCGCTCACCACCGATCTCGACCGGATCTCGGACGCCCTCTTCAACCTCACCACCGACGGCGGCGATGAGTACTGCGGCCAGATCATCGGCCAGGCGGTGAACGAGCTGGCATGGAGCACGAGCCCGCGGGATTACCGCGCCATCTTTATTGCCGGCAACGAACCCTTCACCCAGGGCGGCGTCGATTTCCGCACCACCTGCAAACAAGCCATCACCAAAGGCATCCTGGTCAATACCATCTTTTGCGGCAGCCGCCAGGAGGGCATCGACACCCAATGGAAGGACGGCGCCGACCTCGCCGATGGCGCCTATTTCAACATCGACCAGGATTCCAGGAGCTTCGAGATGCCGACGCCCTTCGATCAGGAACTGGCCGACCTCGGCACGGGACTGAACAAAACCTATGTCGCCTACGGACAGGCCGGGGCCGCCGGCGCAGCCAATCAGACGCGCCAGGATCTCAACGCCGCCAAGGCCTCGCCCGCCTCGGTGCTGCAGCGGGCGATCACCAAATCACAGGCGATGTACAGCAATGCCGGCTGGGACCTGGTCGATGCGGTACAACAGAAGGAGGTCAAACTGGAGGAGCTGAAGGGGGAGGATCTCCCCGCCGAAATGCGCAGCCTCCCGCCGGACGGGCGGCTGAACTACCTCAACGGGAAATACGCCGAACGCCAGACGATCCAGAAAAAAATCGAGGCGTTGCGGATTAAACGCGAGGCCTTTCTCGCGGAAGAACAAAGGAAAGCAGCAGCCAGCGGCGAGGCCAATACCCTCGACCGGGCGATGAGCAAGGCGCTGCGGAGCCAGGCCGCCCGGATCCATTATACCTTCTAGCGGCGTACCGCACGGCCGCGATGTAAGCCATAACAAAAACGCCCGGGCAAGTTCCCGGGCGTTTTTGTTGGCGGATCCGGCGGATCTAGCGCTACTGCGCCGCCGCGTAGCGCTGTGCCACATCCCCCCAGTTGATGACATTGAAGAACGCGCTGACATAATCGGCGCGCCGGTTCTGGTATTTCAGGTAATAGGCGTGCTCCCAGACATCGAGCACCAGCAGCGGCACCACTCCCGCAACGAAGAGGTTCTGGTGTTTCTCGACCTGCAGCACCAGCAGCTTCCTGCCGTAGGGATCATAGCCGAGCACTCCCCAGCCGGATCCCTCCACCTTGGCAGCGGCGGCTGAAAAATGGGCCTTGAAGGCCGCAAACGAGCCGAAATCGCGGATGATCGCCTGGGCCAGCTCGCCCTGCGGCTCGCCGCCGGCATTGGGCGCCATGTTCTTCCAAAAGATCGCATGCATCAGATGGCCTGAACCGTGAAATGAAACCTGAGTGGAAAAATAGCCCGCCAGATCGAAATTGCCGGTTTCACGCGCCTGGGCCAGGGCCTTGAGCGCTGCATTCAGTCCGTTGACATAGGCCAGATGGTGCTTGTCATGATGCAACCGCATGGTCGCCTCATCGATGTGCGGTTCGAGGGCGGCGTAATCATAGGGCAGCGGCGGGAGGATGTAGTCACCCGCCTCAGTGCGGACCAGATCAACTGCGGCAGCAGGCTGGGCAAACGCGGCCTCACCGGCCAGGGCAGCTCCAGCGGCCGCAGCCGTTCCGGTTTTGATGAACTCACGTCTTGATGTCATAGGATCCCCGATATTTTATTCGTATTGTTGAAGTTTTTACATTCCTATACAACAGCATCTGCTGCCAATCCATTCCCTCAAGGCAAAGTCCCGCCACCACGGCGGGCGCACCACGACTCCTGAAAAAAAAGCCCCGCGCCTCTCCTGAGGAGTGCGCGGGGCCCGTGTGTCGGCCGTTGTGGCAGAGACGGCCGGTTTTAACTCATTTGAGCAGCGTGATGCGCTGCATGGCGGTCTCCCCGCCGGCAGTCAATCGCACCAGGTAGATACCGCTCGGCATCCCCTCGGCGTTCCAGCGCAGGGCATGGGCGCCCGCGGCCTCTTCGCCGTCCACCAGGCGGACCACTTCCTGACCGAACAGATTATAGATGCTCAGCCGCACCGCCATCTCCTCGGGAAGCTGGTAGCGGATGGTCGTTTCCGGATTGAAGGGATTGGGGTAGCTCGGTTCGAGGGTAAAGCTCCCGGGCACGGCGGCGATATCCAGCTCTTCAGAGGCCAGGACCGTGCCGGGCTGCTTGTTCCAGCTCACTCCGAATTCCACGACCTGCTCCCAATTGTGTTTGGCGCCGGGGATCGCAAAGATGCGCAGCATGACATACTTGGCCACGACACGCTGGCCGATCTTGTACAACGCCATTTCCGGCGTTTTGACCCGGTAGATGCCCAGGGAATTGAAATCCTCGGGCGCCATACCGCTGTTCGAGGCCAATACCTCCACCTTGACCGCCTGCCGGTCAGCGTAAAGATCATCCTCCACGCCATTGTCGGTCTGCAGTGTGAAGTAGTTGAACTTGACCGTCTTGCCGTCGCGGAAGCGGAAGATGGCCCAGGCGGCGCCACTGACATCGGCCTTGACCGTGCCGGTGCCGTCCCAGCCCTCGAGATCCTCATCCACCACATTGGGCCACGACTCAGCGTCCCATGCCGGGCTGCCGCTGACGAAAACCAGAGGATGACGATCGACGACCGGTTCCGGCAATGCCAGGCTGGTGGTGTCGACCGGCACCGTGGAGGTTTTGCGGAGAATGTAGATGTGACCGTCCACCGAGTAGAAATTCTCCGCTGCGGGCACATCCAGGACCAGAGCATCGGGACCGGTAAAGGCATAGCCCTCCGGCGCGGTGAACTTGAAGGTGTACTGACCGCCCATCGCCATATCCCAGCTGCGGAACAGGGCGTTGTAGGGATGCTGGCCCCAAAGAAGGTGCATCACCGGCATACTGATCGCTTCCCACTCGCTCAGGCCGGGGATTCTCACGCGGCAGGTGACATCGCCAACCGGAAGACCGGCTTCATCCTTGAACTGGATCGCAACCATCATGCGGCTGGGCTGCGCGTTAAAGTCCAGGTTGGGCTGATCGGCGGCGATTTGGGTGAGCGCGATTTCAGCGGGATCCCAGATGCTGTAGCCGGGATGGCTCGGCGTGATCGTTGTGGTGGTATTATAGTTGACCACACAAGACCAGGCGCCCGCCGCGTCCGTGGAGGCGGTCGCACCGTTGTGCGAGAAGGTCAGGGTCGCGCCCGCGACCGGTTTGCTCCCGTCACCGACGGTGCCGGAGAGGGTATAGGTATTGATGACACCAGCGAAATCCTGGTTCGGTTGATCCACGGCGATGCTCGTCAGGGTGATGGCGGCCGGGGCCCAGCCATGATAACCCGGATGGCTCGGCGTGATCGTCGTCGTGGTGCCATAATTGACGATGCAGGTATATTCGCCGGCAGTGTTGGTCGTGGTCGTTCCGCTGTTGTGCGAGAAGGTCAGGCTGACGCCGGAGATAGGATTGGTGCCATCGGTGACCTTGCCGGAGAGGGTGTAGGTATTGATAATACCGGTAAAATCCTGGTTCGGTTGATCGGTGGCGATGCTCGTCAAGGTAATGGCGGCCGGCGTCCAGCCATGATAGCCCGGATGGCTCGGCGTGATCGTCGTGGAGGTGCCGTAATCGACGGTATAGGTGTACTCGCCGCTGCTGTTGGTCGTGGCGGTCCCGCCGTTATGGGAGAAGGTGAGGGTGACTCCGGCGAGGGGATTGGTGCCGTCGGTGACCTTACCGGAGATGGTCAGGGGGACGATCGTCCCGGAGAAATTCTGCAGCATATAGTTTTCCGAGATGCTGGTCAAGGTCCGGCTCGCGGGTGTCCAGTTGCCGTACCCGGGCATGCTCGGGGTGATGGTTGTTGTGGTTCCATAAGGCACCGTGGCGGAGTAGATACCCAGCGCACCCGCGGTAGCCGTCGAACCGTTATAGGAGAACGTGACCGTCGCTCCCGGCAACGGGGTAATGCCGCTGCTGATAATGCCGGTGACGACATACATATTGATCTCACCGGTAAAATCCTGCCCGCTTTGATTTCCAGTGACATTGGTCAGCAGCCGCGTCCCTGGATTCCAGCCGTGATAGCCGGGATGGCTCGGGGTAATGAGCGTCGTGGTGCCGTGATAGACGGTGTACGAGTACTCGCCATTGGCATCGGTGGTGGCGGTCCCGAGATCGACCGAGAAGGTCAGGGTCACACCCGGGATCGGATGCGTGCCGTCGTTAACCCGGCCGGAAATGGTGTAGGTGGCGAGCGAGCCGGCAAAATTCTGACCGGATTGTTCCCCGGAGAGATTGGTCAAGGTGCGCGTCGCCGGTGAGAAGCTGGCATAGCCCTCCTTGCTCGGGGTAATGGTGGTTGTCGTGCCGCTCACCAGCGAACGGGAATAATAGCCCAGTAGGTCGGTGGTAACGGTGCCGCCATCATGCGAAAAGGTCAGGGTAGCGCCCGAAATCGGCAACCCGGCATGGGTGACATAGCCGGAGACCGTGTAGTTCGGCAGTGCGGCGACATCGACCGTGAAGATCAGATCGACAGAGGACTGGAATCCCGTACTTCCGAACGAAGTATAATAGGCATGGCCGCCACCATAGAGATTCAGGAGCGTGGCGAAAGCCTGGAACGAGCCGGATCCGGTTACTGTGAAGGTGTAACCGGTATTGGCCGTCACCGGAAAGGGCGTGGTCAGGGTAAAGGTATGGGTCCGGACACCGCTGCCGGAACGCGTCACGCTCTGCGTGTAGAGCGGCACCCCAACCGATTCTCCCGCATAAATTCTCAGGGTCAGGGAGACGGAGCTGCCGATGTTGCCATTGATTTTAATCGCAGTAACGGTTCCTGCCGTCAGGGTCGTGAACGACTGCCCGACTGCTGTCTGACCAACCAGTGGGGTAACGCCGGTCGTATTGCTGATGGAGTAATCGGCCAGCGCCCCGCCGGTCAGTGCAAAAAGCAGAATAATAAGGCTCAGTAACTTTTTCACATAATTTCCTTTCTGTGAGAGGTTGAGGAGGCGTATGCCAGGAAATGATCAGGTTGCGTTCATGAACAGAGCAAAAACAGCCCCGCGGAAAAGGCCGGTTCGGCTTTCCGCTGAGTCTAACACCGGTGAAATCCCGGATGCTTTACACCACCGGGGGCTGGAATGAGATCACACTATGAACGACTTGGGATGGTGCGACAAGGCGCAGAGGTTGAGGCAAGGGGTGCGGGTACGAAGGTGCAGACAATTTTATTATTTCGCTATATGTGGCTTTCCCACGCTTAATGATACTTGTTTTTACCTTTAATGTCAAGAAGTTTTGTTAAAATTTTTGACACCTGCTGATTTCTGATTTCTCGAGAGATAATCTTATTACATCCTGTACGGCCATTTTATTCCCGCCGGTGGCATCCGCCCACTGCGGATGAAGGTTTTGATGTTATTATTGAGGTTGCGATGAGCGCTTTTGGTACTTGTTTTTTATGGTGAGATTGATTATAAAGGAGTAGATCCATTTCAGCCGCGACGGCTGAAGCGTTCCTCACCCTTTTTCCTGCGGA
>DAOQAG010000051.1:10787-17080 GCA_035353815.1 bacterium
CAGCATCTGCTCTATGTGACGGATCAGAATCGGCCTGGATTAATCTGCCTGGATTCCAACCTGAATTACCGGAAATCCATTCACTATTCAAAACCGGTCGGAGATTTCCTGATCTGCAGCGACAACCTTATGTATGTTTCGCCGCTCGCCATAAACGGCTTCATCGGCATCGATGCCATTGACAGTACTGGAAAAGTGCTGACCAGCTTAAAAACGGCGAGCAGTGGCAAAGGAGGAATCCATGATCTCTTTTCGTTCACCATGGATTATCTCGGCGACTGGTATCTTTGTTATCGCTTCAAGGACAGGATAGCCAGATTAACCTCGACAGCGCAGGTCATTTGGGAGAGACAATATTATCCGGGACAAAAAAGCGAAACAAGCAAGATCCTCTTTTTCACGGTCCCAAAAACAGTTTTTTATATGGATCTCGCAATGGACAGCCATGATCATCTATTCATACTGCTGGGACACTTGGCCAAGAATCCCAATCGTGATCTTTTAGTCCTCGACCGTTCAGGAAACCAGATCGCCAGCCTCACCCTGGAGGACACAACACACTTGATCCATATCGATAAAGAAGACCATCTTTTTGTGCGCGCCCAAAAAGGGACCGTCCTGAAAAAGTACAAGATCTGTTATCGGCAACACTAAGTGGGGATTTAATCAGGCCGGCGAAAAGGGGCTCAAGCTCGATCTCCGCTTTCTGCCCTGGGCGGAGGTCTCCAGGTGGAAACTGGATCAGTCGCGTAAAACACTCTTCCTCGCGCAGGGCGAATTCCCGCCAGCCATCACCTCCCTCCGCATCCCGGCAAGGCTCCAGGATCCGCTTTTGGAGCGGCTTAGATCGCAACTCCCGGAAAAACAATTCCCGCCACTTCCGCCGGATCCGGCGCGGCTTTAGCCGGAGGACCATCGAGCCTCGGGTGTATCGCGGATAAACCGCACGCCCGCAACGCTTTTTTGCACACGCGATCGCAATCCCGCGCATACCCATAAAAAAACCCCTGAATCTCTGGATCCAGGGGTGATTGCGGGTGGCGCCTCCCAGAATCGAACTGGGGACACACGGATTTTCAGTCCGTTGCTCTACCGGCTGAGCTAAAGCGCCGCCAAACGTGCATAAAAGATATTCATTTTTAGCCAAAAAGTCAAGCGAAAATAGCAAGGCAACTGGGCTGCGAAAAGACTCTGCCTCCCCCTTATTTTTCCTTCCGGTGCAGCGGCGCCCAGCTGACAAACCGCGAAAATACATGGGGAATCAGCAGGCGATCCGTGATCAGATAGGCAATGCCCAGGTAGATCCCGCCGATGATGAGATCAACGATGTAATGCTGGTTGAGGTAGACCGCCGAGAACCAGACCCCGGCCGGATAGAGCGCCAGCAACAGCGGATAACGCCGAAACTTTTTATACATAAACAGGGCGAAGGCCAGGGGATAGGCCCCATGCAGCGATGGAATCGCGGCAAAATGATTGGGATTAAAGCCGCCCCACAAGGTCTGGAAGAAATTCATACCGATCATCCGGTCCACATTGATCAAGGCCCCGGCGCCCAGTCCCCAGTGGCTGGCAACCGCGGGCTGGCCGAATCCATAGCTGAAGACATACCAGGGCGGCGCGGCGGGATAGAGAAAAAAGGTGGTCAGGGCCGAAAAGTTGAGCAGGGTCATGGTCCAAACGAAGCGGTAGAACGACTTGCGGTCGTCAGTGGTGTGCCAGAACAGCCAGCCGACGATGAGCGGCACGCCAAAATGAAGGGTGTAGAACAATCCCCCGCTGGCATCCAGCAGATTCTTAATGAACGTCCCCTGCAGGGCCTGCTGCAAATCCTGCAAATAATAACAGGGGATCACACCATGAAAAAATCGGCCAAAGAGCGCCAGCTCGGCCTTGTAGGGCCAGACGACATTGATGGCGCCGCGCCAGTTGTCGACAATTCCGCGCATCATGTCGTAACAGATCCAGAAGATGATCCACGGCGCCCAATCGATGACAAAATACTTGACGCGCCCGCGGCCCAGGGTCAGCGCCAGCAACGCCAGGGCGATGAAGACATGGTCAGGACGGACGCGGATGAGCTGGTTGATGAGGATCAGATAGATCACCACCCCTGCCAGGACATATCCTCGCCAGCGGTGAGAGCGCAGTCGAGAGAGAAAATTTTGCTGTTGCCGGGTATTCTGTTCCACAACCATCCTTGCTGTCTCACGCCGGGAGAAACCTTCGGACCGCCCCGTTCACGCCGCCAGAGGGCCGATTCTGCTACCCTAATATACGATTTTTTTTGCACAGGAAAAAACATTTATGAGGCCACTGGCGGGAGGCAGAAACGCCGGCGCTTGAGGACAGCCGCAAAAAAGCCGCCCGGGCGGGAACGCTTTATACGGCGAGCCTGGCGGCGGGCGCAGCTTCAGGCCACAGGCCGGGGAGAGTATTTCGGGACGCGATCAGCCTCCCTGGCATCCATACTGAACTCAAATCCGCAACTCGAAATGGAAACTCAACAGGCGTTTGCGATAGTAGAGATTGGCCCAGGGGGACTCATTGCGATACCAGGCGGCACGCAGGATCAGCTCGATCCGCTCCATCAGCGGCCGCGACAGGTCTGCGACGAGAAAGTTGCTCTCCTCCTGCTCGGTATCCAGCTGCAGCGGCCAGAAGGGATAGAGGTTGTCCCGGTACTGCTTTTTCTGCAAGGTGAGCACGCCGCGGAAATACCATCCGGCAAGCTGCTGAACGAAGGAGGCCTCGAGCACGCTGCGGCCATAATCGTAGCCGGGCGCATTGGACGCGCTTTTTTCGTAGCGGTAACCGAGCTGGCCGAGAAAGCCCTGCCAGCTGGCCTCCACACGCAGTCCACCGCTGGCGATGCGGTCCCGCTGATACGCGTCGCGGAGGGGAAAGGCCTCATTGCGCGAGACCATCTGATACAGGGAACGGCGGTAGTGCAAACGCTGCAAGCTGGCGTGCCCGGACACCACGAAACGGCCGCCGACAGGGCGCTGCAGTTGAAGAAAAAGGCCGGGGGCAGAATAGTCATAGAACCGGGCGCCGGGGTAATCGAGGCCCTCGCCGCTGCACCCCACCTTGAGGAGGAGACGGGCCGGCAGCCGCAGGCCCAGATAGAGCTGGCCGCGGCCGAAGGCATAATCTTCGCCGCGCTTGAGAAAAAGCTTGATGCGGCCATACCCCGTCCAGCCGAGGCGCAGCGCCGGGGTGAGGGGAAGCTCGACTCCCGCCTCGGCCTCCTGGATCAGCTTGTTTTCTCGCGACAACCCGGAATAGAACTGTCCGCCGCTGCGATATCCGAGACGGAAGGTGCGGCTGCCGCGGTGTCCGCCCGCCCGCAATTCGTAGAGCAGGCGCAAGTCCTGCCCGGAACGGGGCCCGCTGAGGGCTTCATAAACATTGCTGTCCTGCTCCCACCCGGCTTGGAGACGATGGCTCATCTTCCAGGCCGCGGCCGGGGCCGTATTCTCGCCGGCCAGGGCGAGTCCGGCGGCGAAGAGGATATAGGCCAACGCCCGCCGCATTCAGTGCAACAGCCGCAATTGGTCCCGGAGCCGCTCCACCTCCGCGTCAAAACTGCGCGCTCGGGTGGCCAGACTGTCAGCGCGCTGCAGCAGCACCCGGCGCTGGCCCTCCAGCTCACGCAAGAGCAGGTCGGTATCCTCAGCGCTGAGGGTACGCAGATCGAGCCGCAGCAGCTGGTCGGCCGGCGAGGCCCGCTCTACCAAAACACCCGATTCTGGGCCGAAACTCGAGCCACTCTTTTCGGTGGATGTGGTGACGCCCGATCCCTCGCTCCGGCTCACTCGTTGTGCGGTCTCATCGCGCTGCTCAAAGACACTAAGGTCACTGACCAGATCGGCCATCTTTTTGCGCAGCGCGCTTTCCTGCCGGACCTGGCCGGCGCGGCGTTCGAGGAGCTGCGCCTGCGCGCGCACCTGTCCCTCCCGGGTCCGTAGCAGATCGGCCTTGGCAGCGATCTCCCCGGGCGTATCGGTATTCCGGATGTTCAGCGCTCCGGGAGGAGGCAGCGCACCCGCAACAGAATTCAGAGCCTCCTGCAAAGCCGCCTTGCGGCGGCGAAGAGGTTCCACCTGCGCCGCCGTCTCCTGCCGCTGTGAACCGGACATCCGACCGGCAGCCTCGAGGAGGGAATCGATGCGTGCGGCGTACCAGTCATCGAGCCGCACGGCCAGGCGTGCGGCCTCGCCTTGCAGCCCGAGCTGGGCACTGAGATTCTCCTCGCGCCGACTCGCCAGCTCCTGCGCCCGGCGCAGGGCGCTCTCCAGCCTGCGCCGGGCGAAAAAGCTGAGCGGCTCGCTGCTCTTCAACTGCTGGATCTCCAGCGCCAGGGAATCGCTGGCCACCATCAGGGCGCCGTTCTCCTGCCGCAGGGCCAGGAGCTGCCGCTGCAGCTCAGCGTAGCTCCGCTCCAGTCCGGTTTGCCCCCACAGGCCGGCCGTTCCGGTGCAAAGCAAAAACAGCAGCAGCCGGAGCCAGAGTCCATGGCGGTACAGCTGCAAATGGCGCAGGTTCAATCGCATAGCCAAAATTCCATCGTTCCGGGTTATACAGGATCGGCTGCGGATCCGGAAAAACAGGTTCAATCGCCAGCCACAATTCCATCGTTCCGGGTTATACAGGATCGGCTGCGGATCCGGAATCGTGGGCCGGATCCTCCTCCCGCATCAGGCCGTATTTTTCCAGTTTATAATAGAGGGCGCTCGTCTTGATGCCCAGACGGCGCGCAGCCTCCATCTTGACGCCGTTGGCCTGGGCCATGGCCCGCTCGATCGCGGCCTTTTCCATCCGCTCGAGCATTTCATCCAGCGTCTCCGCTTCACCGCCGGCCGGCGGCGGCGTTACGCCTGCAGACGTCAGGGGCAAATCCCGGGCGTCCAGGAGTTCTCTTTCGGCCAGCACGACCGCGCGCTCAAGGACATTTTCGAGTTCGCGGACATTGCCCGGCCAGCTGTACTGTCGCAACGCCGCTTCGGCCGCCGGCGTGAGCGGCAGCAGCGGCCGTCCCAACTCCGCGCAGATGCGCTGGAGAAAATGATGCGCCAGCAGCAGGATGTCCTCCCCGCGTTCGCGCAGCGGCGGCAGCTGGATGGGGATGATGTGCAGCCGGTAATAAAGATCGCGGCGGAACTTGCCCTGCTCGACCAGCCCCAGCAGGTCACGATGCGTGGCCGCGATGACGCGCACATCCACCGTCAGGGTTTGCTCGCCGCCGACGCGTTCAAACTCACGCTCCTGGAGGACGCGCAGCAGCTTGATCTGGGTGCCCGGTGTTATATCGCCGATCTCGTCAAGAAAAATGGTGCCGGTATGGGCCAGCTCGAAACGTCCGCGCTTGCGCCGGACCGCCCCGGTGAAGGAACCCTTCTCATGACCGAAAAGCTCCGACTCCAGCACCCCCTCGGCCAGGGCGCCGCAATGGACGCGGATAAAAGGATGCTGCGCCCGGCTGCTGCTCTTGTGAATGGCATGCGCGGCCAACTCCTTGCCGGTGCCGCTCTCGCCATAAAGAATGACGCTCGAGTCGCTCCGGGCCACCTTGGCAATGGCGCGGTAGAGCTCCTGCATCTGCGGCGACTCGCCGATGAGCTGGCCGAACTTGCCTGCCGCCTCCAGCTCCTGGCGCAGATAGCTGTTCTCGTCATGCAGCCGGCTGAGCTTCTCCTCCCGCGCGATGCGGTCAAGGATGCGGCCGATGCGCAGGCGGAACTCCTCATGGGAGAAGGGCTTGGCAATAAAGTCCGCGGCGCCCAGCTGCATCGCCCGGACGGCCAGATCGATGCTGCCATAGGCGGTGATCAGCAGCACTTCCGTGGCCGGCGCCGCCTTTTTCACCTGCTGCAGCACCTCCAGACCATCCATCCCCGCCATGCGGTAATCGGTGACGACGATCGCGACATTATCCCCGGCGAGATGGTGCAGCGCCGTTTGCCCGTCCGCGGCCTGGAGCACTTCGAGGTCCATCTTGGCCAGCACCTGGGCCATGCCCTCGCGCAGGGTTTCATTGTCCTCTACAAGCAGTATCTTCAACTCGACTCCTTCCCGGCGGCCAGCGCAGCTGGCAGCACCAGCCGGAAACAGCTGCCCTCCGCTGAGCTGTGCACCAGCTCGACGCGGGATCGGTTGGCGACAGCGAGATTGCGCACCATCGCCAGTCCGAGGCCCAGGCCTTTCTCCTTGCGGCTGAAGAAAGGCTCAAACACCGATTTCTGGTCGGCCGCTGCGATGCCCCGGCCCTGGTCGCTGATGTCAAGGATGAG
>DAOQAG010000051.1:17180-18657 GCA_035353815.1 bacterium
GCGATGAGACCGATCTGCACCAGAACGCGCTGCGAATCGCGCACCGCCTGCAGGGATTCGGCACTGCCCTCGACGACGATGACGCCGATCCGCCGCCCCTCGCTCTGCAGCGGTGCATAGGCCGATTTGTAGAGGCGGCCGTCGCTGCCGGTGAAGAGCAGTGAACTGGCCGCGTGGCTGCGCACGGCCTTCTCGATAACGTCGCGGTCAAAGAGCAGGCGGACAAAGGGGGAGCCGATCGGAGCCACTCCGTCACTGTCCAGCCAGACTCCCTGTTCAGGGGAGAAGAGGATCACCCGCCGCAGTCCCGCCGCGGCCGCAAAGTCGTGCATCCGTTCGCGCAGGGTGGTGTAGACACGGCTCGATTCATCGCCCGGCCGGAGCAGCATGATCAGTCCGGCGTCCACATCCTGGCCGGCCGCCAGCGCCAGAGATTCAAGCTTGCTGCCCAGCTCTTTTTCGAGGAGGTCGCGGAAATGGTTCTGCACATAGATGCCCGCAGCGAGCAGCACGCCCAGCAGAGGCCCCAATATGCTCAATAACAGCCGGCGACGAATCACAAAAGTAGTCCTACAACTTGCATGCCAGAACAGGCCGTCCGCGGCCGCGGAATGCGGCTAATTGACGCCGGATTCCGGCCGGAAAGGCACTTTTTCGCCCGTGCCGCAGCACAACCGCAGCTTTTTCACGGGAAACATCAGATAACTGAGGGTTTGCCCCGCAACGTCTCCTCATAAAAACGCTCGTACTCAGGGACGAGGGTTTCGGTGCGGAAGCGGCTTTCGGCTTTGGCGCGCGCCGCCGTCCGCATCCGGGCCATCTGGTCCTTGTCGCGCAGCACCGCAATCGCCGCAGCAGCCATGCCATCGACATCGCCGACCGGCAAGAGATAGCCCTCGCGGCCGTCGTCCACGACTTCCGGCAGGCCGCCGATGCGGGTGCTGATAACCGGGGTGCCGCAGCTCATCGCCTCCAGGGCCGCCAGGCCAAAACTCTCCTCACTGCTGGGCAGCAGGAACAGATCGGCGCAGCCCAGCAGCCGCTCCATATCATCCTGGGTGCCGAGGTAGATCACCTCATCGTGCAGGCCCAGTTTTTCGGTCAGGGCATGCGATTCCTGCCGGTCCGGTCCCTCACCCACCAGCAGCAGCTTGGCAGGGAGCTGTTGCCGCACCCGCGCGAGAATTTCGATCGTATCGGTGAGGCGCTTGACCGGGCGAAAATTGGAGGCATGCATCAGGATCGCCTCTCCGTGCGGGGCGAAGCGCGTGCGGATGCAATTCTCCACCCGGGGCGTAAAGCGTTCGGTGTCGACAAAATTATAGATCACGCGGATCTCGCGTTCGACGCCAAAGGTGGCGCGGGTTTGCTCGGCCAGATAGTTCGAGACGGCGGTGACGCCATCGGATTCATCGATCCCGAATTTCACCGCCTCCTTGAACGAGGCATCCTTGCCGACCAGGGTGATGTCGGTGCC
>DAOQAG010000051.1:18757-25366 GCA_035353815.1 bacterium
CCCAGCTCGGTCGCCACAACCCCGCTGCCGCCATGGGTCGGATAACAAACCATTGCAATTTTCATGCGCGCTCCGATCGAATTCAGGATTTCTGTAATATACCGATTCCGCCGGCCTTTGTCAACGGTCAAGGCATAAGGCTGGACCCCGGCGCAGGCCAGCCGGCGGGTGCCGGTGCCCCTGGCCGGTGCAGCCAGCCCGCTTCCGCGTGGGCACCGGAATCTTTGGCCGGTGCAGCCAGTCCGCTCCCGGGCGCATGCTGCCGGTCTCTGCGGCGCGCGCAAAGTTCTGTATGGCGCGGATCGTAACTCCTGGCCGGCGCAGGCCGGACCCGGGCGGCCGCTTTTTCATTTGATTTATTTGTATATTTTACTTACCTTTTATGTTACATTGCAGGACCTTAATTATCAAGCAGGAATATGACCAGAAACCCGATCCGAAATTTTTGCATCATCGCCCATATCGATCACGGCAAATCGACCCTCGCCGACCGCCTGCTCGAGGCCACCGGCACCCTGAGCAGCTATGAGATGAAGGACCAGGTGCTCGACAGCATGGACCTGGAACGCGAGCGCGGCATCACCATCAAAATGCACCCCGTGACGATGGAGTATACCCGGCCCAACGGCGAGATCTATACCCTCAATCTCATCGACACCCCGGGACACGTCGATTTCACCTACGAGGTCTCGCGCAGCCTCGCCGCCTGCGAGGGCGCCCTGCTGGTGGTCGATGCCGCCCAGGGCGTCGAGGCACAGACGGTCAGCAATCTCTACCTCGCCATCGAGAACGATCTCGAGATCATCCCGGTGATCAACAAGATCGACCTGCCCAATATCGACATCGACGCCATCAAACACCAGATCATCGATCTGCTCGGCTGCAAGGAGTCGGAGATCATCCTGGCCAGCGCCAAGGCCGGCACAGGCATCCCTGAGATCCTCGAAGCGGTGGTCGAACGCATCCCGCCTCCCGTGCCCGCATCGGACAAATCGGCGCGCGCCCTGATCTTCGATTCGGTCTTTAACGCCTACCGCGGGGCCATCGCCTATGTGCGCGTGGTGGAGGGATCGATCACCGCGGGACAAAAGATCAAGTTCTTCTCCACCGGCAAGGTCTTCGAAGCCCAGGAGGTGGGGATCCTGCGCATGAAGCAGATCCGCCAGGATGTGCTCCATGCCGGCGAGGTCGGCTATGTCATCGCCGGCGCCAAGGATGTCAAGGACACCAAGGTCGGCGACACCATCACCACTGAGGAGAATCCGGCGGTCGAGCCCTTGCCCGGCTACCGCGAGGTCCTGCCCATGGTCTTCTCCGGACTCTTTCCCTCGATCGCCGAAAATTATGAAGAGCTGCGCGCGGCACTGGAGAAATTGAAACTGAACGATTCGGCTCTCTGGTATGAGCCCGAAACCTCGCTCGCCCTCGGCTTCGGCTTCCGCTGCGGTTTCCTCGGCCTCCTCCATATGGAGATCGTCCAGGAGCGGCTCGAGCGCGAATACGACCTCGACCTGGTGACCACCGTCCCGAATGTGGAGTACCACGTCTTCACCAACAGGGGCGCCCAGCTGGTGATGGATAATCCGGCCAACCTGCCCTCCCCCAACGATATCGATCACGTCGAGGAGCCCTATATCAAGGCGAGCATCGTCACGCCCTCCGAATACATCGGCGCGATCATGTCCCTGGCGATGGAACGGCGCGGCACCTACATCAACACCGAATATGTCGACAAGAGCCGCGTCAATATGCACTATGAGTTTCCGCTGAGCGAGGTCATCTTCGATTTCTACGACAAGCTTAAATCGGTGACGCGCGGCTATGCCTCCTTCGATTACGAGTTCACCGGCTTCCGCGAAGGCCCGGTGGTCAAGCTCGATATCCTGCTCAACGGCGAATCGGTCGACGCCCTTTCGACGATCGTGCACCGCGATAAAGCCTATGAGTGGGGGCGCCGCGTCTGCGAAAAACTGAGCGAGCTCATCCCGCGCCAGCAGTTCGAGGTCGCGATCCAGGCCGCCATCGGCAGCAAGGTCATCGCCCGCGAAACGGTCCGCGCCGTGCGCAAGAATGTCACCGCCAAGTGCTACGGCGGCGACATCACCCGCAAGCGCAAGCTGCTCGAGAAACAAAAAGAGGGCAAGAAGCGGATGAAACAACTGGGCCGCGTCGAAGTGCCCCAGGAGGCCTTTCTTGCCATTCTCAAATCCTGATACCGTTCATCCCTCATCCGGGGGACACGGTGTGGACACTGAACTTCCGGGGGGAATACGCGGGTATGCTTGAAGTCGAAAAACTGCATAAATCGTTCGGCGAGCGCGTCGCCGTCGAGGAGCTCTCCCTGCGCATCGAGAACGAGCTCTTTGTCTTTCTCGGCCCCAACGGCGCCGGCAAGACCACCTCGATCAAGATGATGACCGGGCTGCTCCATCCGGACCGGGGACGCGTGCTCATTGACGGCATCGACCTGGCGGCGGATCCACTCGGGGCAAAACGGCTCTTTGGCCTGGTGCAGGAATCGCCGGTCCTCTATGAAAAGCTGACCGCCCGCGAATTCGTCCACTTCGTCGCCCGTCTCTATCGCGTGCCCGAAAACGATGCCGCACGCCGGATGCAGCAGCTTTTTGATATTTTCGAGATCAACGATCGCGCCGATGAACTGATTGAAGAGTTCTCCCACGGCATGAAGCAAAAGGTGGCCCTCGCCGGGGCCCTGGTCCATGAACCCCGCGTCCTCTTTCTCGATGAACCCACCGTCGGACTCGATCCCAAAGCCGCGCGCAATCTCAAGGACCTGCTGCGCGGTCTGGTCGACCATGGCGCCACCGTTTTTATGTCCACCCACATCCTCGAGGTGGCAGAACGCATGTGCGACCGCGCCGGCATCATTCACGAAGGGCGGCTGATCGCCCTCGGCACCATGGAGGAACTGCGGCAAAAAACCGCCACGGACAAGGCCTCCCTCGAAGAGATTTTCCTGCAGCTGACCGGCTCCGGTAACGGCGACGACGTCAGCCGCTTCCTGGAGGAAAAGTAAGCGCATGCTCCACCTCCTGCTGCAGACCCGCCTCCGCGCCCTCGTCAACACTATGCGCCGCGGCGGCAAAAAATCACGCCGCCGCTGGCTGGGCTATGCCGGCTTGATCCTCCTGCCGCTGCTGGTGCTGGTCAATATCTACGCAATGATGGCCGTGATGATGCATAATCCGGGATTGGGGATTCCGGCCGTTCAGCTGCTGCTGCGCAACATACTCCTCGGCGTATTCATCATGCTCCTCTTCAGCGGCCTCGCTCTGGTGTTGCATATCTTTTTTCTTTCCAAGGACCTGCCCCTGCTGCTGAGTTCCCCCATTCCGCTCACGACCATCCTGCAGTTCAAGTTACTCGAAACCACGGTCGCCAATTCAACCCTCTTTTTCGGCATCGCCTTGCCGGTGCTGATCTCGGCCGGCATCGCCACCGGCGCACCCCTGCTCTTCTGGCTGGTGCTCCTGCCGGGCAGCCTGCTCTTTCTGGCCATTCCCACCGGATTGGGCGCCTTTCTGGCGATGGGCCTGGTGAGCGTCATGCCGGCCCGCAAGGCCAAGAATGTCGCGGCCGTCTTCCTCAGCCTCATCTCGATCGCTGTTTGGCTCGGCTTTCAGGTGCTGCGCCCGGAACGCATCCCGATCTCGGCGGCCGCCCTGCCCGGTCAGCACATTCTCGATGCCGGCGCCCGGCTCTCTGTCTGGCTGCCATCGGATTGGCTCGTCAACAGCCTCATGTTCATCCAGGCACAGCGCTACGCCGCCGCCGCAGGCAACGCGCTCCTGCTCGTGACCGCCGGCCTGCTGCTCTACGCCTGCACCTCCGCGCTGCTGCAGCGGGCCCTGCACCACGACATCTTCAGCGGGCTGGAAATGACCACGCACCGGCGCCGCCGCTCCCGGCCGGCACCGCTGCCGGCCCTGCGCCGCGACGGCAGCCTCTTCGGCCATATCATCCGGCGCGATTTCCGCATCATTCGCCGCGACACCCAGCAGCTCATGCAGATCCTCCTCTTCACCCTGATGATGATCCTGCTGCCCTTTCTCAACCGCGGTGTGGAACAGAGCGGCCGCCTCGCCGTCTATATGCCCTTTCTCTTTCTCTTCATCTTCAGCATGCTCATGGGCAGTACCCTGGCCACACGCATGGTGCCGATGGAACGCTCGGCCTTCGGCCTCTTCAAACTCGCTCCGGTCCGGCTGCGCTGGGTCTGGCTCGCCAAGATGACGCTCAGCTTTCTCTTCGTCCTGTGCAGCGGGATCTTCGCCGCGGGCATCATCACCGCGATCCATCCTGCCGCCGCTGCCGCCTTTGTGCGCATTCTGGCCGTCCTGGCGGTGCTGGACCTCCTGGCCACCCTGTGCGGCGGACTCTTCGGGGCCTACTTTGCCAATTTCACATGGGATCATCCCAAACGGATGATCAGCGCCGGCAGCAGCTTTTTCCTCTCCCTGGTGCTCTTTGGCTTTCTCGGCCTCGTCGGCGGCCTGATCGCCCTCAGTTTTTTCCTCTTCAACTCACCGGATCCGGGCATCCTCACCTCCGCCGTGCTCGCCTTGATCGCAGTGGCCCTGGGAACCTCAGCGGCGGAGAAAAAGTTAGATAAGATTGAATGGACCTACTAAGCCTGCCCAGCCGCATGGCGAAAGGATGACGCATGAGCGGTAAAGGACGACAGATCTTCAAGGAGTATTTTGAGGCATTGACCGTGGCGCTGGTAGCCGCCCTGATCCTGCGCATGCTGGTCATTCAGGCCTTCCGCATTCCCACCGGCTCGATGAAGGATACCCTCCTGGTCGGGGATTTTCTCCTGGTCAACAAATTCGTCTATGGTGCGAATACCCCGGACCGCATCCCCCTGACCGACATCAAATTGCCCTCCCTGCACATGCCGGCCATTCATCAACCCAAGCGCGGGGACATCATCGTCTTTAAATATCCCCTCGACGAAAAGCTCGACTATATCAAACGCTGCATCGGCGTGCCGGGCGACACCCTTGAGCTGCGCAAAGGGCTGGTCTATATCAATCACCGCCCCGAGGGCGAAATCCGCTTCCTCGAACGCCGCTTCGATGACTCGGAGGGACGCTGGATCAACTATTACCGCGTCCACACCCCGGAGGGACGCGACTATACCATCCGCCGCTACGAGGGCTTCGCTTACGATTTCGGGCCGGTCGTGGTGCCCCCTAGGCATCTCTTCATGATGGGCGACAACCGCGACAACAGCCAGGACAGCCGCTACTGGGGCTTCATGCCGATGCAGAACATCCGCGGCCAGGCTATGGTGATCTACTTTTCCTACGACCACAGCGAATCGCTCCTGCATCGGATCCGCTGGTCGCGCATTTTCGGCATCATCCGCTGAACTATGGATCCGCTGGCACTCTACATCCACGTGCCCTTTTGCCAGCACAAGTGCATCTATTGCGACTTTTACTCCACCACCCGCACCGGCCTGCTGCCGCGCTACCTCGCGGCGCTGCAGCAGGAGATCGCCTTTTATCAGCACAGCCGCCTCTTCGCCGGCCGCACCCTGTCGAGCATCTATTGGGGCGGCGGTACCCCCTCCCTGATTGCGCCTGAAGCCCTCTCCCCTCTGATGGCCACCATTACCGCCGTCTGGCCGCTGCTGCCGGATGCCGAGATCACCCTCGAGGCCAATCCCGGCGCCCTGGACATCGGTCACCTCGCCGGCTACCGCCGTGCCGGCATCAACCGGCTCTCGCTCGGGATCCAGTCCTTCGACGACCGCGAGCTGCACCTGCTGACGCGCATCCACTCCGCTGCCGATGCCCGCACCGCCATCGCTGCCGCCCGGAATGCGGGCTTTGCCAATCTCAGCCTGGACCTCATCTTCGGCTTGCCCGGTCAATCCCTGGCCGGCTACACCGACTCCGTCAACCGCGCGCTCGCCAGCCGGCCGGAGCACCTCTCGCTCTACGGACTGACCGTGGAGAGCGGCACCCCCCTGGCTCGCGCGGTCGCCCGCGGCGAGCTGCAAACCTGCCCGGAAGAGGAAGAACGGGAGATGTATCTGCGGGGAAAGGAGCTGCTGGAATCGACGGGATATGGCCACTACGAGATCTCGAACTACAGCCTGCCCGGACGGGAATCCCGGCACAATCAGCACTATTGGTCCAGCCTGGCCTACCTCGGTCTGGGGCCGGCGGCCCACTCCTTTGCCGGGGGCGAGCGCTGGTGGAACAATCGGGATCTCGGGAGCTATCTCGCCGCGTGGGAACGTCATGAATCGGCGGTGGCAGGACGGGAAATATTGGGGAGGGAGGAAGAACGCATCGAGGCGGTGATGCTCGGCTTGCGCTGCAGCAGCGGCATCGACCTCGATCGCTGGCGCGAGCGCTTCGGCGAGCCGTTCCTGGAGCGGAACGCCCGCGCTCTGAAACAGCTGGGCGGCATGGCGACAGGGTCGCCCCCTTTCGCCGCCACGGCGGGGGAGGAACTGCTGACCCGGAATGGCGCACACCTGGCGCTGACCCGGTCCGGCCTGCTCCTCTACGATCTGGTCTGCCGCGAGCTGTGCGCCGGACTCCAGTGAAGAGCGTCTGCCCGGCGGCGCGA
>DAOQAG010000051.1:25466-26799 GCA_035353815.1 bacterium
TCGCCATCCTTGGCCGTAATGGGATTGTCGATCGGAAAGGTCTTGAGACGCTTCTTGCGAAAATGGTCGATGCAATTGTTGACCGCAATCTTGTAAAGCCACGTGCTGAAAGCGTATTCGGCGTTAAAGCTCGCCAGGGCATTGAATGCCTTGATGAAGGTCTCCTGCGTCAGGTCCTCCGCCTCTTCCCGCCGCCGCACCATCCGCAGGATAAGATTGAAAATCTGATTGCGGTAGCGGTGGACGATCTCGGCATAGGCCTTCTGGTCTCCGGCGATGGCGTCGCGTATGAGCTGTGGAGAAATGGGATCCATGAGTGCTGTACGGCAATCCACTAAGATGAGCTGTCTTTCCCTTTAATAAAAGTACATGAAAAAAGATAGACAAGCAAGGAAAAGTTATTGCTTTAGATGACCATATGTATTAATTTTTAAACAGTTCCGCTTATCAGGGCTTGTACCAGCAGAAGGGAGTGCCGGATGGTCCGCGCCATCGGCGCCGATATCGTCGATCTCGACCGTTTTGCCGCCGCCGTTGACCGTTGGGGCGACCATTTTCTCCGGCGCATCCTCACCGCCGAGGAGATCGCCTACTGCCGCCGCAAAACCCCCGGCATCGACTCGATGGCCGCCCGCTTTGCCGCCAAGGAGGCCTTCATCAAGTGCCTGAGCGAAGTGGAGTACCGCCATTTCCGCTGGCACGATATCCAGGTCGAGAATGCCCCCAATGGCCGTCCGGAGCTCAAGCTCCACGGCGGGTTGGCGGCGCTGTTCGCACGTCAGCAGATCCTGCTCACTCTCAGCCACAGCCGCCTAGCCGCCGTCGCGGTGGTGGTTATCCAGGAGCAGCCGGCGGGCGCCTAGGGTCCCGGGGAAGGGACGAGGCAGCCCAACGCCTTGATTCATCAGGAGAGCGTCATGCAAATCGTCGTCACCGCGGCCGAGATGGCCGCCCTCGATCGCGCCTGCCAGGAGCAGCTTGGCCTTCCCGCGCTGCTGCTGATGGAGAATGCCGGACGCGGCACGGCCGACATCGCCCGGACGATGCTGGGCGCGCCCGCGGGCAAACGGGTCCTGATCGTCTGCGGCCCCGGCAATAACGGCGGCGACGGCTTTGTCATCGCGCGACATCTCGCCAATGCCGGGGCGGTGATCACCCTCTGGGCGGTCACGGCCCGAGCCCGGATCAGCGGCGATGCCCTGGTTAACCTGACCATCTGGGAAAAGATGGGGGGAGCGGTAACCTTTCTCGAGAATCTTCCAGCCGCACCCTGCCCGCCGCCGCACCTGATCATCGATGCCATGCTCGGGACCGGGGCGAGCACCCCGCTGCG
>DAOQAG010000052.1:0-25326 GCA_035353815.1 bacterium
AGCCCTGGCTGCCGAGCGTGATGGCGGCCAGTTCGATTCCCGTTGTCCGCATGAGTCCGCGCAAAAAGTCGGACGGGTCGAGATGAGCCGCCTGGTGCGCGTTCTGCAGAATCGCGAGCTCGCTGTCATTAAGCTTGAGAATCTGACAGCGTTCAAGGGAAGCTTCAACGATGACGCGGGTGGTCTCATTCCAGCCGCGCAGGTTGGGATCAAAGATCCGGACCACATGGCTGGCGTGGTCCAGCATCGCCTGAATGGCGCGGCGGGAGGGCTCATTGCGCTGCGCCAGGGTGCCGAAGAGGATCGCATCGAGGTTTTCCGCTGCGGCATCCCAGGAGGCATCCAGTTCCATCTCGTCGAAGGCGGTATCCTTACTGCAATCGAAGCGCGGTTGTCCGGCGGCGTCGAGATGGATGCGTACAGTCCCGGTGGGTTTAGCCGGGCTGATCTGGACGCCGGAAACATTGAGACCAGCGCGCTGCATGTGAGATACAAGTGCACGCCCCGATTCGTCATCCCCGACACGGCTGAGCAGCCAGCCATGTGCACCGCACTGAACGGCATGAAAGGCGAAATTGGCCGGTGCACCGCCGGCGAACCGTTCCTCGTCGTAAACATCCCAGAGGACCTCACCCAGTCCTGCGATAATAAACACGGGCATCAGTGTTCCTCCTGCAGGGCGACTGTGATCGCAGGGCCGCCGGGCATATGTCCGGACCCCGTACGCGGGTCAATCGTGGTAAAAGTGATATGGTCGGGTATGGAGAATTCTCCCGTCGGTAACAGGACGCTGGCCTGCCGGACGAAGCTGGACCAGATCGGCAGCGCGGCCCGACTGCCGGTGATGCCGCGATTGTTGGCGTCGCGCATGGAGCGGTTGTCATCAAAGCCGACCCAGACGGCAACCGCCAGCTCGGGGGTAAAGCCCACGAACCAGGCGTCGCGATACTCATTGGAAGTACCTGTTTTACCGCCACATGGAGTAACCACACCATAGTTGCGCACCGCTGCGCCCGTGCCCCCCGGAGCCACCACTCCGGTCAGCATGTCGAGCAGCAAAAAGCAGATTTGCCGGTCAGCAACGCGCTGGCTTCTGGGTATGGTCTCCTCGATCACTTCTTCGAGATCGTTGTGGATAGAGCGCAGCATGTAGGGCTGGCAGCGCACGCCTTCAGCCGCGATGGTGGCAAAAGCCGAGGCCATCTCCAGAGGCGAGACGCCGGTTGCGCCCAGGGCCAGCGAGAGCAGCGGCTGCATTTCACTGTTAATGCCCAATCTATGGGCAGATGCGACGACTGCTTCAGGTGTCGTCTGATAGATGAGTTTGGCCGAGATGGAATTGATCGAGCGCGCCAGCGCATATTTCATGGTGACCGGGCCGATATAGTTAAAGTCGATATTATCGGGCGCCCATACCTGGCTGCCATTTTCCAGGGCGACCGGTTCATCGACCAGAACGGTGGCGGGGGTGATGAGTTTCTTTTCGAGGGCGGTGAAATAGATGAAGGGTTTGAACGCGGAGCCGGCATGGCGGTTATTGGCGGTTGCGCGATTGAAGGGTGCCCGGCGGAAGTCCCGCCCCCCCACCATGGCCTTTATTTCTCCGGTCCCGGGTGTGATGGCCACCAGAGCCGCCTGGGGGTAGCTGGCCTTGGCCTCCCAGCCGGCGTGAGCGTAGGGGGGCAATCCCAAGGCGGCGTCCAGCGTGGCCAGGCCTTCGGTCACGGCGCGGGTGGCCTGCAGCTGGACTTTGGCATTGAGCGTGGTGCGGATGCGCAATCCGCCAAAGGTGACGGCATCCGGGCTGAGGGTAGTGGAGGCCTGGGTCTTGATCTCGTCGATGAAATAGTCCGCGCTCCCCTGCATCAGATTGATGCGATCGACCTTGAGGGTCTCGGCCAGTGCAGCGGTCCGTTCAGCGGGGGTTATATAGCCCTCGGCCGCCATCCGGCTGAGGACGAAGGCCTGGCGATCGCGGGCGACCTGGGCGTTGGTGCTGGGATTATAATGCGCCGGCCAGCGCGGGATGCCGGCGAGCATGGCGGATTCAGCCAGGGACAATTCCTCCGCGTGTTTGGCAAAATAGGTCTGACTGGCCAGCTCGATGCCATAGACGCCGGAGCCGAAATTGATCTGGTTGGCATAGGCCTCAAGGATTTTCTCCTTGGGAAACTGGCGTTCGATCTGAAAGGCGACGAACATCTCCTTGAATTTGCGCGCCCAGTCTCTTTCAAAGCTGAAGAAGAGGTTTTTGGCCAGCTGTTGGGTGATGGTGCTGGCCCCCTGTTTGACGCCGAGGTGGGTGAAATTGGCGACCACTGCGCGCAGCAGATCACGTTTGCTGATGCCATGATGCCGGTAAAAGCGGTTATCTTCGAGCGCGACGAAGGCCTGGAGAACGGCCGGAGGCATCTTTTCATAGGGAATCACCTGCCGGTCGGCGAGGAGTTTGATCACCTGATCGTCGTCGCCGTATATAGCCGTGGGTGTATTGAGGGCGATATCGTTGAGGTCGTCGGGGACGCACGGAAAGGTCAGGATCGAGACATAGAGCGAGACGCCAAGCAGGACGGCCGCCAGCAGTACAAGAATTCGCAGGATCCAGCGCGATCGTCTATTCATGGTTCTCCTCCTTTTCCGGCTGGGCGTAGCGGCTGTCCGGATTCAGGTCGTTGATCGCCTTGATCAGATATCCGACCGCCAGCTCGCTGGCCTCCATCTCCTGCAGAGTGGTGGAGCCGGCTTCCGTCAATTCCAGCGCCACCATTATGGTGTTGTGGCGGATAACCGGGGCGATCGCCGCGCAGGTCAGCCGCTGCCGCCACTCACTCCATTTTTGCGGATCGTTGATTACCTGGAGCTGCAGATGGGCGGGCAGGCTTTCGAGGGCTTCCGCAAACAGCGGACCAGGCAGGATACGTCCGGCATACAGGGGATTGGCATTGAGCTGAGAACCTCCCAGCAGTTCCTCCCTGGTGAGGATCAGGGCCTGGGCGTCACGCAGGGGTTGGCCGAAGGAATCGACGAAAAGCAGTTGCAGCCGGTCCTCCATCCGGGTGATGCGGATGCTGTTCCAGTCCGCCGAGTCCGCGAGCTCGCGCAGGTGCGAGGGCTCCATCAGCCGGCCCGCATCCTCACCTGGCAACTGGCGGTAGAGCGCGAGAAACTCGTCGCGGGTGAGCTGAAGTCCGGATTTAAAGGTGACATAGGCGACGAGATCGTCGAAGGAGTGGATATAGCGATCATAGGTCGGGCGCAGGCGCAGGGAATCGATGCGCGTCGAGGCTTGTTGTTGTCCGGTGCGATCGCGCTCTTCTTCGGTCCAGAGCCGGCCGACTTTGGGTCTTTTATCGTTGGTCCACAGCATGGCCTGACCAATGAGGATCTCAAAGAGGTCGAAAAAGATTTCCAGGAGGGCCAACAGGAGGAGCACTCCCAGCAGGATGCGGCTCAGGCGGCTTGCAGCGTTCCAGCGGCTCTTGATCGACATGGAGTTGCTCCGGCTAGATCGTAAAGGGGAACGGGGTAAAGGTGACGATGAAGAGGAGGAGAACCAGGTATCCGAGCATGCGGCGGCGCGGATCAAGAGGTGTCCGGTCATCGAGCGGCGCCGGGTGACGGCGTCCGAAAACGGCAAGCAGCAAAAAGAAAAGGGCCCAGCTGTAGTTAAAGAGGGTGAGAATGCCCAGGGCGGCGATCAGGGCCCAGGTGACATACTTGATGCGTTGGCCGAAGAGCGCATAGGTCACGTGGCCGCCATCAAGCTGGCCGACCGGAATGAGATTGAGTCCGGTAATGAAGAGTCCGGCCCAGCCGGCGTAGGCCACCGGATGGAGGAGGAGTTGTATCTTGTCCGGATTCACACCCAGGATCAGCCAGGAGAGGGCCTTGAAGAGCAGGCATTCTCCGAGAATCAGGTTGTTCGCCGGGGTCTGGTCGAGTGGAGTCACGGTCGAGAGGTTGAGTCCGATCCACAGCACCGGCAGGGTGACAGCCAGGCCGGCGAGCGGTCCGCCGGCGCCGATATCGAAGAGCGCCTTGCGGCTGGGGATGAAGCCGCGCATGGAAATGAGGGCGCCCATGGTGCCGAAGGGATTATAGTTCGGAAAGGGAAAGGGCATGAAATAGGGCAGTGTCGCCGGCACGTTGTATTTGCGGCACATGAGAAAATGGCCCATTTCATGCGCCCCGAGTATGGCAATGATGGCCAGACAGTACCAGAAACCGCCGACCAGCCAGGTGGAAAAGATGGTGGCGATCAAGAGGATGAGATTGATCGACTTGCGCCCGACGATCCGCCAGCTCTGGAGGGGAAGCCGCCAGGGGTAGAGTTCCGGATCGTAGAGCGGAGAACCGGGCCAGGGAGTACGGGAGGAATCGTCCATTGTGCCTTACTTCGTTTGATGGGCCAGATATGCAGTCTCATGCGCCTGGATCTGCGCGCAGATGGCGGCAAAATCGGCGGAGGATTTTTCAAAATCGATCTTGTCGGCCTCAACGACCAGCACCGGAATGGTTTGCTGGATTTCACCAATCCAACGCTCATAGGCTGCATTGAGTTCATAGAGGTACTCGCTGGTGATGGATTTTTCAAAATCGCGGCCGCGTTTGCGGATGCGCGAAATGAGGGTCCATGTCGAGGCGCGGAGATAGAGAATGAGATGCGGTTTGCGCAGATAATCGGTCATGGTATAAAAGAGATCGCGATAGTTGTCGTAATCGCGATCGGACATGCTGCCCTGTTTGTGCAGGATATAGGCAAAAATCTCGGCATCCTCATAGATGGTGCGGTCCTGGACACAGGATTCCGGACTGGAGGAAATCAGCCGCTGATCCATGAAGCGGCGGGAAAGGAAGTAAACCTGGAGATTGAAGCTCCAGCGGTTCATGTCCGCGTAAAAATCGTCGAGGTAGGGATTATTGATGACCCGCTCGAAATAGGCGCGCCAACCGAAATGCTCACTGATCATCTGGGTCAAAGTGGTTTTGCCCACCCCGATATTGCCGGCGATGGCCAGGTAAAAGGGCTCCACTCCACTATTCAGGCCCTGGTTGACTCGAGCTTCAGGCATACTCTATTCCTCGTCCGAAGAAAGCAGTGATTGATTGAGCTGTTTGATGTTGAGCGACAACTCCGCCAATTCCTCTGGTGTATGGCGCTTGCGCCAGAGCGGGAAGAGCGAATTATTGGTCAGGAGCAGATCTGCACCTGGATCCCATTCACCGCATGCCACGCCCGTCTCGTACTCCACGGTGCCGGGAATAGGGGAATAGGAGGCCAGATAGACCCGCGCGCCGAGATCATGCACCCGCTGCGCGCTGGCGCGCACCTCCCTTATGGGTTGCCCGGGCACCCCGGCCAGGAGATAGACGCCGAGCTCCGCCGTGCCAAATCCCGCCCGGTGCAGGCGGGCCAAAGCGGATTCGAGCTCCCGGGGAGTCACCTTGCCCTGGCGGCGGCGTGGACTGCTGCTTTCGTAGCTGAGGCGCAGGCTTTTCATCCCGGCCGTGTAGAGCAAATCCGCCAGTTCATCATCGATGCAACGCAAATGCACGCCGTTGGGCGTATGCAACGCCAGCTTCTCCCCTGCACGGGCCAGCAGCCGGAAAAGGGGTTTGGCATACCGTGCAGGATGATGTAACAGGGCATCGTCAAAAAACGCGAACTGTCGCACCCCATATCCCTCCTGCCAGTGCTGCACCTCGGCAAAGACATTTTCCGGGCTGCGTCGGCGGTAGTGATCCGTCAATACGCTCGAGGCGCAGTAGCTGCAGTGGCAAGGACAACCGCGCGAGGTGAGCAGCGCGATGCTGGCCAGCCGGGGATAGCCGGCAAACCAGGGGAAGGGCAGTTCGTCCAGCGCCCGGTAAGAAAAATCGGCGCCGGGGCCGTCGCAGAGGCGGGCGACGAGCCGGACCGCAGCCATCTCACCCTCTCCTTCGAGCAGGTAGTCGGGCTGCACGGTCCGCCGGGCATGCTCCGGGCAGAGCGTGGCATAAATGCCGCCGAGCACCAGCACCGCGCGCGGAAAGATCTCGCGCAGCAGCGCGGCCATATCGGCGACCGCCGGGTACCAATAGGTCATAAAGGAGGTCATGAGAATCACCTCCGGAGGCGGCTGATCGCGCAGCCAGGCCTCCACGCCCGCGCGCGGAGCCCCATAGCGGCAATACCGGCGCGGGATCTCCGCCAATGCCGCGGGTTTGGGAAGCTCCTCCCGCCAGTATTTACCCGCCCCTTCCTGGCGTTCATCCGTTTTTCCTGCCGCGGCGGCTTCCGGCCAGGCCGGGTGGTAGCGGTCCAGGCAGTCGAGCAGTGCGGTTCGGTAGCCCAGATGGTTGAGAATGGCGCCGATATAGAGCAGGCCCAGGGGCTTCTGCCGGAAATCGTAAGCGGAAAAATCATAGATCCAGGGATTGACCAGCAGAATCCCGGGCTGTTTCTTGAGTGCGGACATAAGCGGCCCTCAGCGCAGCTGTGCGACCATCATCAGCACATCATCGCCAAGTTCGGTATGGGTGAACTCGACGACCTCGCGGATGATCGACGCCGCTGTTGTCCGTGCCTCCTCTCCCCTTTGCTGGCGCCGGATGACGCGTTGCAGTCCTTGCAGGCCGAGGATCTTGCCTTCCCGGGACTCCGCCTCGACGACGCCATCGGTATAGAGCAGGAGTGTATCGCCCGGCTGATAGCGGAGGCATCCGGAGCGAAAGGCGGAGCGCTCGGTGCGGGCGAAGCCGATGATGGCGTTCTGCGAGTCCAGGCGGGTGAATCCCTGCGAAGCCGAGTGCCAGAGCAGCGCGGCCGGATGGGCGCTGCCGGCAAAGCGCAGCATTTTTGTCTTCAGATCGCATTCCACGACCATGATGGTCAGGAAAAGGGGCGTATCCGCAAACGAGCGCATGAAGAATTCATTCAGCTGCCAGAGCCCCTCGGCGGGGTCTGGCGTACTCTGCAGCAGGCGGCGCCATTCGTGGCAGATCCGGCTGACGAGGAGCGCTGCAGCGATACCGTGGCCGGTGACATCGATGACCGTCAGATAGACCTTGTTCTCGTCGACGACGTGAATATCGGCAAAATCGCCACCAAGGCCGATCATCGGGATATAGGTGATTCCGACATCGATCAAGGCTGAAGTGAAGGTGGTCGGGACCAGGCTCGTTTGCACCTGCCGGGCGAGGAGCAGGTCGCGCTCGATCATCTCATGATGCGCCGCCAGGGCCGCCTCATGCTGGGCCAGGGTTTGCAGCAGGCGCCGCCGGTCGCAGGCATTACGCACCTTGACCGAAAGGGCTTCAGGCTGGACCGGTTTGGTCAGATACTCATAGGCGCCCTCGCGCATGGCCCGCACGGCAGTCCCCACGGAGGCAAATCCGGTCACGATGATGACCTGGGTGTTGGCATCCTTGCTAATTGCGGCATGGAGGACGTCCAGTCCGCTGAGCTGAAGCATTTGCATGTCGCTGATGACCACATCACAGGCGGCGCGCTCCAGAATCGCCAGAGCGGCCTCGCCGCTCTCGGCTTCGAGGACATGGTAGGCGTCGCGGCGAAGGATCTCGACAAAGAGGCGGCGGAGGTGCGGATCATCCTCGACTACGAGGAGGGAAAACTCCGCGGGCCGGTACGGGGTTATTTCAGCCATCTGGCCGCCATCATTGTGAGATCATCGGATTGCGGCATCCCGGTGCAATGGCGGCGTACGGCTTCAACAACGCGTTCCACAAGTTCGCGCAGCGGCAGGCCAAGAGCGGGTTTGATGACCGCCTCCAGGCGTTCCTCCTCGAAATCCTCCTCATGGGCATTTTTGGCTTCGGTGACACCATCGGTGAAGAGGAACAGGAGATCGTCTTTTTGCAGCGCTACCTTTTCAGACTGGTAAGGCATGTTGGGCAGCATGCCGAGCAACAGTCCGCCGGTTTCAAGGCGCTTGATGGTTCCGTCCGCGTGGAAGAGATAGGGTAAATTGTGCCCGGCGTTGACATAGCTGAAGGTATGCCCGGCCAGATCGAATTCACCATAAAAAAACGTGATGAACTTGTCAAAGCTGGTGTTGGCCTGGATGAAATTGTTGAGCCTTCCGATCATGGCCGGGATATCGCCTCCCGGGGTGACCAGGTTATGGAGTCCGGCATGGAGCGAGGACATCAGAAGCGAAGCGGGAACGCCCTTGCCGGAGACGTCGGCGATGGTGATGGCCACATGATCGTTGTCGATATCGATGCAATCGAAGTAATCACCGCCGACCTGGCTGGTCGGGATATTGAGGCCGTGGATCTCCAGGCCGGAATGGCCCGGACATTCTTGCGGCAGCAGCCGCTGCTGGATGTCGCGGGCAATGTTGAGTTCTTCCTCGATGCGCTGTTTTGCCAGCGCCTCTTCAAAAAGCCGGGCGTTCTCGATCGATATCATCGCCAGGTTGCAGAGGGTGGAAAGAAATTCATGTTCATCGGATTGGAAGGGCTGGGGTGCAATTTTTTCACCCACCGCGAGCAGGCCGCGGGTCTCCTCCTGAATCTGCATCGGGATCAGCAGCTTGAGTTGATGCGAACGCAGCGGTTCCAGATCGGCGGCCATCTCTTCCGTCGTGATGTCGACGAGATGGTTCACCTGGCTGAGGCCCGCGAGAACCGCGGGTGTGCTCAGTTCCTGGCGGCTTTTGTCGTCGACGCGCAGGCCGCGGGCCGCGCAGAGGGAAAAGCTCCCCTCCTCACGCAGGTAGAGATAACAGCGGCTGATGACCAGCTCTCCCATCACCGCATAGATCAGCAAATTGATGATGCGCTCGCGCTCCAGCGTGGCGTTGAGTTCCTTACCGATCTCGAACAGGGTGCGCAATTCCTGCACTCTTTTATCGAGCTGGCGATTGACCCGTTCCAGTTTCTGGTACATCAGGGCGTTTTCGATGGCGGAGGCCGCAATATTGGAGAGGGAAATCAGGTACTCAACTTCAGAGGGTGAGAAGGGAACGCCGCCGAGCTTGGGTCCAAGGCCCAAAACACCCACGGTGCGCTGGATGCTGGTGATCGGGATGATCAGATCGACCCCGTGTTCCTCAAAAAAGGCTTTCAGCTGTTCATTCGCCGGCGGAAGCTCCGCCACGGAGAGGGGGTCCGCCATCTCCTCCGCAAAGCCCACCTTTTTGCCGGCGAGTGTGCGCGGCAGCCCCTTGAGGGCGGCAATTTCCATGAGATGGTTTTCGTTGGCGACCAGGACCACGCCGCGACCGATCATCATGCGGCCCATCAGGGTGAGCAGCAGATTGTTGAGGGTGGAGCGTACCTGCAGCGAGGAGTTGAGGACCTGACTCATCTCGAAGAGGGACTGCAGTTCGACGAGACGCTCATCCAGCTCGCGGGCGACAGCGCTTTGCGACATCGGCTCTTTCACAAGGGACCCATTCTCATCAGCTGATGACCCGTGAGTTTTTGCGGCTGATCAGATACTTGACCATACGCACCTGATTGCGCACTCCCGGCTTGATATCATAATCGACCTCGTCCATCAGGGTGCGCATCAAAAAGATGCCGAGGCCGCCGACGCGGAGTTCTGCCAGATATTCCTTCATATCGGGAGGGCGGATGGAATCCGGATTGAACCCTTTGCCGTGGTCAGTGACGACCAGGGTCAGTTTCTGGTAGTCGATAAATATGGCGACATCGAGGGTCTTGTCGTGCGCGGTATCGGTATAGGCATGTTTCATAACGTTGGTGCATGCCTCATCAACCGCCAGCTCGATCTTGCCGACATCGTCTTCGACAAAGCCTACCTTTTCGGCTACCTTGCCAACGAAGAACCGGATCAACTCCAGATTCTCCGTTTGACTGGGAATGCGCAGCTTGTATTCAATTTTTGCTTTTGGCATGGGGGGTTCCACCTAATTTACTTGGGATTAGTTCAGGACGTAACGCTCCGGCAACAGCCGGAGAGCGGCGCAGGCCCCAGTCACTCGTCAGAGGAGGCTGGTTCTTTTCTCGGAAACATGGCAGCTGCTTCGTCCTGCTTGTCGAAGATCTGGTAAATCGTCGGGAAACCCAACAAATCAAAAACACGGTAAATCTTGGGAGACATGCTGCACATCTTGATATCACCGTTCCGGCTCCTCACCTCCTCGATAAATCCCATAAATACCCCCAGTCCGGCGCTGCTGATATAACTGAGGTCCTTGAAATCCACCAGGATGTTGACCTTCTGATCGTCAATCAGCTTCTGGATCGCCTCCTCCAGGGCAGGTGCTGTATGAGCATCCAGGAAGCCAATGATCTTTAGCGTCGTCAGATCCACACTGTCCTGGCGCACTACCTTGAAATTTTCCATTCAAACTCCTCCATCCAGAGAAAAGGCACAACGGTTTGACTATACAGCCTTCAAGACCAGAAAGGTCAGGTCATCATGGGATTTCGCCGTATCGACGAAGGTGTCGATCTCTGCGATCAAATGGCCGATGATTTCCGGCGGCGGCAGCTGCTGATGGCGCTGGAAAAGGGTGACCAGCCGGATCTCCGTGAACTCTTCGCCGCGGGGATTACGCGCCTCGATGGCGCCGTCGGTGTAAAAAAGAAGGGTGTCGCCCTGGCGCAAGGGGACCGTCATTTCCTCGACGGCGCCCGCAAAGTTGGCCCCGCTGTCGAGCCCCAGCCCCATCCCGTGCGGCTCAAGCACCTGCACCTCGGGGGTGTCATGGGCGGCGAGCAGGATCGGGCATTGGCCCGCGCGGCAGAAGCGGAAGCGCCGATCGCGCACATCGATGATCCCATAGATCAGGCTCACAAAGATGTTGCGGTCGACATTGCCATAGAGTGTTTCGTTGGCGGCCAGCAGCAGCGTTTTGGGTGAATCGTGCTGCGGCGCCAGGGCTTCCATGATGCCCTTTAGCTCCGCCATGATGAAGGCGGCCGAGGCTCCCTTGCCGGAGACATCACCGATGACCAGGCCGAGACGGTGCGCATCGATGCGGAAAAAATCATAATAATCACCACCGACTTCGTTGGCGGTGATGCAGACCGCTTCGATGGCCACGCCGGGCAATTGCGGCATCTCTTTCGGCAGCAGCTTCATCTGCGCCGTGTGCGCAATGCGCAGCTCTTCCTCGAGGCGCTCTTTGACCAGCGAGGCCTCCACCAGCCGGGCATTGCGGATGGCGATGACGACCTGATCGCTGAAGGCGCGCAGCATGTCGAGGTCATCCTGCTCAAAACCATATTCGATCTTCTTGCCGACATAGAGACAACCGACCGCCTCCTCGCCGCTCCGCAGCGGAACCGCGATGACCGACTGAACATCCCGTTTCCAGATGCTCATAGCGACATGCACCGGGCTCTTGCTGATCTGGTTGAGGAGCTTGGGCTGCAGCGGCGCCACAGCCCAGGCCGCAACCGGCGGCGGCACGCCCGCGGACTGTTCGGATTCGGTGAGATTTCTGGCGGCGACGAGATGCCAGGCTCCCCCCTGCCCATCGGCCAGCGTCAGCCAGCTGCTGTCAGCCTCGGTAACCTGCAGAGCGAGGTCGACGGTGGTATCAGCCAGCTTGGTAAGATCGAATTCCGAGCTGATAGCGCGGCTCAGGGTATGCAGGGATGCGAGCTGTTTGAGCTGGCGATCAAAGAGCGTGGCGGTTGGCAGCCTTGCGATCAAGGCAACGAAGGCCATACTGATATAGATCGAGAGAAAGAGAAAACCCAGGTCGACGAAGCGCCCGAGCACCGGGCTGAACAGAGCAGCGGGATTGGAGGTGTGATATTTCACATAGAGCAGCCACTCGATGGGCACCAGGATGAGGCCGCCCCAGAATACCGTCAGCTTTTGCTTGCGATTGAGGAAACTGAGCCAGCTGACGCGAAAGGAGTTGAGCACCATGAGATTGATCACGATGAAGAGTAGCAAATAGCCGATGCTCTCGCTGCTCAGCCGGTAGGAAAAGCGGATGGTCAGATCGCCGATTTTGATCACACTGAGGATGGCGTAGAACACGAGGACGAGCATGAGCAGGAGAAAATGCAGGGCGGTATTTTTCTTCTGTTTGATAAAAATCAGATTGCGAATGGTGCCGAGGATCACCAGAACGAAGAGGGTCGAGAAGAGCGCCCAGGCGGTCAGGATAAAATAGGTGATCATGCTGCCATAGAGGGCGTTATGACCGGTGCTGATGCTTTCCGCCGCAAAGGGTTCGAGGTCGGAGATCAGCAGCAGCAGAAAGGTCCCGAGGATCAGGAAGAAGAGGGAACGCAGGCCGCGGAGGATATTGCGGTCTGAGGCCCAGCGCTGATTGTAGATGATCGGCAGCGAGAGGATCAAAGCCAGGGTGATAAAGCCTTCGCGCAGATAGCGCAAGGGCACATTGTCAAAGAGCCCGCCGAGGAGATTCAGATCGATCAGCACGCCGCCGAGCAAAAGGGTGAGCGGCAGGATCAGGGATATATTGCGAAGGCGTTTCATAGGATGCTCAGGCTGTTGGCAATATGCGCATGATCACCATGGTCATGTCGTCGTGCTGGGGTGAATGGCCGACGAAGTGGGCTACCTGGGTCTTGATTTTAGCCAGTATCTCTTCCGTGGGAAGGTCGGCATGCCGGCGGATGGATTGGGCCAGCCGCTCTTCACTGAATTCATTGGCATACTGGTTCATGGCTTCCGAGAAGCCATCGGTGTAGAGCACGAAGAGATCCCCCGGATGGATGTCGATGGTTGTCTCCTTGATGATGGCATCGAATATTTCACCCGGTTCCAGTCCCAGGGCGATGCCGGGTGGCAGCAAGCGCTCAAAAAAATCATCCTGCGGCCGGTACCAGAAGATGGGGTCATGCCCTGCCCGGGCGATCGTCAGTTTCCTTGTTTCGAGGTCGAGGACGCCAAAAATGAGACTGATGAAATGGCCGCGATCCACGTTCTCATAAAAAAGCCGGTTCATTTCGATCAGGATCTGGGCGGGACCCCAGGTGGTCCGGCTGAGTGAGCGCAGAAAGCCTTTGGTCAAGGTCATGTAAAACGCGGCGGAGACGCCCTTGCCGGAGACATCGCCGATGGCAAACCCGAGGCGGTTTCCGCCCAGGTCGATGAAATCGTAATAGTCGCCGCCCACCTCCGAGGCCGGAACACAGGTGCTGGAAATTTCCAGTCCCGGCAAACGCGGATTTTCCTTGGGTAAAAAGCTCATCTGCACGCGGCGGGCAATTTCGAGTTCCCGTTTCAGCCGCTCGTTCTCTACCATTTTTACGGCCTGGCGTGGCAAAAAGTTGCGCAGCTGCTCCTGGCTCATATAGACCGGCCAACCCCAGGCGGCAACGACCGCTGCCGCCAGCAAGGGGGCAAGCAGGAACAAACCGGAATACCAGAAGGTCGGGTGCCCCAGGCTGAGCAGCCGCGCCGAAGCAAAAAGGGTGGCAAAGGTAAAGTGGGTCATGATCACCGCGATAAAATCGCAGCGCAACAGGATCAGGGCAAAAAGCAGGCCCATCCCGCCGCCGATCAGCATATTGGCGGCGAGGGGCTCACTGGGGAGATGGAATGAATCATGCAGGCCGATCCCGGCGATCAACCCGAAAAGCAGGGGCGCCCAGCCGGATCTCGGCAACCATTTGGCAAGAACGGAGACAAGCGCCAGAACCAGCGCGAACTGATACCAGAGCACCTGATTGAAGACATTGAGCAGGCTGAACAGAAAGGGATTGGTGCTGGCATCCCGATGCAACTCCGCACCCCACTCGGCCAGACTGACATTGGCGAACAACGAAGTGACGGTCAGGAGCAGGGCCACCAGGCCGGCAAGGCCGAATCCAAAGCACAGCCCCTGCAGCAGCGCCCGGGCGAACGCGCGATGCCGGAACTGGCCGCGCAGCAGGGCATCGAGATTGAGCAGTTTCTCGCCTGAGAGCGAGCGCGCGGAGGATTCGCCGACCGCGACCGCCAGGAGCATGGCCAGGCCGACCATGAAGGCCGAGACAGCGGTGCTCATCAGGAGGGAATAGATATCGCGATGGTCCGGATCCAGGGCGATGATCAGGATGGTCAGGCCGCTGGAAGCCAGCGCCGGAACCATGGCGGTGCGAAAATTGATGCTGTCACTGCGGAGCCGCCGGATCAGCTGCATCAGATAGAGCAGGCTGAGGCCGAGCATCAACAGGGTAAAGGGCAAGATGCGCATGGCCCGGCTGTTCTGCCATGCGGCAGAGATGCCGGGCGGATTGTACTGCCGGGCAAATTTGCTGATGATGGCGCCACTGACGACGATATTGAGTTGCTGCTGCAAGCCGCAGATCGGCTCGCGTCGCGTAAAGGTGAATTGATGCTCTGTGCGGGAATCCAGTTTGCTGCTGTTCGACTGACTCAGGCTGTAGAGTCGGGCCTCATCGCCGAGGGCCTGGCGCAGGGTACTCACGGCCAGCATCTGTGCCATGGAATCGCTCAGATTGACACCCAGGCTCTCCTTGCCAGGCTCCGACCAAAATGCCACGGGTTTTCCATACAGGTCGAGCTGCAGCACGAATTCATTAAAAGAGGCTACAGCGGAATGGCTGGTGTGGCCAGGAGCCTGCTCATAATCCGCTGGACGTGTCCAGGTGATCTGCCAGGTATAGGCGGGGAGCTGCCGCAGAGCCGAATCCCGCTGCATGGGGGCATAGCGGTTTTCAATATACTGGATCAGATCCCGCCGGACCTGCATGGAGGCGTCCGAGCGGTATTCATCGGGAGGCAGACCAAAGGCTGTGAGCTGCAGTCCAGCCGCCTTGACCGCTTCCGTGCGGTTCAGGGTAACGTGGTGGGGAAGAACGGAAAGAAATCGGGGCGCAAAGAGCGCAAATAGCAGGGCACCTGCTAATGCGACGGCCAGCAGCAACGGCCAACGATATCCTTTCTTCTCGCTATGCATGGCGGAGAAAGCGGTCCCTTTCTTTAAGTGCCCAGGACATGTCAAATTTTGAAAAATTAGTCAATTTGCAGCTTCAAATCAAGGGAAATATCGTGCGGACCGCGTAAGGCGTCACGATCGAGCCGGTCCTTGGGGCACCGGCACAGCTACCGTGATTCCGCTACTTGAGCACGCTCTCATCAAAAACCTGCGTTTCATACAAAAAGATCTGCGCGCCTGTCCGCCAGCCATCCGGAGGCAACCCTGCTTTCTGGCACAAACTGGCCATCTCCTCCTCCTTGGTCCGCCAGCCGGCTTCGAGCGGCACTTCCGGCAGGTAGGTTGCCCCCCGGCCCCTTTTCATCAAAATAATCCCCTGCTTGCCCATCACAAAATCGTCCAGAGTGGCCTCAAAGACGTTGCTCAGATAGACCGAGATCTTGACCTTGATCTTGTCCAGTTCATCGGGCTGGAGAGGCGGAAAGCGCGGATCGTCAAAGGCTGCAGCGACGGCCCGATCGGGAACGAGAGCGTAGAGAGGCTGATCCGCTTCATGCATGCCGATACAGCCGCGCAGCGCGCCCCCTTTGGTGATGGTGACGAAGACGCCCCGCCGGTCCTGCAATTCGCGGTTATCGCTGTGAACGGCAAGAAGCGTGCCATGCTTCAAGTAATACTTGATGCCCTCCTTGGCAAGTCCCATTAATTCGCGCTGTGCACTTTTGGACAGCGGAGCAAAGGTTGTCTTGTTCATACGCCTCTCCTGAAGATAATAGCCCACGGCTGCATAACCAACCACATAGCCGCTCTTCTCCCCGGTCACATCATTCGAGTTGGTCTGCGCGAGAATCCGGCCGGAACAAGCACCCCTCTGACCGGCGGCTACCTGCATCACCACGACCGGCCAGCCCCCGCAAGCCTGGTATTTCTCGTTCATCAGTCCAGCACAGAGCGATTTCGGATTCATCTGAATGAATGCAGCCAGGGTCGCCGCATCGCTCTCCTGACAAGCCGGATAGGAATAGCCATGGTAGAGATCCGTGCTGGCGACCATCAGGCACTTGCGCTTCTGGAGCAGTGCCGCCAGGGCCTTACCCATGGTCTCGCACTCTTGCCAGTCGCACTGACCGATGACGATGGGCAGGAGCTTGCTCTCGGGAAAAAGATACTGCAGAAAGGGCAACTGCACTTCGAGGCTGTGTTCCTGGTTGCCATGGCCCTCGGTGGAACAGCGGAACAGAGGACAGGAACGGCTGAGCTGCTGCGCGGCTTTTTGATCGACCGTCATGCGCCCGAGTGGCGTCTCGTAGGCCTCTCCGGGATAGATGGCTGCCCCCTGGAAGTAGTCATGGTGGCTGGGCGCCAGTACGACGATGAGGTCATAGTGGTTACCCGCAGCGGCCTTGAATCCTGCAGCGGAGGTGCGGGCTGAATAGGGATAGCCCGCATGAGAGACGCTGATTCCCACCAGTTCTCCCGGAACTGGGGTCAGCGGCGCCTGCGCCAGATAGCCCGCGACGTCGCTGCGTAATTGGACGGGATCGGCGGGGTAGAACTGGCCGGCGACCGCCGGCTTGCGCACTTGCGCCGGGGGATTCCCGCAGGCCAGTGCATGCAACAACCCGGCCAGAAGCAGGAGGCTCCCGGCTGCCGCTCTGCGATCTAACATAGAGTCCTTTCCGCTACCGTCTGCATCCCACTTAACATCACGCACTGCCCGGTATTCGTGCCAGGCTGTCATTGCCCGGCCCCGGAATTTCCTGCCGTTTCGAGGTGTATCGTCTTATGCCCAGATCCCCGGAATGGAACGTTTGCAGCCGGGGCACTTGCCCTGGCTGATGTGGTTTTCCGCCACCGTATAGCCAAGCCGGCGAATGAGCAGCTTGCCGCAGCCGGGACAAAAGGTGTTTTCCCCCTCATCTCCAGGCACATTGCCCGTATATACAAAGTGTACGCCGGCAGCAAGTGCGATGTTTCGGGCCTGCTGCAATGTTTTGATCGGTGTAGGCGGCAGGTTGGTCATACGGTATTGTGGATAAAAGCGCGTGAAGTGCAGCGGCACATCGGCACCGAGTTCAGCGACAATCCAGCGGCAGAGGGCCGTTAACTCCTCACGGCTGTCATTCTCTCCGGGAATAACGAGGTAGACGATCTCGAACCAGAGTTTGAGGCTGTGCAGCAGCCTCAGGGTGTCAAGCACAGGCTGCAATTCCCCCGCAACCAGATCGCGATAGAAGCGCTCGCTGAACGCCTTGAGGTCGATCTTGACCGCATGAAGAACGGTGGCGAGGTCCTGCAACGGCTGTTTCTGGATATACCCATTGGAGATCATGACGCTGCGCACACCCTGGCGGCTGGCGGCACGAGCGATATCGTACATATATTCACTAAAAACCACCGGTTCATTGTAGGTGAAGGCTATAACCGGGCAATTCTCTCTGGCGGCAAGCACTGCCACCTGCTGCGGCGCAAGCACGGTGGATTCGACTTGCTCAGGACGAGACTGCGAAATCTCCCAGTTTTGACAGAACTTGCAGAAGACGTTGCAGCCGGCAGTGGCCAAGGAGAGGGCGACACGGCCGGGAAGGAAATGGAACAGCGGTTTTTTTTCTACCGGATCGGCATGAATGGAGCAGGGCCGGCCATACACGAGGCTGTAGTAGGTCCCGCCGCGATTCTCGCGTACGCCGCAATAGCCCCGCTCAAGATCGTCGATGACGCAGCTGCGGGGGCAGAGGGTGCATTTGATTTTGCGGTTGGGCAGTTTTTCATAATAATGCGCCTCAACCAGCGCTTCTGCGTCGGCAGTTGCACCGGCGGCATCTGCCAAGGGACTGCCTGCCATCCGCCCGGTTCCCACGCCGGCAGTTGCACCGGCAGCGGCTGTGAAGCGGCCGCCCGCCGCCAGCCAGCACCCCGCGCCGGTAACGGCGCTGACAAAGGTTCTGCGTGTGACCATTCCTTACTCCATACAGGTTCACGGTCGCTCTCGTTCTGTCCGGCTGCTGGGCGACAGACGACCTCGACCAACCCTGACGTATCCGCTCCGGCCGGGACTTTGCCAAAACGAGGGGGGTGGTCTGCCGGAAGCGCCAGGCCAGCCATCAAGACTTTAAGCTTGCCGGGGTGGGTTCACGCCATCTCAATAACCTCGATCCGCGCTGGATCGGCCACGCCGAGACCAGCGCGCGCGGCTCTGAGGATATAAACGGGCTCGCGGCCCGCCTCCTGCAGCGAGGGCATACCCATCAGTCGGCGTTTATCATCGATAAGTCGCCAGGCAGTGCTGTCCAGGGCGACGGGATCGGTGGCCAGGAACAGTTGTTCCAGCGGCCAGCACCACTGCGGCATATAAGGCGGTCCCCCCTCATACTGGGCTGTCAGCGCATCGCAGATCACCAGCCTGGTTTTCTCCCGCAGCTGGGGCAGGCGGCTGACGTCGGCCACGAAGGGATCGCCGGTGTGGGTATGATATTTGTTGGGATTGTCGATGGCCCCGAAGTAGTTCTTCATGCTCGCGCTCAGGCCGACGATGCCGTGGTCTTTTAACACCGGCAGGTTGATCAGGGCCGTACAGGACTCGGTAACCACGCGTGCCAGCCGGCTGCAGACAGAACCCATCTCGTAAAGAGCGGAGGTGTAACCGCCGAGATCATTGCCGAAGCAACGTACCCTGGACGGGTCGGTGGCCACAGTAAATCCGCCGCGCCGGAGATCGGCATTGAGCCGGTCCCAGATGATGATCTGTCCGGCCGGGATACCGGCCTCCTGCAGCCGGGCGCAGACCGCCATGACCAGAGCCGGATGCGTGGAAAGGCCCCGCCCGGCAAGGCAGTTGACCTTGAGTCCGACCACATCGCGCGGTGAGAACAGCGCTTGCCAGGCCTGGGCGGCCGGCTGGCCGGTCAAGGCGACGAGCGCGCGATCGAGAATGCGGCCGAGGAATGCCGTATCGGGCGAGCTTGCCTGGCCCGGGCAGGAGGCCCGGACCACGCGCGCCGGGGCTTGGATGTTTTCCCGGGCCAAGCTCCGGCTGTTCAGCACGCCATAACCCAGCCCCATGAGAGTGGAATTGCGGATAAACTGCCGCCGGTTCATAGGCTTGAATCCAAATAAAAAACCGTGATCCCCTCGCAGGCCGCACGAGATCACGGTTGAACTGGAATGAAATGCGGTCGTATGCTGGTCAGCGCAGAAATCGATCTACCAGCCTGCGCAAGCTGCTGCTGCTCTCTTCCGGATACTCCTCCGCCGGGGGCTGCGACGCCGGTTCTGACGGCGCGGCTGCAGCCGGTGTTTTCTCCCGGGACTGGACATAGAGCATCCGGTTGTCGATGGCGATGGCGACCTGGTTGGCGAGAATCTCCAGGATATGCACACTTTCGGTCGTGGGCAGCCGGCCATCGGCAGGATCGTCGGCGAGGATGAAGCCGATGATTTTTCCCTCGCGCGATTTTATCGGGACCAACAGCATGGCGTATCTGGGCCAACCATCGATATAATGGCCGTTACTGAAGCTGCCATAATAGATTTGTTTAAGGTGCTGCAGCGCTTTTTCTTCGCTGCTGATCAGGAAGGATTTGCCGCGCCGGTATTCTTCGCGCAGCAGTCCACTGAATTCCTTGAGGTCGAATGCCAGTTCCTGAATCTGCCCCAGCTTGATGCGGTCATCACAGGCGACCGCTTTGGTCTCAAGCTGACCGCTTTTCTTGCTGATAAGAACGAGGCTGACCAGATTGAAATCCAGCGAAAATTTGACCGACCAGACCACCTCTTTCAGCAGTTCGTTGAGGCTGAGGTAGAGCTTGAAGATATTGCTGTTGATGAGGATCTGCTTGAGGCGGCGGTTGCGGCGCTCGAGAGTGGAGAACCGGTAATAGTTTTCGACGACCATGGCGGCCAACTGGCTGAAAAGCTCAAGATTGAAAAAAGTGGAGCGGGACGGCGCCGCGTTTTCGAGCGGCTCATCGATCGAGATATAGCCGAACTGCTGGCCCCGCTGATCGGCGAGGCGTAGCAACACCAGATCCCGCGGGTGCCATTGGCTCTCCGCTGGCATTGTCTGCTGCCGGATCAGGGCCGCCGCAGTATCGAGGCTCGTGGCCTCCGGCAGACTGGCCTGATTGTAATAGATGACCTTGACCGTCTCACGATCGATAAAAAGACGATCGAGCACATCCTGGGGTACCTCGAGATTGCCCGATCCAGCCGGCGGCTGCAAAGTATCGCGGTAGCCTATCATCGCCTGCTTGATGTAGGCTTTCCTGCGGCGGTCGAGGATGGCAACAGAGGCGCGCTGGAAACTGAAGACTTGACAGACGACCTCACCGAGGCGTTTGAGGAGGACGTTCAGCGGCTCCGAATAGCTCATTTGCACCAGTTCAAGAAGGTGTTCGACCATAACGTTCTGATCCACTGCACCTGCCGGAGCGCCAGTCTCCAGCTGTCGCGCGGCGATGAGGGTGACGCTGCCGCGAAAACCGATGATCCTTTTATCCCTGGACTCATCGCGGAGCATGCGGATCTTGAGACTGACGAGGTGCCGCTGCCCCATCTTGTCGATGAGCTGGATTTGTACCGGATAAATATCCTTGTCACCGCCGCCGGCAAAAATCTCGTTGAAAAGGCGTTCTGCTTCTTCCCGCACAAGCAGATCGGTCAGCGCGAGTTCGAGCAGCTCCTCCTCGGAGTAATTAAGCATGCTCTGCAGGGTTTTATTGGCCGAGAGGAACCGGCCGCGGCGGTCACAGATAAAAAATCCTTCCTCGGCGGGCAGCGCAGCGCCTGCGGCCGTTGCCATGGGTTCCGGTGCCGGCGGATGCGGCCGCATTTCCTCTTCTGCCGCTGCACGCGCGGACTCGGCCTTGAACGCCTCAGCCTTCAAGGTCTCCTGACGCAAGGCTTCCGCCTGCGCCGCCACGGCTTTCAGGGCCTCCTGGCGCAAGGCTTCCGTTTTGGCCGCCTCGGCTTTCAATACTTCCTGGCGCAAGGCTTCCGCTTTTGCCGCCTCGGCTTTCAGGGCTTCCTGGCGTAAGTCTTCCGATTTGGCCGCAGCGGCGCGCAATGCCTCGGCTTTCAGAGCTTCCGCTTTTGCCTCTTCCTCGAGACGTTGGCGGTGTTCCGCATGCGCCTGGCGGATGGCTGCGGCGAGGGCGGTGAGATAGCCCTTGCGCTTGTAGAGCAGCGTGAAAGAGCCGCGGTTGCGCAGCTCCGCGGCGAGCGGTTCCTCAGTCTCTTCAATCATGACGATCGCCGGTACACTCCGGCTCATGACGGCGAGTTTTTCAAAGGTTTCGGGGGGTTCGTCCCGCAGCATGATACTATCGATAACATAGACATCCAGAAGCTTTTGCGTGCTGGATTCCAGGACCTGGGTTAATGTGGTGGCGCCAAAGAGTTGAAACTCTTCTCCCTGGGCTTTCAGCAACTGGCTGGTCGCATCAAAATAAGAGGTAATGGGGTGTGCTATCTGGACTTTCATGCCACCGTGTTCTCCCGTTTTCCCGTCACAGCACGTCTGCGGCGAATTTGTAGCTAAAATTAACGAAAGAATAAAAAATAATCAAGTGAATAAATAATATATTATTCAGTGTCGCGGCTCCGGGCAAGGTCAGCCCGCGAAAAAGAGTGAAATGCTCCGCGCACGCAGCACGCTCTTGCTCGTCCGGCCGAAACGCTGCTTGAGCACCAGGCGCCGCAGACCTGGCGCGAGGAGCAGGTGGCCGGGATGGACGGCAGCGCAGATTTCAAGGAGACGTTCAGCCGGATCACCGGACAGGGCCAGAGTTTCGACCGTAGCTCCATGGGCCTCCACCAGTGCGCATCCCTGATCGAGGATATACTGCGCGCTGTCCGGTGCTGCACCGATATGGAGGAGCAGATAGTGGTAATGGGGGCGATGGAAAAGCTGCAGGTGCAGCTTGAGGGCGCGGGCGCAGGTGCCGGATCCGTCCCAGGCGATCGCGACGGTCCGCGAAGTTCCTGATTCTGTGCATGGCAGCAGTACCGGGCAGCCGCCGCGGGTGAGCAGACCCCCGAGGCGCTTTTCGCAACGGGCGGAGTGCTCCGAGTCCGGATAGGGTACCACGGCCAGATCAGCGGTCAGCGCCCAGGGCAATCCGGTCCTGAACGGTGCTGCGGTCGTGGCAAGCACCTGCACGCCCACGCCCGCATTTTCAGCCATTTGCAGGATCGGTGCGAACCGTTGTTCTTCCGTCAGATCTGCGCCGTGCTCTGCCTTCCTGGCGGCGACCGGATAGAGCAGCAGCTGGCCGCCGTGAATCCGGGCGAGGTTCAAGGCAGCGGCGGCAGTGGCCAGCATCTCAGGCGAGCCATCCACAAAGAGCAGGATTCGTTTAAGCATCTCAGCGCTACTCCGCGAGTATCGACCTGAACGCCAGGATATGGTCGGGTGTGGTGCCGCAGCAGCCGCCCACCAGGCCCGCGCCTGCGGAGATCAGTTCGGGGATTCGTGCAGCCATTTTCTCCGGAGTTTCGCGATACCGCGTCGCACCATCGACCAGCTCCGGCAATCCGGCATTGGGTTCGCAGAGAATGGGTCCCTCCCACTCCCGGCGGATTTCACGGACAATAGCGATGGCATCGTCAATACCGGTGCCGCAATTGCAGCCCATGGCCGCCACCCCCGCGCCGGCCAGGGCCGCCGCTGCCTGGGCCGCGTTTACGCCCATCATGGTGCGATAGCCGCGCTGGCCGGGGGCGAAGGTGAAAGAGACAAGGACCGGAAGGCTGCAGCCGGCGCGGGCGCCACGGATAGCCAGCATGGCTTCCTCCAGATCCGACATCGTTTCGACAAGTATGATATCCGCGCCGCCGCGGGCCAGTCCGCGCGCTTGCAGCGCAAATCCGGCGACGATCTCATCCGCAGGAATCTCGCCCATGGCGACCATGATTCCCGTCGGTCCCATCGAACCGGCCACCCAGGCGCGGTCCGCCGCAACGGTCCGGGCAAGGTGTGCCGCCGTAAAATTGATCTCCTCCGCATCCCCCTCCACCTTGTCCATGCCCAGTTTGTGCGGTGATGCGCCGAAACTGTTGGTGGTCAGAACCTGGGCGCCGGCCTCGAGATAGGCCTGATGCACGGCACGGACGTGTTCGGGGTGCAGCCGGTTCCATGATTCGGGCGAGCTGCCCACGGGCAAGCCGCGGGCTTGCAGCTGGGTGCCAAGGCCGCCGTCGAAAAGGATGGTCCGTTCGCGGGCGGCGTCAAGAAGGTCTTGCTTCATGGTTCTCTCATTTGTTTTCGATGATGCTGTATTCCCGGGTTACCTTGACGATAAAGCGCCGGGCGTAATCCTCTGCCGCAGCGCGGTCGGTGAATCGGCCGATCCACACCAGATGGAACTGGCGGCTGCCCACCTGTTTTTGCACGATCATGCCCTCATACCCCACCTTTTCGAGCCCCGCCAGGATGGTCCGGGCATTGTTGGCTTGAGCAAAGGCGCCGACCTGGATCGTGTACCACGGCGTGGAGGCTTTGGCTGCAACAGCAGGAGTCTCGGGCGCTGCCGGGGTGGCTTGCGGCGCCTCCTGGGCTTCCAGATCCGCGACCGCCAGATCACAATAGGGCGAACGGGGGAAGCGCTTGACAAAGGCTTTCCATGCTTGCCGCGCCGAATCGACCTTGCCCTCGGCGAGGTAGCACTGTCCGGTCAAGTAGAAGCTGTCATCGAGCCATTTGGTTTGTGGAAAGCGTTTCTGGAGCATCCGGTAGTATTTGCGCGCCACGGCGTAGCGTTCGCGCGCATACTGGTACTGGGCCATCTTGAACAAGGCGGTGTCCGCAAAGCGGCTCATCTCCTCGCTTTCGAAGACCTTTTTATAGCTGGCAACCGCCGCTTCGGCGTCATCTTCGATCAGCGCGCGGAAAAAAGCGACCGTCGGATTTTGTGGATATTCCCGCTCGGCCGCAGGTAGCAGCTTTTGAAGATCGGTAAAGCGGTCTTCCTGCCAGGCGAGCTCCAGGGCGTCGAGGCTGCCCTGACCGCTGCAAAATCGTGGCGGCAGCACGGCCAGCATGAACAGTGTCAGCAAGAGGCCGCACCGCTGAGCGGATCTGAGGCAGAAAAGCGGCTTGAATGTCGGAAGGATACGGAACATACATTCGCAATGTATTATAATTCACCGACAATTCAAACAGCTTTTTACAGGAGGGGCATAAAAAAGGGGAGCCGGAATCTTGCGAATCCGGCTCCCGGGGTGGTGCACGGCGTCAGGAGTTCATGGGACGCCGTTTTGATGGACAAGTCGGGCGGGCAGGGCTCACTCGGCTTTTTTCTTGCGGGAACGTTTGGGCTTTTCAGCCTCCTCTCCGGCAGCGCTTTCGCTTTCGACGGTGTCCGCTTCAGCATCAGCAGCAGCGGTGCCCTCCGCCTCTGCTGGCGCAGCGCTCTCCGCAACGGCGGCTTTTTCAGCGGCTGCGGCAGCCTTGGCTTCGCGGTTCTCCTGCTTGATCGCATTCTTCTCGGAGAGGACGATCTTTTTATTCTCCTTGTTGAATTCGATGACAGAGAGGGTCAGGGTATCGTCGATCTGATAGGCATCGGCCGGTTTGCTGAGGTTATCCTTGGCCAGCTGGGACATCGGCACAAAGCCATCCACGGCATCGGGCAGTTCGACGATCAGCCCTTTTTCGATCAGGCGGACCACCTTGCCCTCCACCAGGGCGCCGGGGTGGTACTTGTCTTCGAAAAAGTCCCAGGGATTGTCCTGGGTCTGCTTGTAGCCCAGCGAGATGCGGCGGTTGTCGCGATCGACATTGAGGACGACCACATCGATCTCGTCGCCTTTTTTGACCACTTCACCGGGGTGACGAATTTTCTTGGTCCAGGAGAGGTCGGAAATATGGATCAGACCATCGATGCCATCCTCGAGCTCCACGAAGGCGCCAAAGTTGGTGAGATTACGCACCTTGCCCTTGTGACGCGAACCGACCGGATAGCGTTCCGAAAGGGTCTGCCAGGGATCCGGTTCCAGCTGTTTCAGGCCAAGGGAGATCTTGCGCTCCTCTTTCATGATATTGAGCACCTTGGCATCGACCATCTCGCCCACAGAGAGGACCTTGGAGGGATGTTTGATATGCTGTGTCCAGGACATCTCGGAGATATGGATCAGGCCCTCGACGCCCTTTTCCAGCTCAATGAAGGCGCCATAGTCGGAAATGCTGACGACCTTGCCGCGGATCACCGAACCGACCGGGTATTTTTTGTCGACATCTTCCCACGGATGGGGTTGCAACTGCTTCAGGCCAAGGGATATGCGGTCCTTGTCTTCGTTGAAATCGAGGACAACCACCTTGATCTTCTCGTCCAGGGCGACCACCTCGGAGGGATGCGCCACGCGGCCCCAGGAGAGGTCGTTGATATGGAGCAGACCGTCAACGCCGCCGAGATCGATGAAAACGCCGAAATCGGTGATGTTCTTGACGGTGCCTTCGAGGATCTGGCCTTTCTGGAGATCT
>DAOQAG010000053.1:0-24271 GCA_035353815.1 bacterium
GCGAAGCTTTCCGCTTCGGCGGAGGCTTTTTATTGTCCGGGAACATGACCCCCCCAAAAATCTGGGTCCCACCCGGCTTTCTGTCAGGTGGGAACGAGATTTCGGGGGGTACACGGCGCAAGATGTCAGGTGGGAACGAGATTTCGGGGGGTTCATGGCGCGAGGTGTCAGGTGGGAACAAGATTTCGGGGGGTACACGGCGCAAATAATTCTTGACATTGACGGCAAATCTGCTAAATTAAGGTTACTGAACCGGTTCAGATTACTTCATATAGTTTATTATAATAATTTTATTTACGCTTTAAATAATCGGTTTAAGCATGCGCCCAACCATCGCCGATATCGCCCAGCTCGCCCGGGTCTCCAAGGCCACTGTCTCGGCTGTCCTCAACGACCGCCCGGGTATCTCCCCGCAAACCCACGCCCGCGTCCTCGCGGTCATCAAAAAATTCAACTACCGCCCCAATGAACTCGCCCGCTCCCTCTCCAACCGTAAAACCCGCTCCATCGGCCTGGTCATCAAGGAAATCGATAATCCCTACTTCGCCCGCATCATGAAGGGCGTCTTCGATATCTGCCGCGAACATGACTATACCGTCCTCCTCGGCAGCTCGGAACTCTCCCCGGCCCAGGAACGCCAAAGCATCGACGCCCTCACCAGCCAGCGCGTCGGCGGACTGATCATCTCCCCCCTCCAGGGCCCCGACTGTGATTTCACCTGGCTCGCCGACCTTCAGCGCGATCACTATCCTCTGGTCATGCTCGGCCAGGTCAAGAACTATCACACCACGGTCGTCGATATCGATAACGTCCAGGCCGCGCGCAACGCCGTCGCCTGCCTCATCGGCCTCGGCCACCGCGATATCGCCTACTTCGCCGGCCCCTCCTACTCCAGCCACAGCGCGGAACGCCAGCAGGGCTATCAGCAGGCCCTGATGGATCACGGCCTGCCGGTGCGGCCGGAATTCATCCTCCCCGCCGGCTCCGAACGCGAACTCGGCTTTCAGGCCGGACTTGCCCTCTTCCGCCGTCCCGGGCCCCATCCGACCGCGGTCTTTTGCTACAACGACCTCGTCGCCATCGGCCTGATCAACGCCCTGACCACTCTGGAAATCGACGTGCCGCAAGCCGTCTCGGTCATCGGCTGCGATGACCTCGATTTCTCCCAATGCTATCGCATCCCCCTGACCACCATCCATGTGCCCGCCTACGAGATCGGCTGTTCCGCCGCCACACGCATCATTCAGGCCCTCGAAAATGACAATGACTCGAGCCCCCAGATCGTTTTGTTCGAAGCCCGGCTGGTCGAACGCACCTCCTGCGCGCCAGCACGCCACCACCTTATATAAGGAATTGAGAGATGACTGAGCCCCTTATTCTCGATGACCATCGCTTTTTCGATTCCGATCCAGCCATTCGCCGCATCGCCCGCGACCTCTACGAGGGGGTCAAGGAGCTGCCGATCGTCAGTCCCCACGGCCATGTCGATCCCAAACTCTTTTCGCAAAACCGGCCCTTCCCCGACCCGGCGGAGCTGATCCTCATCCCGGACCATTACATCTTCCGCATGCTCTACTCCCAGGGCATCGAGCTGGAGAGCCTCGGCGTTCCCACCATCGACGGCACGCCGGTGGCCAGCGATCATCGCCGCATCTGGCAGATCTTTGCGGAAAACTATTATCTCTTTGCCGGAACCCCCACCGGCGTCTGGCTCAACCACGAGCTCGCTGTGCTCTTCGGCATCAGGGAGAAACTCGACGGCAGCACGGCCATGCCCATCTACGACCAGATCCAGGAAAAATTGCGCTCGCCGGAATTCCTGCCGCGCGCCCTCTTTGAGCGCATGAACATCGAGATCCTCACGACCACCGATGCCGCCGCCGACCGCCTCACCGAGCACCAGGCGATGCGCGACGCCGGCTGGCGCGGGCGCGTCCTGCCCGCCTTCCGCCCGGACGCCGTAACCAATCTGGCCAATCCCGCCTGGTCCCAGGCCATCGCCGAACTCGGCGCCGTTTGCGGCCGCGAGATCACCTCCTATGCCGGCTTTATCACCGCCATCGAAGAGCGCCGCGCCTTCTTCAAGTCGATGGGCGCCGCTTCGACCGACCAGGGCGTCGAATCCCCGCATACCCACGAACTCACCCCGGCCGAGGCGGAAACCTTCTTCCAGGCGGCCTTGAAAGGCCAGGCCGGCCAGGCCGAAGCTGCTCGCTTCACTGCCCACATGATCATGGAGATGGCGCGGATGAGCATCGAGGACGGCCTGGTGATGCAGCTCCATCCCGGTGCCTTGCGTAACCACAACGACAAGATTTACCGGCGCTTCGGCCCCGACAAGGGCTGTGACATTCCGGTGCAGACCGAATATACCCGCAATCTCATGCCCTTGCTCAACAAATACGGCAACGATCCCCGCCTGACCCTGGTCGTCTTCACCCTGGACGAAACCAGCTACGCGCGTGAGCTCGCCCCCCTGGCCGGCCATTATCCCGCCATGAAGCTGGGGCCGTCATGGTGGTTCCACGACAGCATCGAGGGAATGACCCGCTACCGCCAGCAGGTGACCGAAACCGCCGGATTCTACAACACCACCGGCTTTGTTGATGACACCCGGGCCTTCCCCTCCATTCCGGCGCGCCACGACCTGGCGCGGCGGATCGACTGCAACTTTCTCGCAGGACTGGCCGCCCGTCATATCATCGACCTCAGCGATGCGCGCCGCCTCAGCCGCGCCCTCGCCTACGATCTGGTTAAAAAGACCTACAAATTCTAAACCATGGAGCACACGATGACTCTGGGAAAATATTCAATCGGCATCGGCGACCGCTTCGGCCGTCAGGGTGAAGCACAGCTGCAGGCCCTGCAGCTCCTCCGGAAGGAAGGGGTCAACGTGACCCCGGTCTGGAACAAATCCTATCGCGAACATGCCATCATCAACAGCAAACCCGCCGATACCCGGGCCGAGGCGGATGCCGCGGTCCGCGCCCTGGACTGGCAGGAGCCCTACTTCGTCGATGCTGACCATGTCGGCATGAAAACCGTCGACCACTTCATCACCGCCAGCGACTTTTTCACCATCGATGTGGCCGACTTTATCGGCCAAAGCGCCGAGAAATCAACCCTCGAAGAATTTGTCGAACGCAACCGGAAATTCGCCGGCGCCTTGCATATCCCGATGATTCCCGAACCGCTCACCGTCACCAGCGAACAGATCGCCACGATCGGCGCCAACTACCTCTTCGCTATCGAGGAGGCGCAGCGCATCTATCGCCACATCGCTGCACAAAAGAAAGAGCAGCCTTTTGTCGTCGAGATCTCGATGGACGAGACCAATGCTCCGCAAACCCCGGTCGAGCTCTTTTTCATCCTCGCCGCCATCGCCTGGAAGGAAATTCCGGTCGCGACCATCGCCCCGAAATTCACCGGCCGCTTCAACAAGGGGGTCGATTATGTCGGGGAGGTCCACCAGTTCACCCGTGAATTCGCGGCGGACCTGGCGGTCATCGCCTCTGCGATCGAGCGCTTCAACCTCCCGGCCGGCCTCAAACTGAGCGTCCATTCCGGCAGCGACAAGTTTGCCCTCTACGGACCGATCAACGCCGCCCTGAAGCGCTTCGGCGCCGGCCTCCATCTCAAGACCGCCGGCACCACCTGGCTGGAGGAGGTCATCGGACTGGCCGAAGCCGGGGGCGAGGGACTGGTCCTGGCCAAGGCCATCTACCGCCATGCCCATGCGCGCTTTGAGGAACTCTGTAAGCCCTATGCGACGGTCATCAACATCGATCCCGCCCGCCTCCCGGCGCCGGACGCGGTCGATGGCTGGGAAGCCGCCCACTACGCCGCCGTGTTGCGGCACGACCAGAGCCAGCCGCTCTATAATCCCCATTTCCGCCAGCTCATCCATGTCGGCTACAAAGTGGCCGCCGAGATGGGCGAGCGCTATCTTCAGGCTCTGGACCAGTTCCGCCCGATCATCGCCAAAAACGTCACCACCAATATCTATGAGCGCCATCTGCGCCGGATTTTTCTGTAACATATTCATGCAAGAAATAGCCCTTACAAATGCGCAGCCACAGAGTCAGGCCGGGAAAGAGTTGAGGTCTATTCCCATGTTTTAGTTTGATTTACTTTTCTTTGTGTCTTGGCGCCTCGTGAGAATCAAAAAAGGAGTACCAGCATGAGCTACATTGAAGAAATGTTCGGGTTGAAGGGCAAGACCGCCGTCATCGTCGGCGGCGGTGGCGTCCTTGCCGGAAAAATGGCGGAAGGCCTCGCGCGCGCCGGGGCGGACATCGCCATTCTCGATCTCAACCTCGAGAATGCGCAGAAACAGTCCGAGGAATGTAAAAAATACGGCGTGAAAAGCCTGGCCGTCAAGGTGGATGCTTCAAGCAAGCAGGATCTGCGCGCCGCCGCCGACACCATCCTCGCCAAGCTCGGCCGCATCGACATCCTCATCAATGCCCCGGGCATCAATTCATCCACGCCCTTCCTCGAGATCGAGGAGGAGGAATACGACCGCATCATGCGCATCAATCTCAAGAGCATCTTTCTCGCCTGTCAGCTCTTCGGCAAAATCATGATCGAGCAGGGCGAAGGAGGCAGCATCATCAACATCTCTTCGGCCTCCTCGGAGATTCCACTCTCCAAGGTTTTCACCTACAGCATCAGCAAGGCGGGGATCAACAACCTCACCCGCAATCTCGCCCGCGAATGGGCTCCCTTCAAAGTCCGCGTCAACGCCCTGGCCCCCGGCTTCTTCCCGGCCGAGCAGAATCGCAAAATCCTCACTCCCGAGCGCACGGCCGATATTATGCACCATACGCCGATGGGGCGCTTCGGCGATGCCGAGGAACTGATCGGGGCGGTGATCTGGATGGCCTCGCACAAGGCGGCCTCCTTCGTCACCGGCGCCCTCATCCGTGTGGACGGCGGCTATACCGCCATGACCATTTGACCGAGCCGGAGGAATACCAGCATGAAATCTTTTGCCATCGGGGTGGTCGGCCTTGGCGTTATGGGCCGCAACCTCGCTCTCAATATCGAGCGCCACGGGTATCCCGTCGCCGGCTTTGACCTCGACCTCAAACAGCGGCAGAACGCAGCCGAAAAATTTTCCGGAAAGCAGATGACCGTCTGCGCAAGCATGGCGGAATTTCTCCAGGCCCTGGAAAGCCCCCGCAAGATTTTAATGATGGTCCCGGCCGGCAAGCCGGTCGATGCGGTCATCCATGAGTTAACCCCGCATCTGAGCCCGGGCGACATCCTCATCGACGGCGGCAATACCTACTTCCCCGACACCGAGCGCCGCACCAAAGAACTCACCGCCCAGGGTTTCCACTATATCGGGACCGGAGTCAGCGGCGGCGAAGAGGGCGCCTTGCGCGGACCTTCAATCATGCCGGGGGGCTCCCCTGCGGCATGGCCGCACGTCAAACCCATCCTCCAGGCCATCGCAGCCAAAGTGGCCGACGGCACCCCCTGCTGCGAATGGGTCGGCAACGGCGGGGCCGGCCATTTCGTCAAGATGGTCCATAACGGCATCGAGTATGGCGACATGCAGATGATCTGCGAGGCCTATTTCCTCATGGAACAGCTGCTCGGCCTGAGCGCCGCGGAGATGCAAAAGGTCTTCGCCGAATGGAACCAGGGCGAACTAAACAGCTATCTGATCGAGATCACCGCGGACATCATGGCCAAAACGGATGACCGCACCGGCCGGCCGATGATCGAGGTCATCCTCGACACCGCCGGACAAAAGGGAACCGGCAAGTGGACCAGCCAGGTCGCCCTCGATCTCGGCGTCCCCGCGCCGACCATCGCCGAAGCGGTTTTCGCCCGCACCCTCAGCGCCATCAAGGAGGAACGCGTCGCCGCCGCCCGCCTTCTGCCCGGTCCCGCCGCCCGCTTTAGTGGCGACAAGAAGGCCTTCATCGAGCAGATCCGCTCGGCCCTCTACGCCGCCAAAATCTGCTCCTACGCCCAGGGCTTTCAGCTCATGGCCGCCGCCTCGAAGGAGTTTGGCTATGGCCTCCATTTCGGTCAGATCGCCCTGCTCTGGCGCGGCGGCTGTATCATCCGCGCCCAGTTCCTGGAAAAAATCAAACAGGCCTTCGACGACCAGCCCGACCTGCCCAACCTCCTCCTCGCCCCTTATTTCCGCGAGGCGTTGGCCCGCCATCACCAGGCCTGGCGCAGCGTGGTCAGCACGGCCGTCGAACATGGCCTCTCCATCCCGGCCTTCTCCAGCGCCCTGGCCTATTACGACGGCTACCGCAGCGGCCGCTTGCCCGCCAATCTGCTCCAGGCGCAGCGCGACTACTTCGGCGCCCATACCTATGAGCGCAACGATGCGCCGCGCGGCCAGTTCTTTCACACCGAGTGGCTCTAGCCCACAGCGCTGCCACCCTTCGTCCGGCTGCGGCTGGCTGCCACCGGGCGCGTGAATCCAGCCGGAATGCCGTTGCCTCGGCCGCCATGCGCCCGCAGCGGCGACTCCGGCAATATGCTATTGAACTGCACCCAAGGAGAACCCATGCAAAAACTCGATATTCGCCAGGACCGCTGTGATCTGGACTTTCTCTCGGTCGGCGCCCTGGTCCACCGTCTCGATCCCGGGGTCATCCCCTTCCGCAAGGCGCGCCGCTTCGACGTCCATGTCTCCGGCGGCGAATATAATGTCGCCGCCAACCTCTCCGACTGCTTTGGGCTTGCGACCGGCATCGCCTCCGCCATGGTCAAGTACCCCATCGGCGAGATGATCCAGGCGCGGGTACGCGAGATGGGCGTGCACCCCTTTTACAAGTGGTTCGACCACGACGGCGTGCGCGGCCCCAACATGGCCACCGTCTACAGCGACCTCGGTATGGGGGTCCGCCCCCCGGTGGTCTTTTATAACCGCTCTAACGAGGCCGGCGCCTTGCTCAAGCCCGGCGACATCGACTGGGCCGGCATCCTCGCCGGCGGCGTGCGCTGGTTTCACTCCGGCGGCATCTTCGCCGCCCTCTCCGGAACCACCTCGGAACTGATCCTCGAGGGAATGCGCGCGGCGCGCAAGGCCGGAGCGATCAACTCCTTCGATCTCAACTACCGCGCCAAGCTCTGGGCACCGATCGGCGGCCTCCAGAAAGCCCAACAGGTGCTGCGCAGCATCGTCTCCGAAATCGACGTCCTGATCGGCAACGAGGAGGACATGCAGCTCGGCCTCGGCATTCCCGGCCCCGCGGCGGGCGCCCGATCGGAGATCAAGAGCGAGGCCTTCTTTGCCATGATCGAAAAGGTCGTCAAAGAGTTCCCCAACATCAAGGCGGTGGCCACCACGCTGCGCGAGGTGCGGTCGAGCAACCGCCATGACTGGGGCGCGGTACTCTGGCTCAAGGGCGACCGCTACGTCTCGCCCGTCTGCACCCTGGATGTGCTCGACCGCATCGGCGGCGGCGACGGTTTCGCGGCCGGACTGATCTACGGTCTGATCAACGGCCGCGACCCGGAGGAGGCCCTCCGCCTCGGCTGGGCACACGGCGCACTGCTGACCACCTTCCCCGGCGATGTCACCATGGCCCGCCTCGCCGAGGTCGAGGCTTTCGCCAAAGGCGGATCCGCCCGGGTGCAGCGCTGAGATACCCTGGCGCCCGGCGCCATGCCGCCCCAAGGGCGCTGCGCCGGGCGTTCCGGGATCGCATAAAAATTGAACATTTTTCTTGCTTTTTTAGTTAATTAATTGTAAAGTAATAGATAAATAAGGTACACTTTTTCAAACGCCCTTCTGTGTCAGCCCGTTAGGATGGACGGCCCGGAACAAGCGTCAAAAGTGGTACGCGGTATCGGATACCTTTTTTGGCAAGGATTGTAAAGATGGAAAAAGGAACAGTCAAGTGGTTCAACGCCTCCAAGGGCTACGGTTTCATCACCAGAGAACAGGGTGGCGACGTGTTTGTGCATTTTAATGCCATCCAGGGCACCGGCTACAAGTCGCTGGATGAGGGCGACCAGGTTGAGTTCGAGGTCACCCAGGGCCAGAAGGGCCTCCAGGCCAATAACGTCACCAAGCTCTAGGCTTGATAACGACAAACTTGAACCCCGCTCCGCATGGAGCGGGGTTTTTTGTTTCTACCCCCAGGGGTACAGCGCTCCCTGTTCTGGTCACCAGCATTGTCGACGCGCAGAGTTTTTCCGTTTTTCCTCTGAGGGACATTGCTCCCCCGGGGGAAATTTATCCTTGCATCAGAAGATTGAACTCGTTATTTTTTATCAAGCTGTTCAGTTGGGCCGGCCCGCGGCCGCCGGCTTCAGGTTATGGATTTTAAACAGCATGTGGCAGGGAGTTCGGATGCGGAATCGTCCTTTTCGCCCCAACAGCAAGCCCCTTCTCCAGCCCTCATTTATTCCTCTTTCCCTTTTTTTGCTCCTTATGATTTTTTGTGGTCACGGCTGTATTCACTTATGGAGATACGAATCCCTTGACGTCCTGACAAAGACACTCGTCGATCGTTACCGGCTCAAGGATGCCGATCTCACCCAGCTGCAGTTCTTCATCTCCGAGGATCTGACGCTCCAGGCCGACTATAGCGAATGGAGTAAAAAGATCTACGAGGGCGAACACACCCTCCACACCAACGAAACCAAATACCAGGAGGTTCTGCATATCAGGAAGAACCTCCCCGGCAAGTGTATCGAGATCATTCCGGAGCACAAGATTTATGCCATTCTGCCCAAAGTACAGTATCGCAATCTCAACCTCAACTGGGAACCGATGCGGCTGCATATCAATTTCGATAATGAGTATCTGAATTACCTTGTCTTCACCCCTGATCCCAAGAGCGGCAAATTCGTCATGGAGTACAACCAAAAAAACAACAATCTGGTCTATGGCGGACTCACTTACCAGTGCCAGGAGGGGTGCGGCGAACGCCTGCTGCTCTTTGATGAGATCCACGATTCGACCAAGGCCGTCAATGAACGCACCCTCCCCGGAAACAGCTTCGAAGATAATCATTTCCCGTGGGAATTGATCGCCGCCGGACTGGGATTATACCTGATCCTGAGCGCCACCAAAAACTAACGTCCTCTGTCCGGGAGATCGCCCCACCCGCTGCATGACGGGAGCCTCTCCAGTGCTCCTCGAGGTACCGGCAAATCCGAACGCACTCCGGCCCTAAGCACCACAGCCGGAACGAGCGGCCGGACCCACCCGGGCTTGTCAATCCCAACACGGAGAAGTCCATGCGCCATCTATACTTCTGCATCCTTCCTGGCGTCCTGCTCCTGCTCGCTTGCGCGCAGCAACAGACCAGAGATTACCCCATCCAGCCGGTGCCCTTTACCCGGGTCCACATCGAGGACCAGTTCTGGGCGCCTCGCATCGAGACCAACCGCACCGTCACCATCCCCCACGCCTTCGCCGAATCCGCAAAGACCGGCCGTATTGCCAACTTTGCCCTGGCCGGCGGCCTGATCCAGGGTCAGCAGCAGGGACAATATCCCTTCGATGACAGCGACGTTTACAAGATCATCGAAGGCGCCTCCTACACCCTGGCGGTGCAGAAGGATCCGAAACTCGAGGCCTACCTCGACAGCCTCATCACCCTGATCGCCGCCGCCCAGGAGAAGGACGGTTATCTCTATACAGCGCGCACCAACAAGGCTCCCTACCTCGAGGAGTGGAGCGGCAAAACCCGCTGGTCCCACGAATTCATGAGCCATGAGCTCTACAACGCCGGGCATCTCTTTGAGGCGGCGGCTGCGCATTATCAGGCCACCGGCAAGCGCAATCTCTTCGATGTCGCCGTGAAATATGCCGACCTCATCTGCGCCACCTTCGGCCCCGGCAAGGTCGAGGTCCCCCCCGGCCATCAGGTCATTGAAATGGGCCTGGTCAAGCTCTACCGCATCACCGGCAATGAAAAATATCTCCAGACCGCCCGCTTTTTCCTCGACATCCGCGGCAAGGCGACCGGCGGGCGCGAACTCTACGGTCCCTACAGCCAGGACCACATCCCGATCGTGCAACAGAGCGAGGCCGTCGGCCACGCCGTGCGCGCCGGCTATATGTATGCGGGTATCGCCGACGTCGCCGCCCTCACCGGCGACCAGCCGTACCTCCAGGCCATCGACCGCATCTGGGACAATGTCACCGGTAAAAAAATCCATCTCACCGGCGGCATCGGCGCCACCAGCGATGGGGAGGCCTTCGGCAAAAACTACGAACTCCCCAACATGACCGCCTATAACGAGACCTGCGCCTCCATCGCCAACGTCTACTGGAACTATCGCCTCTTCCTGCTGCATGGCCAGGCGAAGTATCTCGATGTTCTCGAGCGCACCCTCTACAACGGCCTGCTCTCCGGCGTCGCTCTCGACGGCACCCACTTTTTCTACCCCAATCCCCTCGAATCCGCCGGCCAGCATGAGCGCAAGGAGTGGTTCGGCTGCGCCTGCTGCCCCGGCAACATCACACGCTTTCTGGCCTCCATCCCCGGCTATCTGTATGCCATCCGCGACGACCAGCTCTATGTCAATCTCTATGCCGAGAGCAGCGCGGAATTCGATCTCTCAGGCAAGGCGCTGCAGATCAGACAGGTCAGCGCCTATCCCTGGGACGGCCGGATCCAGCTCCTCATCACGCCGCCGCCCGATGGCGCCCGCTTCACCCTGCACCTGCGCATTCCGGAGTGGGCCCTGGGCCACCCCCTGCCGGGCGATCTGTATCGCTATCTCGACCCCACCGCCGCCAGGGTCACGCTCGAGATCAATGGCAAGCCCGCACCTCTCGAGATGGCAGAGGGATTCGCCCGGATCAAGCGCGCCTGGAAACCCGGCGACTGGGTCGAGCTGACCCTGCCGATGGCGGTGCGCCGCGTTGTCGCCCATGACAGCGTCGCCGCCGACCGCGGCCGGGTGGCCCTGGAGCGCGGCCCCATCGTCTATTGCTTCGAATGGCCGGATGTGGCCACCGGACATGTCCGCAATCTGCTGCTGCCGGACGACGCCCCGGTAACCAGTCTGTGGCGCGATGACCTGCTCAAGGGTGTCGAGGTGCTGCAGACCACTGTCAAAAGCTACCGCCAGGAGGCGGGAGCGCCGGTCCAGGTCAGCGACCTTTCCGCTACAGCCATCCCCTATTACGCCTGGGCCCATCGCGGCCGCGGCGAAATGGCCGTCTGGCTGGCGCGCGACCCGGGTGTGGTGCATCCTTTCGGCGCGCCTGAGCCTCAGCAACCCTGATCATATAATCAACCCTTCACCCTTGCTGCCGGAGATCCCCGCATGCGCAAACTCATCCTGTTTCTACTGACCCTCAAAATCGCCGCGGCCGTCGCTCAGACCGCGCCCGATTTCGACACCTTTTTCGACGCCGGGGCCCTGCGCCTCGAACTCTTCCAGACCGGCGACGCCAGCGAAGAGATCATCTCGGCTGGAGCAATCCTGCGTGAACCCCTTTGGCCGGCGAGCCAGAACAGCCTGATCGATCCCTTCAACAACGGCCGCTATACCATCAAGCTTTTCGACATCGCCTCCAATACGCTGATCTATTCGAGCGGCATGGACTGCATGTTCGGCGAATACCGCACCACCAACCCGGCCATCGAGGGCGTCAAGCGCACCTTCCGGCGCGCCGTGCGTATCCCCCTGCCCAAACACCCGGCTAATTTCGTTCTGGAAAAACGCGACAAGAACAATCTCTCCGCCCCCTTCTTCATGCTCCGCATCGATCCGGCCGATTATCATATCAACACCGAGAGCGCGCCAGCCGGCGAGATCTATGCCTCCCATCTCAGCGGCGACCCCGCACTGAAAGCGGACCTGCTCTTCATCGCTGAAGGCTATACCGCGGCGGACCAGGCTAAATTCCATGGCGACGTCGACAAGATGCGCGATTTTCTCTTCTCGGTCGCGCCCTACTCCGGGCTGCGGGAGCAAATCAACATTCGCGGCCTGTTCATCGCCTCGCCCGAACGCGGCATGGACGAACCCCGCCAGGGCTCCTGGAAGAATACCCTGCTCAATGCCTCCTTCAACTCCTTCGACCTCGACCGTTATATGCTCATCGAGGATGGCCACCTGCTGCGGCGCATCGCCAGCCAGGCCCCCTATGACGCCATCATTGTCCTGGTCAACAGCAGCCGCTACGGCGGTGGTGGCATCTATAATGACTATTGCTGCACCACCGTCGATCATGCCCTCAGCAAACGGGTGTTCATCCATGAGTTCGGTCACGCCTTTGCCGGGCTTGCCGACGAGTATTACACCTCGGATGTCGCCTATAACGAGTTCTATCCCAAGGGCATCGAGCCGCTCGAACCCAACATCACCGCCCTTCTCGACCCAGCCCATATCAAGTGGCAGTCCATGCTCTCGCCGGGCATCACCCTGCCCACCGAGTATGGGAAGAGCATGCGAGACAGCCTGCAGATCGCGCTCATGGAGAACGGCAGGGCGATGGACAAAGCCGTGCAAGCCGCCAAAAAGGGCGGAGCGGGTGAGAAGGAGCTCGAGAAACTGAAAAAATCCTTCCTGGACAAGGGCAAAAAACTGGGGGAGCAGCTCGCCGCAGAAAAACAGAAATTCGCCGCCCTCGAGGACAAGGTAGGGGCCTTTGAGGGAGCCGGCTATGCCTCCCGGGGCCTGTACCGTCCGATGATGGATTGCCTGATGATCAGCAATGCCCGGGATCATTTCTGCAGGGTCTGCGAAGCAGCGATCACCCGAATGGTCGAGTTCTACGCCCGCTGATGGGCACATTTTTCTTGCATTATTCGCAGCATTCTTGTAAGTTATTTCGCTTATGCGATGCGCGAACACCATTTCGTGGGGATATCTTGACCCGATTCTTAGTCTATCTGTCGCGCAAATCATCTCTTAGTGGAGGTTGTCATGCGTAAGGTATTCACTTATCTATTGGTCGTTTTACTCTCGTTAAGCATTATTGCCTGCTCAAGCATGAATAAAACGACCAAGGGCGCTGCAGTCGGCACCGCTGGTGGTGGCGCGGTTGGCGCCGTAATCGGCAACCAGTTCGGCAATTCTGTCCTCGGCGCCATCATCGGCGCAGCGGTCGGCGGCGCAGCGGGCGCCTATATCGGCAACAAGATGGACAAGCAGGCCGCTGAAATCGAGCAGCAGCTCGCCGATGCCAAGGTCGAGCGCGTCGGTGAAGGCATCCAGGTCACCCTCAAATCCGGCTTGCTCTTCGATTCGGGCAAATCGGTGCTGAAACCGGCCGCCCAGAACGATCTGGCGGAGCTTGCCACTACCCTGAACAAATACAGCGACACCGTCCTGCTCATCGAGGGACACGCCGACTCCCAGGGCGAAGAGGCCTACAACCAGAAACTCTCCGAATCCCGCGCACATGCCGTAGCCTCCTTCCTGGCCAAAAGCAACGTCGATATCAGCCGCTTCACCATCATGGGCTATGGCGAATCCCAGCCGGTGGCGAGCAACGATACCCCCGAGGGACGCGCCCAGAACCGCCGCGTCGAGATCGCCATCACCGCCGGCGACGCAATGAAAGCCGAAGCCCAGGCCGCTACCTCCAAGTAAATCGGATCCCTCTGGCGGACCCTTCGCTTTGGTGCAAGGATAAAAAAAGGGTGGCTGAGAATTCAGCCACCCTTTTGCGTTTTGCTGCCTGTTCATAACCGCCGCAGCATCGAATCCTTTTCCGCGCTGCAGGCAACCCACACGGGCTATTACTTTTCGCCGCCTGTTCACAACCGCCGCAACCGCGACAGTTGGCCCGAGCGCGGCCCGGCGCTCCCTTTCCGGACAAGGAGCCTATGCACGAACTCTCCATCGCCCAGGCATTGATCCGCGCCGTCGTGCGTCAGATGCAGGAGCGCGGCATCACGGCCATCTCCCGCATCGTCGTCCGCATCGGTCCCTGGAGCGGCGTCATGGCCGAGGCGCTGCAGTTCAACTACCAGCTGATCCGCAAGGACACGCCGTTGGCATCGGCCGAGCTGCTCATCGATGAACCGCCGCTAACCGCCCTCTGCCAGGCCTGCGGCCATACCGCCACCCTCGACCTGCTCGCGACCCGGTGCCCCGCCTGCGGCTCGGAACATCTGACGCTGCAGGGCAGCGATGAACTCGAGATCCTCCGCCTCGAAATCGATCCCCATCCCGCTCCCTAAACCTCATTCTCCTTCCTGGCAAATACACTGCCCAGCCGGTTCTGCAGCTTTTCAAGATAGATGTAAAAGACCGGGGTGACGTAAAGGGTGATCAGCTGCGAGAAGAGCAGTCCGCCCACCACGCACAAGCCCAGCGGCCGGCGCGACTCCGAACCCGCCCCGAGCCCCAGCGCGATCGGCAGGGTCGCCATCAGCGCCGCGACCGTAGTCATCATGATCGGCCGGAAACGGATGCTGCAGGCCTGCAGGATGGCGTCCCTGGCGCTGAGACCCTCATTGCGCGCCGAAATGGCGAAATCGATCATCATGATCGCATTCTTTTTCACCACACCGATGAGCATGATCAGACCGACAAAGCTGTAGAGATTGAGATCCATTTTAAAAAGCAGCAGCGTGATCAGCGCCCCAAACCCGGCGAAGGGCAGCCCGCTGAGGATGGTAAGCGGATGGATAAAGCTCTCATAGAGGATGCCGAGGATCATATAGATCACCAGGATGGCCAGGAGCAACAGGCCGAGGAGGCTGCTTTGTGAGGACTGGAAGGCCTGGGCCGTCCCCGAAAAGCTGGTGGCGATGGTTGCGGGCAGGACCTCTCGCGCCGCCGCCATGACTGCGGCCACTCCCTCGCTCAGCGCGACGCCGTCATCCAGATTGAAGGAGATCGTCACCGAGGGGAGCTGGCCCGAGTGGTTGACCGTCAGCGGCCCGGCCGTCGGCTTGATAGTGGCCAAGGTGGCCAGGGGCACCAGCCGGTCGCTCTGCGGCGAACGGACATAGAGATACTGAAAAGCCGAAGCATCACGCTGATACTCAGGATTGAGTTCGAGCATGACATAGTACTGGTTATTGGGGGCCAGGATGGTGGAAACCTGGCGCGTGCCGTAAGCCGAGTAGAGGGCCTCCTCGATCGTCTGCGGCGAGATGCCCAGCGAGGCCGCGCGGTCACGGTCGATGGTTAGGGTGACCTCGGGATTGCTGATGCGCAAGTCGCTGTTGACGTCGCGGAACATCGGATCGGCGCGAAGGCGGCTCTCGAGCAGTGGCGCAGCGGCGTAAAGACCCTTGATATCCGCGGATTGCATGGTGAACTGGTAGAGCCCGGACGCAAAACGCCCGCCGACATTGATCACCGGGGGATTGACGACAAAGACGCGAATGCCCGGGATCACCGCCATCTTGCGGCGCAGATCGTTGGCCAGCTGATCGGCGGTCAAGCTGCGCTCGCTGCGCGGTTTGAGCCGGATGTTCATACGTCCCGAGTTGGCACCGCCGCCGCCCCCGCCACCGATGTTGACAGTGAAGCGTTCGATATTGGGATCGGCCCCGAGAATTTTGGTCACCTGCGCGCGGCTCTCGAGCATCCCCTCGAACGAGGTCCCCTCGGCGCCCTCAAAACTGCCATTGAGATAGCCGGTGTCCTCGCTCGGCAAAAATCCCTTGGGCACCATCACAAAGAGAAAGATGGTGATAATAAAGATGGCCAGCGAAAAGAGCATCATTGCCCGCCGCCGTTCCACCACCCAGGCCAGCGTAGACTCGTAAAAATGCAGGGCTTTATTCCAGAAGGACTCGATGGTGTTATAAAAGCGGCCATGGCGCTCGTTCTGCTCATGACGCAGGAAACGGCTCCCCATCATCGGCGTCAGCGAAAGCGAGACAAAACCGGAGATCAGAATCGCCACCATGATCGTCACCGCGAACTCCTGAAAAAGCCGGCCCATGATCCCGCCCATAAAGAGCACCGGGATAAAGACCGCGGCCAACGACAGCGTCATCGAGACGATCGTAAAGCTCACCTCTTTCGCCCCATCCACCGCAGCCTGGAAAGGCGTCTTGCCCATCTCCATGTGACGGAAAATGTTCTCGAGCATGACAATGGCGTCATCAACAACAAAGCCCACCGCCAGGGTCAGAGCCATCAGCGACAGGTTGTCGAGATTGAAGTGGAGCAGCTTCATCACCGCAAAGGTGCCCACCACCGAAAGGGGCAGGGCGAGGCTGGGGATGACCGTCGCCGAAACATTGCGCAAAAAGAGAAAGATGACCAGCACGACCAGAAAGAGGGTCAGCAGCAGGGTCATCTTGACATCATTGACCGAGTCCTGAATCGGCTCGGACTTGTCGAAAAGGATGTGCACCTGCGCCGAGGCGGGCAGCTGCTCCTGGATCTTGGGCAGCAGTCGCCGCACATTGCGCACCACCTCGACCGTGTTGGTGCCGGGCTGGCGCTGGATGGCCAGGAGGATGCAGCGGTCGTCGTTGAACCAGGCCGCCACCCGGTTGTTCTGCACGCTGTCATAAACATGGGCCAGGTCCTGCAGCCGCACCGGCGCGCCATTGCGGTAACTGACCACCACCCTCCGGAACATGGCGGCATTGTCGAGTTGGCCGGTCGCCTTTACGGTAAGGGCCTTGTCCGCCCCCCAGAGAATGCCGGTCGGCAGGTTGACGTTGTTGGCAGTGATCGCATTGACCACCTCGTCGATGCCGATGCTGCGCGCCGCCAGCTCGCGCGGATCGACCTGCACCCGCACCGCGTATTTTTGCGCCCCAAAGACCATCACCTGGGCGATGCCGCTGACCATCGAAATCCGCTGCGCCAGCTGGATGTCGGCCAGCTCGTTGATCGCATAGAGCGGCAGCGTCGGCGAGGTGAGGACGATGAACAGGATCGGCTGATCGGCCGGGTTGACCTTCTGGTAGGAGGGCGGCGTCGGCATGTCGCGCGGCAGCTGGCGCGAGACCGCCGAGATCGCCGACTGCACGTCGGCGGCCGCTGCGTCGATGTCGCGGTCGAGGGAAAACTGGATGGTGATGTTGGTGCTGTTCAGGCTCGACGTGCTGGTCATGTTGTCGATGCCGGCAATGGTGGTGAACTGCTTCTCCAGCGGCGTCGCCACCGCCGCAGCCATGGTTTCGGGACTGGCACCCGGCAGACTGGCATTGACCGAGATGGTCGGGAAATCGACGGTAGGCAGGTCACTGACCGGCAGCTGCCGGTAGCCGATGACCCCCGCGACGATAATGGCCAGCATGACCAGCGTGGTCATGACCGGCCGGTCGATGAAAATCCTCATTGCGGCCTCCCCGTGTCCGGCCTGCCACCCTTGACCGACACCGCGGCCCCCGGCACCAGCTTGACCTGCCCGTCCGTGACGACCATCTCACCTGCTTTGATCCCGTCATCCAGGACGATAAGCTCTCCGAGGGTCCGATTGACCTTCACCGCCCGCTTCTCCGCCCTGTTCTCCGCAGTGACCACATAGACAAAAGTCCCGTTCTGGCCGGTCACCACCGCGTTGGCCGGGACGGTAAGCGCCTCGGTCTCGATCGTCAGTACCAGCTCGACATCGACGAACTGCCCCGGCCACAGCTTTTCCTCCGCATTGGCGAATTCGGCCTTGAGCGTCACCGTGCCGGTGCCGGAATCGACCGTGTTATCCAGGAAGCTCAGCTGGCCCTCGAGCTGCCCCGCTTCACCGCCATCGCGCGCGGGATTGACATGCACCTTGAGCTTCCCCTGCGCCGCCCAGTACTGCACCCGCGGCAGATCGGTGCCCGGGATGGTAAAGCTGACGCGAATAGGACTCATCTGGTTGATGACCACCAGGCCGGGGCCGTTGGCACTCACCACATTGCCGCGTTTGACCAGCAGGGCCCCGGTGCGCCCGAAGATCGGCGCCGTCACCTTCGTGTAGCCAAGATTGAGCCGCGCCTGCTCAACTGCGGCCTGATCCACCTGGAGCGCAGCCTTGAGCATCTCCGCCTGGGTCCTGGCCTGCTCAAACTGCTCACGCGTGACAAAATCCTTCGCGCTCAGCTCGGCATACCGCTGCGCCTGCATCGCCGTATAAACCGCCTGCGAACTGTCGCGGGCCTGCTGCGCCAGGGCGGCATGCAGCGCCGCCTGGTAGGGGCGCGGATCGATCGTGAAGAGACGCTGGCCGGTGCGAACCTCCTGACCCTCGGCAAAATGAACACCGGTGATCACTCCGCCCGCCTGGGGGCGGACAGTTACCGTCTCGATCGGCTCAACCATCCCGACCGCCATCAGCGAGAGGGGCTGGGGCTGAATAGCCGCCGCAACCGCACTCACCACGGTCGGCGGCATCTGCCGCCCCTTTTCCTTGCCGCACCCGGCCAGAACCATCACAACAGACAAACCTGCATAGAGAATTTTCCGCTTCATGAATTACCTCGATTGAGTGGATCCGGGAATAAGGGGATTTTCCCCGCTGACGCCGAGGATACCAATATCATGGGCCAGCTGCGCCAGGGCAATGTGCCAGGAGAGCCGGGCGTTGATCTGCTGGGCGCGCGCCAGAGTGAGGGCGCGCTGCGCCGTGAGCAGGTCGAGAATCGTGCCAACCCCCTCCTTGTAGCGCCCCAAAGCGACCTGCTCGGACTGCTGCGCGCTGGCGAGGAGATCATCGGTCGTCGCAACCCGGGCCCGCGCGGTGAGAAAATCACTGTGACTGGAGTAGACCTGAAAACTGGCATCCTGTTCCGCACCCCGGACCTGCTCGCCGGCCGCGTCCGCTTCAGCTTTGGCCCTGGCCAGCTGATATTGCCGTGAAAATCCGCCAAACAATGGCATGGCGATCTGCAGGCCGCCGTTGTAGACCGTGGTCTGCTGGTCCGCATCGTAATACCAGAGGCGCTCGGCGGAGGCGGCGGCCGAGATCGTGGGCAGAAGGCTGGCGCGCGCCTGGCGGACATTGGCCTGCGCGGCCCTGGCGCGGGCGCGCACGGCCTGCAAATCCGGTCGGTCCGCCAGGGCCTTCGTGACCAGCTGATCCACCTGCTGTACCAGGGTATCTGCAGGCACCTCGGGGATGGTCGCTGCGAGATCCCCGGCACTGTACGCAGGATAGCCCATGGCCAGTGCGAGGCTGCCGCGGCTGATGCGCAGATCCCCCTCGGCATTCTGCACATCCAGCAGAGCCTGGGACCAGGCGGTTCGCGCCTGCAGGACATCGGCGCTGGTGGCCAGGCCAACGCTGCGCTTCTCCTCGGCCGCTTTCAGCGCGATTTCCGCGCTGGCCAGGGAAGCCTGGCTGGCATCGAGCATCGCCCGGGCGCCAGCGCAGCCATAATAGGCCGCCTCGGTCTGCAACACTACATTCTGGAGGACGGCATTGTGGGTCCAGTCCGCCGCGAGCAGGGCCTGACGGCTGGCGTCGATGGCTGCGGCTCGGCCGCCGAAATCGAAAAGCAGCCAGGATAGGCCGGCTGCGCCGGAATAGGTGGTCGTGGCCGGGTAATCACTGGCCCTGGCCGGGTCGCTCTCCTGCCGGCCGCGGCCCAAGTCGCCGTCCAGCTTGAGGGAGGGCAGCCAGCTGCTGCGCGCCGCTCCGAATCCGGCCGCGGCGGCGCGGGCATTGGCCCAAGCCATCCGGGTGTCCGGATTGTTCTGCAGCGCGATGTCCACCGCTTCGGCCAGGCTCAAGCGGCGCCATCGGGCGGAGAGCTCTGCCGCCGGCACCGCATCTTCGGGGAGCTTGAGCGCCCTGGATTCGGCCGGGGGAGGCGTCCAGGGCACCGCCGCTGCGGGCGATGTCCCTGCTACCCCCTGTACATGCGGGCGATACGATGCACAGCCGGCGAGGAAAAGGGCCGCGATCCCCACTATCAGGTGTTTCATGCACATTCCTCTGATCTTGACACGATTCATTCCAGCAGTTGGAAAAACTGCAGCAGATTATCAGCACGATAAAGAGTCGTTGCGGTGCGGATCAATATCATAAAGACGTATATCGTGCATAAAAGTTCGCCCGGAGCAGGATGCTTCCTCCCGGAATATCCTGCTCCGGCCCTCTATTATTTCACCTCCTACGCCATAATTCCGGTTGCAATCCCGATAAAACTTTGTAGATTATCGTCGTCCTGATTGAATAAAGGAAGCAAATCCTTGGAAAAAATAGCGCTGCAAGAGTATACCCGGATCGTCTTCTTCACCGGCGCCGGGATGTCGGCCGAGAGTGGCATCCATACCTTCCGCGGCCAGGGCGGCCGCTGGCAGGAGTACAACTGGCAGGAGGTCGCCTGCCAGCGGGCCTTCAACCGCGATCCGGAAAAAGTGCTCGCATTTCATCGCCTGCGCCGGCAGGAGGCGATCAGCTGCGCGCCGCATGCCGGCCATCGGGCGATCGCCAGCCTCGAGGCCGCCCGGCCGGGCATAACCGTCGTCACCCAAAATATCGACGGCATGCACCAGCGCGCCGGCAGCAAAATCGTGCACGAACTGCACGGCAGCCTCTGGCGGGTACGCTGCCCGCAGCACGGCGTCTCCGCGGACCCGGATCCCGACTTTACGACACAGCGCTGCCCCCAGTGCGGCAGCTGGCTGCGGCCGGATATCGTCTGGTTTGAAGACCTGCTGGATGACCATGTGGTGGCCGCGGCAACCCGGGCGATTCTGGGCTGCGACCTGCTCATCAGCATCGGTACCTCAGCGGTGGTCTGGCCCGCGGCGGGCTATCCCACCCTGGCGCAGCAGCATGGGGCCTATTGTGTCGAGATCAATCCCGAACCCTCCGAGAACAGCGCCATGTACGACCGGATCATCCGCGGCAAGGCGGGGGAGGTGCTGCCGGAGCTGTTTGAATAACCGGGATCTCGGTTCATGGCTTTCAGATCGAATCGGCCGGTGATCTCGCGGCACTGTTGCCGGGAAAGTAATCCGGGCAGCTGTTGAAATCTTGTCCTGAATGAAGAGTAGGCTTGCAGACTCGCGGCACCCTCGTTTGTGCGAAATCCGTTCTTTTTCCCTTGCTTCAAGTTGGTTTTTGAATTATACTGAATTGAAGCCCACATGGCTGACCGGCGATAGCCATCTCCTGTCCGAATAGGCATGATGCACCTGTCCGAATTGCATGAGGAGGTCTTTATGCCTGTCACACGTTTGCAGGAAACACTCGATCGGGACAACATCAAATACGTCCTGATCAGCCATTCACCTGCGTTCACTTCGCAAGAAATCGCCGCCTCCGCGCATGTCTCCGGAAAAGAAATGGCCAAAACCGTGATTGTCCGCGCGGGCGATCGCCTGATCATGGCGGTGCTGCCAGCCTCCCGCCAGATCGATTTTGACCGACTCTCCCGGGATTTGCAGGTTGACATCGCGCTTGCCTCGGAGGAAGAATTCAAGGGATTATGCCCGGACTGCGAACTGGGCGCCATGCCGCCTTTTGGCCTGTTCTATGGGATCGATGTTCTGATCGACAAACGGCTGGAAGAAGTTGAAGAGATCTGTTTCAACGCCGGCACTCACCGGGAATTGCTTAGGATGAGCCTGGCAGATTTTAAAAAAATCATCAAGCCGAAGGTGATGGCCTTCAGCACATAGTTCCCTTCGGCTGAGTCAGGCAGAACCCCTGGAAACGAGCCGCTGGCAAAAAAATCGCGCGGGGAAAAGTACCGGACGGCATTGCGTAAGGCGGGTATTTCATAAACGAGCGAACCGCATACCACGGTGCAAATCCCGGCGGCGCCGGCATTGCGTAAGGCGGGTATTTCTTGCATGAGCGAACCGGCCCGATGCTTTGGGGGTAATTTCTTAATCCTACTTCGAGGGCTCCTATGGACCACACGACTCCCGTAAAATCACCCTCACTCACGCGCTATGCCTGGCTGTCGATTGGCGCAGCAGTTCTGACGATCGGCCTGAAAGGAACGGCCTATCTGCTCACCGGTTCAGTGGGACTGCTGTCGGATGCCCTGGAAAGCATGGTGAATCTGGCTGCCGCGATCATGGCTCTGGCAATGCTGACGGTCGCATCGCGGCCGCCGGATGAGCTGCACGCCTTCGGTCACTCCAAGGCAGAGTATTTTTCCAGCGGCGTGGAAGGCGCCCTGATCCTTCTGGCGGCCGGGATGATCGGCATAACTGCAATTCCGCGTCTGCTTGCCCCCCAGCCGCTGGAAAAGGTCGGCGTGGGCCTGGTGATCTCCTCGGCGGCTTCCCTGATCAACCTCGCGACCGGCCGCATCCTCCTGCAAGCGGGACGCCGGCATCAATCCATCACCCTGGAAGCCGACGCGCACCATCTCATGACCGATGTCTGGACCTCCGTGGGCGTGCTCGTCGGCATCGGCGCGGTCACCCTCACCGGCTGGGAACGCCTGGATCCCATCATCGCCCTGATCGTCGCGGCCAATATCGTCTGGACCGGATTCCAGCTCTTGCGTCGCTCGGCGCTGGGACTGATGGACACCGCCCTCGCGGATAGCGAACTGACCCTCGTCCATCAGCTCCTGGAAAGCTATACCAGCCGCGAGGTGCACTATCATGCGCTCTGGACGCGACAGGCGGGCGCCCGCAAATTTATCTCCGTTCATATCCTCGTTCCCGGCGATTGGCCGGTCCAGCAGGGGCACGACCTGATCGGCGAGATTGAAGATAAAATCCACACGCTGCTGCCGGGCGCCCATTTCTTCACCCATCTGGAGCCCATCAACGACCCCGCCGCCAACCAGGATCTCAACCTCGATCGGCGCTAGCCCTTGAGCCCTCCGGCAAGGATCACATCCGGATCCGGACGCCGAACAGGGAGGTGACGACCAGCGGTACACCCGGAATCAATGACCATTGCAGTTCGAATCGGTCACTGATCCGGCGCAGATATTCGAATTCGACCGCGGTCATATAGAAGCGGTACTGCCAGCCCTTCCAGACTCTCCTGCCGTAAAACTCGTCATCGACATACTGCGCAAACCGGTGCCAATCCCTGCGAAAGCTGAAAATCGGCCCGATGCCGGCATTGAAACTGTTCCGGCCCGCGGAAAACTCGAGCCGCGGCCCCAGGTGCAGACAGCCCGCGGTCAGGAAAGCGCAGTCCTTGTACAAGGAGCTGGTGAACCGGAAAAAGGCATGATGGCCAAACCGGTAATCCAGATTGCCCACGATCCCGACACTCACTACCAGATAGGCCTTGGGATCCAGCTTCAGGGGATAAACCTCAGGCGTATCGCCGCCCTCCGGATGAAAGGTCAGCCCCAGGTACTGCAGCGACCATTGCCAGTGCGGTGGGCCTTCGGCTACGGCAGCGGAGGACTGCGCAGCAGCGCGCCCCAACAGGAACGCAAGCAGGCTGGCGCAAGCCAGAGCAATCGTGCGACAAGTACGCCTGGTCATCCTCATCTCCTCCGTTTGCCCGAGGCAGCAAAGCGGCTTTATCAGGCCCGCCTATGCGGTCAGACCCGCCCGACAGGTGAATCCGGGCGGAGGCACGGCCGGATATAAGGGATAATAGCCAATCAGCGCTCCAATGTCAAGCGGAAACAGCTCGCCTTGACTTTTTCGCGCCGCTTCGCCGGCATGCTTTCCCTGCACGCCATGATTCAATCCAGCGTAATAATCCCGCTCCCCAACATTTTCGCGCCGCTTCGCGGGCATGCCTTCCCTGCACACTCAGAGCGTAATGCGCCAGCTCACACAATACTCCAGCCGCGCGTCCGTACCCGGTATGCCCTCCTCGTGAATTTCCCACATTCCTCTCAACCCGAGTTCCTCGGCCGTCAGCTGAAAATGGCACATGGCGATACCCAGATCGACGCGCGGCAGATCCGCAATGGTCATGGGGAGCAGCGCGGAACGGCCGGGCTTGAAGTTGGCGGGGCGCTGCAGATAGAACTGGTAACGCTCCCCTTTCTGCACAACCCGCCAGGGTTGCCCATTGCCGGCAGACGGCGCCAGCCGCAGCATCGCCAGGGGCGTGGCATACCCGCCGGCCGCCGCCTCGGACAGGGGGGTCGTGAAATCATCGCGGAAAAAGATCGTTTCCCACGGTTTGCGCGAATCGGCCTTGACCTGGCTGCGCATCATCCGGCGCAAGCGGGTCTCTTCCGCGGGATAGCCAACCGCAGCGACCGCGGGGACGATCTCCTCCGCTCGGGCACGAATGCGGCCGGCGAAACGGCTTTTGGCAAAGCTGCCGCCGAGCCAGCAGCTCCCCAGGCCCAACCCGGTCGAATAGAGAAGAATAGCCTCCAGACCCCAGCCGAAATCCTCGAGGTTCTTATCGCCGGGCGCAACGGCGCCGATGATAAATCCGGCCGGCTCCTTAATGAATCCATAGGTGCCCAGCCCCTTGAGCGCACCGGGATCGTCCCCGGCCGCGGCGGCCAGCTCA
>DAOQAG010000054.1:0-8894 GCA_035353815.1 bacterium
AGCGCGGGCGTCGTGGCCAACAAAACCATTGAGGGGGACGTGCAAATAGCATATATTATATGTTCATAACCCGAGGATACCCCCTATGAACGCATCCACCCGTTTTCCCGAGGCCGCCGTCGATCCTCAGTTCCCTGAACGCTGGTCGCCCCGCGCCTTTTCACCCCGGCCGATAGCCGAGGCGGATCTGCTCTCACTCTTCGAGGCGGCACGCTGGTCCCCTTCGGCCGCCAACTCGCAGCCCTGGTACTTTCTCGCTGCCGTCACCCCGGAAGAGCACGCCCGTTTTTTCGCCCTGCTCCATCCCGGCAACCAGATCTGGGCGGCCGCCGCGCCGGTGCTCCTCTTTTTGCTGGCCCGGCGCACCAGTCCCTCCGGCCGCGCGCTCGATTGGGGCGCCTTTGACGCCGGTGCGGCCTGGATGGCGCTGGCGCTGCAGGCGCGCAAGCTCGGTCTTTTCGCCCATGCCATGGGGGGCTTCGATCGCGACAAGATCTACTCCGCGCTGCATATCCCGGTGGCGGAGTTCACCGCCATCGCCGCCATCGCGGTCGGCTATTACGGCGATCCGGCGCAGCTTGCCGAGGAACTGCAGCTGCGCGAGCATCCCACGCCGCGCAAACCGCTGCAGGAGATCTATCACTTCGGCGCCTTTGCGGAGGTCTGATGTCCACCCCATCCCTGCAGCGGGCCACCCTGATGGTGGCCATTCTCACCTCGTTCAATACCCCCTTCATGGGTGCCGGTGTCAATCTGGCGCTGCCCAAGATCGGCGCCGAGCTTGGGCTTGATGCGGTGTCCCTGAGCTGGATCGCTACCGCCTATCTGCTTGCGGCCGCGGTCTTTTTGCTGCCCTTCGGGCGGCTGGCAGATATTTATGGCCGCAAGCGCATCTTCAGTTTCGGGCTCTTCTTTTTTCTCGCCGGATCGATCTGGGCGGCCCTGGCCCGCAGCGGCGCCTTGCTGATCGCCGGCCGGGTCGTTCAGGGGCTGGGTGGCGGGATGGTCTTCGGCACCGCCACGGCCATGCTGATCTCGGTCTATCCGCCGGAATTGCGCGGCCGGGTTCTCGGCTGGAACATCGCCGCCGTCTATCTCGGCCTCGCTCTCGGCCCGCCGGTCGGCGGCTGGATGGTCGGTGCCTGGGGATGGCGTGCCATCTTCTGGATCAATGCCCTGCTCTGCCTGACGGCCCTGCTGTTGACCTGGCGCTACCTGGACCACGAGTGGCGGGAGGCCGCCGGCGAGGCCTTTGATCGTACCGGAGCCGCCCTCTATGCCCTCGCCGTGGTCGCCCTGATGTACGGACTATCCGCCCTCCCAGGACGCAGCGGCGTTCTCGCCCTGGCGGCGGCCCTCACCGGGCTGGTCCTCTTCCTGCGCTGGGAGGCCGGCTGCGCCTCGCCGCTGATGGAGGTGCGGATGCTGCGCGAGAACCGCGTCTTCGCCTTTTCCAATCTCGCCGCCCTGATCAACTACGGGGCGACCTTTGCGGTCGGCTTCATCCTCAGCCTCTATCTCCAATATGTCCAGGGGCTGGAGCCCCGCCACGCCGGCCTGGTGATGATGTCGCAGCCGGTCATGCAGGCGCTCTTTTCGCCCATCGCCGGTTTTCTTTCCGACCGCTTTGAGCCGCGCCTGATCGCCTCGACCGGCATGACGCTCACCGCCATTGGCCTGGCAATGCTGGCTGGCGTCGGCGCCGCCACCCCCCTCTCCTTCATCGGTCTCAGCCTGCTGCTCCTCGGCATCGGCTTCGGGCTTTTTTCCTCGCCCAACACCAACGCCATCATGGGCTCGGTCGAGCGGCGCCAGTATGGCCTGGCTTCGGCTATGGTCAGCACCATGCGGATGCTGGGACAGATGTTCAGCATGGGTATGGCGGCGATGGTCATCGCCCTCTTTGTCGGCCATACCCGCATCGCTCCGCAAAATCAGGATCGCTTTCTCGGGGGGATGCACCTGCTGCTGGGGGGATTCGCGCTGCTGTGCGTTTTCGGTATTTTCGCCTCGCTGGCCCGCGGCCGCGTGCACGATTAGAGGGAAGGCGTCCTTATGGCGATATTTATCCAGGCGGCGGAGATCGTCGCCCCGGTCTTCATCCTTGTCTTCGCCGGCCTGCTGCTGCAGCGCACCGGGGTGATTGACGCGCATTTCAACACGGTCGCCTCACGGCTGGTCTTCACCATCACTCTGCCGGCGCTGCTTTTCACCAAGATCTCGACCACGCGGATGCAGGAGATGTTCAATGGACGCCAGATCCTCTTCGCCTGGAGCTTCATCCTCGTCAGTTTCGCCCTCAGCTGGCTGGCGGGGATCTGGCTGGTGCGCAGCGGGCGCGACCGCGGCGCCTTCATCCAGGGCGCCTTTCGCGGTAACTTTGCCATTCTTGGCTTTGCCATGCTCAACAGCGCCTACGGCCCGCAGGTGCTCCCCCTCGCTGCCGTGGTCCTTGCGGCGATCATGCCGCCCTACAACATCCTCGCCGTGTTGGCCCTGTCGCTGACGCAAAAGACGGAGCGCCGCATCAGCCGCCGGACCGTCGCCCGCCAGATCCTCACCAATCCCCTGATCCTGGCCGCGGTCGTGGCCGTACCCTTTTCCCTGCTGCAGTTGCAGCTGCCGAAAATGCTCCTCGAGAGCATCAACTATCTCTCCACGCTCACCCTCCCCCTCGCCCTGCTCGGCATCGGCGGCACCCTCAGCTTCAAGGGCCTGGCCGCGGATCTCCGCCCCGCCCTGCAGGCCGGCGTGATCAAGATCGTCCTGATCCCCCTGATCACCATCGCGGCGGCCATTGCCCTGGGCTTCCGCGGTCCGGAACTCGGCGTGCTCTTCTTTTTCTTCGCTTCACCCACCGCCATCGCCAGTTACGCCATGGCCGAGGCTATGGGCAGCAACGCCCGGCTGGCCGGGCATATCATCCTGGTGACAACCCTGGGGAGCATCTTCACCATCGCCACCGGCATCATCCTGCTCAAATGGCTGGGGGTATTTTAGTCAAGGTTCTGTTGCTGCCGGCGAGAGCCGTTCAGGGCAGGATCTGCAGGTGCTCGAGGAGGATCTTGACCCCGATGGCAATGAGGATGAGGCCGCCGAGGATTTCGACGAAGGTGCCGAGATGGGCGGTGGCCATCTTGCCGAGATAGACCCCTGCGCCGGAGAAGAGAAAGGTCGTCACCCCGATGATCAGGACCGCCGGAAAAAGCGGCACATGGAGGAGGGAGAAACTGAGGCCTACCGCCATGGCATCGATGCTGGTGGCCACCGAGAGCAGGAGCAAGACCTTCGGATCGGTGGCGATCAGGGGTTCCTCCGCTTCATGGCCGCGCAGCGCCTCATAGATCATGCGCGCACCGACCAGGGAGAGCAAGGCCAGGGCGATCCAGTGGTCGACGCTCTCGATATAGCGGCGCAGGCTGGTGCCGGCGAGCCAGCCGAGGATGGGCATCACAGCCTGGAACAAGCCGAAGGAGAAGGCGATCTTGAGCCCATGGGAGCGGTTGACATCCGGGATGGTCAGGCCGCTGGATATCGAGACGGCCAGGGCATCCATGGAGAGGCCGACGGCGATGAAAAGCAGGGTAAAATAATCCATTTCCTATTCCGTTCTAGATGAAGCGTCTGTTCCGGGTAAGCATCAGGACGACCCCCGCAACGAATCCCCCCACATGTGCCAGCCAGGCCACGCCCCCGCTTTGGGCTGAACCGCTGGCACCACTGAAAATCTGCATGACAAACCAGAACCCCAGCACCCAGACGGCGGGGATCGCAAAGGTCCGCCAGATCCAGAGGAAGATGGGCACAGCTACCACGACGCGTGCGCGCGGAAAACGCACCATATAGGCGCCGAGGACCCCGGAGATGGCGCCGCTCGCCCCGATCATTGGCGTCATCGAGTCCATCGCGAAGACAAAATGCGCGGCAAAGGCACAGACCCCGCAGACAAGGTAAAAGAGCAGGTAGCGGAAGGGCCCCAGCACCGATTCGATGTTATCGCCGAAAATCCAGAGATAGAGCATGTTGCCGGCGATATGCAAAAAGCTCCCATGCAGGAACATGGAGGAGAAGATGGTGGAGAGGTGCACGCCGCTGCGGATATAGAGGGGGATGGCGCCGTAGTGCAGGATAAATTCATCCATCCGTGTGCCGGGCAGCAGGATCTGATAAATAAAGACGATCACGTTGATCGCGATCAATCCGATGGTCACGGCCGGAAAGTGCCGGCGGGCATTTTCATCGCGTATGGGAATCATGCTGCTGCCCCTCTTCTATGGTACACTCCCGCCGGCGCCCAATCCCGCCCGCCGGCCAGCGAACCCGCCCGGTTGCCGCTCAGCGGACCTCAAAATTCTGTTTTTTGGCCGCCCGGTTGCCGCAACGGTCCCGGACGATGACCTCGAGCGAATGGCGACCTGGAGGCAGCGGCTCCTCGACCTGATGGAGCAGCCGCTCGCCCTCGGGATCGTACTCGGTGATGACCCGCTCGCCGTCAAGGAGAAGATCATACTCCTCTTCATCGCCGATACCGGAGAGGGCGTCGTGCACCCGTGCCAGCAGCAGCGGTGTGCGTGAGGTCTTGACACCCTCTGCCGGCTGCAGCGCGGTAATGACGGGAGCCTCGCGGTCGCGGAGCAGGGCGAACTCGCCCAGTTCCCGGCTAAGGCTGCCGATGCTGCCCCCGCCGCTTGCCTCCCGCCCGAGATATTGCCAATCGCCGCCCGGCGCCCGCCGGTAGAGCGCAACCTGGCCCGGCTGCGATGCCTCTAAACTGCGGATGCGCACGGTGACCGGGCCGCGCAGCGGCACATCTATCGGATCGATCTGGTAGACCTTGCTCTCCAGGGCGAGGTTATCCGCGCCGCGGTTGCGCGTGTGCGCGCGGACAAAAAGAGACTTGAACAGCGACTCCGCGTCGAAGACGAGTTCGCAGAGCCCGTCCTCGCTGACCAGGCTCTTCTCCCGCCCCTGACGCACCGTGGCGAAATTGAGCATCACCTCGTGCAGGTTTTTATCCGCCGCGGCCGGATCGAAGAGCCGCAGCCGCACCGGGCCGGGATGGTACGGATCAAGCTTGAGGCCGCCGAGAAAGCCCGCCCGGCCGGTACGGGTAAGCGGGAGGCTCTCCGCATGGCCGTCGCTCCAGATGGCCTCGAGAGCGGGGAGCTGCCGGACCGGCTGGGAGGTGGTGATCGCCAGGCGGACGTAGGTGTCATAATAGTCGGCGTCGACGCTAAAGGTCACCTTGTTCAGGTCGAGCCCGGTGGCAGCCACGGCGTTCAAGCCGGCGGGCGGACCGGCCTGGAGCCGGCCCTCGAGGGTGGAGCGGTTGCCGCTAAAGTCCCAGGCCTCGATGCGAAAGGGATGGAGTCCTTTTTCGAGGATTGTCACGCCGGCGGGGAGGTCCCAGAAGAATCCGAGAGCGCGGGTGAGGCTGCTCAGCCAGGTGGGGGTATTGTCGGCCGGATCGCACTCAAGGGCGCCATACCAGGCGGCGCGGCCGGCATAGAAGGGGAGTTCATTGCCCTCCTCGCGGAAGCAGCGCTGATAGAGATCCTTGTAGCGCACCAGGGCGCGGTACTCGCGGTCGAGATCGGCCTCGCGATCGATCGCATAGGGGTAGGTGTCATAGCGGGTGGCAAAAACCTCTTTCTCGTCGACCAGGAGGCGGTAGCGGTAGAGGTTCATACGGTTCGAGGCGCCGTCGATCTGGTCGAAAAACTCGGCGGCGAAGCCGATACGGCCGAAGACCGGGATCGGGCGTTCGATCTGGAGGCGGCCGGGCCCGGCCGGTTTGGGGAGATAGACCACCGGCTCGAGGTCGCCGGCGACGCGCGCGATGACATCGAGGGGGATGACCATCATCTTGCGGATAGCCGGCGCCATGGTGTCCGCAAGTTTGTAGCCCTTGAGCAGGGGATTCACGGGGGATTCTTCGGCGTCGCGCAGCTCGAAGTGGAGATGGGGCGCACCGGAGCCGCTCTGACCGGTCCAGCCGACGATCTCGCCCTGCGCCACCGGAATCTCACCCTTGGCAAAGCGCAGCTCCACCGCATAGCGTCCCGAGCGCTGCTGCTCCGCGCGGACCCGGCTGGCGACCTCCGGGCTGAACTTTTGCAGGTGGCCATAGACTGCGGTCTCGCCGGTATCGAGGAGGAGGTAGACGACGCGGCCATAGCCCCAGGGGGAGGTTTGGACGCGCACGATGGAACCCGGGCGCACCGCCAGGGCTTTATAGCCGACCTGGCCGAAGGTCTTGACATCCATGCCGGCGTGGAAGCGGTGGCCGCGATACTCGCCGAAGGTGGAGGTGAGCAGGCGGCTGGCGTCGGTGGGCCAGTCAAAGAGCAGGGGTTCGCCGGCCGTAGCGGCCAGGAGCGGGGCGAGGAGAGCAAGAAGGATTCGCTGCAGGTTTTTCATCTTCTTGGCAAAGGTTTTTCGGATAATTGCTGGAGCATTCCGGCCAACAGGGCGGCCTGTTGCCGGCGGTCAAAGGGGCGCAGATCGCGCATTGCGGCCGCGCGCGCCAGCTCGGGGTCCTGCTGCAGCCGCTCCAGGGCTGCACGGATCGCCTGCGGTTGATCCGGCGCGCAGGCGACGACGCCCGGCTGGACCGCAAGCAGGCGGAGGGTCTCGGTGACATTGCTGATCAGCAGGATCGGCTTGCGGCTGGCCAGGTATTCAAAGCTTTTGCCCGGAATGAAACGGGCCCCGGGTTCATCGCAGGCGATGAGCACCAGGGCGTCGGCGGCGGTCATGGCCGCGATCGCCTCGTGGTGGGGCCGGTAGCCGCTGCAGGTGATCAGCGACTCCAGTCCGCTGGCGCGGACTTGCCGGGTCAGGCTGCCGCCGGCATCGTAGCCGACGAAGTGGAGGCGGAGGCAGCCGGCGTCCTGCGGGCGCAGGGCGGCGAGCAGGGGTGCCGGATCGCTGAAGCGGCTGATCGAGCCACAGTGGCAGAGCGTGAAGCGTGGTGCTGCCGCCGCGGCGGCGGGGGCCTGGGTGCCCGCAGGCGACGCGGGCAGCGGCGTGGCCGTTGGCCCCGCGGGCGTCGCAGCGGCGGGGGCCGGAGTGGCGACGCTGAAATCAGCCGCATCAAATCCGTTGGTCATGAGCCGGGTCTTGCCGGCGCCGCCGGCGGCCTCGAGTTCGGTGACGATGCCGGGGGTGACGCCGATGAGGAGATCGGCGGCGCCGGCAACGCGGCGCAGCAGGGCTTCCTGGCGGCGGCGGTGCCAGGCGGTCGGCTGGTGGACGACGACGCTCTCGGCCCAGGCGTCGCGGAAATCGGCGATCCAGGGGAGCCGATAGCGCCGCGCCAGCCGCCGCGCGATGAGATGGGTGGAGTGGGGCGGCGAGGTGGACCAGATGGCGCTGAAGGTGCCGGACCGGAGCAGCGCGGCGGCGGCACGGCGCGCATGCCAGCTCCAGAGGATCTTGCTGTCGGGCAGCAGGAACCAGGGCAGCAGCCGCCGGTTGATCCAGGCCACGACTTTTCCACCTGCCCCGGCGGGAGCGCGCCCATTTCCGGCGGCCTCGGCCTCTCCCCCCTCCGGGCGCCGGGGCTCGCCCCGCACCACCCGCAGCAGGCGCTGCGGATCGAACGAGCCGGTGCGCACGATCTCCACTCCGGCCAACTCATCGAGAAGCGAGGGATCCTCCGCCCAATAGGCAATGGGTTTGACGCTCAGCACCACCGGCTGCCAGCCCGATTCCGGCAGGTAACGGGCGAATTTGGCCGGGCGCTGCGTCCCGCCCATGCCGAGCGGCGGAAAATAATAGGCCAGCATTAGCACCTTGTTCAACGCAGGCCTCCGCGCAGCCGGATCTTCTCCCCCGATTTGAGCGCAAGCCAGGCGAGATTGGACCAGGGGTCGTAGAGCATGTTCCGCCAGCGCCGCGCCACCTGGAAAAAGAGCGGCCTGCCGGTGCGTTCCGCCAGCAGGCGCATCAGCCGCACATGGACCCGCTGGTACATGCGCGAGGCCAGCCGGTTGGTCGGATGCAGATCGTAGCGGGTCCAGAAGCCGCGGTCCCAGAGGCGCCAGTTCCGCTCGATGCTGGCCAGGCCGCGTTCGTAACGCTGCCAGGCTTCGGGCAGATCGGAATGGTCGGCCCAGTCCGCCGCGCCGAGGAGGGCAAAGAGATGGCCGTTGAACACATGCGAGGCCGGCTCGGTCGGATACTCTTCGAACCAGGGGTCACCGCCGGGAAGCCGGCCGAGCGTCCCCCCCTCGGCGACGGGAAGGTCGAGAAGGCGGATGGCGGAACGCGCGATATCGAGAAAATCGCTGCGCTGCTCGAGCACATGGCAGCGCACCAGCAGCGACACCGCCTCGCCCTGGGCCATCGCCGAAATCCAGGGCGCGTCGGGCCCGTAAAAAGGCAGGCTGAAATCGTAAATCCAGGCGAGAGAACCGCATCCGGCGGGCCGGGCATTGGCCGCCAGCCACACGGCGCAGCTCAAGGCACGGGCGCGGTCAGCGTCCCTGGCCTCCTCCGCGAAACGCTGCAGGCTGAAGAGCCCGTACTGGGCAATGGTGATGGGATTGTAGCGCAAGCCCTCCGCACCATAGTCGACCCGGGGCACGCCCGCGGCATCGAAATCGTAGGAAAAATCCTCCAATCCCTGCCAGTCAAAGGGATAGCTCTGCTTGAGCCGCATGTGCAGCGTTTTCCTTCATGGAATGAATGGGAGATGGCGAGAACCAGCCACGGGGCCGGTCCCTGAACCGGCGCTTCAAATTACGTATTTTTCACGGGAATTGCAAGGGTGAAGCTGGAGGGTCACAGCCGCGAGCCGGCGGTCGCGAGCAGGGGACGTGTCACGGATCACAAGTTTGCTTCCGGCGACCAGGTCACAGCCGCGAGCCGGCGGTCGCGAGCAGGGGACG
>DAOQAG010000054.1:8994-13904 GCA_035353815.1 bacterium
TTTGCTTCCGGCGACCAGGTCACAGCCGCGAGCCGGCGGTCGCGAGCAGGGGACGTGTCACGGATCACCAGTTTGCTTCCGGCGACCAGGTCACAGCCGCGAGCCGGCGGTCGCGAGCAGGGGACGCTCCGGTCGCCGCCACCCGAAGCCGCACCGGCCGGGGCGCGCCGCTCCTCACAGCAGATAGTCGGGCTTGACGCGTTTCATCGACTGAAACAGGTTCTCCCGCGTGCCGGGGTGCGCCGCCTCCAGGGCCTGGAGCCACTCCTTGACCTCCTGCCGGCTGGAGGAGCCGTCGCTCGGGCACTCCTGGCGGAAGACCGGCGCTCCGGCCTCCGCCGCGTAGGCCTTGACCATCGCCTCCTCGACATAGAGCAGCGGGCGGATAAGGCGGTAGCGTCCCTCCTGGATCGAGAGGACGGGCGGACTGGTGCTGATCTCACGGTTGAAGAGCATGTTGAGGAGCAGGGTTTCGACGAGATCGTCCTTGTGGTGGCCGAAAGCGATCTTGTTGCAGCCAAAAAGCTCGGCCGCGGCAAAGATCTGTTTGCGGCGAATCCGGGAGCAGAGAAAGCAGGGGTTTTCGTGGTTGGCCGCGCTGTGGGCGAGCGGACCGATGGTGGTACGGAGGATGCGGCCGCTGACACCGAGCTGCCGCCACCAGTCGTGCATGATCCGGCAGCGCTCCTCCTCCGCACCGCCGAAGCCCATATCGACATAGACCGCGCGCAGGCTCGATCCGGGGGCATAGAGGGTGAGGCGCTGCGCGAGCAGGTGCAGCAGGGACATCGAGTCGGCGCCCCCGGAGACGGCTACCAGCAGGCGATCGCCCGGCTCGAGCATGTGATACTCGCGCACAGCCCGATCGACGCGCGCGGTGAGGGCGCGGAGGGTTTCGGGGATATGGCGGCGGGCGGCCACCAGGACAGGCCGAGGTTAGTAGCGCGGCGGCGGGGTGCCGCGCAGGGTTTCGATGTCGCCGATCAAGAGGGAGAGTTTTTGCAGAAAGGCCTTTTCCTTCTCGGCGTCTCCATTGACGGTGCCGCCGCCGAGGACCATCGCCTCCTTGATCTGGGCGTAGCCCGCCCGCAGCCGTCCCTCCTTGAGGTAGGCGAGGCCTTTGGCGTAGGTGATCTTGGCCTGCTCGCGCGAGTCCCGGGCGCGCTGGGCGATCGCCAGGGCGCGGTCGAAAAAGGCCTGCGCCTGGGTATAATTTTTCTGGGTGAGATGGATGTCGGCGAGGTTGACCGCGCTCATCAGCACCATGACCGAATCCCCGTCGGCTGCGGCCTGGTTGATGACCGAGAAATAGCGCTGCCGCGCCTTGAGGGTATCGCCGAGCTGCCAGTAGATGGCGCCGATATTGAGGTCGGCGCGGGCCAGCCCGCTGCGGTCGCCGAGCATCTCGAGGTAATCGCCGGCCTTGAGAAAATGGTTCAGGGCGCGTTCACGCTCGCTGCGCGCCAGCCGGGTCAAGCCCATCTGAAAATGGGCGCGCGCCAGAGCCGGCTCGCTGGCCAGGGCGCTGGCCTGGGTCAGAAAGGTATCGAGATAAGCGACAGAACGCTCCAGATCCCCGCTCTCGCGCATGAGCTGGCCGAGGCGCTGATAGACCATCGCGGCTTCGTAGGGACGTTTGATCGCCAGATTCACCTGGGCCGTGCGGTGATAGGCCTGAACCGCCTCGCCGATGCGCCCTTCCTTCTCATAGAGCTGAGCGACCTGCTGCCAGGTGAAGGCCTGGGTCAGGCTGTCGGGCGGAATATTGAGCAGCCGGTTGAGGGTCTGCCGCGCCTGCTGCCACTCCTTGCGCTCGCTATAGGCGGCGGCGAGATCGCGGCGGCTCAGGATCAATCCCGAGGGATCGGCCATCGGGCCAAAAAGGGTCTCCGCCTCGAGCAAGGCGGCAATGGCCTCGCTGCTTTTTTGCTCCCGGGTCAATACGGTGCCGAGATGGAGGCCGGCCCAGGCCTGCAGGGGCTTGGTCGCGGCGCCGGCCGCGGCCAGGCGATAGAGCGTCTCGCATTCACTGGTCAATGCAGCGGCGCGGCTGCTGCCGGCGCCCGCAAGCGACTCGTGCAGGCGAAAGGCGGCGCGAAAGGCCAGGGTCGGGCTCTGTTGCCAGAGCGGCTCCGGCGCGGCGGCGAGGGGATGCTCCGGCGCTTCGAGCAGGGCGGCATCGATCATCCGTGCCGCTGTCGTGTCGGCGGTGAGCTCGATGCAGGCGAGCTCATCGAGCCGGGGATAAACCGGCAGGGTCCATTCGGTGACCGGGCGCTGCGGCAGCGGCAGCAGGGCCGGGGCGAAGCGCACCCGCGCACCAGCGGGGGCCGGGGAGAGCTCAAACAACCAGGCGGCGCCGGTTTCCGCCAGCAGATCCCGGGCCACGCCACACAGCTCTTGCTGCGGCGGCAGCAGCCGGGTTGCAGGGAGAATCTTGACGCGCAGCGGGCGCTGGCTTTCGTCGAAGCGCAGTCCGGCAAAAAACGCCTGGCAGGCCGTCACATAGGCCTCGTCGCCTAGCTCCCCGGTCAGCAGCACCAGGCCCTGCTCCGAAGCGCGGAAGGCATGGCCGGTCAGGGAATCCCGCGCGGCGAAACGCTCGAGCAGCGGAGCGAGGAGCGGCGCCTCCGGGGTGAGGCTGTCCGCCGGCACCGGCTGCTCGTTTTCAGCGGCGAGGACGCCGGAGGGGAATTCCATCACTTGCGCGGCGATGACCGTGCGGCCCGCCCGCCGTTCCAGGCGGCAAAAGAGCAGGGCATCGAGACGGAGGCCGAGATTGGCGCGCGCCAGACTGAAGGGTTCATATTGATCGGGGAATTCGGGGGTGACCGCCCCGTCGAGGAGGGCCGTCACCGTGTCCGCCGGCACCAGCTCCACCCCGGGCTGCCGGGGCAGCCAGGCGAGTGCGGCATTCATGGTCTGATTGAAACGGTCGATCGCCGCCGGTTCTGCGGAGGCATTGGCGAGCGGGACCAAACTGAGGCGAAGGGGCCGCGGCTGGGCTGCGGCGGCGGAAAAGATCCACCCGGCCATGAAGAGGAGGAGATGTGTGGCGAAAAGCGCTTTTTTCATCACTCTTTTACTTTGCTGTTGATCCAATCGGTGCGTTCAATGGAGGTACGATCTCTGGTTGCTTTCCAGTAGTACCGGCTGGCGGCCCCGGTTGCGGAAAGCTGTTTGGAGCGGGCCCCGCCGGCAAGGTCACCGCGGCGATCACCCCGCTGGAAGGCTGCGGCGCAGCCGGATGCGCAACCTTCACGCCACTCTTTCTCAGAAGATATCCGCCTTCCTAGCCAGCCGCGCCGCCGCGGCGCAGCCGGATGCGCAGGCATTCGCCCATGGGCTCATTCTCCGTAATGTCGAACGCTACGCCCTCCCCGTAGCGCTCCCGCAGCGTGCGTATCAGCTCGGAGAATCCGAGTTCCGTCGTCAGCCGCTCCCGCCGGCCTGGATCGGTCTCGCCGGGGCCATCGTGCCAAACCTCCAGGACCGTAACCGCGCCGCTCTGCCAGGCTTTGAGGGTCACCTGCACCGCTGCAGCGGTCTGTTCCACACCGCTGCGGATGGCATAGGCGACCAGCGGCTGCAGCATCAGGCTGGGGACCGCCGTCTCGAGGCACTCCTCCGCCACCTCTTCGCTTACGCGCAGCCGGTCGCCGAAGCGGAGGCGTTCGATGGCGAGAAACATCCGGGCGCAGTGGATCTCCAGAGTGAGCAGGGTGACGGGGGTTTGATTCAGCTCGTGAACGATGCGGATATATTCTGCAAACTTTTCGATGACCGTGCGCGCCCGTTCCGGATCGGCCACCGTCTGGGCGGCGGCATTGTGGAGGGTATTGAAGATAAAAAGCCGGTTCACCTGCCAGGGTATGCCGGGCTCGGCTTGCAGTGCCGGTTGCAGCGCCGCTTGCGGTGCCGGCTCCGGCAGGCGCGGCGACAACTCCCCGGATTCGGCTGGCGGCGGCGATACGCCGGCTCCGGCCTGCGCCATGTCATTCGGCCGGCGCGGCAACAAATCTCCGGAATCAGAGTCCGAAGGCGATGCCCCGGCTCCGGCCTGCGCCGCTTCATCCGCCCGCTGCGCTGGCGCAATCCCGGATTCGGTCGGCATTGGCTGCGGCGGCTGCGGACGCCGATCCAGATAACGCATCAGCAAAGCGCCTGCCAAGCCGGCTGTTCCGCCCATGCCCACAACCCACACAGCCGGCTCGCCAGGCAGGTCAAACCACGCCGCACCGTTCAGATAGAGGAGAGCAGCGGTCGAGCCGGCCAGGACCGCGCCGATCCCGCTGCGCATGCTTGCTGTCATGATCTCTCGATTTCTCTCGGGTGCGCGCGGTCGGCGCCTGCGACCCGAATTTCAGTCATAATATGCACAGGAAGCGGTTCATTTGTGTTGACGCAGAGCACAGGATTGGCTTTCTTCTGCCCGAAACGGGGCGAGTACCAGCCCTGCGGCGCGGATTCCACGCCCTCGACCACCCGCAGCTGCAGTGCCGCTGCGGCGGTGATGCGGATCAGGAGGCGGCAACCAGGGAACTCCGCTTCGAGCGTGTCCACCGCGGACCAGCGCCAGCGGCAGGGCGCAAGATGCCAGAACAGCTCCACCGTGTGCGTGCCCTTGCCGCTGAGGTGATCCTCCACGCGCCAGCTTCCCTCCTGCCAGCGCACCGAGCGGCGGTGGAGGATGCCGAGGTGCCGGTACCCGTCATGCTCGCCCGCTGCTTCAGAGCCGACCGGGTGCTCGCCGGCCGCGTCGAGGCCGATCAGGCGCGCGCGGGCCTGCCGGCCCCACTGAAAGGGCCCGAGGCGCTGCGACTGATCCTGGCTCGCGATCCGGATGGTATTATGCGCGGCCGTGCCGCGGAAATAGTCCCGCCAGCGCGCCTCGCCGCGGTAGGTATAGG
>DAOQAG010000054.1:14004-24221 GCA_035353815.1 bacterium
GCGGCCGTGCCGCGGAAATAGTCCCGCCAGCGCGCCTCGCCGCGGTAGGTATAGGTGCCGCTGTCGATGAGCAGCGGCTGACCGCCGGCGCTGAGGAGGAAGCTCAGGGCATCCGCATGACCGTGCGCCGCCATCGCATCGAGCCCCAGAGGTCCGGCATCCAGCACGGCCAGCTGCGCGCAGCCATTATCGGAACGCCGCATTATGGCATAGCCCCCCTCCGGGAAGAGCTGCAGCGCGGCGCGGGCGGGCGCGGCGGCCGCGGGAAATTTTGCGGCGGCTGCAGCGCCGTGGCGCCAGAAGAGGGCGGGCGAGAAGCCGGCGGAGAGGCCGGCGAAATCGCTGCGGCCGAAGCGCAGCGCCGCCTCCCCGAGCAGGTCCTGCCAGGGGGTGGGCGCCGGGGTCGCGTCCGCCGGCTGGTGGCGCGGATCGAGGAGCAGGAGCTGGCCGTCGTCGCTGTCGCCGATCTGCGGCACCTCCCCCGCGGCGTCGATCAGGGCCGCGACAAATTCAGCGATGCGCTCGAGCCGGCCATGGACCGCAGCGGGGACGGTGCGGCCGGCCGCGGCGGCGGCCATTATCGCAAGAACCCCATAATCATAGAGATAACGCTGATACCCCGTGCTCTGTTCCCTGATGACGCCGTCCTCGTGCACCTGGCGGAGAAATTCCGGCCAGAAGAGATCCAATCCCTGATCCAGCCAGGCGCCGGCGCGGCGCAATTCGGGAAAAAAGAGCCCGGCGCAGATCAGGCCCGCGCATTCGCCAAGGAAGTGGTTGTTGGCGGAAGATCCGCGCGAGAGGCGGCGGCGGATGTGCTCGGCATGCAGATGGACCGCGGGCAGGAGGCGCGCGTAAAAATCGCTGCTGCAGTCGGGCGCGGACTTGACAATCTCCAGCGCGTGGCTCCAGGAGATGAGGCGCAGCCCCAGTTCGAGTGCACTGGTCCAGTTGATGCCGCGGCCGGGGGGATTGGTGTCGATCCAGGAGAGCCACTGTCCGGTCAAGGCGCGGGACCAGCGCGGGTCGCCGCTGACCTGCCAGGCCTGGGCCAGGGTAACGAAATGCTGATGGCGGTTGAGTTCCCAGATCTGCCGCACCCCCGGGCAAAAGCCGGGGCGCCAGTAGGGCAGGGCCGTCCAGTGGGCCAGGGGCATGGAGCGCCGCGCCAGGGGATCGTAGTGCCAGTCGATGGGGCCGGCGAAGGCGAATTCAGCGCCAAGCAGGGAGAACCGGCCGGCGCTGGCACGCGCGGCAGCGGCCAGCAGGGCGGTGTGGGCCTCGGGCCAGCGCGCCGGGAACGAGGCGCGGGTGTCGGCGGGCAGCGACCGCAGGGGCGGCAGGAGCTGGCGCTGCCGCGCGGCGGCGAGGAGGCGCTCCGGGGTCAGCTCCGGCTCGGCCAGAATTTCCGCCAACGCGGGCACAGCCTCGCCGCCGCGCAAGCGCGACCAGCGCGCGGCCAGATTCGTCCGCAGCCGCGCCGCCATTTCCGCCGGGCGCATCGCCCGCAGCCGCCGCCAATAAACCGGGAAATCGCCGCCCCTCATCCGCTACTCCCGGATCCACTGCGAGTCGCGGCGCTTCTCCAGCAGGCTGGCGCGGCTGATCGCCCTGGTGCCGAATTTCTTGCGTACATCATCCATGATGCTGTCTACCCGGTCCTTGCCCGGCGCGCCGGTGACGAAAAGATCCAGCTGTCCCTCGCCCTGCTGCAGCTGCGAGACCGCCACGCCGAGCAGGCGCACACGCTGTCCTTGACGCGGAAAACTGGCGAACAGCTCCCGGACATGACGGAAAAGCTCCGCGCTGGCATCGGTGGCCGTCTCGAGGCTGCGGGAGCGGGTGAAGGTGCTGAAATCGGCGAGGCGGATCTTGAGGATGATGGTGCGGCCGCGCACCTCGTGGCGGCGCATGTCATAAGCCAGGTCGTCGCAGAGGCTGAAGAGGGTATTGCGCATCTCCTCTTCATCGCCGCTATCGATCCCGAAGGTGGACTCGCGGCTCATCGATTTGGCGGTGTGCTCGTCACTCACCGGCCGCTCATCGAGGCCGCGCGCCAGGCGCCAGAAATGGAGACCCGCTTGCCCGAACTTGCCGATCAGCTCCTGCTGGCTGCGCGCCGCGAGGTCCCCGATGGTGAACACCCCCATCGCTTGCAGCAGCGGCACCGTTTTGGGCCCGCAGCCCCAGAGCCGAGCGATCTCGAGCGGAGCAAGGAAGGCCTCGACGCCCCCCTCGGGCACGATCACCAGGCCGTCGGGTTTGCGCAGGTCGGAGGCGATCTTGGCGACGAACTTGTTGGTGGCGATGCCGACCGAGCAGCTGAGATGGGTCTCGTCCCGGATCTCCGCCTTGATGCGCCGGGCCATGGCCTCGGCCCCGCCGAAGAGCTTTTGCGTGGAGGTGATGTCGAGAAAGGCCTCGTCGATGCTGATCTGCTCGAGATCCGGACTGTAGCGGCCAAGGATGGCCATGACCTGGTGCGAGACCCCGGAATAGCGGCTGCCGCGGGGCAGGACGTAGATGGCGTGGGGGTTGAGTTTCCATGCTTTCGAGATCGGCATGGCCGAGTGGATGCCGAAGCGGCGCGCCTCATAGCTGCAGGTCGAGACCACACCGCGGCCACGGCCACCGCGGGGATCGGAGCCCACCACCACCGGCATGCCGCGCCATTCGGGGTGGTCGCTTTGCTCGACCGCCGCGAAAAAGGCATCCATGTCCAGATGCAGAATCGTCCTCGACATGCTCAGACTGATTCCTCTGCTGTGAACCATCCCCTGATAAAAGCTGGCGCGCGCCCCACTGGCCGCTCCTGCACCCCGGCCCTGCTCACGCCAGAAATGCGGCGATCTGTTCCCGCCATTCGGCCTCCGCGCCGTATGCCTTGATGATGAGGCCCGGACGGCTGATGCCGGTGATCATCCGCGAAACAAAGAGCCCGCGCGCATGCAGGCACAGAATCGGCTTGCCGCGGTCGAGCGCATAACAGATCTCATAGCCGACGCCCAAAGAGGGATTGGAGATCTCCGCCACCACGCAGTCGCAGCCCTCGAGCCAGGCGGCGTCGCGCTCATAGATCTGCCTGGCCGTGAAGGGCTGTTCTTGCCTGAGCACGTCCGGGGCGATGATATGCTCGGTCAGCACACGGTGGCCGTCCGCCTTGAGAAATTCCACCATCCGGGTATAGGTGGGAAGGTAGTCTCGCCCGCCCGCGATCGAGGCAGCAAAATAAATGTGCATGGGCTTCTCCCTGAAGGTGGCGCGGCCTCAGGCCGGTTTTTTCATGACAATGTAGGAGCGCACTCCCTCCTTGACCAGGGGGAGGAGCAATTTTTCCAGTCCGGTCGCCCGCGCCAGGCGCCAGCAGGCCAGGGTGAAGGTGTGGAAAAAGGCCTCATTGGCGCGTCCGAGCCGCGGCGACCGGATCCACCTGTTGAGGAGGCGCACCGCCAGCAGGAGCGCCGCGGGCAGCTTGGCCGCATATTTGACCTCTTTTTCGAGGGTGCCCGACTCTGCCGGCTCGAGGCCGGCCTGCCGGGCCATGGCCTCGAGTTCTTCGGGGCGATAGGCGGTATGGAAGTACTCCGGGCCGCTCGTGCACTCCACTCCGTAGGCCTCAAGGACACCGAGCTGAAGGTATTCGGGCCGCACGCCGCGGTAGTTCGGGGTGGTCAGCAGCGCCTCGCCGCCCGGCTTGAGGACGCGGGCGATCCCGGCAAAAATGGCCTGCGGATGGAGACAATGCTCGAGCACTTCGCTGCAGAGCAGATGATCGAAAGTTCCGGCGCGGAAGCAATCGAGGCGCTCGGCATCGCCCTGGACCAGCCGGCCGGCGAGATCCGCAGGCGTCCGCTGCAAGGCCCCGAGGCTGAGATCGAGGCCAAAGCGGGGCCCGCCCTGCCAGGCTTGGAGGTACATGCCGCGGTTGCAGCCGACATCCAGGAGCGCGCCCTTGCCGCCGCGCAGGCGTGCAAGAATAAAATCCCGCCTAAGCATGCCGCGCAGGGTGTGGTAGACCTCTTCTTCTTCGGGGTATTTCGCACCGACCTGCTGGTAAAATTCTTTCAGGGCGGCTTTATTCTGGTCGGACATGCGCTCCTTGCTCCACTCCTTCGCTGCGAACCCGGCGCCGGCGGCGTCTGTGCTAATTTACGCATTTTTCGTGAGAAAAACCCGCCTTTTTCCCCGCGCTGCGCCGCGAAAAAAAACCGCTGCCGTAAAGCAGCAGGGGCCAGGCGGCCAGAAGCGCCATCCGGGCCGGCAGGGAAGCATGCAGGGCCGGCAGCGCGGCCAGGCCGAACACCGCTGCGGTGCAGAGCAGCAGCCGCAGGATCTGCGGCCATTCGTACGGAATCGGGTAGTACTTTTGCGCAAATCCGTAGAGTCCCACGGCCATACCGGCATAGGCGATGGCGCGCGCCCAGGCAGAGCCCAACGGCCCATAGTGCGGGATGAGCCAGTAGTTGGCGGCCAGATTGATGGCTACACCTGCCAGAGTGACCAGGGCAATGAGGCCGCTTTTTTTCTCGAGGTAAAGGGCAGCCTCAAAGACCAGATAGAGGGCATAAAAGACCGAGGCAAGCATGATCAGCGGGACGACACGGCTGCTCTCCCAAAAAGCCGCGCCGAAAAAGGTATAACCGCCGATGTGGAGGTGCAGCAGTTCGTCGACGAAAAGGCTCATCAGCAGAAAAAGGGCGAGGCAGGCCGCCAACATCCAGGTGAGGATGCGGCTGAAGATGTTTTTGGCCTCGGCTTCGCGTGAGGTAGCGAGAAAATAGGGCTGCCAGGCGAAGCGAAAGGCGGCCACCAGCAGTCCCATGATCATGCCCACCTTGGCGCCTGCATTGTAGAGCCCGGCAGCGGCGACCGAATCGAGCCGTTCCAGCAGCAGGCGATCGGCGCTGTCGAGCAGGGCAATGGCCAGTCCCGTCGGCAAGAAGGGCAGGCCGAAGCGCAGCAGCTGTTTCAGCCAGTCCCGCGACAGGCGGCCGCGACCGCTGTGAAGGAGGATCGTAAGCGCGGCCGCCAGGGTAAGAGCGGAAGCGATGAGGTTGGCGACAAAGATGCCCGTCACGCCCATCCGGGTAACGAGAATGCAATAGAGATTCGCCGCGAGGAGGATGACCGCACTTCCCACCTTAATCGCGACAAAGAGCCACGATCTTTCCTCGGCGCGCAGCAATAGCAGGGGGATGAAGGCGGCGGTGTCACAGAAGAGAATGCCCGCCAGCAAGCGGACCAGCAGCACCAGATCGATCCCGGTCCCGCGCGCCCCGGCGCCGAAAAAGAGGGTGACCAGCCTGGGGGCGAGCAAGACGAGCAGCAGCGAGGCGAGGAGGCTGGTGACGGTGAGGGCCAGTGTCGCCGTGGTGAAAATGGCGCGGCGCTCCCGCTCCTGGCTGGCCAGGATATAAAAACGCATAAAACCGGCATCGAGACCATAGCTGTAGAGCAGGGTGAGCAGGGTCAGCCAGGTCATCGCCAGTCCGGCCACCCCGAATCCGTCGGTGGAGAAGAGATTGGTATAGAGAGGGAGCAGCAAGAAGCCGACCGAGCGGCTGAGAATATGGCCGACGCCATAGACAGCGGAATGTTTGACGAGGCGTTTGATCGGCTGGTAGAGCGACATGGCAGGTCCGGCTCAAGACTGGTGCGGGTTTTGGCCGTGCAACCAGGTGGTCTCGAGCATGGCGCGGAAATTGGCGACCGGTATATAGTTGGGAATGCTGTTACCCGAGCCGACGCAATAGCCGCCACGGCGGCCGACCTCCTCGATCAGGCTGCGCACGGTCGCCCGGATCGCTTCCGGTTCGCCACGGGCAAGGAGGTCCATATCCACGCTGCCGACCAGGCCGAGCCGGCTGCCGTATTTCTCCTTGACCTCGCGGATCTCCATGGCCTTGGGCTCGATCGGCTGCAGGGTGGTTACACCCACCTCGATCAGCTCGTCGAGGATCTCCCACAATTTGCCGTCGCTGTGATAGAGAAAGGGCATCTGACGCTCCCGGCACAGCGCCGCGATCTTGCGCATCCACGGAAACAGATAGCGGCGCAGGGTCGCCGGTGAGATCATCAGTCCCGAGAAATAGGCGATATCATCGCTGTAGAAGAGCCCGCCGACGGTTTCATACTCGGCCATGCGCGCAAAGAGGGCATAGATGATCGAGCCGACACGGTCGAAAACAGCCGCCACCAGCTCGGGATTTTCGACCAGGGCGAAGCTGAAGGTCTCAAAGCCCATGAACTCCCAGGTGAAGGTGAAGATATCGCCATATTGGCCGATGACGCGCATCTCCGCGGGCATGGCTTTTTCTGCTGCGTCAAACCAGCGCAGCGCTGCGTCGTTCACCTCCGCCCACTGGAAGCGCTCAAACTCCTCCCAGCTGGTGATGACCCCCTTGCTCTCGGTTCCCCAGGTGCGGGCGCGGTCCAGGGCCGAGGCGGCGGACTGGCGGAGGCCATTTTGCGGGAGCGCGGCTCCCGGATTCATGTTGATGACCGGGGCAAGCTTGATATAGTCGTATCCGGCGCGCCGGTAGAAATCAATCTTGTCCTCAAGGGTCTGGATCGGGCGGCCGATGAACTGTCCCATCACCCCCTCGTCGATTCCCAGTTCCATCAGGGGCACACGGTCCGCCTTGCCGCCGAGCAGGACCCGCTTCAGGCGGCCGAAATCGGGCGCATAGGGCGCAAATCCGGCTGGCATCACGCCTCCTCCCCGGCAATCACGCTGTTTTCAAGAGTTCCGATCCCCGCAATGGTGCATTCCACCCGATTTCCGGGCCGGAGCGGGCTGACCCCCTCCGGAGTGCCGGTCAGGAGGATATCACCGGGTTCGAGGGTCATGAAGCGCGAAATATAGGAGATCAGCTCGGGGATCTTGTAGACCATCTGCGCGGTGCTGCCCTTCTGCCGCACCTCGCCGTCGACCTTCAATTCCATCTCCAGCCCGTGCGGATCGGCGATGGTATCCGCCGGTGTCAGCCAGGGCCCGATGGGACAAAAGGTATCCATGCCCTTGGCCAGGGTCCAGGGTTTGCCCTTTTTCTGCTCCTCGCGCTGCATTTCCCGGGCGGTGACATCATTGGCGATGGTATAGCCCGCTATGTGCTCCATCGCCTTACCCTCCGGGATGCGGCTGCCGCGTTTGCCAATAATCAGGGCCAGCTCCAGCTCATGATCGACCCGGCCGATCCCGCCGGGGATGGAGATGGCGCCCTGATGCGGGAGCAGCGACGAAGGCACCTTGGCAAAATACATCGGCGCCTCGGGAATGGTATTATCCAGTTCGGCGGCGTGGGCACGGTAGTTGCGTCCGAGGCAGAGGATCTTTGTCGGCCGCAGGATGGGCACCTGCCAGGTGAAGGGCGGCACCACCCACAGATCCTCGAGACCGCGCGCCTCACGGACCGACTCGAGAACCTCGCTCAGGGTCTCGCCGGAGAAGTAGTCGAGTTCAACCATCAATTGAAGAAAGGGCAGATCGGGGGCCTGGGGAAAATTCTTGATCTCCTTGAAATAACGCCACAGCTGGGTGAAATTGAGCAGGCCATCCGCGGTTTCGATGCCGATGCGCGGCTCGCCTTTCGCTGTCAGATAGGAAAATGCCTTCATGCTCTGGTCTCCTGGTGAAGATGCCGGGCTGATGCAGGGAGAGATGCCGGAATCGTTTGCTCTCCTGATGGAACGGAGGGGCGAGTTCCGTATGAAAATTCTTCGATTCCGAGTTTTCTGATCGAGACGGCGGAATAATCCAAAAGTATATCAAACCCTGAAGTAAGAAGCAAGGAAAATATCGCGGGGTGGCGCGCCGGGTATCGGGTGGGAAACGGCAGGATGGCGCCGCTGCACCGGGGCGTTAAAAAAGCCCGGCGGGGAGGCGATCCCGCCGGGCGCAAGGGTGGCGCGAGCGTGGAGAGCAGAGCGTGGTGCGTTCGGGTACGCGGCAGCGGGCCGGCGCGCTTCAGAGCATCAATGGTTTTGCGGAACGCTGTGGCGGCGAGCCAGCGCGATGAGCTGGTCCAGCAGCACCACCAGCAGCAGGGCCGCGCCGAAGAGCATCAATGGTTTTGCGGAACGCCGTGGCGGCGGGCCAGCGCGATGAGCTGGTCCAGCAGCACCACCAGCAGCAGGGCTGCGCCGAAGAGCATCAGCGTGCTGCCGGGAAGGTCCATCCCCCTCAGGTTCTCCTCCACCTTGGGCAGAATATTCAGCTGGCGGAGCCACTCCCAGGAATAGCTGGTTTCGGGCAGACGGAGCTGACGCGCCTCCTCGAGATAGCGTTCGGGACGGAAATAGGGCAAGGAGATCGTGAATGCCGCGATGATCCCGCCGATAAAGAGAATGGAGTGGAGCAGGTTCTCGGAGAGAGGACCGAGGCTTTCTCTCCGGATCTTGCGCATGACCTTCTCCGGCAGGGCCGGCGAGGCGGACCATTCGGGCTCGGCCGTAAGGGCCGCGAAGAGCGGCTCGTAGGCATCCAGACGCTCCTGGCAAAGCGGACAGCCGCGGAGATGGTCGATCTTGTCGCCCTCCTCCAACTGGCCATCCAGGTAAAGCTGGAGTTCGGCGTCAATGAGATGGTCCATGATCAAGCCTCCACAAGATAGTGCGCCGTGAGGCGGCCGCGTAACAACCGCCGCGCACGAAAAAGATAACTTTTAACCGTGCCTTCCGGGAGCGCCGTAACCTCGGCGATCTCGGTGTAGCTCATCCCTTCGAGATGGAATAGCGTCAGAATGGTGCGGAAGGGCAGCGGCAGATTGGTCATTTCGCGCTGCAGGGTGGCGCGGAGGTCCCGCGCCTCGACGCGCTCCAGCGGGGAGGCATCGGCCGAAGGGACCCATTCCACCCGGCGGATATCCGCTTCCTCCTGCGCATCTGCAGGGGTGATGTCTTCATAGAGCGGCACCCGCTTCTTCTGCAAATAGTTGATACAGGTATTGTGGGTGATCGTCGCTACCCAGGTGGAAAGCTTGGACTTGTGCTGGAAATCGGCGAGGCTGCGGTAGATGCGCAAGAATATCTCCTGACACAGGTCCTCTCGGTCCGATGCCCTGGGAATCATCCGTGCGACCAGATGCACAACCAGCTTCTGGTAACGCGCCAGCAAAACAGCGAAATCGTCCTGTTCGCCTGCGAGGATGGATTCAATCAGCGTTTTGTCGTCTCGGGTATCCATTCTCTCTGATTAGACCGCGCCGGGATAAAAAAGTTGCATCCTCGGCTGCAAAAAACAGCATTTCTGCCGGAAATTCCGGCTGGAGAACGACCGGATTGCGGAGAATGTCGAGAATCCGGGCTGGAAAAAACAGCATTTCTGCAAGAAATTCCGGCCGGCGTGCTGAGCCTTCTCCGGTGCCGCGCCAGCCGGGATGGAACGGTCATCCGCGGATACCGGCGGCTATGCGGTGCGCGATTTCCGCTGGTGCCGCGCCAGCCGGGATGAAACGGTCATCCGGCCGCCATCTGCACCCTGCCCGGCGCCCGGATCGCACAGGCCAGCCACGAAACTCTCTCTGGAAAATAAGTGAAAAAAAGTGTAAATGGAAACTATTTTTCTTGCCGCTGCAACATTTTTCACAATGGCCTGTCGGATAAGGTAGAAAGGGATCTCATCCCCTAACATAGAAAGGAGAATCGTATGCTCGGTGAACTGGTTCCCCTCGGTGCGTTCGCCATAGTGATCCTGATGGTGAAGATCGCCTCGGATAACAAGTTGAAGCGGCACTTGGTGGACAAAGGCGTAAGTGTCGAAACGATGAATGCCCTGTTCAGCCCCCCTAAAAACGAAAACGCCCCCACGTCGCTGAAATGGGGCCTAGTGCTGACCGGTATCGGGCTGGGCGCATTTGTCGGCACACAGTACGGCGATGGACAGGATATCTTCACCCTGGCCAGCATGCTGCTCTTCGGCGGACTGGCCTTGATCGTCTTTTACTTCATCGCCGCCCGCAAAGCCTGAGCCCGCTCGACATCCCGCACGGTGTGACCGCCCGGCCCTCCGGGCGGACGCCGGCCGGATGAGGAGACGCTTCGCTTGCAAGCCTGAATCCGCTGGGCCTCCCGCATGGCGCTTCCGCCTGATGCGCACCGCATCGGGCGGAAGCGCTTTTCTTTGACACCCTCCAAAATCTGAATTCCACCCGAAACACCCTCCAAATCTGAGTCCCACCCGGATGTTCATCTGAGGCCCACCCGAAGCACCTCCAAAA
>DAOQAG010000055.1:0-22814 GCA_035353815.1 bacterium
TAAATCGGCTTGCATCTGGCCAGGTCCACTGTGCTCTCCGGGGGATAGCCGAGCAGGGTGGTGGCGACCTTGCGGTCCTTTTCGTCGAGCATGCCGAGGAGCTGCTGGGTGATTTCGCCGGGCAGTTCGCCGAGCAGGGCGGTGCGGTCGTCGGGAGAGAGGTCGCTCAGCAGCTTGGCGAGAAAGGCCTGGTCGCGCGCCAGGGCTTTGAGCAGATCTTCCTGTTTGTCATAGGGCAGGAGTTCGAAAACGCGGGCGGCCGTGTCACGCTCCAGCAGGCGGAAGACAACGATGTCCTCCGGAGCGGAGAGCCCATCGATGAGCATGGCGATCTCCTGGGGCAGCCAGTCGTCGAGCAACGTGCGCAGGGTCTTGAGGTCGCGGTTGGTGATGAACTCCTGGATTTCGGGTTTCAGCAGATTTGCGTACATGAGCGTCATTTCCCAAAGGGTGAGCCGCCGTGTCCGTGGGCGAAAGAGGATGCGGGCGGCAAGTGCCGGCACCGCCGGTGGCAGATCAGAACACTTTCAGGCCCTCCAGAGAGACCCCCGTATCAGACCGGCTTGAGCGCCTGCTCGAGATCGTCGATCAGATCATTTACGTCCTCCAGGCCCACCGAGATCCGGATCATCGCACGGGTAATGCCGACGCGGGCGCGTACCTCCTCGGGCATGGAGATGTGGGTCATGGTCCAGGGATGTTCGATGAGCGATTCCACTCCGCCCAGGGATTCGGCCAGGGTGAAGATCTTGACCGCGCGCAGGAGGCGGAAGGCCTGCTCCTCGCCGCCCTTGACGCAGAAGGAAAAGGTGCCGCCGCAGCCGCGCATTTGCCGCCGGGCCAATTCGTACTGCGGATGGCTGGCGAGGCCGGGGTGGAGAACGCGTTCGATCGCGGGATGCTTTTCAAGCCACTCGGCGATGGCGAGGGCGTTGCGGTGATGCTCCTCCATGCGCAGTCCGAGGGTCTTGAGGCCGCGCAGGACGAGAAAGCAATCGAAGGGGCCGGGGACTGAGCCCATGGCATTCTGGTAAAAGCCGAGCCGCTCGGCAAGGCCGGGGTCGGCCGTAACCAGCGCGCCGCCGACGACATCCGAATGGCCATTAATGTACTTGGTGGTCGAGTGCAGGACGATATCGATCCCCAGCTGCAGCGGCTGCTGGAAGCAGGGTGTGAGGAAGGTATTGTCGCAGATGGTGATCAGTCCGGCCTTGCGGGCGATGGCGGCGATGGCGGCCAGATCGAGCAGGTTCATCAGGGGATTGGTCGGAGTTTCGGTCCAGACGCCGCGGGTATTCGGCTTGATCGCCTGTTCGAAGGCCTGGAGATCGCGCAGGTTGACGAAATCGACCTCGATACCGTGAGCCGCCGCGATGGAACTGAGGTAGCGATAGGTGCCGCCGTAGATGTCGTCGTGGGCGATGAGGTGGTCGCCCTTTTTGAAGAGCTCGAGCACGGTGGCCACAGCCGCCATGCCGGTGGCCAGGGCAAAGCCTGTGGTGCCCCCTTCGAGAACAGCGAGGGAGTGTTCGAGCAGCTGGCGGGTCGGGTTGCCGCTCCGGGAATAGTCAAAAGGGCCCGGCTTTTTGACGTCCGCAAAAGCAAAGGTCGAGGTTTGGTAGATGGGGGGCATCACCGCGCCGTAGAGGGGATCCGGCTTGACACCGGGATGAATCGCAAGGGTTTTAAAGTGCATCGCTACTCCCATGGCATAGAGGTGAGGTGGTCAGACGATCACGCCACCGCCGAGGCATTCCGCTCCCGCATAGAGAACGGCGAACTGGCCTTTGGCGACACCGGCAATCCGGCTTTGCGGCCGGAGCGTGAGGCTGGCCTCGCTGTCAAACTGCACGGTGGTCTGAAAAAATTCGGGGGAATGGCGGATCTTGCAGGCGAAGAGCGATGCGCCGGTGCTGGTCCGATCCAGCTCCGCAACGTCTCCCTCGAGAATTGCGCTCTTGCGCGGCGAGATCCAGTTGAAGGCTTGGACGTCGATGCGGTCGCGGTAGATCTCTTCGGGATCGTAGCCGTGGGCCACATAGATAATGTTCTCCGGACCGTCCTTGTCGATGACGAACCAGGGGCCGCCGGAGAGCCGCAGGCCGTTGCGCTGGCCGATGGTGTAGAACCAGTAGCCTTCGTGTTCGCCGAGGGTCCGGCCGCTGGCTTGCTCGACGATGCGGCCGGGCTTGCGGCCGACGTGGCGGCTGAGAAAGTCACGGTAATTGATCTTGCCGAGGAAACAGATCCCCTGGCTGTCGGGACGCAGCGCATTGGGGAGGTCGGCCTCCCGGGCCAGCCGGCGCACGGCGGCCTTGTCGAGTTCGCCGAGGGGGAAGATGCAGCGCGCGATCTGGTCGCGCTGCATCTGGCTGAGAAAATAGGTCTGGTCCTTGACCGGATCCTTCGAGGTCAGCAGATGGACCTCTCCCGCCGCGTCCACCAGGGTCCGGGCATAGTGCCCCGACGCCATCGCGTCGTATTCGCGCCCGGCCCGCTCGTAAAATGCGCCGAACTTGAAAAGCTTGTTGCACATCATGTCGGGATTGGGCGTCCGCCCTGCCTGGACCTCCCGGAGGGTATAGGCGATGATCAAATCCCAGTACTCCTGCTGCATCGGCATCACCTCAAAGGGGACCCCGAGCTGGGCGGCGATCTTTTCGACATAGGCCACATCTTCCCGCCAGGGGCAGTGGCCGAAAAAGGTATCGCCCTCCATCCAGACCTTGAGATAGAAGGCGGTGACGGAGTGGCCCTGCTTTTTCAGCAGGTGCAGGGCGACGGAGCTGTCCACGCCGCCGGATGCGAGCACGGCGATGCGTTTACGGGTATCAGGGCTATTTGCGGTGAGATCAGGCATATGCTTCTGGTTTAGGACTGCACGGACTTGCGAAAAAGATAGGAAAAAAAGGCGAGAAATCCAATTGGCAAATGCGAGCCTTTCCATCCGGGTTGCACCCCTGTGCGTTCACGGTCAGCAAATTCGCGGCTGCGGCCCTGCGGCGGCGATAGAGCTTGATTTGCTCGCCGGGTTTGGCTATTTTATGAAATGAGTTTGACTCCACGCCGTCATTCCCGCCCCGTGAAGGTGAGCTGCGCGGCCATGTGACCGGTGATGCTGCGTTCCGGTAACAAATCGATTCGAGTGAAGGAGGTTGCAATGCAGAGAGGGATCTGTGTCCTGACCATCGCCGGGATGATCGCCCTGGCGTTCCTGGCATCTTCCGGCCTTTCCGCTGCTGCGGCGGGGACATCCAAAACCCTTGACCGGGAGGCCGATCCGGCGGTGATCCCCGGCTCCCTGCTGGCGGGATTGAACGGCGCGCCGCTCAACCAGCTCTTCGTCTATGCCTTTCGCAGCGGGCAGTGGCACCAGATCCCCTGGCAGTTCGATGAGGTACGCAATCTGGAGTACCTCGCCTTCGACAATGGACTCCTCGACCCTGCGGATGAGCTGGTGGTCATGGGCCGCGACTGCGGCGATCAGGCGGCAGCCAAAGAGTGGATCAATGATGATGCCTCGCGCAGCTTTCCCCGCTACGAGATCATGATCGTGGATCCCCTGGACTCCGGGAAAAAAGGCTGGATCTATCTCTACCGGTCCGCTACTCTGACCGATACCGTCAAAACCGACTATGTCGATTTCGACTTTCCCTCCAGTCTCTTCACCAGCCCGGTTTACAAGCTGGGCCTCATGGTCAAGTACATCGCGGGCGACCGGCTCGAGCTCAACGGCAGCGGCGTGGATCTCCTCGATCGCTCCAAATACCGCTTCAAGCCGGCCACCCAGGAGGTTTTCACCGAGGAGTGGGCTGAAGGGGAGGATCCCCAGCCGGAGGTCCTCGATGGCCGCGTCCGCGCCATAGCCGGGTATCAGGAAAAGGGCCAGGGCTTGCTGACCATCGCCTACCGTTCGCAGTTTTACGACCTGATCACCGTCGATCTCTCCTGGGCGCCGTTGTCGCTCGAATGGGCGCAGGCGAGCGCTGATTTCAACGACAAGATCGCCCCCGGCATCTATTACGATGCCCACACGCCCCTGGGCGTGCCCGTGGACGGGATCCCCGATGCGGTGGCAGCCGCTCCGGCGGAGCTCTGGCAGCAGATCAGCTCAGCGACCGGAACCATTATTCACACCGCCGATGTCTCCCCGATGCAAGGCACAACCGCGCTCTATTACCGCGACAGTGCCATTGCCGATCCCCACGACACCGGCGACCACGTTTCCTATGGCGAAATGGGGGTGACCGTTTCGCATCCGATCAATTATCTCTATCTCTCGGTCACCCATTATATTCTGCCACCGCATATGCCCAACGTCGGGGCCACCTATTTCCAGTACTTCGGCCATCCGTTGCAGGTCGAGGTTCGTTTCACCCGGGTGGAGGATGCAACGGAGCCGACGGCTCCAGCGATGTTTGCGCTGTCGGACAATTATCCCAATCCCTTCAACGCATCAACCGCGATGCGGTATCAGACCGGGACGGCCGGAGCCGTCGAGATCGCTCTTTACGATCTTGCCGGGCGCAGGATCTGCACCCTGGAACACGGCGAACAGAGTGCGGGCGAGCATGAGGTGCAGTGGGATGGGAGGGATGATGCAGGAAATCCGGCTCCGAGCGGACTTTATTTCTGCCGGATGCAGGCGGGGACCTTTGCAGCAACCCGGAGATGGATGCTTCTGCGCTGACCCGCCGGGAGGAGGTCCCGCACTCTGCCGTCCGATCCCGTGCGAGAGGTTCCCCGGCATCACAAAAACAAAGGCTTGGAATGAATAAACAGGATCTCATCCGCTATTATGATGATTATGCGGCTCAGCGCGGGCGGTGGAAAAAGAAAAACCGCTATTATCACCGTTGTCTGGCGCGCTACTTTTCCTTCATCATTCCGGCCAACAGCCGGGTGCTGGAGATCGGCTGCGGTACCGGTGAACTGCTCGCCGCGGTTCGTCCCGGGTATGGTGTCGGGGTGGATTTTTCGCCCCACATGATCAGCAAGGCGCAGGAGCGGTTCCCCGGGCTCACCTTCCGGGTGGATGATGCGGAAATCCTCGAGCTGAACGAAAAATTCGATTATGTCATCCTTTCCGATCTGGTGGGTACCTTGTGGGATATCCAGGCGGCTTTGAAAAATCTGCGTCGGGTTACGCACCCGCGCAGCCGGATCGTCATCTCCTATTACAGTTATCTTTGGGAGCCGCTATTCCGTCTCGCCGAAAAGCTCGGACTTAAATTCCGGCAGCCCCTGCAGAACTGGCTTTCGCCGCTGGACATGGCCAATCTGCTCGAGCTGGAAGAACTCGAGATCGTCCGTGAGGAGCGCAAACTGCTGCTGCCGCGCAATATCCCGGTGCTGGCCTTTCTCTGCAACCGTCTGATCGCCAACCTGCCGCTGCTTAACCACCTCTGCATGATCAACCTGCTCGTCGCGCGTCCGGTCGCGCACCCGCATGCCGAGGCCACGGTGACGATGGTCATTCCGGCGCGCAATGAAAGCGGCAATATCGAGAACGCCATCCAGCGGATCCCGCGTTTCGGCGCGGGGCAGGAGATCCTTTTCATCGAAGGTCATTCATCGGATGACACCTACGACCGGATGCTGGCGGTGCAGCAAAAGTATCCCGAGCGGGATATCAAAGTGATGCGGCAGAGCGGCAGCGGAAAAGGGAATGCCGTCTTTGAGGCGTTCGATGCAGCCAGCGGCGAGGTTCTGATGATCCTGGATGCTGATCTGACGACGCCGCCGGAGGATTTGCCGAAATTTTATCACGCCTTGATGGCCAATCGCGGCGAATTCATCAACGGCTGCCGACTGGTCTATCCGATGGAGAAGGAGGCCATGCGATTCCTCAATCTCATCGCGAACAAGCTGTTCAGCCTCTTTTTTTCCTATCTCCTCGGCCAGCCGCTCAAGGATACCCTGTGCGGCACCAAGGTCCTTTTCCGGGAGGACTATCAGCGGATCAAACAGGGAAGAAGCTATTTCGGCGATTTTGATCCCTTTGGCGATTTTGACCTGCTCTTCGGGGCGGCCAAACTGAATCTCAGAATCGTCGAGGTGATCGTGCGCTATCGTGACCGCGCGTATGGCACGACGCAGATCAGCCGCTTCCGGCACGGGTTGCTGCTGCTGCGGATGAGCCTTTTTGCCGCGCGGAAGATCAAATTCATCTAGGTTGCCGTCTGCCGCGGCGGCCTGGAGGAACCCAAACCATAATTTATAAAGGTGTCAAGGAGAAAAATGATGTTCAAACGCTTTGCCCGGCGCTGGCCGCTTTGGTGTATCATGGGGCTCTATCTGGCTCTTGGGTGGCTGCTGCTGCCGGAATACCGTTTTCAGATCAATCCGGATGGCATCAGTTATATCAATAATGCCCGGCTGATCCTGCAGGGTCACTTTCTGCAATCCGTCAGCAATCACTGGAATCCCCTGATCTCGTGGCTGTTGGCGCCACTCCTGGCCGGCGGCGCCGATCCGCAGATGGCCTTCAAGACTCTGAACCTGCTGATCGGCCTGGCTGGTTTTGTGCTGCTCGAGGTCTGGCTCGATCGTTTCCGTATCGGCGGCTGGATGCGCTGGCTGTGGCAGCTGGCCCTGGTGCCGATCCTCTTCTGGATGGCCTTCTCGGTGCTCAGTCCCGATCTTCTCGTCGCGCTCTGCCTGCTCTTCTATCTGACCCTGCTCTACAGCCCCGCGTATTTCACACGGCGGCGGCACGCTGTGGGCGCAGGCCTGGCGGCGGGTCTGGCCTTTCTGGCCAAGTATTATGCGCTGCCCTTTGTCCTGGTCCATCTGGTTATCGTCCATGCGCTCGAGTATGTGCAGCGGCGAGAAGCCGGCGCGCGCCGGATTCTTCTGCATTATGCCACGGTGATGTTGATCTTTGGGATGATCGTCGGCGGCTGGATGGCGGTGCAGTCCGCGAAATACAGCCGCGTTAGTTTGGGGCACCATTTCAGCGGCTGGCTCTTCGCCTTCATCGATCCCGGCGCCAAAGGTTTGCCACTCGATCGCACCGGGTTTGTGGATCTTCCCCATAAGGAGGCGACCAGCGTCTGGGATGATCCCCACTTTATTCAGGTCCAGGCCTGGTCGCCCTGGAAATCGTGGGCGGATCTGGCCGCCTATATCCAGATCATCAGGGGATTTTTCTCCATCCTCCTCGGTCTGCTGGGCCAGTTTTCGCCCTTCGCCTGGGGGATCGTGCTGATCTTTCTCTATTTCGGTTTGAGTAAACCGCCGGCGTGCATCCCCTGGCCCGAAGCCTGGCGGTGGCTCTTCCCCTTGATGATTTTTTGTGCGGGGTATTTGCTGGTCTGGGTCGAGGAGCGCTATTTGTGGTTTCTGCATCTGCTCGTATTGCTCATGGCGATGCAGCTGGCCAGCGTCTGGTTGAAAGAGAAGAAAGGGCTGGCTGCGCGGGTCGTCACCGTGCTGCTGGTGCTTTCCTTCAGTTATTTCCCCGCGGAGAAGCTCCTCCATTACCGCCAGCGCGACAAGACCCAGTACGAGCGGGCGGCCGCACTGGCTGTAGCGCCGGTCCCGGCGGCATCGCGAATCGCGGCCAACAAAAACTGGAACGAGAGCCTCATTCTCTGCTATTACCGGCAGTGGAAATTCATCGGCAGCAGCGCCCCGTATCCGGACGAAGCGGCCGTGCGCCAGGCCTTGCGGGAGTTCCGGATCGATGCCTTTCTCTTTTGGGGGCACCAGCCAGCGGGCGCGCTGGCGTTCCTCGCGGCCTGCCCGGATCTGACGCAAGGCCGCATTTCCGGTGTGCACCTCTATGATGTACGCGGTGTAAACTAGCACAAGCCGCCTGTGCAGGGCCGCCTGGCACAGAGCTTGCGCGCGGCCGCACGCGCTGCCCGTCAATCCAGTTGGCCTACCTGCGCCGCGGTCATTTTGCCGCTGGCTGGAGGGAGCCCTCTTGCACGCGCAGCCGCAGCAGCGCCGGCGCCAGGCCGGGCACGGCGGCCGTCAGGGTGATCTCGCCGGCTGCGTCTCCCGCCTGGACGAGCACCTGCGCCACTCCGTTAAAGGCCCGCCGTTTCCAGGGCGCGGCCGGCGTAAAAAGCTGCACGACGCCGGGATCGGTATTGGGCTCGTCCCACTGGTAGCGCTTCCGGAAGCGTTTGCCGAGGAAGAGGCATTCGTTCGCACCCGCATGCAGAAAAGCCGGGTCGATCCTGAAACCAGGAAGCTGATCGTCCCGGCCAAAGCCCGCGGCGATCGGATGGCCGTTGATGAGGATGGCCTGATCTTCGACGACGCACTTGGCGAACAGGGTTACGCTGGTCTGCGCGCTGGCGCCCTCGAGGCTGAAGGTGCCGCGCACGGCGATCAAAGAGTCCTGATAGGCCCGCCAATCGGCATTGCGCTCGCTGCGGAAGGCGGCTTTCCAGGCGGCGGGTGAAGCCGCGGCCGCCTGGACGGCGCCGTCCTCGAGCGACTCCAGCACCAGCTCCTCGAGGTTGTGGATATTCGCGGTGGTCACCGTCTCGCAAAAGCGGTCGGGTTCATGGCTGGCCGGATCGCCGTTGCCCACGCCGATGATCCGGCCCGGCCCCTGCAGGCTGAAGGTGACCTCGGCATCGGCCTCGGATGCGGTGCGGCCCCTGGCATCGCTGACCCGGAGCGTCACGACCGCAAGGTCCGCGCCATCGGCGCGCAGATCCGTGCGGTCCGCCTCTAATTGCAAAAGCGCGGGTGGACCGGAGGTCTCGATCGCAGCGGTGCAGACCTCCTTGCCCGCGCGAAAGCCGCGGGCGGCAAGGCGTCCGGGCGCGTAGGGCACCTCCCATTCGCCGTGTCCGTAGCGCGGGATCGGTTTCCGCCCGAGACTCCGGCCGTTGAGGATGAGTTCCACAACATCGCAGTTCGAATAGGCCCAGACGCGGATAACCTCGCCCTCGTGGCCGCTCCAGTTCCAGTGCGGCAGCAGGTGGAGGACCGGCTCCTCACGCCACTGCGATTGCAGATAGTAATAGCTATCCTTGGGGAAGCCGCAGGCATCGAGCAGACCATACTGCGAGCCCACAGCGGGCCACGAGAGGGGATTGGGCTCGCCTTTATAGTCGAATCCCGTCCAGTAAAAGAGGCCGGCCAGCCAGGGGCGCTCCGCGTAGAACTTGCAGCCGCGTTCGACCGAAGTGCCGCCGAGGCGGTCGTACTGGGCGATATGGCCGTTCGCCCGGTCATCGCTATAGATGCCGCGGGTGCCGCTGCCGGTGGTCTCCTCCGTGCCCACGCCCGGTTGGGCCGGATAATTGCGGTGATAGGTATCGATATCGCACTGGGCGAGATAGTTGAAGCCCATGACCTGGATGGCCTCGGAGGAGCCCTGGCCGCAGCCGCCGCTGATGGCGACGGTGCAGGGTCGGGTCGGATCTATGCTTTGCGCAAAACGTTGCATGGCGTCGGTGAGGCGCGCTCCCTTGATGTTGCTCTCGATCGCCCATTCCTCGTTGCCCAGCGACCAGATCAGCACGCTGGGATGGTTGCGGTCGCGGGTGATCAGCCGCTGCAGCCAGTCGAAATGTTCCGCCGTGCTGCCCATCAGGCGGTTCTCGTCGATGACCAGCATGCCGAGCTCGTCGCAGGCATCGAGCAGCTCGGGGGTGGGCGGATTGTGCGAACAGCGGTAGGCGTTGCTCCCCATCGCCTTGAGGCGGGCGATGCGGAAGCGCTGCAGGGCGTCGGGCAGGGCCGCGCCCACGCCGGCGTGGTCCTGGTGGTTGTTGGTGCCACGCAGCTTGAGGGGCTGGCCGTTGAGCAGCAGTCCCTGGCTGGCATCGAAGCGGAGGGTGCGGATGCCGAAGCGGGTTTCGCAGCGGTCGGTCAGGCGCGCGCCGTCGTACACCCGGGTGATCAGGGTGTAGAGATGCGGCGCTTCCGGCGACCAGAGCCGTGGTGCGGTCACGCGGAGCTCGCAGGCGTACTCCTGCGCAGCCAGGGGGGCGAGGCGGGAGCCTCCGGCCTGCGCCCTGGCCACGATCCGGCCGCCGGCATCGGCGACGGCCTGCTCGATGCGGAGATCGGCGTCGCTCCGGCCGGCGTTGATGACGGTGGCGCGGGCCGTCACGCGCGCGGTATCGCCGGCCATCCCGGAGTAGACAAAGATGCCTCGGGGTGCGACATGAAGCGGGTCGGTCTTGTTGAGCCAGACGTGGCGGTAGATGCCGGCGCCTTCGTAAAACCAGCCCTCCTCGAGCGAGGCGTCGGCCCGGACGGCGATGACGTTGTCGCCGCCGTAATTGAGATAATCGCTGATATCGTATTCAAAGCCGATATAGCCGCTCGGCTCCTGACCGAGGTAAAATCCGTTACACCAGACGATGGCGTTGCGGTAGACCCCGTCGAACTGGATGCTGATTCTGCGGCCGAGGTCGGATTCAGGGATGCGGAAGCTCTTGCGATACCAGCCGACGCTGGTCGCGGGATATTTCCAGCCGATGGTTTTGTAGCCATGGCTGTGGCTGGCTTCGCCGGAGAAGGGCAGCTCTACGGCCCAGTCATGGGGCAGGTCGAGGGTGCGCCAGGGGCGGTCGTCGAAGCGGGGGGAGGCGGGTCCGTCGCCATAGCCCGCCTTGGCGTACCAGGTGAAATAGCCCGTGCCGTGGCCATAATCCAGGTCATAATCGCCGAAATGGCCGAGGCTGAATTTCCACTCCGCATCCAGGCGCAGGTGTTCGCGGCCGGGTGGATCGGCCGGCAGCGGGTGTGCGGCCGCCGGAGGTGCAGCTTGTGCTGGTGTCGCGGCCGGCGCAGTTTGTGCGGCCTCCGTCGGCAGTGCGGTTTGTGCTGGATTGGCAACTGCCGCCGAGTGTGCGGCCGCCGGCACAGGTGCGGCGAGGCGGGCGCTGAGAAGCAACACGAGAATATGCAGGGTGTTTTTCATGGCAGCCTTTCGCGAGGAAGAGATGCAGGGAGATGGCGCGGCACTGCCGCGCCAAACCGGGTTTTTCATGGCAGCCTTTGGTGCAAGGGGACGCTGTTTTCATATGGCTTGATCCGGGATGCCGGCCGCGCCCGGGCTGCAGCCGTGGCGGCCTTCCCGGCGGGTGCGACGCCGTCCGGCTAAAAGGTATCAAGTTATTTGCCCATTGGCAATAAAAATCATCCTGTCTACTCTCGCGGGGAGAACCGTGGCGCACGATTTTTCTTGATTTTACATTCCCGTTTGGCTAATTTGGCCGCGGGGTTAACTTGCACAAGTACTGCGGCAGTCACTATCCCGATCGGAGCAGCCATGAAATACGGATACTTTGACGACAAACGACGCGAATATGTCATCACCCGGCCGGACACCCCCCTGCCCTGGATCAACTATCTCGGCTGTGAGGACTATTTCGGCATCATCTCCAACACCGCCGGCGGCTACTCCTTCTATCGCGACGCCCGGCTGCGCCGTCTCAGCCGCTACCGCTACAATAATGTCCCCTTTGATCTCGGCGGCCGCCTGATCTACCTGCGCGATAATGCCAGCGGCGTCTTCTGGTCGCCCTCCTGGCAGCCCACCCGTCATCAGGTCGAGGAGTATAGCTGCCGCCACGGCCTCGGCTACAGCATCATCGGCTCGACCTTCAAGGGCATCAAGGCCGAGACCCTCTTTTTCGTCCCCCTGGGTGAGAACCTCGAAATCTGGCAGGTCCAGGTGACCAATCAGCGCCAGGAGCCGGCCGCCCTTTCGCTCTTCTCCGCCATCGAATTCTGCCTCTGGGATGCCCAGGACGATGCCACCAATTTCCAGCGTAACTTCAGCACCGGCCAGGTGGAGATCGAGGAGGGGGTGATCTATCACAAGACCGAATACCGTGAGCGCCGCGACCATTTTGCCTTTTTTGCCTGCTCGCCCCGGCCCGCCGGCTACGACACCCAGCGTGAGGCCTTCCTCGGCAAATACCGCAGCTGGGATCAGCCGGCCGCGGTGGAACGGGGACGCTCCTTCAACTCGGTCGCTCACGGCTGGGCGCCCATCGGCTCGCATCAAGTGAAACTGAATCTCAAGCCCGGCGAGACCCGCGCGGTGACCATCCTGCTCGGCTATCACGAAAACTCTGTCGCCGAGAAATTCGATCCGCCCGACTCCCAGACCATCAACAAACGCACGGTCAAGCCGGTCATCGCCAAATATCTCAAGCCGAAAGAGGTGGACCAGGCTTTCGCGGCGCTGCGCGCCTACTGGGACGGCATCCTCGGCCTCTATCAGGTGCGGACGCCGGACAAGCACACCAACCGCATGGTCAACATCTGGAACGCCTACCAGTGCATGGCCACCTTCAATATGTCGCGCTCGGCCTCCTTCTATGAATCCGGCATCGGCCGCGGCCTCGGCTTCCGCGATTCCAATCAGGACCTCCTCGGCTTCGTCCACATGGTGCCCCGGCGCGCGCGCGAACGCGTCCTCGATCTCGCCGCCACCCAGCTGCCCAGCGGCGGCGCCTATCACCAGTACCAGCCCCTGACCAAACGCGGCAACAACGATATCGGCGGCAATTTCAATGACGATCCCCTCTGGCTGATCCTCGGCACCTGCGCCTATATCAAGGAGAGCGGGGACCTGTCGATTCTGGATGCAAAGGTCCCCTATGACAATCAGCCGGGTAGCGAAACACCGCTCTACGAGCACCTGCAGCGCAGCCTGACCTATACCCTCGAGCGCATCGGCCCGCACGGCCTGCCCCTGATCGGCCGCGCCGACTGGAACGACTGCCTCAATCTCAACTGCTTCTCCGACACCCCGGGCCAATCCTTCCAGACCACCACCAACAAGGAGGGCAAGGTGGCGGAGTCGGTCTTCATCGCCGGGCTCTTTGTCCTGGCGGCCCATGAACTGGCCGAGCTGGCGGAGCAGCGCGGCTGCGACCAGGAGGCAGCCGGCTACCTGCAGGCGGCTGATCTCATGGAGGCGGTGGTCAGGAAGCATGGCTGGGACGGTTCCTGGTTTGTCCGCGCCTACGACGATTTCGGCCGCAAGGTGGGATCAAGGGAGTGCAAGGAGGGTCAGATCTTTATCGAGCCGCAGGGGTTTTGCGTGATGGCGGGGATCGGAGTCGAGGAGGGACTGGCGCAGAAGGCCCTGGATGCGACGCACAAGCTCCTCGGTACAGAGCACGGGATCATGCTGCAGCAGCCGGCCTATTCGCGCTATTACCTCGAGCTGGGCGAAATCTCCTCCTACCCCCCGGGGTACAAGGAGAACGCCGGCATTTTTTGCCACAACAATCCCTGGATCATGATCGCCGAGACGGTGATCGGGCGCGGCGATCAGGCCTTTGCGGTCTACAGCCGCATCAATCCCTCCGCGCGCGAAAAGCTGGCCGACCTGCACCGCTGCGAGCCCTACGTCTATGCGCAGATGATCGCCGGGCGGGACGCGCCCTCCCATGGCGAGGCCAAGAATTCGTGGCTCACCGGCACGGCGGCCTGGAATTATGTGGCCATCACCCAGCACATTCTCGGCATCCGGCCCACCTATGAAGGACTGATGGTGGCGCCGGTGATACCCGAATCCTGGCATGGTTTCACGGTGAGCCGAATGTTTCAGGGGGTGCGTTACGAGATCGAGATCAGCCGCATCGGCAAGGGCAACCGGATCGAGCTGACGGTGGACGGCCAGGCGATCGCGGGCGACGTGGTCCCGCCTCCTGCGGCCGGCGTCAAGCGCGTCCTGGTCAAGGCCAAACTGGGCGTCTGAAACAAAAGCCGTGTTCCGTGAACGGCCATTGGGAGTTGAGCGCCAGGGGCCGGATCACTCCGAGATGCGATGAACGGTCTCGGGCGAAAACGCCGGCAGACACACCGCGATGTATTCCGCCCCGTCCGGTCCCGGCGTGCTGTAGCGCACCCACTCGCCGGCCGGGGCGAAAATCACCTGGCCTGGTCCGGCCTTGACGATACCCTCCCGGGTTTCGGCCACCACTTCACCGGCGAGGACGAGGGTATACTCGCTGAACTCCGGCTGCTGCGCCGGCTCCTCCCACCCGCTCGCGCTCTTCATCCGGGCGATGCTCATTTCCGCCGTCCCGCTATTGACGCGGCCGATGAATTCCTCAATGCGTTTGGGTTTGTTGCCGGCCGCCTCGACGATTGAAGGCTGCGGGATCAATCTCACCATATCCTCTTCTCCTCAAGGCGATTCTTATTTGAAAATGTCAAAGTGGCTGAGCAGCCACCAGAGGATGATAAAGATCAGGACGGTGGAGAAGCAGCCCCGTCCCATTTTTTTGGCGCCCCATCCCGCCGCGAGTGTCCGCAATAACTTGCTCATGATGCACCTCCCTGTGTGATTCCGTCGTGTCTACCCGGCCTGCGCTGGCCTGGTCCGGATGTTCCGTGCCGGCACCCTCCCCGGAATATACTCATTTTCCTCTCCTCCTGAAACAGAAAAAGAACGCCTGCGGGATTTCTCTGCTGCTCCAGCAACAACCTGCCGAAAAAACATTCTTGATAAAATATAAACAAGCTCTTGCGCCATAACGTCTCCGGGCCGCACTATGACAACTTTTGACATCTTTTGACCCGCCGGTGACAACAATGACCGTTGTTTCGAGTATATTCAGGTAGAAGAACGAAGGAGAGATTCGATGAAAGTGACCATCCTCTACACCTGCGGCCTGTTGTTCGCCATCGCGGCCGGAGCCGCCGAGATGAAAAAAGAGGTCAATCTCAACGGCGCCTGGCGTTTCGAGATCGGCGACAATCCCGCCTATGCCGGCGCGGCCTTTGACGATGCCCACTGGGAGACGATCCAGGCCCCGGCGCGCTGGGAGGAGCAGGGCTTTCCGGGGTATGACGGCATGGCCTGGTACCGCAAACGTTTCAGCGTGCCGCATGCGCTACGGGATAAAAAGCTCTACCTCGACCTCGGCTGTATCGATGACGTCGACCGCACCTGGGTTAACGGCCATCTGGTCAACAGCAGCGGGGGGCTTCCTCCGGAGTATGAGACCGCTTATACGACGCACCGGCTCTATTACATCCCGGCCGAATTTCTCCAGTTCGATGCTGCGAACGTTGTGGCGGTGCAGGTCTATGATGATTTCGAAAGCGGCGGCATCGTTTCGGGCGACCTGGGCCTCTACTCCCGCCGCGAGGTTCCGGAGCTGGTCGTGGATCTGAGCGGATACTGGCAGTTCCGCACGGGCGACGATCCGGCCTGGCGGCTGAGCGAGACGGCGCAGAGCGGCTGGGACAGTCTGATTGTTCCGCTCAAGTGGGAGGTTCAGGGCTATCCGGAGTACGACGGCTATGCCTGGTACCGCCGCTCGGTGGTCATTCCGGCGGAGAACCGCGATACGCGGCTGATCCTCGCCCTCGGCAAGATCGATGATGTCGATGAGGTCTGGTTCAACGGCGAACGCATCGGCCGGACCGGCCATTTCCCCGATGCGGGTGAGGATATCCGCAACAACGATTGGTGGCTGCAGGAGCGCTACTATACGATTCCTGCGGAGCGGATCCACTGGGGTGGAGAAAATCTCATCGCCGTGCGAACCTATGATGCCTGGATCGACGGCGGTATCTATGACGGTGTCGTCGGCATCATGACCCGCACAACGTGGCTGCGCTGGCGCCGTGCAGCGGAGAATCCGCTGATCGAGATGCTTAAAAAGTGGTTTGAACCGGTTGAGTAAACCCCATACACGGGAGGTGTATCATGAAAAAAGAGATCGCTGTTCTGGTGCTCCTGGCGGCTGGAGGCCTGCTGGCTTCGCCGCAAAAGATGGAGCGGACGGATATGGCCGTGCAGGGCTATGTTCAGGCGCTGGCCTCGGATGTCGACGGCCTGAAGCACGATGCCATCTTTCATGTGGCCTGCCTCAAGACGCAGCAGCCCGCGGCCGATCTGGGAGCCTGCGAAAAGGCGCTCGAAAAGATCGCCAAGCGTGCCGGCGACCTGCGTATCCGGCTGCACGCCCAGTTGACCCTGGCCTATTTGCGGGATGACCGGCTGGCCGAGCGGATCAAGGTGACTTCTCTGGACGATCCTGCGGCTTTCTTCGGCGCGCTCTACCGGGAAGTTTCCATTTCCGAGGTGGCGAGCCGGTGAAGGTCAGCATACTGCAGTCCGAACAACGGGCTGTCGAGCTTGAAAAAGCCCGGCAGCCCGTTTCTTTTTCGCTGAAATGGACGCCTCATGGAAACCGTGGATGAAATCGGCTGTGGGCAGGATTACGCCAGAGGCATTCCGGCGCGCCCGGCGCTGTTAAGAAAGCCGCTGATCTTGCCTTTGACCACCTCCTGCACCGCGGCCCGGGCCTGCTCGAGACGCTGCGGCGGCAAGGCCGACATCGCCGCATCGCTGAGCCGGGTCTCCAGCTTGAGCGCAGCCGCGGCTGCCAGCTCGAGTTCGGTGGCAATATTGACCTTGCTGATGCCTCCGCCCGGCAGGGCGATCGCCGCCAGAAGCATCTCCGCCGGCACGCCCGAGCCGCCGTGGATGACCAGGGGGATGGCCACTTGCGCGCGGATCCGGGCGAGACGGTCCATGTCGATTTTGGGCCCGCGCGTGCGGTAGACCCCGTGCGCCGTGCCGACGGAGACCGCCAGGGCATCGATGTGCGTCTCCTCGACAAAACGGCGGGCTTCCTCGGGATCGGTATACATCTCCTCATCCGTGGTTTCCGCTTCCCGGGTATCGGCGCTGCCGATGCGCCCGAGTTCCGCTTCCACCGCCACGCCGCGGGCGTGGGCATATTCGGTCACCTCGCGGGTGATGGCGGCGTTCTCTGTAAACGGTAGCGTCGAGGCATCGATCATCACCGAGGTGAAGCCGAGCGCGATGGCCCGCTTGATGAGTGCGAAATCCGCGGTATGATCCAGATGCAGGGCGACCGGCGACTTCGGCCGCAGGGTCTCCAGATCGCTCCAGAACTGTTCGGCAAATCTTTCGAGGGTCATATCAAACCACTGCAGCTCGACCTGCGCCACCTGGACGATGGCCGGCGATTGCAGGCGTTCCGCGGCGGTGAGGATGGCGGGGATCATCGCCGGATAGCGCGGCGAAAAAGCGCCCACGGCATAGCCGCTGTTTTGCGCCGCCGGCAGCAGGGTGGCGAGGGATGCGACAGTTCGGACAGAGGTTTTCAGATCAGTTTCCTTTCAGCATCATGGCTGGTCATTGGTAATTACGCCTTGCGCCACAAGCGTGCGGCGGCGTCCCACCTCCAGCCACGGCCCGCAAGAGCAAGCGGCCGCTGCTCCCATCCGGAGGCGATCCGCTGCATGGTCTCTTCCCAACTGCGCAAGCCGCTCAACGTATCCGCGGCCTCGACGTTGCAGGCGCCGACCGCCACCGCGGCCCGGACCGCCTCCTCGGCGCTGAGCCCGCGCAGCAGCGCGGTTAAAAAACCGGCGATGGTGGCGTCGCCGGAGCCGTTGGTTCCGACCACGTTCACCTTGAAGCACGGAATCCAGAGTTCCTTGTCCGCCCAGGCGGGTTCATCCGGCACAGCCGCCCGCCCGATGCGGGCAGGACTTGTAGCGGGATTCGTCCGCAGGTAGAGCCCCTGATCGCCCATCTTGATGACCAGCACGGATATACCCATGGCAAAGAGTTCATCGCTGAGGTCATGCACGAGCTCCAGGGTCGGCTCGTCCGGAACGGGGCCGCGATCGGCGAGGCGGCGGTAGTCGCTCCGACGCAGCATGTAGAGCAGCTCCTCATAGCTGGGCAGGAAAATATCCACGTTGGGCAGGGTGCTCTGCAGGATCGTTTTCCAGTCGGCTTGTCCGCCCGCCGAGAGCGGATCGGGCAGGCACATATCCAGGGAGGTGGTGACGCCGCTTTTTTTGACGGCCGCAAAGAGGGCGATCAGGCCCGCGCCGCCGTCGGCGTACATGCTGCGCATGATCGGCGGATAGCCGAAATGGAACAGGTCGGCCGCAGCGAGTCCGGAGAGATCAATATCGTTGAGGGAGAAGCTGTTATTGGCGCCCGGCTCATGGAGCACGATGCGGTCCGAATCCGCCGGACTGAGGATGATCGAGTAGGAGGTGGAGACGTCCGCTGCGGCCACCATATCCTTGCCGAGGCCGCGGCCGAACTCATCCAGAATCCCGCGGATGATGTCACCGAAAGGGTCAGCGCCGGCTTTGCAGATCAGCCGGGTCGGAATGCCCAGGCGATGCAGCGCCAGTCCGGTGTTGGAGACCGGGCCTCCGGTCGAAAAATGCGCCCGGCCGATTTCGATGAGCCGGCCGGGTTTGCAGGCAGCGGCGAACTGATCGCCCGTCAGGGCTTGCATATCGGGGATGATATCCAGGCAGATATGGCCGGCGACGATGGCGCGCGAGATGTCGGGTTTCATTCGCTTGCCCCTCGATAATAATGCCGGTAATCGTTCTCGAGCAGGTAAAGGGGCGGCTCGTCTTCTTCGATTTCCGGAAAGCGGCCGTCGGCGCGCGCCATCAGTTCATTGACTTGTGATCGTTTCATGATTCCTTTCCATGGCTGATCAGGGATAAAATAATCTCCCTATTTAACCAGATTTTAGCAAAAAGGCAATGCAATTTTTCAGATCGGATGATTTGCAGGCGGCCCTGTTGTCAGCCAGGCTGATTGTTCTCCCAGATTAGTATGCTATGAATGGGCCGTTTTGCCATTGGTTCCACTATTGCTTTCAGGGCGCGCACGGTTTGAGACAAACATGAAAAGGAGCACATGAGTCAGCAGGATCAGCAAAAGACCGCAAGCACGATTTTCATGGATTTAATCCGACGGACATGGACCTTTGGATCGAAAGCAGACCATCACTTGTTATCGTGGCTGGATGCCGTGCACTCTCTTCGCCTCCAGTGTACTTTTTCCCGGCCGATCAAGAAATATCTGAATCCGCTTGCCTTTGAGCCTTCGATTGCCTAGATTTTGCCGAACAAAAGATGAGTCCATTTATGCCAGGATATTTTAAAAAACCTGAAGAGAAAAATCAGCCTCGCTTGATCGATCAGCTCCATCTCCCCACAGGCGAGCCGGTCGATCTGGCCGTCTGGGCACTCCGGTCGAGGGGTATCCGATGCAGAGTGATCCCCGGTCAGGCTCCGGTGACCTTCAGACCGTTTCGCGACGAGGTCGAGGGGGAGATCATCACGGTGCTCCCTGACCGGGTATGGCATTACCAACGCACGGTCTATATGACCGGAGAAGTAATCGGCAGACGGATGGAAGCATCACGGCTGGGCCTGCTGGCCGCCCTCGCAGAGGGCAAGAGCTGGTATCAGCTGCAAGCCGAGGATCACACGTGAAAAAACCTTCCGGTGGTAAAGCGGCCGTCAACCCTTTTATGGCCCTCACCTGGACCGATCTGGAAAAGTGGTCTGGTGCCAGGATCCTCTCCCGCGGTAAAACTTACCAGCGTTCCGGCCAGGTGGAAGGTCTGGGTATCACTCCGCAAAACGATCTGGTCGCCTGGGTTCAGGGATCCGTACGCTATGCCACGCAGGTGCGTTGCCGGGAGGGTGAGCTCTCTTCCGCCTGCACCTGTCCATACGGCACGTCCTGTAAACATGCCGTAGCGGTCGTCATCGACTATCTCCAGGCGGTCAAAGCGGGAAAAACCATCCCTCAGGTGGCGGATAATGATAAACGGCTGAAAATGATCGAGGAAGGAAAGATCGTATGGTCTGAAGATTCGGAGCAAGGATGGGAGGATGAATTGGAGGAGGAGCAGGAGGCGAGCGACGCAAGGCGTCCTGATAATCTGGGTGCCTATCTTAAAGGCAAATCTAAGGCCGAACTCTCAAAAATAGTACTCGAGATCGTGAAGAACCATCCGGAAATCGAACTGGAGCTTCTCAGTAATCCCGGAATATCCCGGCCATCAGTGGCGCGTCTCGCGCAAATGCTGAGCAGAGAGATCGACCAGGTCAGCCGCGAATCGGCCTGGTCCAATCACTGGTCGCGTGACGAGCAGATTCCGGACTATTCCGGCGTGCGAAATGGTCTGCAGACTCTTTTCGAAACCGGCCATTTTGATGAGATCATCCACCTTGGCAACAAGCTATTCAACAAAGGTATAGCGCAGATTAACGAGAGCACTGACCAGGGGGAGACGGTCGACGAGATCAGCCAGACGCTGGAGATCGTCTACAAAGCCCTGAAGCAAAGTTCGCTGACAAATATTGAAAAGATGGAACAAGCGATTAACTGGGAGTTGGCGGACGAATTCGACCTTACCGCCAGCCTTGCATCCTTTTGGAAAACCCCATTTGACGCGAAGGAGTGGAGTGCCGTCGCTGACCGGCTGCTGAAACAACTGGGTGATATCCCCCCGGCGAAAGAGAAGGAGGATTTCCATTATTGTTATACGCGCGACAAACTGACCGGTCAAATTATTCGGGCCCTCGAAAAAGCCGGCCGCAGCGAAGAGATCCTGGCGCTCTGCATCCAGGAGGCGCCACTGACCCACAGTTACCCCAGGCTGGTCCGCCTCCTGAGAAAACTGGGCAAGGATGGACGGGCTGAAGAATGGATCCTCAAGGGGATCCGCGCGACGCGCGATCACTCTGCCGGAATTGCCGCCGACCTTGTGCAGCACATGCTGGAAATCCGCAAAGCGCAAAAGGATTGGCCGTTTTGCGCGGCGATCGTGGCGGCCGGTTTTTTCGAATCTCATAACATGGAGACCTATACAGAGCTGAAGCACTATTGCGAAAAAATCGGCGAATGGGAGAGGGTGCGTCAAAAGCTGCTTCTCTTTTTGAACACTGGCACGCGTCCATCCGGCGAAGAGTGGCCGCTGCCACATCCCGGAATCGAACAAGGACGAAACTGGCCAGGATTGCGGCCTCCCTTTACCGGAACGCTGATCAAGATCGCCTTGCTGGAAAAAGATCTTGAGGAAGCCCTGCGGCTTTATGATGAAGATATGCGGAAGCAGAAGAAAACCTCGCCCTGTAATTTCAGCGCAGCCTGGGGCCTCCGCGAGCAGATTGCGGAAGCGGTCAAGAACAAATATCCGGATCGATCGATTGCCATCTGGAAAGATATCGCGAAGAATCATATTGAACGTACCCTTCCTAAAGAGTACGCGGTGGCTTTGGGCTACCTGAAAAAGATACAAGGGGTCATGGTCAAAAACGGGCGGGAGAGTGAGTTCAAGGCGTATATCGCCTTGCTCAAGGCGCAGCATATCCGCAAGATCCGGCTGGTCGAACTGCTGGATTCGCTGCTGGGGCGGCGGATTGTGGATGGATGATGATATGTGACCACCGAGCCGATAACGAACGCCATATTATTTTTGCACAGTTTCTAATTGTCTGGCCAGGGTGGTATTGCCATAATTGCGGCGACCGAGATGTCTGCAAGGGGGAACAAATCCCGTCTTTGTTGCAGGATCTGACATGTTTTTTCCCGAATGATCTCCATACGTACAAATGCCTTGAAATTTCATCATTGTCAACCGAAATTTCAAGGTATTATTGAAAAATTTTATGGCTGGTATGAGCTGCCGCTATTTTGTCTCGCCGTTTATGGGGTGTTTTTCCAGAGCTCGTTCTGCCAGATCCGGTCTGCCAGAAATTCGCACGCCCGGGCGAAAGCCGGACGCAGTCGGAAATAGAGTTCGGCGTTTGCAAACAGGTCGATGATCATGGGGGTTCCTGCCGGAATCTGCTCCTCTCGATAAATTATCGGCTCATCCGGTTAAAGTCAGCCACTCAGCGACCGGTTGGATGGTCAACTCTGACGTACCTGTGAGTTCGGACTCTTGCTCATAAACCAGCAGCAGACTGCTCCCCGTTTGAAAGTTGGTCTTTGTTTCTGTCAAGCCGGCAATCTCGCGCGCCAGATTGTCTTTACCCAGCCTGTAACACACCTGGATGCCCTGCATCTCGCCTGCTCTATCCTGAACCAGAAAATCGCACTCATTTTTATCGCGATAGTAGAAAACATGATCATGCCGGCGGCGCAATTCGGTGCAGACCAGGGTCTCGAGCAGTTTGCCTCGGTCCGGAGAAAAAAGGATAGGAAGCAAGTTCGCCATTCCTGTATCGAGCGCGAAACATTTTTTGAAAGAGTCCAGGCGGGTTTGATGTGAAAACGAGAATTTCTGCAGCAGGGAGAGGAGGAATGCCTTTTCGAGATAATCGATATATTCTCTGAGCGTATTCCGCGTTGTCCGGAAACGCGTCGCCAGCCGGGACAAATTGACGATTTCCGCTGAGGCGCCCACCAGCAGAACCGCGAGATCATTGAGCAATCCCTGTTCCCGCACCGAAAAGCGGGGGATGATATCCTTGTAGAGAATGGCGTCAAAATAGGAGATCAGGAGCGCCCGCCGGGCTTCGCTTTCCTCGACGGTCAAAAGCTCGGGCATGCCACCGTACTGCAGATAGAGGTCGAGTAAATGCATGATGGCCGGCCGCTGCTGTAAAAACACCTGACGATCCAGCGGCAGGTTGTCGTGATACTGGAGATATTCGCGGAAGGAGAAGGGGAAAAGGGCCAGTTCGACGACGCGGCCGGTTGACCGTGAGGCCAATTCGGAGGAGAGCATCTGACTGTTGGAGCCGGTAAGGATGAATTTCAGGCCGCCCTTGTTCTGATCGTATTGATATTTGATCCAGTTCTCCCATTGCGGCAGGTTTTGCACCTCATCGAGGAGGAGAAATTGTCTGCCCCTGGGCTGTTTGAGTTTGAGAAAAGTCTCATAAATCGGGTCGAGGATTTCGTGAGCCGGCTTGCCGGTAAATGGCGGCGCATCGAGATTGACAAAGAGGATGCTTGCAGGATCGGTTTTTTGCTGCAAAAGATGATTGATCGTCTGTTTCAGCAAAAAGCTCTTGCCGCAGCGGCGGATACCGGTGATGGC
>DAOQAG010000056.1:0-10060 GCA_035353815.1 bacterium
CACCGGCACGACCTCGGCGCCGCTGTTCGCGGGTTTCGCCGCGGCCTGCTGTTCCACCTTGCCGCATCCCCCGATCAGCGCCAGAACCGAAAAGGCCGATACAAGGATCAATCCACGCTTAAAAATAGATGTGTTTTTCATGTTTAATACTCCACTTGATATCCTGTGAACGAAGGGATTAACGGCTGGTCCCGGTTGCATACTCCCACTCGGACTTGCTGACCAGATAATCATATAGCGCCTGGGCGTAATTGGTTTGACTGCGGGTCATCGCCACCTGGGCATCGAGCAGTTCCAGCTGCGTGCCGACGCCGCTCTTGAAGCGGGTCTGGGCGATGCGCACCGCTTTCTGCGCCTGCTCGATGTTCTTCTCCTGACCGCTCATACGCTTGCGGGCCTCGGTCATGCGCAGCGCGCCGGCCTGGATCTGCACCTTGAGCCCCTCCTCCATCTTGAGGCGGGTGAAGCGCACCTTGTTGCGGTCCACTTTCGCCTGCTGCACCCGGTTTCGTGTGCGGAAACCGTCGAAGAGGGGATAGGAGAGTGAAACCCCGGCATTGACCGTGTTGGCCCAGTTGTAATTGCCGAACTTGAAGGTATTATCCTGCGACTGCCAGAGATAGCTGCCGACGGCATAGAGGGTGGGAAAATTGCCCGCCTTCTCAATGGAGATGTTTTTATCGAGCATCTGCTCCTGCAAGGCCAGCTGCTTGATGGCCGGATTGACCGCCAGGGCCTGCGCTTCGGCCTGTTGTGCGACATCCTCGGGCAGCTCTTCATAGGTCAGATCGCCTGCGATGGCCACGGGCTGGTCGAGGGGGATCGCCAGGAGATTCTTGAGCGCATTGACCGCCAGCTGATAGCTGTTTTCCGCCGAAATCACCAGCGGCTCGGTGTTGGCCAGCTGTACCTCGGCGCGTAACAGATCGTACTCGGCCGCGGCGCCGACGCGATACTGCGCCTGCACATTGTTATAATTGGCCTGGATGACCTCCAGTCCCTGACGATTAGCCTCCACCAGCTTTTTGGCCAGCAGGATCTGATACCAGGCCTTGCGAGTGTCGCGGATGACCGCCTGCTGGGCGGCACTGTACGATTCCTTCGCCAGTTCACGGTAGGTTTTGGCGATCTGCAGGGCAACTCCCACCTTGCGGCTGAAGAGGGCCTGGGAGAGCTGCACCGCGCCGGAATAGGCGTTGTTGGAACCGATCTCGAAGAGCAGGGTCTTGTCGGTCGGATTGATGGCGTTGCCGGGCGGCAGAAACATCACCTGTTTCTTGATGTAACGCATATACTGCCCGGATGCAGTGAGCTGGGGAAAGGCCCCCGACTTGGCCTCGCCCACCTGGGCGTTGGCCTTGACGCGCTCCTCTCCGGCGATCATCAGATCGCGGTTCTGGTGCAGGGCCATGGCGATCGCTTGCTCCATGCTCAGCGCCAGGGTGTCCTGGGAGGCTGGCAGCGGATTGGCTTGAACAGATGGGCCGCGCCACAAGAGAAGAGCGAGAATGAGAAGGGATGTTACGCGAAATCTGGACATTGATTGATTCATCCTTGGTTGGGTTTTCCGATCCCGTCAAAAAAGATCGTGGTCATCATCTCGGCCGCCTGCTCGATCTCCTCCCCGGGCATGGAATGCAGTGGGCCGAAACGGGTCATGGTATAGGTGCGCACCATCCCCTCAAAAAGGATGGCCAGCGCCATTGGATCATAGCAGCAGCCGCCGCGCTGCTCCTGCTCCGTCTGGAAGTTCTGGCTGACGGCCTGGCAGATTCTTTTCATGACGGCGGTGTAACGGGCCATATAGGGTTTTCCTTTTTCCTGGCTGATCTGATGGATCCGGTGCATAACCAGGGCGATCAACTCGGAATTGTCGCGCGAATAACGGATCATCGTGCCGGCATAGGCCGTCAGGCGCTGGCGACCCTCACCTTCGCCCTCGATGAGGGTGCTGCGGGCGATGGCTTCCAGCTCGCCGACCAGCTGATCGCAGATCGCAAGGAAGAGATCCTCCTTGGAAGAAAAGTAGTTGTAGATCGTGCCCTTGCCGAACTCGGCGTGGCGCGCGATCTCCTCCAGGGTGGTCTCGTGATAGCCCTGGCGGAGGAAAAGCTCACGGGCGGCGGCGAGGATATCCTGCTGCCGCGCCAGTTTTTCCCGTGCCTTGCGGCACAGGGGGGGATTGGACATCATACAGAACCCGTTGGTTAGAATTATGACTTATTGGTCATTTATTGAATAATGAGTCTTAATTTACACACTTGTTCAGAAAAATGCAAGAACTATTTGCAGGAAAAGAACAAATGGCGGATTTTAAACAAAGAAGGGAGGTTCGGCTGGAATCAGCCGGATCACAGGGGCGAGAGGAAGAGCGCCGCTTTATCGCCAGCGGCCCGGAGGATGGAGTGGAAAATATCCGGCGTCGCCGACCGATTTACTCGATTTATGCTCCGCGGAACGATCAAATTTCCTGTGCCGCCCGTGGCCACTCCGTCGCGTTCGCGTGCCATCTCTCCGGACCTGAGGTCACTCGAGGTTACATTTCAGGCAGAGGCTGGCGGACGCCCTGGATAAAGCCGGCACTGAAGACGAACAGCCCCGGAATGGTCAGCCAGAATAACGCCGCAAACTTTAGAAAATTCCCTGGGCTCCAGTGCAGTAGCCGCACGCTGATGACCACGATTCTCAGAAAGGGGATAGACAGGGCCAGCAACGGAAATTTTAACAACCAGGCGCCGGAAATGGGCATGATCTTGCGTGTTTGCGCAGAGCCGATCCCCAGGTTATACTGATTGCGAAAAAAGCCGCGCAGATTGGTGCGGTTGCGATGGATCATACATATGGCGGGATCGAGCAGGATGGAAATTCCAGCCCCCGAGATTTTTCGGCTGAACACCGAGTCGCTGCCTTTGATGGTCGCAGGGAAAAGCCCGAAGGTTTCAAACAGATCACGACGATAGGAAATATTGCAGGTGGGCATGACACCGACATCCCGCGCCGATCGGCCAAGATAACTGTTGAATTCGAGCAGGTATTCAGCCGTGCCGACCGGATTCCAGGGTGTGCCGTTGCCGACAGGCCCCCCGACCGCCGGTCTGTCAGCATGCTGATCTTCGATGATCGTGTTCAGCCACTCCGGGCTGACGATACAATCGCAATCGGTAAACGCGAGTACTTCACCCCGGGCGATCCGGATGGCAGCGTTCCGTGCCGCTCCGGGAAAAGTCCGTTCCTTCAGCCGCAGCAGCATGATGGTGGGATAGCGTTCGGCAACCCACTCCGCAGTCCCGTCATTCGAGCTATCCGCAACGATGATTTCATAGGAGTATGCGGTTTTTTGCGCCAGCAGGGCGTCCAGGCAATCACCGATCATGCTCCGCATATTATAGGATGCAATGATAACCGAAGCTGTTATTTCTGACATACAGACCTCCAATCCGGCATCAAGCTTGATCAATGCAGATCACGCACTGGTATTCCGACCGGACAAGCGGGAGGGAGCGGTAGTGAGGCATCACGGTATATGAAGTGAGAAGGGTTGCAGGAAGATGGTGTCGCTGCCGATGCCCATCATAAAATCACCTTCATAGCCTGATCCTCGAAATCCGGCACCCGGTGTCACTGCCAGGAAGTGCCGCCTCGGCCACTCCACACACCTTCCGGTCGATGAGATCAAGGATTTACGAACAATGGCCAGAGATGAGGATCAAATTTGCAGGCAGCAAAGCTCAAGGAAGAGAATATGCCCGGTTTCCTGGAGGTTTGGCATCTCGGATTTGCGCAGAGTGAAAATAGTGCCCGTGAATTGCTTCTTCAGCGGAGAGTGCAGGGTCACCGGACTGTCCAAATCGGTCCGGGAACGGACTTGAAGGGGAGCGGATTTGTACTGACAGGAGCGCGGGATCATTTCAGGGGCCTGGCTCGCGAGGAGATCTTGACCGTTATCAACGATGACCAGCATTTGCGCTTCATCGGCGTGGGCAAATCGGAGGGCCGGGAAGAAACTGTCCAGATCGGTTGCATCGCAGAAGAAAAAGAGGGCGATGAGCACGCTGAAAAACTGCCGCAAGCCCCGAACGATCTTGTAAAGTTTTCCCATAGTGCCACACCAGATAACCGTCACGCCCTGCATGCCGGGCTGATCACCCGAAACATCCTTGCCCGCCTCCCAAGCCCGCCCTGACAGGGCAGCCAGGGCTTATATTAAGCATAATTTCAAACAACCGCAATCTTTTTATCAGCCATAATGGGTGAGAACAGAAAATGCAGCGGCCGGCTAAAAAGTTGATTTGCCGGAAGCCCCGAGGCCGGCCAGGGCGGCCTGATAAAACAACGGCGTCCGACCGGTGCTGCCGGAGGGACGCCGCAAGGGAAATTCTCGGGGCGCGGTGGAGGGGCTGATCACGGCACCTGGCAGTGGGGATCGAGCTGGGCGTTGCCATACCAGAGGGTATAATCGCTTTCAGCCACCGATCCGTTCAGGTCGGTATCGCTGACGCGGTAGCCCGATTCGCTGCCGAGGTTGGCGCTGTGCCAGATCACATAATCGCGGGTGGTGAGGATGCCATCCTGGTTGATGTCGCCGGCCCAGAGCCCCCACACTCCGGGCTGCAGCTCGACGCAGGCGCGCCCGCCGGGGCCGAAGGTCCAGGCCTGGGTTTCAGCGGTAGTAAAGTCGTACATCGCTGCCATGCCGCTGGTGAGGGCGATCGGCACGGCGCTCATGACGGCGATATGGTTGCGGTGGCGGACGGTGATGTGATAGCTACCGTCGGGCACCCCCTCCATGACCACCTGCGGCGTGATGCCGTCGTCATCGACCAGGGCGCCGTTCTTGTTGAGCAGCACGCTCTTGCTGGCTACAACGCGGAACGAGGGATCGCGAAGTTCCACCCACACCCAGTCGGTGATATTGGCCGGGATCACATCCACCACGCGGCGGTCGGGATAGGGGGAGACCAGCGGAATATGATGACTTGAGTTCAGCGCCGTCGTCATGACACCGCTGCCCGACTCATAGGCGCCCTGTAAAAGGATCCTGGTCTGCAGCCGCACATAATAGTTCTCCAGCCATTGGGCGAGATGGAAGGAGGGCTTGCTGCCGGCCATGGTGAAGGCCCCACCGAGGAAGAGGTCGCCACCACCGAGGGCATGGACGGTGCTGTCGACGCCGTTGCCCGGCGCGCTCCAGGTGCTGGTGCCGGCGTCATAGATGGCGAACCGGCTGGCCGGCAATCCCCCCGCCTCGCTGAATTCGCCGCCGATGAAAATCTTGCCCGCGATCACGTCGATTGCGCGGATACGGGCATTGGCGCCGGAGCTGACCGCATCCCACAGCGAGCCCTCCCAGCGCGCGAGGCGGCGGACGGGCAGGCTGCCCGCCTTGGTGAAATTGCCGCCGACATAGAGGACACCAGCGGCGCCCGGTTCCATGACATAGACCGTGCTGTCGAGACCGGTGGCCATGGCAAACCAGGCCTGGCGGTCGCCGGACCACATCGCGGTATAATTGAGAAAATAACCGCCGCCCTGGGTGTTGCGGAACTTGCCGCCGGCGTAGAACATAAAGCTCTCATAGGCGAGGGCATAGACGGTGTTGTCCATACCGATGCCGATGGTTTTCCAGGCGGAATTGTTCCAGAGGGCGACACGATAGGCCGTGAGGCCGCCGGCCGTATTGAACTCACCGCCGGCGACGAGCGAATCGACACCATTGCTGGCCAGGGCATAGACCGTGCCGGTCCCCGCGCTGCCATTGGTGATACCGCTGCCCAGGGCGGACCAGGAGGCGCCGTTCCAGCGGGCGATGTTGCTGGCGGCGATGCCGCTGGCACTGTTGAAGCGGCCGCCGGCAAAGAGATCGCTCCCCTGCTTGGCCAGTGCATAGACCACGCCGCTGATGCCCCGGCCCAGGGGGCTCCAGGTGGCACCGTCGTACTTGATAATGCTGCTGGCGCTGATGCCGCCGCCCTGTGTGAAGGAGCCGGCGATATAGGCGGTCGTCCCGTCCATGAGGATGGCATAAACCGGCCCATTAAAACCCTTGCCGCTGTGCAGCGACCGGAAGGATTCCGCATCCCAGGTTGCGATATGGTGGGCAGTGACGCTGCCGGCGGCGCTGAAATCGCCGCCGATGTGGAGGCGTCCGCCACTGCAGCACAGGGCGTAGACGAAGCTGTTGACGCCGCTGCCGAGAGCGCTCCAGCTGCTGCCATCCCATTTGGCGAGACGCAGCGCGGCAACACCGCCGATGGTGTAAAAGTGGCCGCCGGCGTAGAGGGCGGTGCCGTCGCTGGCGAGTGCGGTGACGCGCTGGTCCGCGCCGCTGCCGAGCGCGCTCCAGGCGGCGCCATTCCAGCGGGCGATGTAATTGGCGGTGACGGTTCCGGCGATGGTAAAGTCACCGCCGGCATAGAGAGAGCCGTTGACCCAGGCGAGGGCGCGGACGATACTATTGGTTCCGGAGGCCAGGGTGAACCAGGCCGTGCCGGTCCAGCGTCCGACGCGGTTGACCGGCGTGCTGCCGATGAAGGTGAAATCGCCGCCGACGAAGAGGTCGCTGGCGGTGGCGGTGAAGGCGAGGACCGGGCCGTTGCAGCCGGCGCCGACCGCGCTCCAGGTGCTGCCGTTCCACTGAGCGATGCGGTTCAAAGCGGTGGCGCCGCTCGCGGTGAACTCACCACCGGCATAAAGGGCGCCGTTGAAATAGCTCAGGGCGCGCACCTTGCCGTTAAAACCCTCGCCAAGGGCGTTCCAGCGTGCCCCGTCCCATTGGGCGATGCGCTGGCAAAAGAGCTCACCGGCATAGATAAAGTCACCGCCGACAAAGACGCCGGTATCCGTAGCGAGGATAGCGTGGATGTTGCCGTCGACGCCCGGGCCGAGGGCGGACCAACTGTTGCCGTCCCACCGGGCAATGCGGTTGGCGAAAATGGGGCCGATGGCGCTGAAGTAGCCACCGATATAGAGGTCGCCATTGTGAACCGCCAGGGCGGTGACGATGTTGTCCGCTCCGGAGAAGGTATATTCAGGGCTCCATTTTTCGATGGCCTGGGGGGAGGAGGGCTGCACGGTGCGGGCGGGTGTAAATCGGGGCCTTCCCTGATCGTCAATCGACATCTCATAACCGGAGGGATCCAGGGCGGCGGACCGGTTGGTGCCGAGATCGATCGTTCCATCTGCACGCAGGACCTGAGAGAGGGGCTGTAATGCGGCCGGTTGCGCCAAAGCAGAGCCACCCGCTGCCCCCAAGCCTGCGACGATCCAGAGCACAACTGCTGCGAAACCAAAGGCCGAATATCTCATGTCCCGATTGCCTCCTATTGTGAACGTTAGCGGCCTCGCAATGATGTCGATTCAGGTGCTGCATCGATGAACCGGACGGTTTCTGGTATGCTGTTATGTACGTGCAAAACGAGGAAACTGCGCAAAGATTTACCCGAACACAGCCCGAGCCGATGGGGATTCCTGTTGGCTATCCGGGCAAATGGAGGCCACTGCACCAGGATGTGCCCGAACACGGCTCGCGTTATTGGGGATTCCTGTTGGCTATCCGGGCAAAAGGAAGCAACTGCACCGGGATTTGCCCGAACAGCGCCGGCGGGAAGAGAGAATGCGGGTCGCCGCAGCGACGCTGGCCCCTTGTCGCAATTTCCTTGCATTTCCGTCGGAAAAAATGTACTTTACGTAAAATGGACCTGTCCCGGAAGTACCCTCATGCGCAAATTTGCCCCTCTCGTGATCTTTTTCCTCTTGCTCCCGGCCCTGCTGCCGGCAGCGGAGCCCTTTCCGCAGCGGCGTGGCGCGGTCAATGATTTCGCCGATGTGATCCCGGATGGTGTTGAAGCGCAGATTGAAGCGCTGGCCACCGAGGTGTGGGATAAGGCCGGAGTGGCTCTGGTCATCTGCACCATGCCGACCATCGGCGAGGCGGATTATCAGACCTACGCCAACGAACTCTATTCGGCCTGGGGCATCGGCAAGAAGGGCGAGGACAAGGGGCTGCTGATCTTCAATGTCACCGACATCCGCAAGATCTGGATCGAGACGGGCTACGGCGTCGAGGGCTTTATCAATGATGCCCGCGCCGGCGATGTCTATCGCCGCTACCTCGTGCCCAATTTCCAGCGTGGGGATTTCGGCCAGGGATTTCTCGAGGCGATGCAGGCCTTCGCCGGCATGGTCGGTGCGGAATACGGCATCACCTTTACAGGCGCGACCATCGCTCCCCGGCAACGCTCCGCTTCCCCGGTGGCCGGGGAAGACCTGATCGTTGTTTTGATCGTGATTTTCATAATTGTGATGGCCATTCTCGGGAATGCCCGTGGCCGGGGCCGCGGTTGGGGCTCCGGGGATGGTTGGGGCTCCAGTCACGGCGGCTGGGGCAGCGGCTGGGGCAGCGGCTGGGGTGGCGGGTTCGGCGGCGGGGGAGGAGGCGGCTTTGGCGGTTTCGGCGGCGGCTCGAGCGGCGGCGGCGGTGCCGGCGGCGGCTATTGAGCAACACCGCAAGCCTGGGCACATTCACCCGGTGTGATGGAATTCAAGGAGCGCACATGACGAAACATCCCGATACACCCCTGCAGATCGCCCATGATTTTACCGAGGACGCGAAAAATATCTTCGGCGATGATCTCGTTGCCTTGTTCCTTTACGGCAGCGCGGCCCGGGGTGCCTGGTATCAGGGCAAATCGGACATCAATTTCCTGATCGTCCTCACCGAAGTGGGCATGGCCAGCCTTAATGCGGCTTTCCCTCTGGTGGAAAAATGGCGCAAGCGCACCCGCGCTCTGCCCCTCTTTATGACGCGGCAGTATATCTCCGCCTCCCTCGACAGCTTTCCCGTCGAGTTCCTCCACATGCAGCGCCATTACCGCTGCCTCTATGGCGAGGATCTCCTCGCCACGCTCGAAATCCCCCGTGCCAGCCTGCGCCTGCAGTGCGAACAGGAGATCAAGGGCAAACTCCTGCATCTGCGCGAGGTCTATCTCGCCACCCTCGGCAAACGCCACCACCTGCACCAGTTCATCAACCTGACCCTGCCGTCCTTTGCGGTGCTCTTCAAGGCCCTGCTCTTTCTCAAGGGTGAGGAGATCCCCGCCGAACACGCGGCCATCCTGATGCGCACGGCCGAGTGCTATGGCCTGGACGCCGACCTCTTCCAAAAGCTCCTGCAGGCCGGTGACCGCAAGGCCAAATGGACCCATGTCGAACTGAATCGTTTGGCATCTGCCTATATAAGTGAAATCAACAAGTTAACCATGATTATAGACCAAATGGAATAGTCTACGGAGGAGCCAATGTCGAAAACAGTAAAGACCATCCTGATTGTTGTGGCGATCCTGGCCGTTATCGGCTTTATGATCTTCACACCCTACAACCGCCTCGTCGGACTGGACGAATCCGTCAAGAACGCCTGGGCGCAGGTCGAAAACCAGCTGCAGCGCCGCATGGACCTGATCCCCAACCTCGTCAAAACTGTCGAGGGTTATGCCAATTTTGAGCGCTCGACCCTCGAGGCGGTGATCAACGCCCGCGCCAAGGCTACCAGCACGCAGATCAATCCCGGCAGCATGACCGCCGCACAGCTGCAGCAGTACATGGAAGCCCAGAACGGACTGAGCAGCGCCCTCGGCCGCCTCATGGTCGTGGTCGAAAAATATCCCGAGCTTAAGGCCAACGAGAATTTTATCCGCCTCCAGGACGAACTCGCCGGCACCGAAAACCGCATCGCTGTGGAGCGTAAGCGCTATAACGATGAGGTCCGGATTTACAACCAGTCCGTGCGCAAATTCCCGACGGTCATCATTGCCAGCATGCTCGGTTTTCCGCAAAAACCCTATTTCGAAGCCCCGGCCGAAGCCAAGACCGCGCCAACCGTCGATTTCAGCGGCCTGACCAAGTAAACCCGGCGTCGCCTGGTATAGCCATGAAAAAAGCCGGTGCAGGCATCCTGCACCGGCTTTGGCGTATAGAAGAGCGCTGCTCTCTGTTTTGAATCCAATGTTCGGCTAACGATCTTGCGCTGTCCCGGTCCCAGCCCACGCCCGGTTAGCGGGCGCGC
>DAOQAG010000056.1:10160-22649 GCA_035353815.1 bacterium
GCCCACGCCCGGTTAGCGGGCGCGCGCCGTTTTGTCCTCCTCGAGCCGGGCCTCGTATTTGGAGGGGCATTTGAGCAGGAGCCGCGTTGCGTTAAAGCTGCCGTCCTCCAGCAGTTTGCCCTCTGCCAGAACCCCCTGCGCATCCGCCAGCTGGTCAGGCACCACGCCCTTGTAGTAGACGTGCAGGCTGTCCGGCCCTTCGATCATCGTAAAACGCACTTCGATCTTTTGCGCATCCCACTGAATTGTCGCCGGATCGACATATCCGCTCACCCGTAGCCCCTCGCCCCGGACGGTCGCGCCCTTTTCCCGGATTTCTGCGACGGTCATGTAATAAACCGAACTTTCACGAAAGCTCGATACCATAAGATAAATCAGGGCCGCGACGATGACGGCCACGCCGAGGATGATTTTAGGTTTCATCTCTTCTCCTGGTGATGGACCCTGTTTGGCTGCCTCCAATGTACGCAATTTGACGGTACCAGTCAAGCCGGGAAACCTCCTGCTATCTTTCCGCTTGTATTTCTCCGTGGTTTGAGTAAATTAGACCAAATGGAGGAACGCCATGAAAAAGATCCTGCCTCTCCTGTTGCTGGGCCTGATCCTGCCCGCGTCCGCCTGGACGCAGTCGCGCCCGCCCGATACCGATGCCGCGGTGACACTGCTGCGCACCTGGATCACCGAGAAAATGAGCTGTGACGGCGTCCCGGGCCTGGCTGCCGGCGTGGTTGCGGACGGACGTCTGGTCTGGGCAGAGGGATTCGGCTATGCTGATCTCGAAAAAAAGATCCCGATGACGCCCCGAACCCTCACGCGCATCGCTTCGATCACCAAAACCTTCACTGCCACCGCGATCATGCAGCTGCAGGAAGAGCGGCGGCTGCGCATCGATGATCCTGTGGAAACCTATCTGCCCTGGTTCCACCTGCACAGCGCCTGGCCTGCCGAACCTCCGGTGACTATCCGCCAGCTCCTGACCCATACCTCGGGCCTGCCCGGCGAAGCTGCTTTTCCCTACTGGTCCGACCATCACTTCCCGACACTCGCGCAGCTGCGCGAGACCCTGCCCGGGCAAGAGCAGCTCTACCCCCCGGACACCCATTTCCGCTATTCGAATCTCGGCCTCGCCATCGCCGGCGAAGTGGTCGCGGCTGCCTCCGGCATGCCCTACGCGCGCTATGTGCAAGCGCACATTCTGACGCCGCTCGCCATGCAGCATACCTTTGTCCTGCTGCCGGATTCGGCGCGCAGCCAGTTGGCCGCCTCCTATGATTTTCGTCAGCCGGACGGCCGGCGCAATCCCCTCACCTTTCCGGAGAGCGGCGCGCTGATTCCCGCGGCCAATATCTGCTCGAACGTCGAGGATCTCGCCCGCTACCTCATCGCCCAGATGCGCGGCGACAGCTCGGCGATCCTCAGCGGCTATTCCTTGCGTGAAATGCATCGCGCCCACTGGATCCAGCCCGACTGGAACAGCGGCTGGGGCCTGGGCTTCAGCGTCTACAAGCGCGGCAGCCGCACCATGGTCGGCCACGGCGGCTTTGTCGCCGGCTATAAAAGCAACATCAGTTTTTGTCCGGAGGAAAACATCGGGGTGATCGTGCTGATGAACTGCGCGGATGGCGTACCCTCGACCTATGCCGCGCAGATTTATGATGAAATGGCCCCGCTCTTCCCGAAAGCGGCACCGCCGGCCGCCGCAGCGGACCGCTCCGCCTGGCAGGCCTATCTTGGCGCGTATCACGATCCCTTCGGCTGGTCCGCCCGGGTGATGATCTGGCAGGAGAAGCTGGTGCTCTATGAGTACAGCTATCCGGCCAACACCACGCCGCGCGAAGGGATCACGGAACTGGTCCCGGAGGGACTCCACCTCTTCCGCATGAGCGGACTCAATGGCAATGAGGAAAGGCTGCGCTTTGAGATGGATGCATCGGGCAAGGTCAAGCGGCTCTGGAAGGGGGAAAATTACTTTCTGCCGGGAGAGAGGTAATACGCAATGCATCTCGAAGCCCTGATGCACCCCGCCGTCTCCATCATCCTCCCGGTGTACAACCGCCGCCATCTGATCGCGCGGGCCCTGGCTTCGGTGGAGGCGCAGACCTTTCAGGAACTGGAGCTGCTGATCATCGACGACGGCAGCAGCGACGGCCTGGGTGAACTGGTCCTGCCCATGCTCGATGAACGGCCGAACTGGCGTTACCTCCGTCATCGCAACCGCAAACTAGCCGCCTCGCGCAACATCGGCCTGCACGCTGCACTCGGCGAGTGGGTGACCTTTCTCGATGCCGACGACGAGTATCGCCCGAACCACCTGCGCCTGCGCATGGACTTTGTGCGCGCCCACCCCGAGGTCGATCTGGTGCACGGAGGCGTTGAACTGCGCGGCCCGGAGGAGAGCCATTGGGTGGAGGATGCCTTTCATCCCGGCGCGTTGATCCATCTCTCGCAATGTATCATCGGCGCGACCCTCTTCGGCCGCAAACACCTCTTTATCGAGTGCGGCGGCTTCCCGCTGCTGGCCTATTCGGCTGAATCCGAGCTGATGGGACGCCTGACCAGGCAGTATCATGTCGTCCGGGTCGAGTTTCCGACCTATATCTATTACACCGGCCTGCCCGACAGCATCTGCACCCTGCGCAAGTCTGGCCTGGATAGGCGCTGACCCGCAGACGCGCGCAACCGGGTTCGACCTGCACGCAGAGCGACCGGCGCCGATCAGGCTGGAGAAGCGCCGACCAGCAACCGGAGCCGATCGCAACCGGCGCCGATCAGGCTGGAGAAGCGCCGACCAGCAACCGGAGCCGATCAGGACTGCAGAAACGCCCGCCAGATGGACTCCAGCGCCGCGCCGGTATCCGCATAGCGGAAGCCGATCTTGCGGTAGAGCGCGTCGTGGCGGGTGGCTGTGCGCTGCGAAAAGGTCAGGGACTCCCAGACCTCCGCATCTCTGGCGCCGCCGGCTGCGTTAACCTGACGCACCGGCAGGCCGCTGATGCGGCTGAGCATCCCGGCGAACTCGGCCTGGCGGATCGGGGGGCCGCACACCAGATTGCAGGTCACCCCGGTCGATGCTTCCTGCGCCAGCCCGCAAATCAACCGTGCCGCGTCCTCCACATGGATCAGCGACATCCAGTTTTCGCCGCTGCCGTAGAGGGGAACATGGCCCGCGCGCCGCATCGGCAGCAGGAAGAAACTGCGCAGCCAGGAGCGGGGGCCGTAAACCCAGGCCGGCCGCATGATCTGCACCGGGAGGCGCCCCGACTGCAGGGCGTCGAGGATCGGAGCCTCACCGACGGCATACTGGCGGGCAAATCCCGCGGGATCGAGCGGATGATCTTCAAAAACCGCGGTGTCGGGCGAGGGACCATAGGCAAGGGTGCCGGCGATCAGAACCAGCCGGGGCGGGAAGGGCTGCTGCGCCAGCCACGCCAGCAGGCGCCGGTTGGCCCGGGCGCTCAGCCATGCCGCGACGCCGCGGCCGAGCCGGCCCGGAGCGGAGAGACGGGCCAGATGCAGGATCGTCCCGGGCGGATCGTCCTCCAGTTGGCGCCAGGGAAAGGTCAGCAGGGAGCCGTGCAGCATCCGGGCGCCGTCGAGATCGCCGGTGAGCGGAGAATGATGGACCAGGCAGCTGAGGCGGCCGCCCTCGCCGAGAAGCTGCCGGGCACAGGCGGAACCGATGAAGCCGCTGGCGCCGAGAATCAGGGTGTGACCCTGCGCGGCCATTGGCTTCAGCCGATCTCGAGCATGCGCGTCACCGCCCGCAAGGCGCGCACGCGGATCTCTTCGGGCACCTCGACGACATAGCGCGTTTGCTGCAGGGAGGCGAGCGTATCCTCGAGCGTGATCTCGGCCATGTGCGGGCAGCGGACGCTGCAGAGGCGCAGCAGCTCACGATCGGGATTCTCCGCGGCGATGTTGTCGCCCATGGAGCATTCGGTCAGCAGCAGGTAGCGGGGGGCTTGAGTCTCGCGGACATAGCGGATCATAGCCGAGGTGCTGCCCGAGAAATCGGCGGCGGCGGTCACCTCCGGCCGGCACTCGGGATGAGCGAGGATCACCACATCCGGGAACTGGGCGCGGATATTCTCGATATCCTCGACCGTGAATTTGTCGTGCACCTCGCAGCGCCCCTCCCATCCGACCATGGCATACTCCAGGCCGGGATCCGGCTTGATCAAGCCGGCCGGACTTTTGACCGGATAGACGATATGTTTGCCGGTCTCGCGGGCGACATTGCCGGCGAGATACTGGTCGGGGAGAAAGATGACGGTCTCGGCACCGAGCGAACGGACGACCTGGGCGGCGTTGCCCGAGGTACAGCAGATATCGCTCTCGGCCTTGACGTCGGCATAGGTGTTGATATAGGTGACCACCGGGGCCCCGGGGTACATCCGCCGCAGCGCGCGGACATCCTCGGCGGTGATGCTTTCGGCCAGTGAACAGCCGGCCTTGGGCGAGGGGATGAGCACGGTCTTGCCGGGATTGAGGATCTTGGCCGTCTCCGCCATGAAACGGACGCCGCAAAAGACGATGATCTCCGCCTCCGCCGCGGCGGCTCGGCGGCTGAGCTCGAGCGAGTCGCCGCGAAAATCGGGAACCGAATGATAGAGCGCCGGCTCCATATAATTGTGGCCGAGAATCACCGCGTTGCGCTCTTTTTTTAGACGGTTGATCTCCTCAGCCAGCTCCGCCTTGTAGCGGATCTCGGCAACGGGGATGACATTTTTCAATTTGGCATATAATTGGGTAAAAACGGGCGTATCCTTCATGACCTTGCCTTTCTTGCCAGGTATGCGGGACGACAGGTAAAATCGCCGCAGGGCGGCCTGTCTCATTATCGACAGCTAACTTAACCATTTTTTCGTAAAATTACAAGTATTGCGGTGGCGCCGCCCACCCCGGGGATGAGAAATGGAGCACCTCGATGAAGCATTCAACGACTTGCCGGGCCGGCAGGTTTCATCTCCTTCTGCTGCTGGGTATCCCCCTGGCTTCCATGAGCCAGACCTTCACGGTTCAAAACGGGCCGCCGGCGGGGTACGTCTTGCGTGATGGCCGGCGGTTCTTCGCCATCGGCACCCGGGTGGATGGCATCAAGGTCAAGCCCGTCGATGAGACGACCTTCACCAGCCTGCGCGAGATCTTTAATACCCTCTGGATCACCATCCGCGACATCGACGATCCCAAGCACCTCTATCCCGATGGCATTTTTACCCGTCTCGATTATGTGCGGCATGACGATGGTGTCTTCCTCGCCGGGGATTTGCCCTACCGGCTGCAGACCGCGCCGGGGTGCATCATCGATGTCAACCACGATGGCACCTTCCAGCCCAGCGAACAGCGCATGGCGCACAAACGGATCGCGCCGGCCGCAGCGCGGCGGGTGATGGAGACCATCTACAACACGGCCAATCCGCCGGGTGGTCCCAAACGCAGCATGATCTATTATCTCATGGATGAGCCCGACGCCGGCTACGCTACCGACCGCCACTGGGCCTTCTCCGATTCCCTGCTCAAGCGCTTCTATGACCAGCGCCGCAAAGGCACCCTGGCCTACATCGACCTCGGGCCGGTCACCGGGAGCAAACTGCTCTACGAAAAACGATATCCCCTCGCCGCGCCCGATCAGGGCTCGGCGGACTTTTTTGCCCGTCTCAAACACAGCTATGCCACCACGGATGAAAATGTCCGCATCACCGCCCGCACCTATGCCCCGGCCGCGGACATCCTGGGCATCAACTCCTACGATGCCACCAACCGCAAACCCTCCCTTCTCGGGGAAGCCGTGACCGCCATGCAGGAGAGCTCGGGATACAAACCGGTCTGGCCCTGGGTCTCCGCCGAACAGGTTCGCTACAGCAGCGAGCAGAGCATGTATGCCACGGTCCGGGCGCAGGTCTATTCCGCCATTATCCATGGTGCCTCCGGCATTCTCTTTTATAACGATCAGAGCGTGGTGACCCGCAGCGACAGGGCGCAGAGTTACTGGGACCGGATGTTCGATCTCGTCAAGGAGGTCGGGCTTTTTCGTGATGTTCTGGAGGAATTCAGCGTGGTCGACAGCAAAGGCACGGGTGCGGTGCAATGGCGGCGGTTCAAGCGTGGCGCCACCGGGAGCGCGCCGGATTGGTACTTTGTCCTCAATACCTCCACGGAAGATCAGATCGCCCGGATCGGCACCGGGGCTCCGCTGCAGCTCGGGGAGAATGAATGCGGCGTCTGGTTGAGCACCGGGGCCGCGCTGCGGCGTCTCACACCGCTGCTCAACCTCTCGTTTGAAGTCTGGGAGGGAGCGGCCGCGTCGCCCCTCCTGCAGTACTGGCGCGCCGATTTGCCCGGCGGGACCGCGGCAAAGCGTTCTGCAGCCAGGGCGAAGCTCGGCAGCTATGCCCTCCAGCTGGAAGACGACACCGCCAAGGCGGGCCGGTCGGCCAGCCTGCAGCAGAGCATGCCCTGCGCCGGGGGCGAGACCTATGCCGTGCAGGCCTGGTGCTGCTATGACTCCGGCACACCGCAACTGCTGAAACTGCAGTTTTACGACGGCGCCGGCAAGCTGCTGCTCGAGCGGGAGAGCGCGGGCCCGGGTGTCAGGAGCGGCTGGCGGCTGGTCAGAACCACGGCCCAGGCACCCGCTGCCGCGGAGAGCGTGGCGGTCGTGCTTTGCAGTGCCGGCGGGAAGCAGAAGGGGCGCAGCGCCTGGGATGACCTTCTGCTGCGCATCGAGTGATCCACTTCTGTCCGGGTGCCGGCTCGGGATGCCGGAACAGCTGGCCGGGATATGTTCGGGATGAGCGCAGGAGGGAAGGAAACCGGGGGCGGCCGCTAAAGCCGGTTCAGGTCCGGGATGGGCGCAGGAGGGAAGGAGACCGGGGGCGGCCGAGGCAAGCGTGCTCTGGCGCAGGCCAGGCTACAGCACCAGGTCGAAGCGGTGCGGCAGATGGATCCGGTAAAACCCCTCCGACCGGGCGATGCTGGCGAGATTCCGCCCCGCCGCGGCGAGCACATAATAACGCAGCGGACCGGCTGGCGCCGGCAGCAATCCGGTGTGGAAAAGTTCCTTCAGTTCCACCGAGCTGAATTCGAGGGTCGGATGCAGCGTCTGCGCTCCCATCCATTGAATCGCCGGTGTGGCCAGGCGCCAGAAACCGGTCTTTTGCAGAGCCAGGGGCAGCCCCGCCATCATGAAGGCGCGCTGCGGCAGACGCTCCCAGTCCGGCGCGATGATCCAAAGGCGATGCAGGGTCCGCAGGAAGCGGTAGGGACGCAGGGCCTCAGCCGGCACACCCCAGAGTCCCTCGAGGTGCTCGAGCACCGGCGCGATCGTGGGATCGGCGCTGCCGAGGGTGCCGGTCCACTCCATCGCCTCGGTGACGGGCCGGATGGGGAGGGGACCGGTCCTGCGCAGGCGGGCGACGAAAAAGCCCTCGAAGGGGAGGGGCCAGGGATGGATGCGCACGGCGCGCTGCAGGGCGGGGGCAAAGCTCTGGCCCTGATAGGAGGAGAAAGGCAGCCGGCAGCAGGGGGCATGGGCGAAGGGAATCGTTTCGAGCTCGACCGGATAACGGGCAAGGATGCGCTCCAGGACGCGCTCATTCTCCTCGGGGCAGATCGAGCAGGTGGAATAGACGATCACGCCGCCGATGCGGGCGGCCTTGATGCCCGAGATCAGCAGCTGTTCCTGGATGGCCGAGATTTTGGCGAGAAACTCCGGCGACCACTGCGACTGGAACGCCCGCGCCGGCAGGTTGGAGAGGGCCGAGCAGGGGGCATCGACCAGCACACGGTCGAAGTATTCGGGAAAATGGCGGCCGATGGTCTGTCCCGGCAGGTTGAGGAGACCGCTGTTGAGCACGCCGGCGCTGAAGAGGTTGGCCATCAGTGGCTGCAGCCGGCGGTTGGAACTGTCGTTGAGCAGCAGCTGACCGCGATTTTCCATCAAAGCGGCGATCTGGGTCGACTTGGAGCCCGGCGCCGCGCAGAGATCGAGAATCCGCTCCCCGGGCCGGGGATCGAGTGCCAGAACGGGCAACTGCGAGGAGAGCCCCTGATAGGCAAAATCCCCTGCGAAATAGGCCAGGGTGTGGCTGAGCGGCAGCCGGTCCTCCTGCAGCATCAGCCCGGCCGGATTGACCGGGTGCGGTTGACTTTCCACCCCCCATGCCGCCAGCCGCTGCAGCAGCCGCTCTCGGTTGCTCTTGAGGGTATTGACGCGCAGGGCGGGCGGCTCCAAAGGCGCCTGTGCAAAAGCCTCATAATCGGTGCCGAGCAGCTGATGCAGATATCGGGTCAGTTCTTCCAGTGTGTTGGTCATGCTGATCCTCGCCCATGAATTTCTACCGCCCAATTTAACCAAACTGGAGCAAGGAATCAAGTCCGGTGATCGCTGGCGCCTGCGTGGCGCGGCCGTCCGGTCGGGAGTGAATTTTCCGTGCATTTGACCGGGTGATTTAGTACATTAGGGCCAGCCAAACCTGCGAAGGAGTTCTCCCATGATCGAACTGCTCCATGTCAACAAATCCTACAACGGCCAGGTCAAGGCAGTTGATGACCTGACCCTGACCGTCCCGCCTGGCCAGATCGTCGGTTTTCTCGGCCCCAACGGCGCCGGCAAAACCACCACCCTGAAAATGCTCACCGGTATCCTCCAGGCCGACAGCGGCGAGATCCGCGTCAACGGCATCGACCTGCGCCGGGAGACGATCCGCGTCAAGGAACAGATCGGCTTCATTCCCGACAGTCCCGATATGTTTCTGCGTCTCAGCGGCCTAGAGTATCTCCGTTTCATGGCCGATATCTATCAGGTCCCCGGCCCGGAGCGCAAACAGCGTATCGAAAACCATGTCGCCCAGTTCGAGATGGGCGAGGTGCTCGGCAACAAGATCCAGAGCTATTCCCACGGCATGCGCCAGAAAATCGTCCTCATCGGGGCGCTCCTGCACGATCCGGCGGTCTGGGTGCTCGATGAACCCCTCACCGGCCTCGATCCCAGGTCCTCCTTCCTCCTCAAGGAGATCCTGCGCAAGGAGGCGGGACAGGGCAAGACGGTCTTTTTCTCCACCCATGTGCTGGATGTCGCCGAGCGGCTCTGCGACTGCGTGGCGATCATCCACAAGGGCCGGCTGCTTTTCGACGGCACGATCGCAGAGATGCGCGACCACTTCAAGGCGAATGAGTCCCTCGAAAAGATGTTTCTGGAGATGACCGAAGATGAGTAGATTCCTGACCTTGACCTGGATTCTGCTGAAGAGCAGTTACACGCCGCTGGCCAGCGGCCGCTTTGCCCGCGGCAAGAGCGTGGCGCTTCTGGTGCTGGTCTGCGTCTCACTGCTGCCCCTGATCGGCGGCCTTGCCATGCTGGTCGGCAACCTCTATACTCCCCTGGCCGCGGTGGGCCAACAGGGCATCATCCTCGCGTTCGGCTGCGCCCTGACCGGACTGCTCATCTTTATTTTTGGCATTTTTTATGTGATCAATACCTATTATTTTGCGCAGGATGTCGAGTTTCTCCTGCCGCTACCGCTGCGGCCCGGCCAGATCCTCGGCGCAAAATTTACCGTCACCCTCTTTTTTGAATATCTTACACAGCTGCTGATCCTTGCGCCCCTGCTGGTCACCTACGGGATCAAGAGCGGCGCCGGCCTCTCCTGGTATCTGATCGCGGCGGCGGTCTTTTTGAGCCTGCCGGTCATCCCGCTCGTGCTCGCCTCGCTGCTTGCGATGGTTTTGATGAGCTACTCCTCGGTCGCCCGGCACAAGGATCGCTTCCGCATCTGGGCCGGTGGCTTCGGACTGGCCGCCGCGCTCGGACTGCAATATCTCATGCAAAAGGTGATGGTTAACAAAAAGCCCGAGGAGATCGTCCGCATGCTGCAGGAGGGCAAGAACAGCCTTGCCGACCTGGGCATGCGTCTTTTCCCGGGGGTCAAATTCGCCGTCTATGGCTTGCTGCAGAGCGGTCCCGCCGCGGGGGGACTCTATTTGCTGATTTTCCTGCTGCTCTCCGCCCTGGCGGTGCTGATGATGATGGCCGCCGGCCGCGCCCTCTATTTCCGCGGCGCGATCGGCGGCTCGGAAATCTTCGCCCCGCGCCGCGCCCTGACCGGCGCCGAACTGGCCGAGACCGGCCGTTCGAACCGGCCGCTGCGGGCGCTGATGCTCAAGGAGATCCGCCTGCTGGTGCGCACACCGGCCTTTTTCATGAACTGCGTCCTTATTAATTTCATTTGGCCGGTGATGCTCCTTTTCATGGGAAGCAGCGGCGATCCCAAGGAGATCGAGGGGCTGCGCACGCTGTTGAGCGGAGGGCTTCCCGCCAACACCCTGCTGCTGATCATGCTCGGCGCCAGCTTTTTCATCTCCGGTACGAGCGGCGCCAGCGCCTCGGGCATCTCGCGCGAGGGCAGCCAGTTCTTCGTCAGCAAATACCTGCCGGTCCCCGCTACGGTGCTGATCCAGGCCAAGCTGGCGGTCGCCTGGCTGCTCTCCTGCACCGGGCTGCTGCTGCTCCTGGCGACCGTCGGCATCGCCTTTCACATGCCGGCGGCGATTCTCGGTGCCGGCATGCTGCTGGCGCTGCCGGCCATGCTGCTGCCCGTCTTGGCGGGATTGATCCTGGATATCCATTTCCCCAAACTGGTCTGGGATAACGAGTATCGCGCTGTGAAGCAGAATATGAACATCATGGCCTTGATGGCCATCAGCGGCCTGCTCGGCGCCGGCTGCATCTGGCTGGCGCTCAAGCACGGGAGTCTTGGCTGGACCCTGGTAGCCGCCGTTGCCGGGCTCACTCTCCTGGCCGATGGCGTGCTCTATGCCTTGCTGCAGAAAAAAGGCACGGCCTGGCTCGCGGCGATTCAAGCTTAGCGGAAAATAGACGAACAGGAGAGGTATATGGGCAAATTTACCGCCTTGAAAGAACGGGTATATGCGGCCAATATGGAGCTGCCGCGCCACGGCATTGTGATCTACACCTTTGGCAATGTCAGTGCCATCGACCGCGTGGCCGGTGTCATCGCCATCAAGCCGAGCGGGGTTCCCTATGATACCCTGAAGGTTGAGGATATCGTCGTCGTCGATCTGCAGGGCCAGGTGGTCGAGGGCCAGCTGCGCCCCTCCTCCGACACCAAAACCCATCTGGTCCTTTATCAGGCCTTCCCGGGTGTGGGCGGCATCGTCCACACCCATTCCACCTTTGCCGTTGCCTGGGCGCAGGCGGCGCAGCCGATCCCCCTCCTCGGCACCACCCATGCCGACTCGCTGCATCTCGATATCCCCTGCACGGAGTTCATGAGTGCAGCCGCGATCGGCGGAGACTATGAGACCGAGACCGGCCGGCAGATCATCGCGACCTTCGCCGCTATCCCGGCGCAAGAGGTCGAGATGGTGCTGGTGGCCGGGCATGGCCCCTTCACCTGGGGTAAGACGCCGGAAAAAGCCGTGCAGAACAGCGTCCTTCTCGAGGAGCTGGCCCGGATGGCTTATCTCACCTTGCAGATCAATCCGGATACGCCGCGCCTGCCCCAGGCGCTGATCGACAAGCATTATCAGCGCAAGCACGGTCCCGCGGCCTACTATGGGCAGTCCGCTCCCCACTGAGCGGCTGCCCTGCTCGCGGCTGCCGCCTGATTTACTTCCTGCTGCCGCCTGATTTGTTAGCTGCCACGCCTGATTTGTTTCCTGACGCCGCCTGCTTTACTTCCTGCTGCCGCCTGCTTTGCTTCCTGCAACTGCTTGTTTTGATTCCTGCCATGCCTGCTTGGCTTCCTGCCGGGCTCGCCGCTCCTGCGACTCCCATCCCACTGCCGCCAGCTTTTGTGCACGCGAGGGTACACGGGATGTACCCCTGGGTACACCTGGGCGGCACTCTTCTGACTCCAATAAAATTATAACTATAATTTAAATAAAGTGTTAAAAAAACATCGCCTGCCCGGCCAAACTCTGGCATCTCCCTTGCAAAAGCAGGGTCAGAGCACGCGGAAGCTCCCGATGACGTGAGCGGGTTCCGCCAAACCGAACAGGAGGTTCGTATGAAACGCTTCACTTTTATACTGATGGCCGCACTCACCGTTTTCCTTTTTTCCGGTGCCATGACCAATGCCGCTGCCCGCAGCGGGCAGCACCGCCATATCAGGATCGCCCCGCCCGCGCCTAGGGTTGTCATCCGGCCGGCTTGCCCCTTCCATCTCGGTGTCTGGATCGAGGGCTACTGGAACTGGCATGATGGGCACTACGTCTGGATCGAGGGACGCTGGATCAAGCCGAGAGCCGGGCAGGATTGGGTGGACGGCCGCTGGATGCATACCCGCTACGGTTGGGATTGGATGCCCGGCTACTGGCAGCGGGCACGGATGGACAGCCGGTTTCATGATCGCGATGGCTACTCCCGCTCCGGCCGGGGACACGACCGGAACCGCGACCGGGATCAGAACCGGGATCGGGGCCAGGATCAGGGACGCGACCGGGATCAGAACCGGGATCGGGGCCGGG
>DAOQAG010000057.1:0-22497 GCA_035353815.1 bacterium
AAAACATCTCGTTCCCACCGGCCAAAACATCTCGTTCCCACCGGCTAAAACATCTCGTTCCCACCTCGCTGCCGCCAATTCCGGCTCCCTCCGCCTGCCGCGCCAGCCTGCGCGTCTCGTTCCCACCTCGCTGCCGCCCTCCGCCTGCCGCGCCAGCCTGCGCTTCTCGTTCCCACCTCGCTGCCGCCCTCCGCCTGCCCGCGTCCCCTCATCCCCTCATCTCCTTCATCCCATCCTCCCGCACCATGATAATTTTTCTTGACAAAAAACCAACAGTTGCCTATTTTAACGATGTTTGATCCATCGAACCGCCGTCGGCCGCCGTTGCGCCTGCGGGCCATGCTCACCTCGCCGCGAAAGGAACGCCTATGAATCTGACCGTGCTGGATTGGGGCATCGTCGCTGTCGTCGTCGCCTTTATCTTCGCCAGCGTCTATGCCAGCCGCACCTTCATGCGCAGTGTCGCCGATTATCTCTCCGCCGGGCGTACGGCCGGCCGCTACCTCATCAGCGTCTCGCAGAGCATCGCCGCTCTCGGGGCGATCACGGTCATTGCCAATTTCGAGATGAACTACCAGGCCGGCTTTCCCATGACGTGGTGGGGTTTCACCATGGGGGTGGTGGTCCTTTTCATCACGGTCTCGGGCTGGGTGGTCTACCGCTTCCGCGAGACCCGTGCCATGACCATGGCCCAGTTCTTTGAGATGCGTTACAGCAGGAATTTCCGCATCTTTGCCGGCGCTCTCGGGGTCGCCGCCGGCATTATCAATTTCGGCATCTTTCCGGCGGTCGAGGCGCGCTTTTTTATCTATTTCTGCGGCCTCCCCGACACCTTTTCGCTCTTCGGCCTGCCCATCTCCACCTTTGCCTTCACGGTCGCCCTGCTCCTGGGCATCTCGCTCTACTTCGTCTTCACCGGCGGACAGGTCGCGATCATCATCTCCGATTTCATCCAGGGGGCCTTTGTCAATATCATTTTTGTCCTGATCATTCTCTATTTTTTCACCCTTTTCTCCTTTGACCAACTCTTCACCGGCCTGCAGACTGCTCCGGTGGACGCTTCGCTGCTCAATCCCTACAAGACCAGTCAGGCCAAGGATTTCAATTTCTGGTTCTTCCTTATCGGCGTCTTCGGCGCCATCTACAGCGTCCTGTCCTGGCAGGGCACCCAGGGCTTTAACAGTTCGGCGCGGAACGCCCACGAGGCCAAAATGGCCGGTGTGCTCTCCAACTGGCGCGGCATCCCCCAGGTGATCTTTTTGCTCTTCATCCCTGTGGCCGCCTACACCCTGCTGCATCATCCCGAATTCATCGGCAAGGCGGCCAACGTCCACAAGGTACTGGGCGGAGTGGGCGACAAGGTGATCGAAAGCCAGCTCACCGTGCCCCTGGTGCTGACGCAGCTGCTCCCCAAGGGATTGATGGGGGCGTTCGTTGCGGTGATGCTCATGGCCTCCATCAGCACGCTCGAATCCTACATGCACTCGTGGGGCAGCATCTTCGTTCAGGATGTGGTCATGCCGCTGCGCAAAAAACCCTTGACCCCGAAGCAGCATATCAACATCCTGCGCCTCTCGATTGCCTGCGTCGCCCTCTTTGTCTTCGCCTTCAGTAATATTTTCCGCCAGACCCAGTACATCCTCCTCTTCTTCGCGGTCACCGGCGCGATCTACGCCGGCGGTTCGGGGACGGTCATCATCGGCGGCCTCTACTGGAAGCGCGGAACCACCGCCGCCGCATGGGCGGCGATGATCACCGGCTCCGTCGTTGCCGTGAGCGGAACGGTCATACCCTCCATCCTCAAGGCCGTCCCCGCCGCAGGGGAGCGCTTCCCCCTTCTTGCCGCGCTCGGGGTGATCAACGGCCAGGTCTTCTGGTTCCTCGCCATGGCCAGTGCGATTCTGATCTATATCCTCGTCTCGCTGCTCGGACCGAAACGCGCATTTGACATGGATCATCTCCTCCACCGCGGCCAGCATGCCGTCCAGGAAGACGCGATGGCGCAGGCCGCCGAGCCGGTCAAGGGCTGGAAGATGCTGGGAATGGGCAAGCTGTTCACCCGCGGGGACAAGATCATCTACATCGCCACCTACATCTGGACCTTCATCTGGTTCGTAGCCTTCGTCGTCGGCACGATTCTGGCGGTGACCCGTCCGATTTCGGATCTCGGCTGGATGCGCTTCTGGTACCTCTATCTGATCATCGGCGTCGCGATCTCAAGTGTGGTGGTGGTCTGGTTCGTCGCCGGCGGCATCCGCGACATGCGCCGCATGTTTGCCGAGCTTCACTCCCGTGTCCGCGACCACAGTGATGACGGCACGGTGCGCCGCGTCCGCGACGAGGCCAGGTAGGGCCTACGGACAGGTGCGTGCGAGGGTTTGGGGGATGGTGTAAGGGCTGGTGATCAGGAGAAGCAACGCGGAAATCTGACGTGCAGCCGGTAGATCAGAACCTGGTCTCTGGCAGCAGCACAAGGCCGCCGATTCAGGGGTTCCGGGAAAAGGGAGGCGTCTGAGCATTCGGGCCGGTGCGATCATCTCGAGGGGCACGATGCGGGCCGTCATGTTGTCCGGTTAATTGAGCAGCAGACACTTCCGGGTCTGCACATGGCCACCGGCCTGCATCTGAATGAAATAGGTACCCGATGCATGGCCGGAAGGATTCCACAAAACCTGATAGTACCCGGAATCGCGGGAATCATTGACCAGTTCGTCGATCAATTCACCCTGCAGATTGAATATTCTTATCAGCACTTGAGTGCGATCAGGCAATCCGAAAGTAATCCCGGTTTGCAGATTAAAGGGATTGGGGTAATTTTGATAGAGCACCATTTCCTGGGGGGAGCTCCGGGCTATTTCCCATTCAGCCTTGATGGAATATTCCAGACCATTCAGTACTTTTAAATTATCAAGATATTCATATCCGAATTCGGCCTCAGCCGCTTCGACTGTGGCCGCACATTCAATCCCGATATACCAATCCCCTGCTTGCACCGGCGCGATCACGATCGTTTTATCTGAGCCATTTTGCGTTGCCGATAGCAGGGCATGACCGGCGTAGGCGCAGGTGTTGTGATTCACATAAAGATTGAAGGGATATACGTCTTCTCCATCAACGGATATCGTCATTTTTTCAGCCGGAACGGGAAGCGACACCAAAAAATGATGGTACTGTTTGTCACCGATTTTGGCAAACGCCGGATCGTTCTCCCGGGTGTTCTTGTTCATCTGCCGGGCCCTTCCGTTTTCCAGAGTTCCCTTGAGCGTGATATCGCCGGTTCCATCGAGGGCGTACAAGAAGATAGCTTCGATTAGTTTACGGCCTTCGTCATTCTCACACCACTCCGGATGACTGCCGATGACCACGCCCCGGCCGGATTGCCGTGATGCCTTGTATGCCCAACAACTGATGTGATGATTCAATTCGTATTCCGGGCAGTCATAAGTTAACAAGGCCTCGGTATTACTGGGCATATGTTCATCCTGGATGGCATAATGGCCGCCACCATATCTGATTTTTTCAATTTTAAAATCGTCCCCAAAATCCCGATATCTCAGCAGCGGAGAGTCCTGGGGAATATGATGATCCAGAAACAACCAGTGACCGTTATCGAACTGGTGAACAAACCCGGGCCATATTTTATAATACACATCCATCACCTGACCATCTTTTCCCGTGCTGAAAATAGCACTGCCGGCGCATGACCCGGAATAACTCCCTCCATTGAAATAGAACTCCCGAATTCTCTGCAGCCCTTCCTCCCCTAAAGAATAGCCATGATACGTCGACGAACCGCCGAACGTATACAAGAGCCGGAATCTCGGTTCGCCATCGGGGTAAAGCAATACGCCGTTCTCATCATTCGCATTGGAGATCAATACCCGACGCTGCAGAACCGGATCTTCGGTATTGAGATACTCCATGCTCAGATGCAATGAATCTATCGCAGGAATCGTTAAGTATCCAATAGAAACACCCCCATCGAGAAAGATATCCTTGTAATACCCCTGGGCCAGCGCTGCGGAAAACAAATAGCACTGCAAAAAGAATACAGGCAGGAGAAATCGGCGGACGGCCGGATTCACCCTGGATGATCTGGATAGATTCATAACGCGCTTGCCTCTCCGCGCATCGTGCGCCAAGCCATTCGGCACGCGGTCCGTCGCTGCGGCGCAGTGCATCCTGTTCATGAACGGTCAGCCCAGCCTGTGACCGGCTTACGCTCAGCGCAGCAGCAGCATCGTGCGCACCGCCCGGAGGGATCCCGATGTCAGCCGCGCAAAATATTGGCCGCTGCCGGCAGGCAGGCCCTGCAGGGTGGTGCCGTCCCAGGTGGCCTGGTAGGTGCCCGGGCCCTGGGTAGCGCGCACCAGCTCCGCTACCTTGCGGCCGAGCAGATCGTAGACGGCCAGCTCGACCGTCGCTTTCCGTGCCAGAACATAGACCAGTGTGGTCGCCGGATTGAAAGGATTGGGATAATTTTGCTGCAGGTTGAACAACTGCGGTTGCTGCGCCGGAGCCGCCACTGAATTGATGAGCGTGCCGCGCCCCCCGAGAAAGCGGATTTCGTCGGCACTCAAGGCACGGTTGAAGATCTGGATGTCGTCGATCCGGCCTTTGAAATAGACGCCGCCGGTCTTGCCGATGGTAGCGATCTGACCCGCCTTGACCGTTCCGGTCAGGGGATGGCTGTCCTTGAGTTCGCCATTGAGATAGATCATCGCTTTGGCGCCATCATATACTCCAGCGAGATGGATCCATTCGCCGGCGGCGAGGTCGGCGCTGCGAATGCCAGGCCGCTCCGCACTCACCGTGGTGGTCACCTTGAAGCGCAGCTCGTGAATGCCCTTGTCCTCGTACAGGACGTAGGTATCGCTCTCGGAATCGTAGAGGGGACCGAACGCGCCGGGGAGGGTGTTCGGCACATAGTCCATCCAGGTCCAGAGCGACAGGGTGACCGCCGGGGTGTTGAGATCGAGAGAGGGCGAGGCAGGCACCAGAACGTAATCGTCGCTGCCATCGAAGCGGAGGCTGTTGCCGCTATGCCCGCCCGACCAGGTGATGCCGTTTTGCAGGGCACCGTGGTTGGCATTGCCGGAGTGATCGGGCAGGGTGGTGCCCTCCGCCTCGTTAAAATCCCAGGCAGCGACCAGTCCGGGCAGATAGGCCTGATAAGTGAAGGGGACTGTCTCGGTTTCAACACGGGTGTTGGGATGGAGCGCCTGGTCCGTGATCCCGGTGACGGTCAGGGTATAGGCGCTCCCGTCCGTCAGCGGTGAGGTGACGAGGATGACCGAAAGCGAGTCGAGGGCGAGTCGGGCGCCGGTGACCGTGATGCCGGGTGCGATGAGAAAGTTGGCTGCCTGTTCGGCGCTCGTCTTTTCGATGCGCTCGTTGAAGCGGACCACCACCTGATCGGCCCGTCCATAGGCCTGAACCGCGGTGATGTTGGGCGGCTGCAGGTCCGGCGCGGTGGTGGCCTCCACCTCATTGCTAAAGCCGGGGCTATAAAGTCCGGCGACATTCCTGGCCCGGATGCGGTAAAAGTACTGCTGCGATTCGCGGCGGGTATCATCGATATAGGCGGTCGTGTCGGTTACCGTCGCCAGCAGGGTTTCGGGATGGGCCCTGGTGTCGCGGTAAATCTCATAGGTGATGGAGGTGCTTTCAGGATCCGGCGCCGGCAGCCAGCTCAAGCCGATGCGCGTTTCCTCGACCAGCGGCGCCAGGAGCACGACCTCGCCCGGCGGTGTCGTGTCGAGAAGAGCCCTGGCGATATTCGGGTAATTGGTGGTGATGGCATCCACGCCTTGATGGATCAGCGTGGTCATCTCCGTGGCGCTGTCGACGGTCCATTTGTTCACCCGCATGCCGCGGACGTGCGCCGAATCGAGCAGGGCGGTAGTGATGGTGCCGTTGGTGCCGACCCATGCCCCGCCGATGGCGGCGACCTGACGGATCTGGGCCAGGGAGATATCGCCGAAGAGCTGAACCGCGATGGAGGGATCGAGCAGCCGGGATTTGCTGATGTGGCCGAAATCGAAGCTGCTGATGATCACGCGCTCCTGGAGGCCGCGCTGGTGCACAGCGGCCACCACCTTGTCGACGATCGCGGGATTGCTGCCCTTGATCTCGATTACCACTCCGACCGGGTAGGAAGCGTGCACGGCCAGGTCCAGGGCCTCGCCCAGGGTGGGGATCTTTTCTCCCGCAAAAAGGGGACTGAACCAGGAACCGGCGTCGAGGGCGCGCAGCTGCGCATAGGTCAGGGTGGGAATCGTGCCGCTGCTTCCGGTGGTGCGCGCGACCGACTCGTCGTGCATCAGCATGAGCGAGTCATCCCGGGAGAGCCAGACATCGAGTTCGAACCAGCCGGCACCGATCTCAACCGCCCGGGTGAAGGAGGCCAGGGTATTTTCCGGCGCCAGTCCGGAGGCGCCGCGGTGGGCGATAATCTCCGTACCTGCAGGCAGCAGGGCGGCAACGGTGAGCAGCATCAGGATAACCAGACGGACCTCTTTTCTCAGCATGGCAGCATCTCCAAAGGGGGTTAGGATCCACAGAGTCGAAGCGGGGTGGCGCAGTGGCTCCTCCAGCGCCTGGTGCGCCTCCTTGTTGGAGATCGCCAAGGATCCAACATCGCAGCGGGGAGGCGCAGCGTCGATCGCGGGAGCGGGGGGCATGGCGGCGCCGGGGTCATCCCCTTGTATACCCGGTTCAACGGTAAATTAGCCAATCTGCATTCCATTATCAAGCGATTTTGCAGAACAGCCGGCCGGTCCTCATTCGCCTTTTTGCTTGTAAATATGATCCGATTTTTGTAACATCCTGCATGGGATCGCCCCGCTCTCGCGACACCGTCCCCGGTTTTCCCCCATGCCCCGCAGCGGCTGAGCGGGGGAAGAACAAGAGAAGAAAGGCACGACAAAAGGAGTGATGACATGCGCAAGGTATTGGCCATTGCAGGTGTGCTGCTGCTGACGACGCTGGGGGTGGCCCAGGAGGGATTTCAGCGTTCCTCCGATTTTCTCCCCATTTCGGTCTGGTACAGCGGCGGCACGGCGCGGGCGCCGATGCTCTCGACCCTGACGCCCCAATCGCAGGCCGAGTGGCGTCGCGACCTGGCCCAGATCAAATCCCTGGGCTTCAATACCGTGCGCACCTGGGTCGAATGGGCGCATTGCGAGCCGCGGCCGGGCGAGTACCATTTTGAAAACCTCGACCTGCTCTGCGAACTCGCCCGCGAGCAAGGACTGCGCGTCATCTGCCAGATCTATGTCGACTCGGCCCCGGACTGGGTCGCCCGGCGTTTCCCCGACGGCCGCTTCGAAGCCCAGAGCGGCGACAAGGTGACGCCCCAATCCGCACCAGGCTGCTGCACCGACCATCCCGGCGTCCAGGAAGCGGTCCTGGGATTTTTCACCGCCACCGCCCGGGCCGCCATGCAGCACCCCAACTTTTACGGCTGGGATCTCTGGAGCGAACCCCATATCATCAACTGGGCCTACATCAATTACGTCCCCAATGCCACCTTCTGCTATTGCCCCAATACCATGCAGGTCTTCAGGGACTGGCTGCAGAAAAAATATACCACCCTTGCGGCGCTCAATCAGGCCTGGTACCGCAATTTTACCGACTGGAGCGAGGTGAGCGCACCGCGCTTCGGCACCATCCTCAGCTATACCGATTTCATCGACTGGAAGAATTTCATCTATGAAAAACTGGCGCACGATCTGCGGCTGCGTTACGAGGCCATCCGCAAAGCGGACGAGATCCATGTGATCACCTCGCATGCCGCCGTCCCCTCGATCTTTTACTCACCCTATGTCGGCGCCGGGGCGACCGATGATTTTCTTATGGCCGAGCAGATCGATTTCTACGGCACCTCGCTCTATCCCAAACACAACCACCCCTCCAGCCATTGGGAGCTGTGGAAGTATCAGGTGGCCGTCGACTTTTCGCGCAGCGCCAACAAGAAAAACGGCGGTTTTTACGTCGGCGAGATGCAGGCGGGCAAGGGTACCTACGGACTCAATATCGGCAATCCCATCACCCCCGAGGACCATCGCATCTGGATGTGGTCGGCTTTGGCCAAGGGGGCTCGGGCGATCAATATCTATGCCTATTATCCCATGTCCTCGGGCTATGAATCGGGCGGTTACGGGCTGATCAACCTCGACGGCAGCGTGACCGAGCGGGCGGCCGCAGCGGGCAAGACCGCCCGGATCGTCACGGAGAACATGAAGCTGCTCCTCGATTCCAAACCGGTTCCGGCGCAGATCGCCATCGTCTATAATCCCCTGACGCAAATGGTGGGCGGCGAGCAGCGCACCGTCACCACCGACCTGCATCAGCAGTCTCTGATCGGCTGGTACCGTTTCTTCACCGAGCGCAATATCCCCGTCGATTTCATCCATCGCCGCGATCTCGAAAAAGGGGATGTGGCCGGCTACAAGCTCATCATCGTCCCCTATCCCCTGATGTTCACCACCAAGGCAGCCGAGGGCTTGCAAGCCTTCATCGCAGCGGGTGGGTTTGCCGTCAGCGAAGCGCGCCTGGCCTGGAACGATGAGCGCGGCTATGCCATGCCGGCCATTCCGGGGATGGGGCTGGACCGGATCTTCGGCGTGCGCGAAAGCTCGGTGCGGATGGAGGAGCGGCCGCTGCTGCGGACCACAGATGCGGCCCATGTCCTGCTGCAGGGTTTGACCGCGGCGGACACCCTCTTCGGCGCCAATTTCGCCGAATCGCTGGCCCCGCTGCCGGAGACGCACAGCCGGGTGCTCGCCCGCTTCGCCGATGGCACGCCCGCCCTGGCCGCGTCGAGCTATGGCAAGGGCGAAACCCTCTACATCGGCACCTTTCTCGGCATGGCCAATCAGCTCAAGCCCGCGAACGCCAACGAGCGCTTGATGCAGAACCTGCTCGCCTGGAGCGGGATCGAACGCCCCTTCACCAGTTCGCACGACGGCAACAAGGAGGCCCCGGTGGAGATCCGCCTGCGCCGCACGGGGACAGGGTACCTTCTTTTTCTGATCAATCACAGCGAAGCGGTGCAGCAGGTCGGGATTCAGTTGCGGGTGATGAAATCGGGGGTCTACACTCTGCGGGAGCTGGTGCACAGCCAAACCGCCCGGGCCACGGCGCACGGCAGCGATTTGCAGCTGCATCAGGAAATCGCCGGCCGCGATGTCCAGGTTTGGGCTATCGAATAAGCGGAGAAGGCCAAAAAACAGCATCGCGCTCCGGCTGTGTCTGGCGGGCGGCAGGCCGTTTTAGTTTTCGCCGAAGAGCTGCATCCAAGCATCGAGATCCAGATCGTTGACGCCGCCGTGCTTCTCCTGCAGATCCTCGTCGCGGCCCTGCTCGAGTTTTTGCCGCCAGGCTTCGGAAGAGAGCACCTGGCAGCCGCAGGAACGCACAAAGCGCGCCAGCGGCTGATCGGAGGTAACGACTACGACGTCCCGCGGCTGTTTCTGCGTCTGGGCCAGCCGTTTGATCATCGCATCGGCATTTTCGGGCGGCCGGGAAAAGAGCACCTTGACCTTGCCGCCGGTGCTGCCGGCAGAGGGACCCACCCCCTCCTGGCCATCGAACACCAGGGTGATCCGGATGCTTCTCGAAGCGGCATAGCCGGCATGCTTGCGGATCACCGCCTCGCGCTGCTGCTCCAGCTCGGCGGCCGCCACCCGACTGCGATGGTAGCCGCGCAGCAGCACGTTATAACCATCCACGATGATATGCATCCACCTGCTCCATCCCTTGTTACGGTTCCGGCATCCTCATTGTACTGCATTTGCCCCAGACTTGCAAGGCCTTTTTGCACTCGACAAGAGCGTGGCATGCCGCTGCGGCCGTGCATGCGCCCCGGCACGGCGGAATTATCTTTCTTCCGGGATTTATTTTCGCTATATTGAACGATTCGGCTGGATAGAGTTCACGGAGCGCACGGCTTCGCCGCATAAAGGAGTAAACCTTGCCCCATCAGGGTGAAATTGCCGCCTTGATCGCCGTGGTGCTGTGGAGCAGCACGGCCATTCTGTTCGAAACGGTCGGCAAACGCACCGGCCCGTTTCAGACCAATCTGATGCGCCTGATCCTGGCTTGCCTCTTTCTCGGGGTGACGCTGCTGGTTCAGGAGGGCACCTTTTTCCCGGTCGCGGCGAGCAGGGAGCAAAAGCTCTGGCTGGGATTGAGCGGCGTGGTGGGACTGGCGCTCGGGGACAGCGCCTTTTTCGCTGCGCTGGTGATCCTCGGCGCGCGGCTGTCGACCCTGCTGCTCTCGCTCTCGCCGGTCTTCACCACCGCTTTCGCCTGGTTTTTCCTCGGGGAACATCTCAGCATGACCGGACTGGCCGGCATCGCCATCACCTTCACCGGCATCTTCTGGGTGGTCAACGAGGCGAGCGATGAACATCATCCGCGGGTCAAATTCAAGGGGATTCTTCTGGGTATCCTGGCGGCCATCGGCCAGGCCGGTGGGGTCATCCTCGCCAAATACGGCTTTCGCACCGAGATCGGCGCTCTGCCGGCGACCATGCTGCGCATGGTCCCGGCCGCCCTGGTGATGGGCATAGCGGCGGTGGTGCTACGCCAGGTAACGCCGATGAAGGTCTACCTGACCGACAGGCAGGCCGGACTCTATGTCCTGATCGCCTCAATCCTCGGCCCCTTCCTCGGCGTCTGGCTGGCCAACGTCGCCGTCAAATACGCCGAGGCCGGCGTGGCGGCGACCCTTCTGGCGATGGTCCCCGTGCTGCTCATTCCGCTCGTCTGGATCGTTCGCGGACACCGCCCCACGATTCGGGCCATCACCGGCACCCTGATCGCCATGGCCGGCGTCGCGCTCATCTTCCTGCGCTAACCCTCCCGGCGGAGATAGAGCAGGGTGATATCATCCTCAAAACTCTCGGCCTGCGTAAACTCCCGCACGTCCGTTACGATTTCCTGCAATTCGCACTCCCTCTCCTTCCGGGCCAGCTGCCGCAGCAAAGCCTCGAACCGTCCCGAGTTCTGATAGAACTCCCCGGCGGGATTGACCGCCTCGGTAACGCCGTCGGTATAGAGCAGGAGCCCGTCGCCCCGCTGCAGCGTAAACGCTCCGCTGGTGTAGCGGACGCCTTCGCGCAGGCAGCCCAGCGGCGGCCCGCCCTCATTGGGAATATCGATGCGCCCGTCCCGCCGGATCAGCTTGGGCGGCAGGTGACCGGCATTCATATATTCCACCCTTCCGTCCACCGGATCCAGCAAGGCCACGAAACAGGTGGTAAAGAGCATGGCGGTGGTGACGTCAAACATCAGCTGGTTCAGGCGCAGCGCCATCGCTTCCAGAGGGATGCCGCTCTCCAGATAGGCATGCAAGGCGGCGTGCAGGCTGTTCACCAACAGCGCCGAATAGATGCCCTTGCCGGCGACATCGGCGATGACCAGGGCGTTGCGGCCGTCGGAGAGCGGAATGATCTCGTAATAATCGCCGCCAACCTCCCGGGAGGGAATGTTCAAGCCGCTGCTGTGGTACCCCGGGATGACCGGGAGGATCGAGGGCAGGATCGTCTTTTGTATGGTAGAGGCCAGCTCGATCTCGCGGGTCATGCGCTGTTTCTCCAGCATCTCATTGAGGAAATAGCGGTTTTCCAGCGCCGTACGCACCTGCTGGCTGATCAGGTGCAGGAGCATCTTGTCGACGGTTTCGAAACGCGCGTGGGGCTGGTGGTTCTCCTTGCCGATCACCATAAAGGTATACTGAGAGCCGACCGCTTCAAAACCCGACTGGATGATATCAGCGTCGCCCTCGCTTTCCGGGGACCCTTCCTCTGGAAAAGCGATCTGCTCCATGCTGCCATCCGGCTTTTTGATGTGGACCATGCCCCGGGAGGCGTCGGTCAGCGCTGTGGCACGACGCAAGGCGAGGTCCACCAGAGACTCTGTCTGGTCGATACGGATGATGTCAATCCCGGTATCGATGAGTTCGTTCAGCTGCATGATCCGGCGCTGCAGACTGGCCGCGGTTTCGCGCAGCTTGCTGTCACTCAACTTTTTGTCGGTCACATCGCGGGCCGCGGCGAAGAGCAACTCGCTACCCGGCTCGGGAAAGACATTCCAGACCAGGTGCCGGTACTCTCCCCCGACACTGCGAAAGCGGTTTTCGAAAGCCAGGGCCGGCAAACCTTGCCGCAGTTTGGCAATTTCCTCGGCGGTCTTCTGATGGTCGTCCGGATGGATCAGGTCCCAAAAGGAACGGGAGAGGAGCTCTTCACGGGACCACCCCAGGGTGCGCGAAAAAGCGGGATTAAGATCGACAAAGTGCCCCTTGGGATCGGCGATGCAAAAGAGGTCCAGAGAGAGCTCGAAAAACTTTTTCAGATGCTTTTCCATGATGCATTCGCCTTCCCCTCAGGAGAGCATTTCCATTGCCTGGCGGACACTTTCCGCCTTGAATGCAAGATTGTATATTCCCATAATGTGGAACGTCCGGATCAGCTCCGGTTTCGCCCGCACCAGAGCCAGTCCCCCCTTCCTGGCTTTAAGCAGCTCCAGAAGGCTGTGCAGGCGGGAAATTCCCATGCTGTTGGCCGCTGTCACCTCCTCGACCACGAGTACAACCCTGGAGATGGACCGGCTAGCGGGATGGCCAAGGGTCCTGAGAATGGCCTCCGCGCCGGCGAGATTAAGATATCCGCGGGCGAATATGATGAGAATTTGGGAGCAAAGTTGTGTTTTCACACCAAATGAGGACATGCTGCGGTCATTCACCATCCTTTGCGTGGAGGGAAGCACGATCTCTGAGCACGGAACATCGACGGACACCATTTTTATACCGGACCTGGTTCTCGCTCTTCCTGCAGTGCGGAGGGTGACCTCGCGCACCTGAGGAAACCACTCATCGCGGGAGGCGTGCAAGGGGAAGGCCCTTTGCGAACTATCTTCATAGATTAAACCTGGGGCTTCATCGGGATATTTCTTCTTATTTGCGAAATATTTAACTGTTTCGCAAATTGCATCTCTCCCCGGTCCCGGAGAACGGCACGAATCTTCCGCGGCAAGGCGATGGGCTGCCGTTCGCGAATTCGCGCCGGTTCTGGAGTGCCGGCCTCCCGTAAATTTTGCTTGATATCTCCTGCCTGAATGGCTATACTTATAGTCAGAACGGCTCCACCGTGAGTTGACGCCGGCGAGATCCGGCTGCCAGAATCGCCGCCGCGCCGGGGCCGCCCCTGTGCCGGGCGCGGAGACGGACAACGCCGATCCCCTGCCCGCCAGATCCGCACCGCGCCCTGCCTGCCGAAAGGAGAGAGAACAATGAAAGGTAAACTGCTGCTGCTCCTGCTGCTCACCAGCCTGACCGCGGCGCAGCCGGCGTCGCCGGCAGTGCCCGAACCCGTCATCCGCAAGGCCTCGCCCGAGGCCAGGGCCTTGCTGCAGCTCCTCTATCGCCTCTCCGGCCAATACACCTTGACCGGGCAGCATAATTATCCCGCGATCCGGGACACCAACACGCAATTCGCCGCCACCTATATCGGGAAAACACCGGCCGTTTTCAGCTGTGACCTGGGATTTGCCGCGGCAGGCGACAAGGACAGCTTTCACGCCCGCCCTGCCATCGTGCAGGAGTGCATCCGCCAACACCGCCTCGGCTCGATCATCACCCTGTGCTGGCATGCCGTCCCCCCTACCGCCGACGAACCGGTCACCTTCTCGCCCATCCCGGGCGCCAACCCCGAATCGCTCCGGACGGTGCAAGGGCAGCTGCTGGACCGCCAGTTTGCCGAGCTGCTGACACCCGGCACGCCGCTCTATAAAAAATGGTGCGCCCAGGTCGACACCATCGCCGGCTATCTGCGCCAGCTGCGCGACGCCCATGTCCCGGTCCTCTGGCGTCCCTACCATGAAATGAACGGTTCCTGGTTCTGGTGGGGCGGCCGGCACGGCGACAAAGGGACCGCTGCCCTCTACCGGCAAATCTTCGACCGCCTGACCCGGCATCACAAGCTCAACAACCTGCTCTGGGTGTGGAGCGTCGACCGTCCGCATCAGCCGGCCATGCACTTTTCCCACTATTACCCCGGCGACGCGTTCCTCGATCTCCTCGCCCTCGATGTCTATGGCAGCGATTTCAACCAGGGCTACTATGACAGCCTGGTCGTTCTGGCCAAAGGCAAGCCGGTCACCCTCGGTGAGGTCGGGCAGCCCCCCTCCCTGGAGATTCTCGCCCGTCAACCGCGCTGGGCCTACTGGGTCATCTGGGCCGGCATGGTGCGCAACACCTCGAAAAAGGAGCACCGCATCCTGAGCCGCGACCCGCGCGTGCTCAGCCTCGAGGATGCAGCCTACCGGCAAGCGGTTGCGCCTTACCGCAGCGCCTGCAGCCTGCCTCCCCTTCCCATGCCGGCCGCCGCACCTGCACACCGCACGGATTTTTCCGGAGAGTGGCTCCTCGATGAAGAGCTGTGCGATACCGGCGGTGCGGGATTCAGTGCCGTGCCGGAACGAATCGCCATCAGCCAGGGCGATGCCGAGATCGTCCTGCGCCAGGTGATGGTGGAGGAGATCGGCGCGAACCGGATCGTCACGGAACATCTGCCGCTCGACGGCGGCGAACTGAAAGCCTTCATGGGGGAGGCGCCGCGGACGACCACCACGGAGTGGTGCACCTGCGGCGATACCTTGCGGGTTCTCTCCCGGACCCGCTTCACGCGCGGCGGGCAAGAGCTGGAGATGACGGAGCGCCAGAGTTTCACCCTCGCGGGAGCGGGCCGGCGGCTGATCATCCACCAACAAGTCAGATCGGGCTGGGGCGAGCGCCGCATGGTTCTGGTCTACGATCAGGCCTGCGCGCGCCCCTGAGCGGGGCGGGCGCCGCACTATTCTGGTCTATGATCAGGCCTGCGTGCGCCCCTGAGCGGGGCGGGCACCGCAGGATTCCGGCCGATGGCCGGGCAGCTCCGCCGCGGCGGGCCCGGCCGATTCCAGTCTTGCTTTTTGATAATGCGATATGTATATTACGGCTTATTATCCGCTGCTGCTGGGTCCCTCAAACAAGGAGCAGAATCGATGACGCTCTCCCCCCTCGATATTGGCATTGTCGTCAGCTACCTCATTCTCACGGTACTGATCGGTTTCATCGTCTCCAAACGCGCCTCCAAGGGCCTCAATTCCTATTTTCTCGCCGACAAGGGCTTGCCCTACTGGATCCTCGGCGTCTCGGATGCCTCGGGAATGTTCGACATCACCGGCACGATGTGGCTGGTCTATGTCGTTTTTGTTTACGGCCTGAAATCCGTCTTTCTGCCCTGGCTCTGGCCGGTCTTCAATCAGGTTTTCCTGATGGTCTTCATGTCCAAATGGATGCGCCGTTCCAACGTCATGACCGGCGCTGAATGGATCGGCACGCGTTTTGGCGGCGGGCGCGGCGGCGTGCTGGCGCACATCAGTGTGGTTGTTTTCGCCCTGGTCAGCGTCATCGGTTTTCTCGCCTACGGATTCGCCGGCATCGGCAAATTCCTGGCCCAGTTTCTGCCCTGGGGTTTGCCGCCCAACTATTATGCCACCATTCTCATGCTCGTCACCGCCCTTTACGTCGTTGCCGGCGGTATGTACAGCGTGGTCATCACCGAACTGCTCCAGTTCACGGTGCTGACCATTTCCTCCGTCACGGTCGCCATTGTGGCCATGTCCAAGACCACCAATGCCGCCATCACCGCTGCCGTCCCGGCCGGCTGGAAGAGCCCCTTCTTTGGCTGGAATCTCAACCTCGACTGGTCCGGCTTGATCCAGTCGGTCAATACCAAAATCGTCGCGGACGGCTATTCGCTCTTCACCATTTTCTTCATGATGATGCTCTTCAAGGGCATTCTCGTCAGCCTGGCCGGCCCGGCGCCCAATTATGACATGCAGCGTATCCTCGCCACCCGCAGTCCCAAAGAGGCCTCCAAGATGAATTTTTTCGTCTGCTGCTGCCTCTATTTCCCGCGTTATCTCCTGATCAGCGGCATCGTCGCCCTCGGCCTGGTCTTTTTCAGTCCGCAGATCGTCGGCATGGGCGCCAATATCGACTTTGAACGCATTCTGCCCTATGTGCTCAGCAACTTCCTGCCGGCCGGTATTCTCGGACTGGTGCTGGCCGGCCTCTTCGCCGCCTTCATGTCCAATTTCGCCGCCACGGTCAACGCCGCCCCGGCCTATGTCGTCAACGACATCTACAAGCGCTACATCAATCCCAATGCCAGCCACCGCAAACTCATCACCCTCAGCTACATCGTCTCGTTCGTCTTTGTCGCCACCGGCATCTTTTTCGGCTTTCATGCCGCCAATATCAACGAGGTGACCCAGTGGATCGTCTCCGCCCTCTGGGGAGGCTATACGGCCGCCAACATCCTCAAATGGTACTGGTGGCGTTTCAACGGCTACGGTTACTTTTGGGGCATGATCACCGGCATCGCCAGCGCCCTGATCCTCTCCAGGTTCCCGGGCTTGTTCCTCTGGCTCTATCCGCCCATCGCCGCCAATCTGAACGCCCTCTACTCCTTCCCGGTCATTCTGGTACTTTCCAGCTTCGGCAGTGTCCTTGGTACGCTGCTCAGCAAGCCGGAGGAAGAGGAGATTCTGATCAAGTTCTACAAGCAGGTCCGTCCCTGGGGCTTCTGGAAGCCCGTCCATGCCCGAGTCGTCGCCATGGATCCCTCCTTCGTCTCGGATGCCAATTTCAAGCGCGACATGTTCAATGTCCTCGTCGGCATCGTCTGGCAGACCAGCCTGGTGATCCTGCCGATCTTCATCGTCATCCGCGAAAAGGCGAGCATGCTCGAAACCCTGGGGGTGCTGATCGTCAGCTCCTTGATCCTGCACCGCACCTGGTGGAAAAACATCACGGACTAATACGAGATGAGAAAAAAGCCCCTCTGCTGGAGGGGCTTTTATTTTACCCGGAAGCGATCCGGCTGACCCGCCGGCCTCGGCCGGGGCCGGCACCGGGCGGCGGAAATCCGCAGGACAGCGTCACGACCGCTCCACCGCGCTCCGCCAGGAAAGCCGCAAATAAAATATTTATTAATTTCATAATTGTACTTGACTTTTTGCCGGCAATAATTTATTTTACATTTGCAACCTTGGTTATGCAGCCCTAGATACCTTCCAGCTCACTCCGGATCAGAACATTTTCCCCCCCCCCAATTCACCTTGCACCGACCTGACACGGTTCGTCGCGAACAGTCAAGGGGATCTCCATGTTGCGTGGGGTAAAATCCTCGCCGTGGAAAGGCCGTGCCATGCTTCGCACCCGCATCTCATGAAGGAGGGATGAGCAGGATATTTTTGTGCCTTGTCCAGACTGAATAACAGTCTGGTGGTCGAGATGTTGATAAACTTAGCAAGGGGGCTCCACCATGAAGGATCTACGCAACGTTACGCTCTGGTGCGCACTCATGATCGTCTGCGCACTCTCCACTCTGCTCTTCGCCGGCACCACGACAACCCTGCCCAATACCATCGAACTGACGGTTACCGCGGGAGATTGCATCACCAGGGATCTCTCGGTCATGCTCAAAAGCGGTCCGGTCATCAAAAAGGGCGACATCGTCTTCAATTTCGACCTGACCGGCAGCATGTCTGCAGACATTGATGCCATGAAGGAAGATGCCCTTACGATCATGAACCAGATCGCCGGTACGGGCATCGATGCCGCTTTCGGCGTGGTTTCCTTTGTCGATTATCCACACAGTTATAGCTCCTGCGGGTATACGAGTATCTATGGCGGTGGCAGCGATTATGCGTTCAAGGTCGACCGCGCCATCACCACCAATTTTACGCTCGTGAACAGCACCATAAACAACCTCAATATCTACAATGGGGAGGATGGCCCGCAGGACTATACGCGCGCCTTGTATGAAACCCAGTTCCTGAACTGGCGCGCGGATGCCCGCAAAATTGTCGTCATCATGGGGGATGCCCCGGTGCATGACTGCAATTTCTACGCTCCGGCCTCCTACGGCGCGGATCCCGGCCGCGATGAGGTGATCGGCACCGCCGACGATCTCGATTTCGAATCGGTGGTAGCCGAACTGGCGAGCTCCGGCATCCACGTTGTCGCCATCAACTGCGGCCCCGGCAGCTCTGCTGCCACTAAAAGCTTCAACTACATGGCCAGCCAGACCGGAGGCAAATACTTCGAGTCCTCCGATGCCAGCAAAATCCCGCCGGCGATCATCAACCTGATCGGCGAGGTCTTCAGCAGCATCGCCTGGCTCAACCTCTCCGTCGACCCTGAAAGCATGTGCGACTGGGTCAGCTGGACGCCGAAAGGTTTCGCCAACGTGAAGGGGGATGTGACCCTGCCGTTCAAGGTAAAATTCTGCATTCCCGAAGGCACGGCTGCAGGCCTCTATTGCTTCAAAATTGCCGTGATGGGAGACAAGATTCCCTTGGCCGAGGTCCCCGTCAAAATCCACGTCGGCTGCGCCACACCGCCGGTGGCGGACTTTGATTCGGACCGCAACGTCGGCCTGCCGCCGCTCCGGGTGGCTTTTACCGACCTCAGCAAAAACGGCCCGACCCGCTGGGATTGGGATGCAGCGGTCGGCGCCTTCGGTGGCAGCGGCATCCACCTGTGGGATGCCAATCCGGTCACCGAGTACTGGATACCGGGCCGCCATGATGTCCAGTTGAACGTCGAAAACTGCGGTGGCGCAGATGCCCTGCTGCGCTGGGGCTGCGACCGCTCCTTCGTCGAAGTGTATGGCCCCTCCGGCTATACCGTGATGGAGGTGAAAGAATCCTCCGCGGCTTACAAAGATGAGCCCTGGAGCAACGCCATCGACGGTGATCTGTGGGGATGGGACGGCACGGCAACCCTGAGCACGACAGGTGCGGCTGCGCCCTATGCCATCTTTTCGTTCAAGGATGGGCGGACGAAAAAACTGACCCACTTCCGGCTGATGACCAACACCGGCGTCGGCTATAAGGACCGGTGGGTGCGCGCCTTCCACATCGATATCTCCACCGATGGTACCCAGTGGACGACCGCAGTGACCGGCCGGCATGACGGTAACTTCAAAATCGGCCCCGATACCTGGGATCCGGATGGCGGTTGGTGGCAGACCTATGCCCTGGCGACGCCGGTGACGGCCAAGTTTGTCAAACTGGTGGTCGACAACCCGCCGTTGAAGTGGGCGCAGATCGGGGAATTTGAGGCCTATGAAGAGATCAAGCTCGCCGACATGACCCGAAGCACCATCACGGTCACCACGCCGCATCTCAATGATGGCAAGGATGGTTCCACCATCACCCTGACCCTCAAGGACGGCAGCGGCAAGGCCGTCACCGGATACACCAGTGATGACCTGGCCTTCTATTGCATGGACGAACGCACGGCAGCCAACGTCTTCGCCCCCTTTGTCGAATCGTCGCCCGGCGTCTACACCACCACGCTGACCAGCACCCTGGCGGGCGACAAGCATGTCGTCGCCGTGGCGCATGGCGCGGTGGTCGGTTACAACAAGGATTGGGGATGGACCAACACCGTGACCTTCATCGACGGCCTCTACCAGTATCAGCTGAAATTGGTCGAATCGAGCGAATCCTTTGTCTCCGAGCCCTGGTCCAAAGCCATCGACGGCATCTATGAGGGCTGGGAGGGGACGGCGACCGTCAAGGGCACACCCGCCTATGCCATCTTTGAATTCAGCGACTCCAAAACCTATGCGATCAACAAATTCGGAGTGCAGACCGACAACGGGATGGACGATGACCGCTACGTCAACCGTCAGGCCAGACGCTTCCGCATTGAGGTCTCCACCACCGGCACGGCTTCCACCGACTTCACCTTTGCCCTCGAGACCAATATCAAGAAACCGTGCCTGACCTACTATCGTCTGCCGAAGCCGGTGCGCGCCAAGTACATCAAGCTCACCATTCTGACCCCTGAGAGCTCCTGGCGCCAGATCGTCGAGTTTGAGACCCACATCGATGCAACGCGGGGCCTCGGTCAGCCGTATGCCGAGACCACCGATATCGGCTTGGCAGCTCCGGAAGGGTATCAGCTCAACCAGAACTACCCGAATCCCTTCAATCCGGTCACGACCATCAGCTATCAGATTCCTGAAGCCTCCCAGGTGGATCTCAAGATCTATAACACCCTGGGCCAGGAGGTGATCACGCTCGTCAATGGCTTCATGGAACCGGGACTGCATGCCGTGACCTGGGATGCGGCAGAGGTTCCGGCGGGAGTCTATTTCTGCAGAATAACGGCTGGATCGTATAGCAAGATGACACGCATGCTGCTGTTGAAATGAACCGCGGCCGCCTTCCAGCCCCGCAACGCTGGAAGGGCCGGGCAGCACGCAAAGCACCTGGACAAAAAGGGGCCGGGCGAATTCGCCCGGCCCCTTTTGCTTGTTACAGGCAGAGTCGGTCGCAGCGGCCGCACTTGCCATCGTCCTGCCGGCGGTCGTCCACCCTCCCGCTGCCGGTGATGAAATCCCCGCTGGAAAAAAATCTTGCGCATGCAGCAGACCTGTCGCAATAAAAAGAGCTTCACGGTGTTAAACGAGCTGGAGCGATTCTCTTTAAGTCCGGCTCCGTAATCACCATCAAGCGATCAGCTCGGGAGCAACAGGCCGATGAAAAACCGGTCATGCCCGCTCCATAGCCTCTCCCTGGTGGCCCAATACTGCCGCGGCGTCCATAATTTTTCCGCCACCTGGCTCTTCGCCAGCGCCGGGGTCTATTATAAGGTTGTGGCCGAGCAGTGGGCAGACAGGATTTAACAACCTTTGTCAGGGGCAAGGCGGGAAATCCCTGATCAAACTCGACAGGATAAAAGTATGAAAAAAATAATCGCCCTCCTGGTCATGCTGCTGATCTCGTTCAGCGTATACGCACAACCCGGCGGCACGCCTCCCGGTGGCACGCCGCCCGGCGGCAGCGGTGGCGGCAGCAGCTCGCTTCCCACCACCTATTCCGGCGCCTACACCCTGAATGGCGGATCGGCCGTGCTTGCCAACCAGACGATCAGGGCCTCGTCACAGGACCAGTCCGGTGTCTATGTCTACAACGGCGGCCAGCTGGTCATGACCCGATCGCAGATCACGACTACCGGTAATACCTCCAGCGGTGACAACAGCAGTTTTTACGGTCTCAATGCCGGGGTGCTGGCCCTCTCGTCAGGTTCCATCAGCCTGTCCGGGAGCAAAGTCACGACCAGCGGTACCGGTTCAAACGGGGTCTTTGCCTATGGCGCGGCCGTCATCACCCTCGCCAGCGACACCATCTACTGCAGCGGACAACTCGGTCATGCCATCATGGCCAGTGGCGGCGGCACTCTCTCGGCCACCAATGTGGTCATGACCACTACCAATACCAATTCCGGCGCCATCGCCACCGACCGGGGCGGCGGCACTCTTAATGTCCGCGGCGGCTCGGTCCTGACCACCGGCAAGGACTCGCCGGGGATCTATTCGACCGGCATGATCACCGTCACCAACACGCCCATCTCGGCCACCGGCTCGGAGGGCGCGGTGATCGAGGGTCTCAACACCGTCACCCTCGACAGTGTCAGCCTCTCCGGCGGGGTCGATGCCTATGGCGGCGTGATGATCTATCAGAGCATGTCTGGCGACGCCGAGACCGGGACAGGCACCTTCATTATGCGCCATGGCAGCCTGGCTGCCACCAGGGGCGCCCTCTTTTTCATCACCAACACCCATGCCAAAGCCGTCCTCTCCGAGGTTACCGTGACGCCCTCCGCCACCGGGGTTCTCATCAACGCGGCGGCAACCACGCGCTGGGGGAACAGCGGGTCAAACGGAGGGCATCTCGATTTTGCCGCCAGCGCCCAGACCCTTACCGGCAATATCCTCGTGGATGCGATCAGTACTGCTGCGATCGCCTTGCAGAACGGCTCGGTTCTCACCGGCGCCGTCGATGCGGCCCATACCGCCCAATCGCTCTCCCTCACCCTGGATGCCACCAGCAGTTGGAACGTGACGGGCACCTCCTATGTGACCCGGCTGGTCGAATCGGCCGGCACCGCATCGTCCACGCTCACCAATATCAACAGCAATGGCTATACCATCTATTACCGTCCCGATTCCTGTGCCTGGCTTGGAGGCGCGACCATAGCCCTGACCGGCGGCGGCAAGCTCTCCCCGCTCACGACCGGAATTGACGACAAGTCCGGTGCCCTGCCGGCAGAACTTGGCCTGCAGCAGAATTATCCCAATCCCTTCAATCCGGTGACCACCATCGCCTACCAGCTCCCGGCCGCCGGCAGGGTGAGCCTGAAGGTCTTCGACCTGCGCGGCCGCGAGGTGGCTACCCTGGTCGAGGGGGAGGCACCGGCCGGCTCCTATACGACCGTCTGGAACGGCGCGAATGCCGCCAGCGGCCTCTATTTCTGCCAGCTCGCCACCGCACAGGGTCTTCTGACGCGCCGGATGCTGCTGGTCAAATAACCGGAAGCCGGATGCCCTTGATTTCCCGCTAACTTCCGGGTCGCACAGCGGA
>DAOQAG010000058.1:0-2095 GCA_035353815.1 bacterium
TTTTAAAATCGATCTTTTTCATGGTTTGCCTTTCCGATATGTACTGTGGTCATGCGCCGCCCCGTTCAGCCAGAATAGCATGAATTCGCTCGATGTGATGGGCAACATGATCCGCTTGCATCTGCACCACAAAACCAACGGGAACCCGCTCCACTTCACCCTTCGGTGTGCGCAATGTGACCGAACGCTCCCATACCTCAGGCGCACTCTCGAGCAGTTGCACCACATGCGCCCTTTCCGCCCTGAAGAGAGCGAGGGAAACGTCCAGTGAGCGTTTGGCATAAGCCCATCGCTCCGCCCATGTCTGCTGCGGCAGCGCCCAGTACCACTCCAGGGCAAACTCCCCGTCTTCATTTCCCATTGCCATCTTGATGCACATCTTCCAGATGTCGTCTCCATCGACGATGTGATGGACGATCTGGCGGATAGTCCAGCCGCCCTGGGCAGGCCTGGCGTCTAGGTCAGCCTCCGCCAGAGGCATCACGACCTGCTCGAGTTGGTGCGGACCTTCCCGGTAACGGGAGAGTGTGCCAGTACGATCCTCTGGTGCATTCATATCATGGCCCTCTCATTGACCTGTCCGGGTGCAACCTGACATACCCTTGAACTGCAATCCGAACCCGGCGCCATTGTTTGCAAGATATCAAGCATGGATCCTCTCTTCCTGGATGGTCAGCTCGAAGCGGCTGATCGGCGGATCATCCTGTCTATTTTTATTGCCAATGACCGAATCGATTTCCGGATTCAGGATCGTTGCCCCATCCAGCGAACGATCCTTCCTTTTGCAGCGGTGTCAGGGCGCATGGGATGCGGTTGTTGTGTCCGGCCGGTCGTAGCAGAGCAATCCCAGTGCCGGCAGGGCCCAGACCAGATTCGATACAGCGTACCATCCAATGAGCGGCATCAGCACCAGGAAAAACGCAAGGGAGACCATGTAGGCGCGCCGCCGGACTTTGATCCGCAGCAGGACGGAGACGGCCATGGAGATCTCGAAGAGGATAACAGCGATGACAAAGGGGGTGGCGTATGGGATGGCTATGCCGCGCGCCAGGTCTCGTATGAAGGCCAGCGGGGAGAGGTCGATCAGCCGGCCCAGCTCGATGGCGGGAGCGCGCAGTGTGACGAAAGCATTGAAAAAGGCCCCCGCCAGGAACACGGCAGCGATGAGCAGCCGGCTGGCGATCAGCCAGGGGGACCTGATTGGAAGCAGGTTGTGTTGTTGTATCCTTGTTTTCATGCAGGTTTCTCGCAGTAAAAGATGCCCATGGGTGGATCATGTTGCTGGCAAAGACAATACAAAGCCCTTCTGCCGGCAGCCTGGAAAACGGCTATCGGCTCTGCCGTCTACAAAATATGTTCATACTTCTGGCAGGATTTGACCCACATCCCGTACTTCTGATCGGGTGCTAAAGGAATAAAATAGCCTTCTTCAATTTACTAGCTGTTCACCTTGCGGTCCGGCCAAACCGGTAGTGGAAAATTCGCAAGGCGTTTGCCAGGAATGGGATATAGCGGATCCATCGAATACGGGCCAGCCGCGGCTCGGGGCGGCTGAAGAGAGACCACTCGTCCAACAGGGTGACGCCCTCAGCCCACTGTTCGAGGTCCTGGCCGCGTTTCACCGACCAGTAATAACGGGCGCCGATCCTGGTGCGGCTGATGCGCCGGTTGTTCGTGCGCGCTACCATCAGCTCAACGCGTTGACACAACCCGGAGACTTTTCGCCCCTCTGGGTACCGATACATGGCCAGGCGCACTAAAAAATCCACGGGATCAGCCGCCAACTCCGCTTGCGATACGCTTCATACTGCCCGGTAAAACGCGCCTGCAGCGCGGCTTCCTCCACCCGCATCCGCCAACTGAAGGCAACAAAAACCGGCAAGAACAACCCCAGCACCGTGATCCAGTTTGCCATGGCGAGGCCGATGCCGAGGAAAACCAGCAATTGCCCCAGATACCCCGGATGACGAATGTAGCGATACAGCCCGGTCTCCACTAACCGGTGCTTTTCTTGAATCTCGACCTGGTAGGTAAAATAAGCAGCCAGGGTCTGCATGGCGCTATGCCTGATCCAGAGCCCGGCGAGAATGAGCAT
>DAOQAG010000058.1:2195-3780 GCA_035353815.1 bacterium
GGTCTGCTTGAACACGCCGGCGTACAGGAAGAAAAGCGCACCGGCGATGCACAAACCTCCGAACGCCACCGCCGCAGGATTGATAGTGCGGAAAAATGTCAGATGGTAAACCACTCCCGTCCATAACCACAGTGTTCCCAGAATCGCAGCGATCGACCGCGATGGTACTTGGGCGCGAAAACACAATCCGATCGCAAGGACGGCGAGCAGAATGAGAGCGATTTGCATGGGCCAAACGGCTGTGTTGTAGGCCACGAAGACGGACAAGAACTGCTCAAGACTAAATGGTAGTTGCATGATCTCTTTACCTTGTATCGTGTAACAGGTCCGCACCTGACGGCTATGGTAGCGGGCGCAAGACATGTGCGGGAGGAACCGCCGCCACCTTCAGTTCGCGGTCTCTGAGCGCACGGGGGAGGATGGCGAAATAGCTCATATCCATGTAGCCCTGGCAGAGACCGGAGACCATATGATCTCCATACTTGTTTGCGAAATGCGTACGCAGGCGCATGATGTAGGAGATAAGGGCGCCGTATGCCTTCTGGATGGGTCCCTTCCCGAGCTGCCTCTGCAATTCCTTCAGATCTTCCGTCATTGAGCTCATGCCGGGTTCCATTCACATGGATTACGTATCCTGATCAGGCTGTGTCTCACGCCCCATGAGCGTGTTCATGCGTGACGACGCGCCCGCTGTATTGTGGGGATTGACCGCTTCTGCCGTTTTCAGAAACAGCTGATCTGCCAGTTTCGTAATTTCATGGCGCATCGCCAGGCGGTCCAGCCAGGGCCCGGGAATCCCGCTTTCGCCGTAGTACGCGCCGGCAACCTGGCCGCATACGGCCGCGGTGGTATCCGCGTCGTCTCCAAGGTTCGCCGCCGTTAAAATTGCATCTTTAAAATTATCGGTACGCGCGAAAGCCCACAGCGCCGCCTCCAGGCTTTCGCTCACATAGCCTGATCCTCGGATCTGCCCCTCCGGCTTTGCACGATACAACGCATGTGCAATTGCCGACAGACGCTCGCTGGCGAAGACCAGACCAGCATCGCCTGAGAGCACCTCCTCCTTAGGCTCTCCCAGGAGGGCGCGGCAAATGATCCTGGAGAAGAGCCGGCATGCGTCAATACACTCTTCGGCGCCATGCGTTGTCCGTGAGCTCTGGATCGCGAAATGTTCGACGGTATCGAGATGGGGAAAGAAACGCATCGCGACGGGGGCGAGCCTCATGATACAGCCGTTGCCGGCGGTATGGGGATCGGTGGATCCGGCATACGGATTACCATCGCGCTGATACCTTCGCAGTGCCGACGCGACGGTGTTACCGATGTCAAAGCAATGCCCGGTGCTGCTCAGGTAGCCTGTATCGGCCCAGCGGCAGTAACGGTCCATCTGATCCCGGGCATCGAACGCATCTTGCTCGATGAGACTGGTAGCCAGACAAAGCGCCATTGAAGTGTCGTCCGTCCATTGACCAGGCGCAAGCCGGAACGGGCCTCCTCCGATCATATCGGTCAGAAGCTCGAAGGTTCCCCGGCCTTGGAACTCTACTGTTGTTCCAACGGCGTCACCCACCGCGAGTCCGAGCAG
>DAOQAG010000058.1:3880-10584 GCA_035353815.1 bacterium
TGCCAGGAGGACCTCATCGGGACGTGTAGTCCCAGGGTATTCAGCTGTGATATTATACGCGATCTGGGGACCTTCGCCCAAAGCTAGGGTGTCCGCCTTAAAGCCCATCGAGGTGAATGCCTCCGTGACCAGTTTGACAGCCGCATCCCGGTTCAAATCACAGGCGGGAATATGGCGTGTTGCGAGATCGCAGTTATTTGATGATCTGGTAATATGTATTGTCCGATGAATTGTGTTGCGCTGTTAGAAGCATGTTCAGTACAGCTTTGTGAAGGCGTATACCCCATTGAAGGGTACAGGCAAGAACCTAACGCGGCTTGGGAGCTCACGAACCCCGCGCGCGGTCGATTTCAATACTTCATCAATCCTCAGCCAGGTAGCTCTAATGAATGGTCACTGCAAATTTTTAAGCAGGATAATTGAAGCCGCCAAAAAGCTGACACCCATGAACGCCCACAAGGGAACCATCATCCAGGCGCTGGGGACGCCTGCCGCTGCCTGGAATGGCGCTGCAACGACCAGTACGGTGGTTATCAAGGTGCTATGAATGAGCACGATGGCTGATGTAAGGCCCCCCGGAGGCCCTGAAACAGAAAAAGCGCCAACCAGCCCGGCTTGTGACTTGATCGCGCTTTTACGGCCATGCGATCCCTCCCCGGGAATTCTGTTTTATTGATGTTACAAAATAAAACCATTCAAGGCAAGGGAAATGCTGGCACAGGAGGAGTTTTCTTCGTTGCAGGAGGCCTCTCCTGAAAGTTCATCCTTTTTTCTCAGGATGGATGGCAGTGACAAAGTTCTGCTTGCGGCCGGCTGGCATGAGAGCAGAGGCGTTTTACAGCCTTTTAGCTGCAGCTCCCGGGGCAGGGGGGCAGCCGTCTGGGGAACAGAGAATCTCTACAGCCTCCTCCACAACGCCTCCGCCTGTTCCCGCGCCCGGGCCTGGACCTCCCTCTCGTCGAGATCCAGACGCAGCTCCCTGTTTTCCATGAGCACCTTGCCCGCAACTATGGTGGTATCCACCGGCGCCTCCGCGATGCCATAGATAAAATGGCCCAGTCCGTTCTCCTCTGTCAGGGGGGTAGGCGGATCGTAGTCGATGAGGATGAGGTCAGCCGGGGCGCCTGCAGAAAGCTCGCCCAACCGCAGGCCGAAGAGGTTGCCGGCGATTCTCGGATTGTTGACGAGCAGGGCAGATGAGGCCGCCTGAAAGCCCACCGCGGCATCCCGGTGCAGGAGGTGCTGGCACCAGAGGGCGGTGCGCACCTCCGCTCCCATGCGGGTGGTCATGGCGTCGGTACCCAATCCCGTCAGCACCCCTCTCTCGTGGAGGGTGGTGAGATCGGCGATGCCCACCGCATTGTTGAGATTGGACTGGGGATTGTGGACCAGCGCGGTGCCGGAATCGGCCAGCAGCTCCATCTCCCGCTCATTGAGGTGGACGCCATGCGCAGCGATCGAACCGCGTCCGAGGAGACCGTGCCTGTGCAGCCGCTCGATCACGCGCTGTCCGTACTGGCGCAGGGTATACTCCTGATCCACAGCGGCCTCGGCGGCATGGATATGAAAGCCGCAGCCGAGTTCATGGCCGAGGGCGGCCGCAGCCACCAGAGTATCGTCGCCGAGGGTGAAGGAGGCGTGCAGCCCGAACATCGCCACGATGCGCGGATCGCCGCGCTCCCGGGAGGCGCGGATGAAGGCGGCGTTCTCCTCCAGCCCGGCACGGGCCGCCGCGGCGCCGTCGCGGTCGGAGACTTCATAGCAGAGGCAGCCGCGCAGGCCGGTTTCACGAAACGCCCGGGCGACGGCTTCGAGCGAGCCGCGGATCGCGCAAGGGCTGGCATGATGATCGATCAGGGTGGTAGTGCCGCTGCGGATCGACTCCAGCAGGGCGGCGAGGGCGCTCCAGTAGCAGTCCTCAAGGGTGAGGGCCTTGTCGAGCCGCCACCAGAGATTCTTCAGGACCGCCGCGAATGATGCCGCGGGCGCGGTTTTGGTCAGTCCGCGTGCGAAGGTGCTGTAACAGTGGGTATGGGCATTGATCAGACCGGGCATGAGGATCCGGCCGGCCGCGTCGATGATCCGGACATCGGCTGGGCTGCCGGGAGCGACAGCCCGCTCCGGACCATGGAAACTTGCGGCGCGGAGGGCTGCAGAGGGCGCGACGGCCTTGATCGCTCCCGCCTCGATGAGAAGGGCGTGATCGTGCAGCACCTTGACGGGGGCTAACGGGGCGATGATCGTGGCGTGGTCGATGAGCAGGGGGGGCTCCAATTGACCTCCTTGTTATTCCTGAAATGCGGCCGCCTCCGCCGCGGTGCGCTCCCGCATGGAGAGGGCTCCGGCGAAGCACTTTTGTGCGCAGAGTGAACAGCCGACACAGCGCGCGGCGTCGAAGAGCGGCACCCGTTTGCGGTCGAGAACGATCGCCTGATAGGGGCAACGGCTGCAGTTGCCGCAGTGCTCACAGAGGCCGGCATCGACCTGCGGGATCATCTTGCGGCTGCTCAGGGCCGCGAAGGAGGTGATGGGATCGGGCAGGGCGGAGCCGATCAGCTCCGCCACCGAGCGGAAGCCGCGCTCCTGCAGCAGAAAGCTGAGCCCGGAATGGAGTTCGTCGACGATGCCATAGCCGTATTTCATCACAATGGTGCAGAACTGCACGCTGCGGGCCCCGAGAGCGAGAAAATTGGCCGCGGCCTTGTAATCCATCGGGCCGCCGTTGCCCGAGACCGCCAGCCCCATGCCGGCGACGCGGGCGAGGGTGTAATTGCTGATCGGCAGGACACCCGCGCCGGAGAGGCCGACGACGACGCCTTCCTCCCAGCGCCGGTCCGGGGCTGTGCGGAAGGCCATGGCCGGGAAACTGTTGGCCAGGGTGATCCCCGCCTTTTTGCCGGGATGGCGGCGGAACACCGCCGCGATGGCGGTTGCGATCGGGCCGATGGCGGTGACGGCAGCGGTGAGCTTGAAGAGTTTGGGGATCTCTGCCGAGCCCGATTCCAGAACCCAGTCGATGATCTTGGCGGTCAGCTCTGCGTCCTGCGAGACCATGTCGCCTTTGGTGCCGTCGCCGCCCTGGGGGCAGGAGAGGCTGTATTCGATGCCCATCGCCCCGGCCGCCTCGAGCTTGCGGGTGTTGGACTGCCAGACCGCCCGGTCGGCAACTCCGTGGCCGGTCACCGGTCCGCCGGTCGAGGCCAGGGTGAGGCGGTCGGGGAACTCGCGGACCAGGGCTTCGACCTCGCGGCAGACCCGGTCGAGGGAATGGGCGGAGACGTTGTCGCAGTTGCCGTAGGTCGAGGGCCCAAGCACGAACATGTAGCCGCCGGGGATGTGGACCGGGACATTGTCAAAGGCGGTCTTGACCACCGCGCCGGCCCAACCCTTCTCATAGGCGGTGCGCATCTGGGCGTAACCGTCGGTGTGCGGGGCCGCGGAGAGGAGAAAGGGGGAGAGGAGGCGGCGGCCGAAAAAGTCGCAGTCGAGGGCCACTGGCCGCAGGTTCCGGCCGGCCAGGATGGCGTGCGACTTGGCTGGAGATGGTACCAGGTTCCTAGCGGCCAGGATTCCCGACGACTTGGCTGCTGAAGGCTCCAGGCTTCCGCCGGCCAGGATGGTGTGGCTTTTGGCGGGTTTGGGGATCGCGGGAGGTTCTCCGCTGCGAACAAAGGCGTCGGCGGTGAGGGCGGCGTTTTTGCCCGAGGCCACCGACTCGACCACGGTCGAGGAGCCCAGGACGAGATCGCCCGCGTAAAAGAGACCGGGGATATCCCGCACCGGCGCCGCGCTGCGGCTGCCGATGGCGGCGATGACCCGGTCGAAGCGGCGGAAATGAGGGGGCTCCTGCGGATCGGGGATGAAATGGCGCGGATCGGGGGAGGCTCCGGGCGGGAGCGTCAGCTTTTCGATGCGTAGCCCGGCGATCCGGGTTTCCTGCCGCATTCCAGCTTTACCGGCCTGCGGCGCGGCGCCGTTGCCGGCGGCGGGCACCACCTCCATGACGCGCGCGCAGGTGGTGAGCTCGATGCCCTCGCGCAAGATCAGCTCGCGCTCATAGGCGGTGAGGGGCATGTTCTCGGACTTGCGGCGGTAGATGAGCTCGACGTGGCCGGCGCCGCGGCGGCGGGCGGTGACGGCAGCATCCACGGCCACAGCCCCTCCGCCGATCACCGCCACCCGCTCACCCTGCAGGCGGGTGCGGCTTTCGAGAAAGGCCTGCCAGCTGAGGGCCGCTTCGCCCCCCGGGACCACGAGCGGAACCGGCCGCTCGAGCCCGGAGCAGACGATCACGGCGGCGCAGGAGGCGAGGAGCGCGGCCGGGTCGTCGATCCGTTTGCGGCGCAGCGTGATCCGGCCAAGCGAGCGCATAAAATCGATATCCGCCTGCAGGACCTTTGGATCGAGGCGGAAGCCGGGTATCAGCCGCGCCATCCCGCCGGATTTTCGTCCCTGCTCGTAGAGATCGACGGCATAGCCCAACTGGGCCAGCACCGCCGCCGCACCGATCCCCGCCGGCCCGGCGCCGATGATCGCGACAGTCTTGCCGGTGGCCGGAGCCGGCGAAAAGCGCGGCAGGCCGGCTTGGCGGGCCTTGTGGATCAGGGTCGCCTGTACGGCCGGGATCTCGATCGGGATCGAAAAACCGGCGTGAACGCAGGCCGCCATGCAAAAGCTGTCCGGGCAGACCAGGCCGCAGACCCCGCCGAGGGGATTGGCCCCGAGGATCAGGGCGGCGGCGCGGCGGTAGTCGGCGGGCTCGCTGCTGCGCGCTGCCATGATGAAATCGGCCGGCGAACAGTGCGCCGGGCAGGCCTCCCGGCAGGGTTTCTCCTCGCAGTATTCGCAGCGGTTCAGCTCAGCCTGGAGCTGGGCATCGCTCAGTAATCCCTCATGTCTCACGCTATTGCTCCCGTGCGTCATCCGGACGCAAAATTAGTCCCTTCATTGCGCGGACGCCCCGGTTCCAGGCGCCCCGGCTACGGGCATCCCGGCCCCGGGCTTCCTGGCCTTCTGGCTCCCGCCCCTCTCCGGCTGCAGTGCTCCTCAATACCCGAGCATCCGGACCATCGGGTCCCAGGGCGGGAGCAGGATCGCCTTGGAATCAAAGATCTTGAGCACCTCCGCGGGAAGGTACCGGGTATCGACCACGATCTCCTGCACATAGAGATCGAACCAGTCGTCGGTCATGTAGAGATACCCCTGTTTGCCGCGCGAATCCCCCCATGAATTCTCGACCAACCACTTGCTGGTCCGGCCATCCACGATATCGACGCCGGTGAAGACCATGTTGTGGTTCGGCACACTGCTGTAACTCTCGAAAAGCTCCTGGCGCGACATCGAGAAATCGATCCCGTAGAGGGATTCGTAATCGTAGAGGCGGGCGGTAAGCAGACCGAGCTCGCCACTGGATTGCTGGCCGACATCGCAGCCGAACCAGACTGCGTTGCTGTCCAGCAGCGAAGTCTTGGCCATCTCCTTCATCGTCTCCACCGGCAGGTTGACGAAGGAGAGGTCCTCGCCGCTGCTGAGGATGCGGTCGAGATCGATAGCGTACTTTTTGTTGAACTCCAGGGTCGGGATGGAATAGATCGCCCGGTAACTCTCCAGCTTGCCGCCGACATAGTCGTGGTAGAATTGCTGCGGGGTGGTGGCATCGAGCTGCACCAGCTTTTTGTCCTTGTTTTCATAGCGCCAGGTGAAGGATTTGGGCGGGAAGCCGAAATTGATCGCCAGAATCTTGTAGACATCCTTGAGCGCCTGGAGGCGCAGCGCCGCGATCTTGTCCGCGGCCTTCTCATGGCGGATCCGCAAGGCGGCCTGCTTGAGGCGGATGCTCAGCACCCGGTTGACGTGCCCCGAGTTGGACGAGCTGTAGGTCTCGGGCATGACACTCTTGGGCACCACGCCGTATTTTTTGACCAGGCCGGTGAAGCCCATCCAGTTCTGGCCGTCCTGGACCGTGGTTTTCAGGAGATTTTCGACGTAGCGGTCGTTGGCGGGCTTGTCCCTCGAGGCGATGATGGCGTTGAGGTAGAGGTTGGCCTTTTCGAGTTTCTCATAAAAGTAAAGATAGTTTTGCGAGAGTTCGATCTCGCCGCATCCCAGTTTTTGCGCGATCACCGGGCGGACGATGTTGAGGGCGGAGAACATCCAGCAGCGGCCGGTGCCCTTCTGGTCGGTGATCTTTTGATCCTTGAGGCGGAGGGAGAAATAGGGATCGACGCCGTTGCTCTTCTCCCAGTTTTGCGCGATCTTGTTGCCGTCCACCTGCGCCAGGGTATTTTGCGCCGCTTTCAATTGCGGCCCCGGCGGGCAGGAGCGCGCCAGTTCGTCGAGGGCGGCATCGTCAAGATGCTGCGCCGTCAGGGCGGTATAAAGGACAAAGAGTGCGGTGAGGGTAAGGAAAGACTTTTTCATGTGGTTCTCCGAAAGTATGCGGGGGTGATTTGATCCATCCGGCGCCCGGGTTCATCCAGACCTGGCCGACTGCGCCGTCCCGTGATGATCATCCGAATCCGATAAAATATAGCTTTTTATGGCGTGGCGAGCAAGTCCTTTATCGCTCCGCAGGGCAGCGGTTTGTGCAGGGACGGGTCCTGGCTGCCATGCAAGAATCTTGACACCCCCCAAAATCTGGGTCCCACCCGCCACCCCCTCTGGTGCCCACCTGAAATCGCTGCCGGGCCACCCCCTCTGGTGCC
>DAOQAG010000058.1:10684-21387 GCA_035353815.1 bacterium
CGCTGCCGGGCCACCCCCTCTGGTGCCCACCTGAAATCGCTGCCGGGCCACCCCCCTCTGGTGCCCACCTGAAACCGCGGACGGCAGATTCCGGGTGCGAACAAGATTTCGGGGGGGACCCTGCTGCAAGAATCGCTTGATTTTGGAGCGCCGAATGGGTATTTTTAAACTTGTAACGCACAGGCTAATCACGGATGGCAGACCGGCAGGGAAGAGGAGAATGGCCTTTCCTGCCCGGCAGCGCACCGGACCGCTTTGGACATCCCCCACCCGGGAGGCAGTATGGAAAGTTCCCTTCCCCTTCGCCCTTTCGGCAGCACCGGCATCATGGTTTCTCCGCTTGGACTTTCGGCTTCGTACCGGCCAGGCAAGCATGCGGTGCAGGTCGCCACGGACGAGGGCATCAACTTCTTTTTCGCTTTCGGCATCGATACCCAGATGGCCAGCGGGCTGAGCGAGATCCTGCCCGCGCGGCGTGAACAGTTGGTCCTCGCAACCGGGGCCTATAATTACATCTGGTGGGCCCAGGATGTGCGTAAAACCTTCGAGAAGCGGCTGCGCCAGTTTAATACCGATTATATCGACATCTTTCTCTTTCTGGGGGTAATGAAGCCGGCCGAGTTCCCGCCAAAGGTGCACGACGAGTTGCTCAAACTGAAGGAGGAGGGCAAGGTGCGCGCGATCGGCCTCTCCTGCCACAACCGCCGTTTTTTGGGTCAACTGGCAGAGAGCGGCGAGATGAATGCCCTGATGCTGCGCTACAACGCCGCCCATCGCGGCGCCGAGCAGGATATCTTTCCGCACCTTGCGGCCCACGATCCCGGTGTGATCAGCTACACCGCTACCCGCTGGAGCTACCTGGTGCGCCGCCCCAAATCGCTGCCCAAAGATGCACGCGTGCCGACCGCCGGCGAATGCTACCGTTTTGTTCTCACCGATCCCCACGTCCATACCGTGCTGACGGCCCCGCGCAACGAGCGCGAGCTGCGCGAGAACATCGCCGCTGTGCGCCAGGGCCCACTGGGCGAGGAGGATATGGCCTTCATGCGCGTTTTCGGCGATGTCATCCACAACCAGAAAAAATGGTTCATGTAAGCGGTCAAGTCCGCCGCCGCAGAACTGTTGTCCAACTCCCTCTATTCCGGAGGCAAAATGCGCCGAACCGTTATTCTGGTGACCGGTATGTTCGCACTCCTCAACGCCAGCGCACAGGAACCCACGAGCGTCCGCCCGGTGCGGGATGAGATCGGTTTTTGCTGGGACGCTGCCCAGATGGCGCGGCTCGAGGCCTTTCTCGCCGCGGAGGCGGGAGGGACTCTGGACAGGGGCGCGCAACCTCCAGGGCCCCTCAACGCCGCCATCTCCCCCCATGACGACTATCTTTACGCCGGCCGGATCTACTATCCCCTCTTCAGCCGGCTGCGCTGCCGCGAGGCGCTGATCATCGGCCTCACCCACGGCAGCGTGCGCAAGGAGATTGGCGATCCCCAGGGGGTGCTGATTCTGGACAACCATCGCACCTGGCGCGGCCTGAACGGGCGCGAGGTGGCGATCTCACCGCTGCGCGAGCATCTCAAGCGCGCCCTGCCGGAATCGGCGCTGCTGGTCAGCGACCGGGCGCACGAGCTCGAGCATTCGATCGAGGCCCTTGTGCCGTGGCTGCAGCACTACAATCCCTTCGTCCGAATCACCCCGGTTATGGTCACGGCCATGCCCGAGGCGCGGATGGACTCGCTGGCAGCGGTGCTGGCCGGTGTGGTCGGCACCTACCTGAAGCAGCAAAATCTGCAGTGGGGCCGCGATTTTGTCGTGCTGATCTCCTCGGACGCCAACCACTATGGCGTCGACTTTAATAATACCCCCTTCGGGGTCGACTCGAGCGCCCATGCGCGTGCGGTCGCCCAGGATCAGCGACTGGTCGATACCTGGCTGACCGGCATTCTGGCGCCTGAAAAGATCAGCGGCCTCATCGGCGAGATCACTGGCAGCGACTATCATCAATCCAGAAACGTCCTCTGGTGTGGCCGCTACTCGATCCCCTTCGGCTTGAAGGTCGTCGCGCAGCTGGCGGCGCAGACGGGACGGCCGCCGCTGCAAGGCCGGCTGCTGCGCTATGGCGATACCTGCAGCGGCGGTGTGCTGCCCCTAACGCAAACCGGCATGGGGCTGACCGCGCCCTTTTCGTTGCAGCACTGGGTGGGATTTTTTTCGATGGGGTATTACTAGGCGATGACGGTTCCCGGTTATGCGGACGAGATCCGCTGGGGCATCATCGGCTGCGGGGATGTGACCGAGGTCAAGAGCGGCCCGGCGCTGCAGCGGATTCCCCACTCGCAGCTGGTGGCGGTGATGCGCCGTGATGCCGCCCTTGCGGCCGACTACGCCAGGCGCCATCAGGTGCCGCGCTGGTATGCCGATGCGGATCAGCTGATCGGCGACCCCGAGGTCAATGCGGTCTATGTCGCCACGCCGCCTGCCAGCCACGCGGTGTATGCCATCCGCGCCCAGCGCGCCGGCAAGGCGGTCTATGTCGAGAAGCCCATGGCCCGCACCTTCGCCGAGTGCTGCGACATGTTGCGCGTGCAGAATGAGACCGGAATGCCCCTCTTTGTCGCCTATTACCGCCGCGCCCTGCCGGGATTCCAGCATGTGAAGGAACTGGTTGAGGCGGGCGCCATCGGAGCGGTGCGGCTTGTGCAGGTGCGTTTTCTGCGGCCGCTCGACGATGTCAGCGGCGGTCTCCCCTGGCGGTTGCGGCCAGAGATCAGCGGCGGCGGATTGTTTTTCGATCTCGCTGCTCACACCCTCGATTATCTCGATTTTCTTTTAGGCCCGATCAGTTCGATCCGGGCCAACGCCTGCAATCTGGGCGGCGCCTACGCCGCTGAGGATACGGTCCTGGCGAGCTGGCGCCACGCCGGCGGGGCTGCGGGCAGCGGCAGCTGGTGCTATGCCGCACCGGAGGGCCAGGCCCGCGACGAGATCGAGATCATCGGCAGAGAGGGAATCATCCGCCTCTCCACCTTCGAATTCATCCCGGTCATTCTGGAGAACCGCCACGGCCGGCAGGAGTATCCTCACCCCAAGCCGCAGCACGTCCAGTACCCTCTGATCGCAAATCTCGTCGCCGCCCTGCGCGGCGAGGCGGAGCCCCTCTCCACCGGCGCGAGCGCGGCGCGCACCAGCTGGGTGATGGAGCAAATGGTTGCACGATAATTTTCATCAGCGAAGGAACAGACCGATTCATGGCTAAAACGCTTGTCATCGTCGAATCGCCGGCCAAGGCGAAAACCATCAACAAATATATCGGGAGCGACTTTATTGTCAAATCCTCGGTCGGCCATATCCGCGACCTGCCGACCAGCGCCGCCCAGGCCGGTGCGGCGGCCAAAGAGGAGGGAGGGGCGAAGGTTTCGGCCGAGGTTCGCAAGCAGCGCAACCTGGTGCGGGTGATGGGCATCGATCCCGAGAACGGCTGGAAGGCCCATTATGTCATCCTGCCGGGCAAGACCAAGGTGCTGCGCGAACTCAAGCAGGCCGCCACGACCGCTGATGCCATCTTCCTGGCCACCGACCTTGACCGCGAAGGCGAGGCGATCGCCTGGCACCTGCGTGAATCCATCGGCGGCGATCCCGCCCGCTACCGCCGCGTCACCTTCAGCGAAATCACCAAATCGGCCCTGCAAAAAGCCTTCAGCGCGCCCGGCGCGATCAACATGGACCGCGTCAACGCCCAGCAGGCGCGGCGCTTTCTCGACCGCGTCGTCGGCTATATGGTCTCGCCGCTGTTGTGGCAGAAAATCGCCCGCGGCCTCTCAGCTGGACGGGTGCAGTCGGTGGCGGTGCGCCTCATCGTCGAGCGCGAGCGCGAGATCCGCGCCTTTATGCCGGAGGAGTACTGGGAGCTCTGGGCTGACCTCCTCGGCAAGAACCCGGTGCGCGCCCAGGTGGTCAAGCATAAGGGCAAGAACTTCAAGCCGGTAAACAAGATCCAGACCGATACCGCCATGGCCGAACTGGAAAAGGCGGTCTATGCCATCACCGAGCGCAAGGATGCCCCGACGGTTTCGCGGCCCTATCCCCCCTTCATCACCACGACGCTGCAGCAGGCAGCAAGCGTGCGCCTCGGCTTCGGGGTGAAAAAGACCATGCTCCTCGCCCAGCGCCTGTATGAGGCCGGCCACATCACCTACATGCGCACCGACTCCTTCCATCTGGCACCCGAGGCGGTCGGCGCAGCCCGCCATTTCATCGAAAAGGAGTTCGGCGCCGCCTATCTGCCCGAAAAGCCCAACTACTTCGCCAGCAAGGCGGGCGCACAGGAGGCCCATGAGGCGATTCGTCCGACGCGCACCGAGGCCGTGCCCGGCGCCATCCCCGGACTCGAGCGCGATGCCGAGCGCCTCTATGACCTGATCTGGCGCCAGTTCGTCGCCTGCCAAATGAAACCGGCCGAGTTCGACACCACCGCCATCACCATCCAGGCGGGCGACTATGAACTGCGCGCTCGCGGCCGGGTGATGCGCTTCGACGGCTGGATGCGAGTGCTGCCTCCGGCCAAAAAGGAGGACGAGACCGAGATGCCCGACCTGCGAGTGGGAGATGTGCTTGCACTGAAAAAACTCGATCCCACCCAGCACTTCACCAAACCGCCCGCCCGCTACAGCGAAGCCAGCCTGGTGCGCGAGCTCGAGAAGCGCGGCATCGGCCGCCCCTCCACCTATGCCTCGATCATCACCACCATCCAGGAGCGCGGCTACGTCAAGCTCGTCAGCCGGCGTTTCTATGCCTTGAAGATCGGTGACATCGTCACCGACCGCCTCGTCGAGAGCTTTGATGATCTGATGGATTACGGCTTTACCGCGGCGATGGAGGAAAAACTCGATGCCATCGCCACGGGCGAGGCGGAGTGGAAGCAGACCCTCGACGCTTTTTATGCCGGATTCAAACAGCAGCTCGGCGCCGCCGGCGAGAAGATGCGGCGCAACGAGCCGGTACCGACCGACATTCCCTGCGCCGCCTGCGGCCGGCCGATGGTGATCCGCACCGCCGGGACCGGGGTCTTTCTCAGCTGCTCCGGCTACGAGCTGCCGCCGAAGGAGCGCTGCAAGAGCACGGTCAACCTCATTCCTGGCGACGAAGCCGCTGCGGTCAAGCCGGCCCGGGAATCCCTGGAAGGGGAGGAGGAGGGCAACGCGGAGGAACTGCTCGCGCGGCGCCGCTGCGACCAGTGCGGCGCGGCGATGGACAGCTATCTCATGGACGCCCGCCGCAAGCTACACATCTGCGGCAACAGTCCCGACTGCGACGGCTGGGTGATCGAGGAGGGGGTCTTCAAGCTCAAGGGCTACGACGGACCGACCCTCGTCTGCGACAAGTGCGGGGCGGAGATGCAGCTCAAGACCGGACGCTTCGGCAAGTATTTCGGCTGCAGCCGCTATCCCGAGTGCAAGAACACCCGCAAGCTGCTGCGCGGGGGACAGGCGGCCCCGCCCAAATCCGATCCTGTGCCCATGCCCGAACTGAAGTGCAAGAAATCCGACGCCTATTTTCTGCTCCGCGACGGCGCTGCCGGGCTTTTTCTCGCCGCTCATACCTTTCCGCGTTCGCGCGAGACCGCCTCGCCGCGGGTGGCCGATCTGGCGCGCCACCGCGCCGAGCTCGATCCCAAATTCCACTACCTGGCCGACGCGCCGCAGAGCGACTCGGATGGCAATACCTTTGAGATTCGCTGGAAGCGCAAGGAGGCCAGGCAGTATCTGGTCGGGGTTAATGCGGCGGGCGAACCCTCGGGGTGGGTGGCCTATTATCAGGATGAACAGTGGCAGAGCAAGCGGGAGAAGGTCAGTGCGCCGCGGCGGCGGCGCTGAGGCAGAAGGTCAGACCCGCCTGGATGAGCTGTATGGATCGTCGGGAATTGTCCAGGAGAGCAAGTTCCTTCCTGGTTGGGGGGGTGGCGGAATCATACCGGGCCATGGAAATTGGATCACCTGGCGGCCCAGCCGCCGAACGAGTTTTTTCGAGGAGGATGAGTATGACGCGAAATACGTTTGTATTATGCCTGGTGATCGGTCCCTTCGTTATCGGCTTGCTGGTGATGGGCATGGATCATTTACTGCATACCGGCCTCTTCAATTCCCGGACATATATGCTGGTATCTGTGTGTATCTATATACCCATCGTTACCTATATGCGCAGCCGTTATCTGAAAATCTCCGCCAAAGATTTTTTTCGGTCGCTTATTCCGTTATACGGATACAGGCGACATCAGGAGCTTTTCAGAAAACCATGAGAGCATATCCAGCCCCTCGCTGGTGTTCCGGACCATCATACCCTGAGGTATCCGGTCTGCGGTGAACCGATGGCGCACGTAACTGTCTTTATCTCGAAAAAGGTTGAGCACGGGTTTTCTGCATAGCCGCAGTTCGTGCAGCTCCTCTACCGCAGCGAGTCCACTGCATGCCAGATGAGGCGGCCGGTCCTGGGCTCTGCCCGTTCCGGCTGCTCGCTACCGTCCATTCATAATGAACTCGACCGCTCGATCTAACTGAATATCCCTTCCGTGGAGCAGAGCCTGACGATCCGGCTTGACGATGATATCCGAGATCACACCCCGTCCTTCCAGCACGGTGCCATCGGGTGTCAGGGACTGCGCGGTCAAATACAGAAAGGAGGTGCCATTAGACAGCTTCATGACCGTGGATGGAGCGGTCCATATCCGATTGCCTGCGCCATTCAGTGGCATTGGGGAGTACTTTCTTCTCTCGTTCGCTCAGGATCAATCCCACGGGAATGTCATCGATGGCCATGATCATGTATCCTTCCCTCAGGCCCGCTTTCGCAGCGGGAGAGCTGTCCCGGATGGAGGTGATGACCACCTTGCCATCAAGTAGGCGGGTTTCGAAACCAACAGTGCCAGTGGATGGACCTTCCTGCTCAGCCCGGAAGACGGAGTAGTGGGACAGGCCCAACTCGTTGAGCATTAGGTTTGTATTCGCGAGAAAGCCCGCTTCAGCTTCGGCATGGGTCACGAGGTCTCTGTACTTGTCGCGAATCGCGGTCCAGTCGTGCCCACCGAAGGTGGAATCGTAATGTTGCTGATTCACGGTCTGCCAGATTGTGTCGTAGCTCGCAATTCGGAGAGCGACGGCATCTTGCTTCAGATGAGCGCAGGAGACTGGCAAGATCACGATGCATATTGAGCAAGGCCATTTCAGCCATGCAGGAACCAGGTTGCCATCCTTTTACTTCGTTTGCGATCGGAGATTCTCGGACTCTATCTGGGTAAGCAATCCTTCCCTCATATTGGTGAATCTCAAGAGCGATGTCTCCAGCAGTTCATATCGTCACTGAGATCCCGCGCCGCCATTTCTCTTATGCGACCTGTGGTAAAGAAGCCATTAGAGCAAAAAAATACGTGGCTTCATGCGTCTGGTATAATTTATACCACGCTTCAAGGGTCGCTGGGAGGAAGACCTCAAGCTTGTTCAGGATCGTATAGGCAAAATCAAGCGGGGCGATCCCTGATGCAGTAATCAGATCCCCGTCAATGACTGCCGGTTGGTGGAGATAGAACGATTCTCCTTCATAAGTTGGACAGATTGCTTTGAGATAATCACGATCATTACTGGTGTGTTGACGATTGTTTAGAAACCCATGTGCTGCTAAACCGAACGTTGCCCCACAAATCGCAGCAACAGGAATGTGCGCCTGCAAAAATTCGCTCACGCAGTTAAAAATAGGAGCATGGAGAGGTTCTAACCAGGTATCGCCCCCGGGTAAGATCAATACAACAGCCTCGTGAGTCAGCAATTGGTGAGTAGTTAAATCTGGGGGGATTTTCACACCACCCATTGTCGTAATTGGCTCCTGTGTCAAACCAACTGTCCTCACTTCAAATTTCAATGTTTTATCTTTAAAATACCGTCCTGAATGAAGTTCTGCGATAGCATAGCCTGGTTCCCAATCTGCCATCGTATCAAATACATAGAGATAGGCGATTTTTCTCATTTTCTCCTTCCTTCGTAAGTTTAAACAATGTAACAAGCTCTTAAAGAGATACAAGAGCTAACATGGAACATAACCAGCGCCGCGGTGGATTGGGGAGAGGTGAGGGAACGGCGTCAGGTTAATACCGGTGTTAGTTGTCGATGTTATGCAATACTTTCTATCTGATCATATTCATGACTATGTTGTTGAAGTGTATCCCACATATCAACATTTAATTGTAGATTGAGCCAGAAATCTGGACAAGTATTAAAATACTTTGCTAGCCGAAAAGCGGTATCAGGCGTAATCGATCGCTTACCGCTAATAATTTCATTGACACGTACTCGAGTAATTCCGAGAGAATCGGCTAGCTGCTGCTGAGTCATATTTAGCGGTTCCAGGAACTCATATTTTAAAATTTCTCCTGGAAGTACTGGCTTTCTATTTTTAGGCAGCATTTTATTCTCCTAATGGTATTGTACTAATTCGACGTCTAAAATCTGCCCCTCTACGAATTTGAAACAGAGGCGCCATGGCCCATTGACAGAAATCGCCCATTGACCTTCACGTTCCCCATGTAGAGGTCGTAAATGATTAGAAGGAGGGCCAGATAAATCCTTTAATTCCTTAGCAGAATTCAGAATGTCAAGTTTTCTAAGTAAGCGTACTTTTAGGTCAGGTGGAACATGTTCGTGCTTCCCCGTATTCCAAAAGTCCTCAAGCCATGGTTGTTTAAAATTATCAATCATACTTTAATATAATATGTAATATGACTTGTTACAATATAAAATTTGATAAAAGTTGATTTATTTGTAGCAACTAACGGCTGACGATCAGCGGAGCGCGGCGAACGGACTTAATGAAAACGGAAATTTTATAAACGCAATTTACTAATGTAGATTTGTCGACCGTTGTCGCACGCAGGCTGGGTTGTGGTGTTAGGCGATCATTGCTTTTTAATTTCCCATTCACGGTGGTCATAGTGAACGAAATAACCCACATCATCATATTTTGGGTGGTCTACTTCAAGCAAATAAATTCCACAAAATGGGCAATGCGTTATTTCCAGAAAAGTCTCCCAAACAGTCCCACCTTCTTCTTCAAAAATATGATTATTTTCTAGGTCTTCCAGAGTCGCGTCGCAGTGAATAGCCAATTGCCATGTACCAGTTTTCCTAAAAGTATTTTCCACTGAATAGAAAACTTTGATGCCGTCTTTCGGCAATTTATTGCATTTATGTAATAGCCAATGTGAATTCATTTTTTCCTGGTTTTTCGCGTTTTCTTCACGGCATGAATGCGCTATTATTGGTTCCGCCTGTCCAATCGCGGCCCACCGGTGCAGGGCGAGCGCAGTAAAAGCCGTTAACAATCTTTTTGCTAATTCGCCGAACCACTCTTCGGCCACTGCAGAATGCCCTGCATTCGGTGCGGCCGATGGTTGAGCCTATTTTTTAAGCCGAGCCATCAAATTCCCCATCGCTTCTTGAGGAGTGATGAGTTCATTGACTTCAACTGTCTTGTAGTAATTACGCCATGGGGAGAACTTCGCCTCGAATTCGTTCTTGTCAGCGGCTTCCCAGATGCTGAATCCTACCGCGGGATCATTTTTCAAACAATAAGTTACTCCGCGGATACAGCTTCTATCCAATGTGCCTTTTTGCAATTCCTGCCCGAACTCCGCCATCTTCGATAGGTTCACCCTAACTTTGACCTGGAACTTCATTGATTTTCTCCTGTGGCCCAACGATCTCGGCTCACCGGTGCAGGGCGCACGCGGTAGGAGTGTAGTAAGCCTCTAGTAACATTACGAGCGCTTAATTCATTGAATACTAACGAATTGCCCTGCATCCGGTGCGGCTGAGGGTTAAAACGAAATGCTGATTTATCCCAATTGCAGCTTGATTTTATCAAAATAATGATATATTATTATGTAAAGTCCAATTATAAGGGATAAAATATTGATCTCAAAAACTGAACAAATACTTCAAGATGCGCTCGAATTACCTCCAGTGGAAAGAGCTGAACTTGCCGAAAGCCTATTAGCCAGTTTCCTTTTACCGCTTGATAAAGATATCGACGCATTATGGGCCCAAGAAACAGAGGATCGTATTGATGCTTACGAAGAAGGTCGCATCAAATCGGTCTCTGCGAAAAAAGTATTCAATAAGCTGACCTCATCGAATCAATAATGAGTATAAAAATCGATTTTCTGGAACCAGCCGAAATCGAGTTGCACAATGCGATAGAATACTATAATGGTACAAGCTCAGGCCTCGGCTATGAATTTGCATTGGAAATTAAAAGAACGCTTGAAAGAATAATACAGTTTCCTGAAGCCTGGTCGCCATTATCTAGACGCACTCGTCGTTGCCTTATGAATCGTTTTCCATATGGCGTGATATATCAAATCCGCAAAGAAAACATATTGCTATTATGCACCTCCACCGAAAACCAGCCTCGTGGGAAAACCGCACTGAAGTGAATTAGGTGACCTTCAAATTTTCTCCATAGAATCCATTCATGAATGACAACACTTCTATGCCGTTTTAACAAGTTTTTCACCTGACGGCACCGCTAGTAATTCACCATAAAATGACAAAGCCTTTCTTATTGTGCAAAAAATTGGACAAATGAAAGGCGGTGCCGGTCAGGTGAACACTCTGGTTATATGTTTGCTGCAAATTCTACCTATTCATTTTCTTTTTTAATTT
>DAOQAG010000059.1:0-17638 GCA_035353815.1 bacterium
GCAGATCCTCCGGGTCTCGGTGTTGGGCGCGACCGAGATCGATCTCGATTACAACGTCAACGTCAATACCCACTCCGACGGCTGGCTGCTGCATGGCATCGGCGGCTTTACTGATGCGGCCGACGCCCAGGTGACGATGATCACGGCGCCGCTGGTGCGGAGCCGCCTGCCCATCGTCCTGGACCGGGTGACGACGGTGACGGCGCCGGGCGAGATGATCGATGTGGTGGTCACCGAGCACGGCATCGCCGTCAATCCGCGGCGCCAGGATCTGCTCGACCGGCTCAAGGGGAGCACGCTGCCGATCAAGACGATCGAGGAGCTGCGCGCGATCGCGCTCAAGCTCTCGGGCGAGCCGGAAAAGCCGGTTTTCACCGACCGGGTGGTGGCGGTGATCGAGTTCCGCGACGGCACGATCATCGATGCCGTGCGTGAGCTGGTGCCGGCGGAGTAGCCGCTCCGCCCGGCGCGTTGGCTGGTGCTATTTCCCGCCCGGTCCGGTTCCAGGCCAGTGGCGCATCGCCGCCGGCGGGGCGCCATGGTTTGCACCAGCGGCGCGCCCGTCCAGTAGCCGGTCATTCTTTTTGTTTGCAATTGATGCAAAAAGAAAGTATATTTCCCGGTTATATCCGCAAATATATTCCATTTCTGGAGGTTTTTCATTCATGCAACGAGCGCTCATCTTCAAGGTAATCTTTGTCGTGGCCCTGATCGTCATAGCTGTGGCATCGATGCTGCCCACATTTCAGCTGAACAATCTGCAGGACCAGGAAACCGCCATGACCGCCAGGCTGATCGACCTCTCCGGGCTGAATAGGTCGGATGTCGAGGTTGGCATCACCAGCGGCGAACTGGAGGGTCAGGTTCGCAAGTCCGCTACGCCGGCCAATCGCGACGCCGCGCTGCGGATCGCCGATGACCTGATCAAACTCAATGCCCGGATCACCAAGGTCCAGGGCAAGGCCATTCGCCGCGGTCTGGATCTCCAGGGTGGCACCTATCTCGTGTACGAGATCGACCTGAAGCAGTATCTGAGCGAGAACGCGAAGAACCGCGACGCTCGGCTGGACGACATTCTCACAGCTTCGCAGCGCGAATACGAGCAGAAGGGCACGGATTTTTTCAAGGCCCTGCAAGAGAATTTCTCCAATCGGGACGTGAAGCTCAGCCGCTATTTCGGCCGCCGCGGCCAGACCGACGACGAGATCCTTGTGGATCTGAAAAAATTATCCAAAGACGCCGTCGACCGTACCCTGCAGGTGCTACGCAACCGTGTCGACCAGTTTGGCGTCTCCGAACCCAGTATCACGCCGCAGGGTACCAGCCGCATCCTCATCGAACTGCCGGGCATCCAGAACATCGAGCGCGCCAAGAAGGTTATCGGCACCACGGCTCTGCTCGAGTTCAAGTTGGTCAAAGACCCCGAGATCGTCTGGTCGGTTCTCAACGATATTGACAAGGTCCTGCGCGCCAAGCGTCAGGGGCTGGAAGTCCCCTCTGCCAAGCCCGATACTTCGGTGAAAACCGGGGACAAGGCGACGGAGAAGCAGCTCAGCCTCAACGAGCTGTTTGGTGACAAATCCGCGAATGCGACCAGCGAAGAGGATACCTCGGTCGTGGTCGATCAGACGACCTTTGAGGAGAAGCCCTTCACCTCGTTGCTGCGCGGGCTGCCCGGGCGCTATTCTGATGTCGTATCAGTGCCCTCGCAGAATATCCGCGCTGTCCAGCGCACCTTGCAGCTGCCCGAAGTGCAGGCGATCATTCCCAGCGATGTCCAGCTGCTCTGGGGCACGCGTCAGGTGGCGATGGGCGATCAGTCCTTTCAGCGCCTCTATGTGGTCAAGAAGGAGGCCGAGCTGCTCGGTTCGATGTTGAGCAATGCCGATGTCAATATAGATGGCAGTTCGACGAGTCTGCGCGCCGGCCAGGCCGAGGTGCATATGGAGCTCAATCCCGAAGGCACCAAGACCTTTGCCAAGGTGACCGGCATGAACGTCGGCAAGCAGCTGGCGATCGTGCTCGACGGCCGGGTCGAATCGGCGCCGAACATCAAGGAAAAGATCCCCTCTGGCAGTGCCCGCATCGATGGCATGGGCAGCATGGAGGAGGCGCAGGACCTCGCTCTGGTTCTCCGCGCCGGTGCCCTGCCGGCTCCGGTCAAGGTGCTCCAGGAAGACACAGTGGGACCGTCGCTGGGTCAGGACTCGATCAACAAGGGTCAAACCTCGGCCCTGATCGGCCTGGCGATCGTCATGATCTTTGTGATCATTTATTATAATCTGGTGGGCCTGGTGGCCGACTTCGCGCTGGTCCTGAACGGCCTCTTTGTCATGGCGATCATGGCCGGCTTTGGCTTTACGCTGACGATGCCCGGCATCGCCGGCTTCATCCTCTCGGTGGCCATGGCGATTGACTCCAATGTGCTCATCAATGAGCGTATCCGTGAGGAGCTGCGCGGCGGCAAAACCACGCGCGCCGCGATCGAGCAAGGCTACAGCCGTGCCTTGATCACCATCCTCGACTCGAACATTACCACGCTGATCACCGGCGCGGTGCTCTACACCTTCGGCACGGGTTCGGTCAAAGGCTTTGCCGTTACCCTCTGCATCGGTATTCTGGTGAGTATGTTCACCGCCATTTACGTCACACGGCTGATCCTCGATATCGCGACGGTCCGTTTCGGCGTGAAAAAACTGAGCATCTGAACCGGCTGGAACGGCCTTTTCTTCAAGGAGAGAGAAAGCGTATGGAATTTTTCAAGAAGACCAATATTGATTTTATCGGCATGCGCAAAATAACCTATGCCTTTTCGATCATTTCCTTCGTGCTCGCAGTGATCTTTCTAATCATCAACGGCGGGCCGAATTACGGCATCGACTTTACCGGTGGTACCTCCCTGCAGCTGAAATTCACGGTACCCACAGAGCCGGGGCAGATCCGCTCGGCGATCAGCGGCGCCGGATTCGGCGATGCCGAGATCAAGAACCTCGGCGAGAAGGTCAACAATACCTTCATTATCCGCATCGCCCAGATGGGCGAAGAGGCCAAGACCGGCGGCATGGTTCTGGAGCAGTTGAACAGCAAACTGGCCGACCATCCCTATGAAATTCTCAGTGTCACGGAGATCGGTCCCAAGATCGGCGGCGAGCTGCGCAAGGGCGCCCTCTATTCGATCCTTGTCGCCCTGATCGGTATGCTCGTCTACATCAGCTGGAGGTTCGAATTCAAATTCGCCGTGGGCGCTGTCATCGCCCTGTTCCATGATGTCGTCTTCGTCCTTGGCATCTATACGCTGTTAGGCCTGGAAATGTCGCTGACGGCACTGGCCGCCTTTCTCACCATCGTCGGCTATTCGATCAACGACACCATCGTGGTCTACGACCGCATTCGTGAAAATCTCAAACTGATGCGCCGCGAATCCCTGGCCACGATTATGAATCTCAGCGTCAATCAGACTCTGAGCCGCACCCTGCTCACCGGTGTCTCCACCCTGGTGGTGCTGCTGGTGCTCATCTTCGCCGGCGGCGAGGTGATTCACGGCTTTGCTCTGGCCCTTTTCATCGGCACAGTCATCGGAACCTACTCATCGGTCTTCGTCGCCAGCGTGTTGGTGCTCGATTGGCAGCTCTATCTCGACCGGAAGAAGCAAGCGAAAACAGCGGCGCGTGCTGCCAGGTAAGTCATGGCGGGCGCCTTCCTGGAGGCCCAAATGCAAGTGAAAGAGGAGAAGCTGGATTCGGTCACGGTCTTGACCCTGGATACCCTCTATATCGGTGCTTCCGAGGCGGGAGTGATCATGGATGCCCTGCATGCGCTGCGTGAACGCGGCGAAAAATGGGTGGTCGTGGATCTCGCGCGGGTGCAGACCATGAACAGCTCCGGTCTCGGCGCGCTGATCAGCGGCTTGAACACCATGCGCCAGGCCGGCGGCGATCTCAAACTCGCGGCGGTGACTGAAAAGGTGGACCATCTGCTGATCATCACCAAGCTGCGCAGTGTCTTTGCCTGCTTTGACACCGTTGCAGAAGCGGTGGCGAGCTTTTCGTTGTTCTAGTTCCAGCGGTGCGGATTAAAACCAAAACTCCGGGCGAATCTTTCCCCGGAGTTTTTTACGTGTAGAGGGTTACTATGCCGGTCACGATCATTCTCGGCGCCCAGTGGGGCGACGAAGGCAAGGGCAAGATAGTCGATCTGCTGAGCGCCAAGGCGGATGTGGTCGCACGCTACCAGGGCGGCCCGAACGCCGGCCATACGGTGGTGATCGATGAGGAGGAGATCGTCCTCCATCAGATTCCCTCCGGCATGCTTCACCCCCATACCCGCTGCATCATCGGCAATGGCGTGGTCATCGACCCGGTCATCCTGATGGAAGAGGTCGATTTCCTCAGGAGCAAGGGTTTCCAGGTCGACGGCCGCCTCTTCATCAGCCACCGTGCCCATCTGATCATGCCCTACCACAAGCTGCTGGATACCACGCGGGAGGCGGCCGAGGGTGCCGCGAAGATCGGCACGACCGGGCGCGGTATCGGCCCGGCCTATGTCGACAAATATGACCGCTGCGGCATCCGCATCGTCGATCTTCTCGATCGCACGACCCTGGCCGACAAGCTGCTGAAGAACCTCGAGAGCAAGAACAAGGTGCTGCGCCGGATCTACGATCACGACAGCATGGACACGGAAAAGATCATCCAGGATTATCTTGAATTTGACCGCCGCATCGATGCCTATGTCAAGGACACCTCGGTGCTCATCAATCGCGCGATCGACGCCGGCGAGGCCGTGCTGATCGAAGGCGCTCAGGGCACGATGCTGGACATCGATTTCGGCACCTATCCCTACGTCACTTCCTCCAATCCGACCGCCGGCGGCGCCTGCACCGGCCTCGGGATCGGCCCGACCCGCATCGATACGGTGCTGGGCGTGGTCAAGGCCTATACCACCCGCGTCGGCATGGGTCCGATGCCCACCGAGTTTGACCAGGAGTTTGGCGACCGGATGCGCACCCTGGGCGGCGAGTATGGCGCCACCACCGGGCGGCCGCGCCGCTGCGGCTGGTTTGACGCGGTGGTCGTCCGCATGGCCGCCATGATCAACGGCCTGACCCATCTGGCGATCACCAAACTCGACGTTCTCGATACCCTCGCAGAAATCCGCATTTGCACCGGCTATCGTTATCGCGACCGGATGCTGGACCATTATCCGGCGGAGCTGTGGATCCAGGAGCAGCTCGAACCTGTTTATGAGAGCCATCCTGGCTGGCAGACCTCCACGCAGGCGGCGCGCAGCTTTGCCGAGCTGCCGGTCAATGCGCAAAAATATGTCCGCCGCCTCAGCGAGCTCACCCGGACACCGGTTTCGATCGTCTCGGTGGGCTCCAAGCGCAGCCAGACGATCTTTATGGAGTGAGTCTGGCTCCCACCCCGCCAGAGGCAGAAACCGGGCTCTCACGAAGCCACAAAGGCACCAGGCCGCCGCCCCGCCCCCGGAGTCTGGCTCCCACCCCGCCCAAGGCAGAAACCGGGCTCTCACGAAGCCACAAAGGCACCAGGCCGCCGCCCCGCCCCCTCAAATTCGCCAACTGCCCCGATTTCCATATAAAAGTATTGTGAATGGTATTCATTTTAACTAACTTGCTAAAATGAATACCATTCACTCTGGGTTCCCCTATGACCTACGACTATGACTATATCATCATCGGCTCCGGCTTTGGCGGCAGCGTCGCCGCCTTGCGCCTGGCGGAAAAGGGCTATCGTGTCGCCGTGCTCGAACGCGGCCGGCGCTTCCGTGACGGTGACTATCCCGAGACCAACTGGTCTTTGTGGAACTGGCTGTGGCAGCCCGAGCTGGGCTGCACCGGCATCCAGGAGATGACCCTGCTCAAGAATACGCTGGTCCTGAGCGGATCCGGCGTTGGCGGCGGCAGCCTGGTCTACTGTGCGGTCCTGCTGGAGCCCCCGGAGCTGTTCTTCCGCGACCCGCAGTGGGCGGGACTCGATGCGGATTGGCGCAAGACGTTGCGTCCGCATTATCAGATCGCGCGGCAGATGCTCGGCGTCACGCCCAATCCCAAACTCTGGAAAAGCGACGAACTGCTGCGCGACTATGCCCGCGAGATCGGGCGTGAGGCCCATTTCAAGCCGACCGAAGTGGGCATCTATTTCGGCGATCCCGACCGTGAAACGCCCGACCCCTTTTTCGGCGGCCGGGGTCCGGCGCGGCGCGGCTGCGACCACGCCGGACGCTGCATGATCGGCTGCAACGCCGGCGGCAAGAACTCCCTTGACCGCAACTATCTCCACCTCGCCGAATCCCTCGGTGCCGAGATCCATTCCCTGACGCTGGTGACCCGCATCGAGGCGCTGCCGGAGGGGGGCTATCGCCTCACCAGCCGGTCCGCGAACCGGCGGCTGGGCGGCCAGCGTGCGTGGCACGCCCGCGGCGTGGTGGTCGCCGCCGGAGCCCTCGGCACCAATCGCCTGCTGCTGCAGTGCAAGCGGCAGGGCGACCTCCCTCTGCTCTCCGATCGGCTCGGCTCGACGGCGCGCACCAACTCGGAGATCCTGCTCGGCGTCACCGCCGACAATCCCGACGACCGCTACTGCGACGGCATTGCCATCACCTCCAGCCTCTTCGTCGATGAAACCACCCATGTCGAACCGGTGCGTTATCCCGAGGGCTCGAACGCGATGTTTATCCTCGGCACCCTGCTCACCGACGGCGGCGGCCGCCTGCCGCGTCCGCTGCGGTATCTGTTCAACATCCTCCGCCATCCCCGACAATTCCTGCGCACCCTCGATCCGCGCGGCTGGGCGCGGCGTTCGGTGATTCTGCTGGTGATGCAGACCGAAGACAACCGCATGGCCTTCCGCCTCAAACGGCGCTGGCTGTTCCCCTGGCGCTTCCGCCTCGGCTCAGAAGTGGACGGCCGCGCCATCCCGAGCTATCTCCCGGCCGCCAATGCCGCCGGCCGCGCCCTGGCGCGCAAGATGCCCGGCCAGGCCAAAAACGCAATCACCGAGGTGCTGCTCAACACGCCCTTGACCGCCCACATCATGGGCGGCTGCGTCATCGGTGCAGATCGCGATCACGGCGTGATCGATAAAAAGTGTCAGGCATTTGGCTATGAAAATTTGTATATTGTCGACGGCGCGGCCCTGCCCGCCAATCTCGGCGTCAATCCGAGCCTGACCATTACGGCCCTGGCGGAATACGCCATGAGCCACATTCCGGAGAAAAGAGGAGCTGAACGTGAGCCTGCCTGAAGAGGCACCTGAGCTGATCATGCCTGTGCAAGATGTGGTCACCGTCAATCCCGCCACCGGCGCGGAGTTGGGGCGCAAGCCCGCTCTGGATCAACAGGGTATCGACGCGGCGCTGGGGCGCTGCCGGGCGGCGCAACGGGCGTGGGCGAACCAGCCGGTGCGCGAACGCACACGGCGCCTGCAAAGGCTGATGGAGGTGCTGCTGGAGGAGCGCCGTACCGTGGCGGAGCTGATCGCCCGGGAGCAGGGCAAGCCGACCGCCGAGGCGATGGCATCTGAAATCGTGACGACCCTGGGTATGCTCAGGGAGCTGCTACGCGTCGGGCCCCGGGCACTGAAACCGCAGCGCCGGCCCCATCAGATGCTCCTCCTGGCCCACAAAAGAAGCGCTCTACTGCGGGTACCGTACGGCGTTGTTGCCGTCATCTCCCCCTGGAATTTCCCCTTTTCAGTCCCGCTGGTGGAGATCGCCGCGGCCCTGCTGGCAGGCAACGGCGTGGTCTTCAAACCTGCGCCGCATGCCATCCTCATCGGGGCGAAGATTGCGGAGCTCTGTTCCCAGGCGGGATTCCCGGCGGAGCTGCTGCAGACCCTCTACCTGCATGACCGCGACGCCGATTACCTCACCGGCCATCCGGGGGTGGACAAGATCGTCTTCACGGGAAGTACGGCGGTGGGCCGCCGGGTGATGCGCAATGCGGCGGAGCATATCGTGCCGGTCGTGCTGGAACTGGGGGGAAAGGATCCGGCAATCGTCGCGGCGGATGCCGATATCGATCGCGCGGCGAAGGGGATCGTCTGGGGAGCGCTCTTCAACGCGGGACAGGTTTGCGCGGCTATCGAGCGCGTCTATGTCGAGCGGGCGGTGGCGGAGCCCTTCGTCGCCGCCTGCCGGCGTGAGATGGAGAAGGTGCAGGTGGGCGATCCCCTCGATCCCGGGACGGATATGGGCCCGCTCAGCTCCGAGGTGCATCTGCAAAAGGTGCTCGCGCACATTCAGGACGCCGTGGACAAGGGCGCCCGGGTGCTGTATGGCGGCGTGCGACTGGAGCGCCCCGGTTTTTTCGTCCAGCCGACGCTGCTGGTTGAAGCCGATCATTCCATGCGGGTGATGCAGGAGGAGACCTTCGGGCCGGTGCTCCCGGTGATGGTGGTGGATTCGCTGGACGAGGCGGTGCGGCTGGCCAACGACTCGGTCTATGGCCTCTCGGCCTATGCCTATACCTCCGGCAAGGCGACGGCCGACCGGCTCCTGCGCGAGCTCGAGGCGGGCACGGTGGTGATCAACGACAGTACGATGAGCTGGGGTGAACCTTCTGCGCCCTGGGTTGGGCATAAACAAAGCGGGATTGGACTGACCCATGCCGACCTCGGGCTGCTCGAGCTGACGCGGGCCAGGTATGTCAGCTACGACCGCGGCCAGCGCGCGCCCAATCTCTGGTGGTATCCTTACGGCCCGAAATCGCTGCACCTTTTCGATGCCGCCGCCGATCTCCTCTTCGACCGGCGTCTGCGGCGCAAGCTGGCGGCGCTGCCGCCGGTGCTCCGGCAGCGGCGTTTTCTCCGCTCCGTCCACTGGGGGGCGCTCATCCGAAATATTGCCAGGATCTTTTAGGGGCCCGGAATATCCCGCTCACGCCCCGTCCGATCGGGCGGGTATCCTCTTCCCGGGTCATAAGCTCGGGTTGAGCGGCCCATGCCCCAGTCGATCGGGCCTAGCTGGTTTTGAACATATAGCCCGCCCCGCGGATGCTGATGATGTAGCGGGGGTGAGCAGGATCCTCTTCAAAGTGCTTCCGCAGCCGCATGATGAAATTGTCGATCGTCCGCGTCTCCATCCCCCCGTGCATTTGCCACACCTTTTCCAGCAGTTCTTTACGCGTCACGACCCGGTCCCGGTGGGCGATCAGGTAGTGTAAAACCATCGCTTCGCGCGGGGTGATCTGCACCATCGATGCCCCGCGGCGGCCGCGCAGCGTGGCGAAATTGACTTCGTTGCTGCCGAAATGGTACAAGGGTGCCACTTCGGGTTCCTCGCGATACCACTCCTTGCGGCGTAGCATCCCCTTGACGCGCAAGATCAGTTCCTCGATGTGAAAAGGTTTGGTCAAATAGTCATCTGCGCCGGTTTTCAGTCCCTCGATACGGTCCTGCGCGGTTTTGCGGGCCGTGAGCATAAGGATGGGCAGCTGGGGCGCGGTCTGACGCATCCGGCGCGCGACCTCAAAGCCGTCGATATAGGGCAGCATGATGTCGAGGATGACCAGGTCGAACGCCAGTTTGCTGAACTCCGCGAGGGCCTGCCTGCCATCCTGAGCGCGCACGACAACAAATCCTTCCTCCCTCAGATTGAACTCCAGCCCGACCGCCAGCGACTCTTCATCTTCGACGAGGAGAATCATGCTGCCGGGATATCCCTCATTGACGGCCACGGTTACGCTCCCTGCTGGATAAGGCCAGCAGCTTTTCGACATACCGCTGCCGCGATAGGCGGTAGATGGGCAGCTCGATGCGGAATACTGTTCCCTTGAGCGGCCCCGGGCTGGCGGCCGAGATGTCGCCGCCGTGATAGCGGATGATCTCCCTGACCCAGTAAAGCCCCAGTCCGGTTCCGGTGACATGCGGACTTTTAAGCGAATCGATCCGGTAAAACTTGTCGAAGATCTTTTTCTGCTCCTTCTCTGCAATGCCGATGCCCTGATCGGCGAAGATGATTTCGATCATCCGGCCGCTGCAGCGCAAGGTGACCTCCACGCGCACGGGGCCGTGGCGGTATTTGATGCTGTTGTCGATCAGGTTGAAGAGGGCGATGCGCAGGGCGTTCCGGTCGGCGACGCACTGACAGGGGAGGGCACCGTGAACGGAGAGGGCCTCCTCATCGAGGAGAAACTGTGCGCGGGCCTCTTCGAAGAGGTGATGGATCAGCGGCCCGGCGGCATGGACGGCAAACTGGTGGGCGATTTTTTTATGCTCCAGGGCCGGAATCTCGAGGATGGCATTGATCAGGGTATTGAGACGCTCGGCATCCTTCGCCATGAGGCCGAGAAATTTCTCCTGCTGGGGACGCGGCAGCTCGCGCCGCGTCATGGTCTCGAGGTGGAGCTGGATCGCCGCCAACGGGGTCTTGAGTTCATGCGTGACGTTGGCGATAAAATTGTCATAGAGACGGGCCATATTATACTGGACGCTGAGGCGGCGGAAGAGGAGCCACATCCCTGCCGAAATGGCGACCATCAGAACGAGGCCGCTGACCAGGACAAAGACAGTGCGGCCCGCCGGGATCACTTGCGGGGAGAGTTTCTCGCCGACCTGGCTGAAGATGATATAATTGGAGACATACCAATAGATCCAGAGGGCGATCAAGGCCAGCCAGGCCAGCTGCGCAATGATGAAGACCAGGATATGGAAAACATAGGAACGCCAGCGTTTCACGGCCCTGCCATCGTTATTACAGTACTTTTACATACGGAGAAGAAACGATCACGTATATTAGTGTAATGGATTTTATCCAGATTCCAAAATGAATTCTATTCAGTGAGATGCCGGCAAGCGGGGAATGCAGCATTATGCGCTGGAGAAGTATGGATCAACCGAAGGAGTGCTCTATGTTCAGCGAGTTCATGCCCGCCTTGCGGATCGGGGACAAGACAGCCGCCCTGCCTGTCGTTCAGGGCGGCATGGGGGTGGGGATATCACGGGCGGGACTGGCCGCGGCCGTAGCCAATTGCGGCGGCATCGGCGTCATCGCCGCCGTCGGCCTCGACCTGCTCGACGGACGCGAACGGGGACGTCAGCGGGGGATGAGCAGCCAACTCCTGCAGGAAGAGATCGCCCGGGCGAAACGGCTCTCCCGGGGCCTCATCGGGGTCAACATCATGGTCGCCCTCTCCGATTACGCCAGCCTGGTGACGGCCGCCATCGAAGCCCGGGCCGATCTGCTTTTCCTCGGCGCCGGTCTGCCCCTCCACTTGTCGGATGCCTATACTCCCCGGCAGCTGGAGGGATGGGGCACACGGATCGTGCCCATCGTCTCTTCCGCGCGCGCCGCGGAGTTGATCTTTTCCTACTGGCACAAAAAATATGAGCGCATCCCCGACGCCGTGGTCGTGGAGGGACCGCTGGCGGGCGGCCATCTCGGCTTCAAACGCGAAGAACTCGATGATCCCGCCCATGCCCTTGAAAAGCTGGTGCCGGAGGTGGTGGCCGCGTTGCGGCCCTTCAGGGAGGCTTATGGGAAGGAGCTGCCTGTGATCGCCGCCGGCGGCGTCTTCGACGGCAAGGATATTTACCGGATGATCCGGCTCGGCGCCAGCGGCGTCCAGATGGCCACCCGCTTCATCGCCACCCACGAATGCGATGCCGATCCCGCCTTCAAACAGGCCCTGATCAATGCCCGCAGGGAGGATATCGCCATCATCCAGAGTCCGGTGGGCCTGCCCGGCCGGGCGATCCGCAACGGTTTCATCCGGGATGTCGAGGCCGGCGAACGCAAACCCTTCATCTGCCCCTTCAAGTGCCTCAAGGGCTGCGACTACAAGACCGCTCCCTACTGCATCGCTCTCGCGCTCGGCAACGCCCAGAAGGGGCGCCTGCAACATGGATTTGCCTTCACCGGCGCGAACGGCTATCGCGTTGACCGGCTGCTCTCCGTGGCTGAGCTGATCGCGGAGCTCAAGGAGGGCTACCGGGCTGCCGCCGGAAAGCGGCAGCCGGAGCTTGTCATGGCCTGATCCCGATGGGTGGCGCCGGTGCGCCGGCGTCACCCCGGGCCGGTCTTGCAGCCGCCGCGCCCCTGCTAGCGCAGCAGCAGCATCTTTCTGGATTCAGAATAGCCGCCGGCGGTCATCCGGATAACATAGATCCCGGACGGCACCTGCCGTCCGGCCGCATCGCAGCCCCGCCAAACCAGCCGATGCCTCCCCCCCTCGAGCAGTCCGTTTTGCAGCACCGCCACCCGTTCTCCCAGCAGATTATAAACACCGATCTCCGTATGCGCCGGCCGGGCCGTGGTGAAATCCACCGTCGTCTCTGCATTGCAGGGATTGGGGTAATTTTGCAGCAGGGCCCCCCACGCTTCAGGCCGGCTCCGGCCAGGCGTTGTTTCTACCAAGGTCGGCAGCGAAGTCAGGGTCAAGGCGACCAGGTTGCTTTTGCCCAAAGGATACAACGTCGTGCCCTTGCCCGTGGCGGGATCGATGACGATGATGGTATTCTCCTGGCCGGGCGAGCCCTTGAGCCCGTAGAGATGACCGGCGGGATCGAAAAAGAGCGCCGTCGTGACATTGCCATCGCCGGTGGCACCGACCAGGGTGGTATCGGCGTCCCGGGTGCTAACCTTGTAGATATTATCCTTTCCCGTTCCGGTGGTACGCACCGAGGCGTAGAGCTCGCCGGTCTGCGGATGGAAGCCCAGACCGCCGAAGACAATGCCGGCCGGGCTGCCGATGAGGGTCGCCGCGCCATTCGCCAGAGTGATCCGGTAGAGCTTGCTGTCCGCGGTGCCGGCATAAAGGGAGTCGTGCGCGTCAAAAGCCATGCCCAGCATGCGCCCGACCGGCACGGAGCAGAGGAGTTTGGCATAGCCGTTGCGGCTGCAGATGCGGTAAAAATCGCTCTTTTTCAGGCCCGAACTGATGCCGATCAGGGCTTTGTCGGAGGGCCGGATGGAGAGGCCATTCATTTTTGCCGCGATGCCATAGCCGGCGATGGAATGGATGATACCGGCCGGCAGCTCAATCCATTTGAGGAACGTATCCGCGGAGGTTGCACTGTACAGGGTGTTATCCTGGGCCGGTGTAAACTGATAGCCGGTGCCCTGGAGACTCAGCCTCGCTGCAAGCTCCCCGGTTTCGCCCGACTCGACCTGAATAAGATCCTTGAATGCTCCCTCTTCGGTGGGGGCAAAGACCACCCTGAATTGGAAGTGGGCATACAGGGTATCCAGCTGAAAGGGAAAGGAGGGAAGATCCAGCAGCTGGAATGAAGCTTTGGCATGGGTCATCGCAGTGACGGTTACGGGCCAGGGGGTGGTATTGTAAGCTTCCGCCTCCAGGGTGTCACTTTCACCGAGAGCCTGGAATCCGAAGTGCAAGGCCGGCGTCACCGCGACCTGCCAGCCGAAATGGGTGAAGGTTTGCCAATGGTGGACCAGAGAGTGAAAGGCATGCAGATCGGCCCATACCCAGTCATGGACCGCCTCCGGCGCGACGATGGGATCGCGAAAGGTGTTGAACAAACCCTGCTCTTTCATCCTGCCCAGGAGTTGCAGGTTGGGAGCGTCATTTCCGGCGCTGCCCACAATCAGGGTTTCAAGGTTAAAGCGGATTTGTTGAAATTGCGCCAGTTGCGCCGCATCAGCGGCTGCGAGAATGTTGGCCGGACCCCAGGTGAGCATGTAGGGAATATTGCGCGGGTAGCCGAAGAGCGGAGCATACATCCGGTTGTACCAGCTGTAGGTTTCCGAGAGCCAGCGGGGGTCATCCGCCCCTGAACCGGGGACATCGGGGGCATCGAGATTATACCACATATAGTCGCCGTCGAAAGCACCGACTGAAGTGAAAAGATCCGGATGGCGCAGTGCCAATGCCACCGCCGGCGTGCCGCCCGAAGAAAAGCCATCGGTGCCGCGGTGTTCCCGGTCCGCTATGGTGCGATAGGTGGAATCGATTTGGGTGATCACTTCGTCGACAAGATAATCTTCCAGCCGGCCGGTGCCCACGGAGGAGGCAGCCATCTCGGGATGCAGGTAATTGATCCCCAAGCCGAGCATGGCGCCATCGTTGCTGCCGGTGTTGGGACCCACCAGGATCATTTTTCCGGTCAGTCCGAGACCGATCAATTCATCGGCCACCTCCTTGAGCGCTCTGCCGTCCCGTCCGGCATAGCCGGTATTGAACCATTCATCTTCATGGTTGCGGAAGAAATAGACCACCGGATAACGCTGTCTGCTCTCGTCGTACCCTGGCGGTAAATAAACGGTGCAGGATTTGGTCATCCCGAGAATCCGGGAATAGAAGGTGTACTTTTCCACCCGGCTGGGTGAATCCGGATGCAGCAATTGGGCCCAACCCGTGAGCAGCAGGGCCAGCGACAGGGTACGTAAAATTCTCATTTTCACCCTCCAAGAAAATGGTAGCGGCGGCTTGAGGGTTCCGGAATGCCGCTGTACTTTCAAAATAGTTAATGACCGGGTCTTTGTCAAGCAGACAAGTGGAATCTTGTACCGTGTCAGGCGCCGGGAGCGTTACCTCATGAGAGGGATAAACGGCTGGTGGCGATTTTTTCCCCTCACGCTGCCGGCTTTTGCTTGACTTTCACCCCGATTGTGCGTATACTTTTCAGGGGAGCCAATCTACACGGGATGATGATGATGAGCCGCTGGAACCAGATCAAAGAGAAACTCGCCTACTGGCGCACAGGAATCCACAACACCCTGAAGCATGATCCCCGGCCGCCCATCTCCCGAGCACGCTTTTTTATTCAACATCACCTGCTGCTGGGACAGCTGGTGATGCGCTCTTTTCTCAAGGACAAGCTCTTCGATACTGCCGGCGCCCTGGTCTATACCACGCTGCTCGCCCTGGTGCCCTTCATCGCCGTCTTTTTTTCGCTGATGAAGGGGATCGGCATGCAAGAGACGATCTCGCGCACCCTGACCTATGCCTTTCATCCCCTCGGTGAGAATGCTGTCCACCTGCTCGTCCCGCAGATCATGTCCTTTGTCAACAATACCAACATCAACACCCTGGGCTATATCGGCTTTTTCCTGCTCCTGGGCTCGCTGCTGCTGATCGTCTCGACCATCGAGTACTCGTTCAACACCATCTGGCGGGTGAAAAAACAGCGCAAGATGTACCGCCGTTTTGTCGAGTATACGATCTTTATCATTGTCGGGCCGATCATCGGCCTGCTGATCCTGAGCTGGATCGCCAACCGCTTCCAGCTCTGGATTGATTCACCGCCCACGACCTCCTTTATCAGTGCGATGCTGCGCAATGTGGGACCCTGGCTGATCACGATCTTTATCTTCTGGTATCTGCTCAATTTCATCCCCAATACCAGGGTCCGCTTCCGCTCGGCGGTGATCGCTTCTCTGACGGGCACAGGCCTGTGGATGATGGCCAACTGGTTTTTCGCGCGATTTCTCGACACCCTCTATTTCGAGGGCGCCCAGGCGGCCATGTACGCCCGCTTTGCGGTGCTGCCGCTGTTGCTGCTCTGGCTCTTTATTGGCTGGTCGATCCTGCTCTTCAGTTCGCAGCTGGCTTATGCGCACCAGAACATGGACAAGCTGGTCTGGGACCGGACTCATCCCTACCTCTCGCCGATGTTCTACGAGTCGCTGGCGCTCAAGCTGCTGTTGCGAATCACGTATCAGTATTTCAGCCACGGCAAGAGCTCCACTGAGGAGGAACTCTCCGATTTTTTCAGCATTCCGGAGAGCGTGATCAATACAGTGGCGAGCGAGCTGGTGAACCTCGAACTGCTACACTGCCAGAACGGCGGGGAGACCCGCTACATCCCGGCCAAACATCCCGCGCAGATCCAGGTCGCCGAAGCCATGATCGAGCTGCGAAATTTCGACACCGCCTCGCGCCGCCATTCCGGCGTCGATCATCTTGTCCGCCAGGTGATGGGTCACGCCGACAGCTCGATGAAATCGAGCTGGAAGAATATGACCATCCAGGATCTCCTCGATATGCTGCCCCAGGAATAATCCCCAGAGACCCTCCCGCTCTCCTGCCGCGATCCACACCGGAACCTTTCCGAAATAAAGGGATTCCCATTCCCCTGCAGTGCAGACGGCTATTCTTGAGGAGGTCTTATGCGCCTTGCTTTCGCGGGTATGATGATGACCCTGCTGGGTTGCCGCGTGATCGCAGCCAGCGGCCAGATCGTCCTCTCCGAGATTATGTTCAATCCCGCCGGCAGCGAACGCTATGACGAGTTCATCGAATTGTACAATCTTTCCACCCTGGATTCCATCGATCTGCACGGCTGGTTGATCTCGGACAGCAGCGGCTGGAACCGCATCAGCGCGGGGCCCTCCGGCCGCACCCGCCTGCCGCCGCGGAGTTATGCCCTTCTCCTGGTGCCCGGCTATTTTACCAGCTCCGGCCTCTATGCCGGCCGCATCCCGGACGCAGCGCTGGTATTGACCATTGACAAGTCGCAGTTCGGTAATTATGGCCTCAACAATTCCCGCTCCGAGCGGGTCTCGGTGCACCGCCCCGATTCCCTCCTGGCCGATGCCCATGCCTATACCGTGCCCCACGACGAAGGTCTGTCGGAAGAAAAGCTGCAGCTGGAGCTGGGTGAGGCCGCCGGCAACTGGGGAGAGAGCCAGGTGCCGGGCGGCACGCCGGGATATGCCAACAGCGTCCTGCCCGCGCGGATCGACAGCAGCCGGGCGCAGGTGGTGATCAACGAGATCATGGCCAATCCCACTGCCGGAGAATCGGAATGGATCGAGTGCTACAATGTGGGAAGGGATACGGCGCGCCTGACCGGCTGGCGGATGAGTGATGCCGATACGCTCGAGAAGCGGCTGCTGGTCAAGGGGGCGGCGTCTCCGGTGTGCGTGCCGCCGCAGGGCTATCTGGTCCTGACGGGGGAGGAGAGCCTGCTGGCGCAGCTGCCGGCCAGCGGCTGCACGGGCGTGGTGGTTTCGAGCTGGCCGGGTCTGAACAGCAGCAGCGAGGGGATCGTGCTCTATGACGGCCTGGGCCGCCATGTGGACGAGGTGTGGTACGAGGCCGAGTGGGGCGGGGCGCGCGGCATCTCGCTGGAGCGGCTGAGCCCGCTGGTGGCCGCTGCAGTGCGCAGCAACTGGGGCTCTTGTGCCGATCCTTTGGGGCACACGGCGGGCCGGGCCAACAGTTTGCTGGTCGGCCGTCTGCCGGCGGAGGCGGCGATCGCCGTCAGTCCCAATCCCTTCTCCCCGGACGGCGATGGGTTCGAGGATCATCTCGCGATCAGCCTTGCCCTGCCGGCGCGCACCGCGCGCATCAACCTGCGTATCTTTGACAGCGCCGGCCGGCAGGTGCGCTTTCTCTGCAATTATGAGCCCAGCGGCAGCCGCAAGGCCGTTTTCTGGGACGGCCTCGATGACGAGGGGCGGCGCTGCCGCATCGGGATCTACATCCTCTACCTTGAGGCCTTTGAAGAGTCGAGCGAAGCCTTCATGCGGGCGAAAAAGGCCTGCGTGCTGGCGGGGCGGCTCTAGCGGGAGCGGGCCCGCGCCCCCAAGCTCTGGTGCCCACTCGGATGCGCGCCCCCAAGCTCTGGTGCCCACCCGGATGCGCGCCCCCAAGCTCTGGTGCCCACCCGGATGCGTGCCCCCAAGCTCTCGTGCCCACCCGGATGCGTGCCCC
>DAOQAG010000059.1:17738-21149 GCA_035353815.1 bacterium
CCGGATGCGTGCCCCCAAGCTCTCGTGCCCACCCGGATGCGTGCCCCCAAGCTCTGGTGCCCACCCGGACCCGCACGAAACCAATTACTCCCGCGTTCCCCGCAAGGCCTGAGCGTAGGTCTCGAGCGCGCGGATGCGCGCCGCCGCATGCGGCACCATGGGTTTGGGATAGGCCGGCGTATCCACCTCCGGCACCCAGCGGCGGATGTAGGTCCGCTGCGGATCGAATTTGGCGGCCTGGATCTCGGGGTTGAAGACGCGGAAGTAGGGAGCGGCATCACACCCGCAACCGGCGGCCCACTGCCAGTTGCCGTTGTTGGCAGCGAGGTCGTAATCGAGCAGTTTCGCCGCGAAATAGGATTCGCCCCACTGCCAGGGCAGCAGCAGGTGCTTGCAAAGGAAACTGGCTGTGACCATGCGCACGCGGTTGTGCATGAATCCGGTGGCGTTGAGTTCACGCATGCCGGCATCGACGATGGGATAGCCGGTCTCCCCCGCGCACCAGCGGGCGAAATCGCCGCGATCCTCGCGCCAGGGGATGGCGGCGTACGGTCGCTTGAAGGGCTGATTCACAACGTACGGGAAACGGGCGAGGATCGTCATGAAGAATTCGCGCCAGATCAGCTCTTGCAGCCAGACCGGATTGAGAGCGCGGCCGAGGGCCGCCAGCCGGCGGATCGATACCGTGCCGAAGCGGAGATGGACCGAGAGCCGGGTCGTGCCGGCTACTCCCGGCAGATCGCGGGTGCGTTCGTAAGAGCGGATGATGGTCTCGTCGATGACCGGATCGGTATCAACGGCCACCGGTGCGAAGCCCAGCGCCGGCAAAGAGGGCATTCCTTCGCCCGCGGCGGATACGAGATGATCCAGCAGCGCAGCGCTGTCACAAGGGGCCAGGTCCTCCGGCGTCAGCCGCGCCAGCCAGCGGTTCTTGAAAGGTGTGTATACGGTATAGGGCGCTCCGTCCTCCTTGCTGACCTCGCTGGTATCGAAGACAACCTGGTCCTTATGCTCATGAAAGGCGATGCCGCGTTCAGCCAGCAGCGTGGCGACCGCGCGGTCGCGCGCAATGGCATACGGCTCGTAGTCGCAGTTGGTGTATACGGCCTGGACCGTGAGCTCCTCCAGCAGTTGCCGCCAGACCTCGACCGGCCGGCCCTGGCGCACCAGCAGGCCGCTGCCGTGCTCGGCCAGGCGAGCCTGCAGGCTCTGCAGAACCTGATGAATAAAGGCGACACGGCGGTCCTGCCGGTCGCTTAATGGATCGAGGATGTCGCGGTCAAAGATGAAGAGCGGCAGCACCGGATAGCCGCTGCGCAGGGCCTGGCAAAGCCCACGGTTGTCCTCGAGGCGGAGGTCGCGGCGGAACCAGAATAGGGTGACAGGCGGACGGGCCATATTTTCCTTTCAGCGACGGAGTGGAGTGCGCGACAATTTAGCACCAGCCACTTTTATAAACAACTGCAAACTCGGCAAGGCACAGAAATGGGTTGAATTTCATGCTGCAATCATGTAATTTTGGATAAAGTGCTGTAACAAATAGATCTTTATCCCTGTCCGGAACATCCGATGGCAAAACTCTGTCCCAAGCTGATCCTCGAAGGCACGCGGTTGACTTTCAAGACCGACATCGCTTTCGCCCTCAACGAGCACCCGCGCATTGTCGGTCCGCGCAAATACCGCTATCACTCCCCGCTGATCTCGGCGGAATGGTGTGCTTTCACCAACTTTCCCTGGGGCCGGGGCTTGATCAACTTTGAACCTCACGAAGAAGAAAAGGCGTTGGAGACCTACCGGACGTGGATGCATTTGTTCGAGCTCCAGCGGTACTACTCCTGGATCATCGACCGGTTCCATCTTTCCACCCAGATGTACCAGTTGCGCCGTTACGGGACATACTATGACTTTCACTGGCTCGAAGAGCGTCTCAAGGCCCTGGGATTTCATTTGATTTTTTGCACGCGTACACCCGATTCTTTTACTGCCGCCAGAGCAGAGCGGCTCAAGGTCTCGGGAAATCCCGGCCAGTACGACGATCTGCAGCTCTTCATCGAAGAACAGGAGCTGCTGCGCGAGCTGGTTGCGAAATCGCTGTTGCCAACGCTGGTGCTGGATATCTCGGACAACGATGTCACCGGCGCGGTGGAAAGAATTGCCGGCTGGCTCGAGCAGACCGGCGGGCTGTATATGTCGTCTTGACCTCACCGTATCGCATACGGGAGATCCGGTTGTGCCACCCCTGACCAGAAGAGAATTCATCGACCGCACCGGAGCGCCGGCGGTCTCGGGCCAACCTGCATGGCCGGCCGATACTCTTCCGGCCCGTGCGACCCTGCGGATCGATAGCACCTGCGAGGTGGTGTATGATCGCTACAAGGAAGAGCGGGAGATGTGGGAATTCTTGGGGTGATCGCTTCTTGAAGAGCTTGACACACTGGCTTTACCGCCGGGAGACCTTATGCTCGTGAAGCATACGTTGCTGTATACGGGTATCACCATCGCCCTCATCTGGTCGGCTGCGGGATGCAGCAAGGAGAGCGCAACCAGCCCGGAGGAGCTCCCGGCGGGTGCTGCGGCGATCCATCTCGATCAAAGCAGCCAGCTCATCCGCGGCTTCGGCGGCGTCAACATGCCCGGCTGGATTCCGGATCTGACCCCGGATCAGATCCTGACCGCTTTCGGCACCGGCGAGGGTCAGATCGGCCTCTCCATTCTGCGCATTCGCGTCCCGCACGATCCATCGGCCTTCGCCCTCGAGGTGCCTGCTGCCCGTCTGGCGCATACCCTCGGGGCGATCCTCATCGCCTCGCCCTGGACCCCGCCGGCCTGGATGAAAACCAACAGGAACATTGTCGGCGGCAGCCTCAGCGATACCTCTTACGCTTCCTATGCGGCCCATTTGCAGGCCTTTGCCGGGTACATGGCGGCAAACGGCGCGCCGTTGTATGCGGTCTCAGTTCAGAACGAGCCCGATGTCACGGTCTCCTACGAGTCCTGCGACTGGACGGCGGCGCAGCTGGTGCGTTTCCTCAGGCAGAACGTCGCCGCCATCGGCACCCGGATCATCGTGCCCGAGTCCTATAATTTCAATCCGGCCACCGCCGATGCGATCCTCAATGATGGTACGGCGGCAGCTGCGGTCGATATTATTGGCGGCCACATTTATGGCGGCGGCGTGAGGAGCTATCCCCTGGCGGCCAGCAAAGGCAAGGAACTGTGGATGACCGAGCATCTGGAAACCGATACCGACTGGATCGGCGCCCTCTTCACCGCCACGGAGATCCACGATTGCATGAAGGCCGGGATGAACGCCTATATCTGGTGGTACATCCGCCGTTTCTATGGCCCGATCGACGATGATGGCCGGGTCACCAAGCGCGGCTGGGTCATGGCGCAATACGCCCGGTTCGT
>DAOQAG010000060.1:0-21076 GCA_035353815.1 bacterium
CCGTTGAATAATATCCTTGCCAAGGAGATCCCCTTGTTGAAGGCCATTTTCCGAGCTCCCGCCTCTCGCAGTAAAAGCATTTCGCCTGTGCTGCAATTGCTGTTGTTCACCCTGTGCTTATCACTCGGGCTCCCGGCGGTTGCCCCGGCCCAGAACGGCAGCGCCAAAGTCCTTTTCGATCAGGGCGTGGCCGCCTACCACAGCGGCAGCTATGAGACGGCCCGGGGGCAGTTGATGTCCGCCCTGGAAAAAAGCTCGAGTGCGCCGCACCTGAGCAAGATCTATCTGCTGCTCAGCGCTATCCATGACCGGCTCGGCGATCGGAACCAGTCGCGTTACTATGCGCAAAAGCTAGTGCGCCAGTTTCCGCAGAGCCGCTACCGCGACGCGGCGGAATATACCCTGGCGCGGTCCAGTTACGGCGCCGGTGAAACGATCCAGGCGCTTTTTCATTTGCTGACCGTCATCGACCACAATCCCGCGACCGCCCTGGCGGAGAATGCCAAAATGGCCGGGAGTCGGATCGCGGCGCAGGGCATCCACGAACCCGGACTTGAAGGATACCTCGGCGAATTCCAGCGCGCCGGCAGCCGCAACTGGCTGCTCTACTGGCTGGCGCGCGAGGCCTATGGTGAGGGCCGGCGCAGTGAGGGTGACGACTGGCTGCAGCGGCTGCAGATGAATGCCCCGGAGGCCCGGCTGCAGCGGCTCGCCCAGGAGCTGCGAACCCGGCCGGCTGCGGAGACGCTCTACCGGTTACGTATTGGAATCATCCTGCCCCTCTCCGGTTTCGAAGCGGACAATGGCATGGAATTCCTCCGCGGCGCCGCACTGGCGCTGCAGGACCAGCCGCAGGGTATCGAGCTGGTGCTCAAGGACTCGGGATCGAACATGCGGCAGGGCATCAGCGCCATGCAGGAGCTGCTCGACAGCCATGTCGATCTCATCATCGGCGAGCTGGCTGGCGACCGCAGTGCCGCCATGGCCGCCCTGGCGGCGCAGCGTGATATCCCGATGCTGGTACCGGTCGCTTCCGACAACGGCATCGCCGCACTCGGGCCCAATGTCTGGCAGATGAGCAGCGACATTGAAACCCGCGGGGCGGCCCTGGCGAACTATGCCTACTCCGTCCTCGGCCTGCGCACCTTTGTCGCCCTGGCGCCGGCCGACGACTACGGTCAGGCCATCAGCGATGCCTTTGCCAATACCGTCGACCGGCTCGGCGGCGCCATCATCGCCCAGCAGTGGTATTATCCCGGCACGCAGGATGTCTCCCGGCAGTTCACCGCCATCCGCGAATCGGCATCCCAGTTCACCCCGCGGGATTCCCTGAGCAACCGCGACTTTATGGCGGGGAGCTATCAGGATCAGGGCGCCACCCACGATTTCAAATACACGCGGCCCTCGCGCCGCAGCGTTCCAGTCACTCAGGATGAAGAGGAGCAGGATATTCCCCTGATTGGCTCGATCGACGGCTTTTTCATGCCGACCTATGCCGAGGATATCTCGATCGTGGCGCCGCAGTTCAGCCTTGCCCACATCCAGGCGGTCCCTCTCGGCGGCGACGACTGGGTGCATGGCACCTCGTTGCAGAGCCAGCGCCGCTATCTGGACGGTGCGATTTTTTGTGCCGGAAGCCACGCGGATGAGACCGGCACGGAATATATCCAATTTAAAAATCGTTTTAGATTGGCGACATCGACTTCCGCCGGTGCGCTCGCCATTTCCGGCTACGATGTTACACATCTGATCACCGCGGCGGTCACTGCAGGCCATCGCTCCGCTGCGGAGGTCACGAAATGGCTCGGGCAAACGCAGAAACGCAACGGCATCGGCACCAGCTTTTCCTTCAGCCGCGGCACACGGGTCAATCAGGATGTAGCCATTCTCAAGTATAAAAACGGAGCTGTCACGTGCTTGCAGAATTAGTTCATGCCGGCGCGAAGGCCCCGGGTATCGACCATAAAAAGGAGGTTGACGTGGACCCTAACGTAAAAAAAGCCATGATGGCCGGTCTGGGTATCTTTGCGGCCACCAAGGAGAAGATTGAGGATTTTGTCGAGGATATGGTTCAGCGCGGCGAGATGGAACAGGGCGAGAAAGCCCAGTTCGTCCAGGAAGCTGTAGAAAAAGCCGAAGCCCGCACCAAAGAGGCCAAAGAATGGGTCACCAAACAGGTCGAGGAGACCTGGGACAAGCTCAAACCGAAAGCTCAGCAACAGATCGATGAATTGCAGGAAAAACTGGCCAGCCTTTCCAAAGAGCTCGAAGAGATGAAAGCCAAAATGGGCCCGAAGGAATAACTCACGCTGTCCGGAATGGTATTCCAGTCTCCAGAGGAGGAAGTACGATGAAAAAGCTATTGGTGGTGGTGATGTTCTGCATGCTGCTCCCGGCAACCATGGTCCTGGCGCAGAAAACGGATGGGGTACATCTCTTCCAGAATTTCTTCAGTGATGCGGTAGTGGCCACGAATCCCTACGGGGAAGCCGGCCTCGGCTACAACTCGTACGATGGTTTTAGCGCCATCACCGCCGGCGCCCAGGGCGGCTACCCGGTCAATGAAAAGCTCGAAGTCGGCGTCGGCGTTCATTATATGAATTTCAGCTACGATCAGGAGGGCGTGGACTCACAGGGCGGGCTCGCCGATCCCTACGTGGGTGTGCGCTACCAGCTGACTCCCGGTCCGACCAAGTTTGCCGTGGGCGGCTATGCGACCCTGCCGGTGGGCAGTGAGGATATCGGCCAGGGCAATCTCAACTTCGGCGCCTTTGGTGCCGTCCGCCACCAGCTGGATCAGTTCACACTGACCGGGACCGTCGGCCTTAACTTTTACGAAGTGAAAACCTACGAAGACAGCTATTTCGACTTTGACAAGATGGAAGTGGTTCAGGGCAAAGAAAAGACCGAGCACAAGAACTATATCTCGCTCGGCGTGGGCGGCATCTACCCGGTGAACAAGAACCTGGCCGCCGTAGGCGAGCTGGTGATGCACACCGAGGGTGATTTCATGATGCTCAGTGCCGGCCTGGATTACAACATGGGTAATGTGCGCTACCGCGGCGGCCTGGGTCTCGGCCTGGATGACGGCGCTCCGGACTTGTCGATCTTCGCCAGCTACATGCTCAACTTCTGATCCTGTTGTGCTTTTCCGGAAAAAGGCCCTCGCTGAGGGCCTTTTTCGTTATATAACCCTTGAATCTGTCGCTTTTTTTATATAAACTATACGATTATAACGGAATCAGCTGCGAGATCGTGCACAGGAGGCCATTTGACTCTATTCCATTCCATACTACTCGGCATTGTCCAGGGACTGACCGAATTTCTGCCCGTCTCCAGCTCGGGGCATCTCGTGCTCGCGGAGCATTTCCTCGGGGTACAGGATGCCGGTGTGACCTTCGAGGTGGTTCTCCATTTCGGCACGCTGCTGGCCGTTTTTGTCGCCTTCCGCAAGGAGATCGGCCGACTCTTCGCCGTCTTTTTCTCCCTTTTCCGCCGCGGTCCCTCCCTCTCGAGCCGTTATCGCGAGGAAGCGGACTTGCGCCTGCTGATCTACATCGTCCTGGCCACCCTGCCGGCTGTGGTGATCGGCCTCCTTTTCAAGGATGCCATCGAGGCCGCCTTCGATGATCCGCGTTTTGTCGCCTGGTCGCTCCTCTTCACCGGAGTGCTCCTGGCGCTCACCCTTCTGGCCAGCAAAGGCAAAAAAAGTCTGAATCTGACCAATACCACGATCATGGGTCTGGCGCAGGCGCTGGCCATCATGCCCGGTATTTCGCGCTCCGGTTCGACCATCAGTTTCGGCCTTTTCAGCGGGCTGCGCGGCGAGGATGCGGCGCGCTTTTCATTCCTGCTTTCGATCCCTGCGGTGCTTGGGGCGACACTGGTGAAAATGGCGGATCTCGCCGCTGTGCCGGTGACCTCGGGCTATAGCGGCCAGCTGCTTGCCGGCGCAGCCGTCGCCTTTCTGACCGGCTGGCTGGCCATCGCCGCCATGCTGCGCATTCTGCGCCATGGCAAGCTCTACTGGTTCGCGCCCTACTGCCTCGTGCTGGGCCTCATCATGCTCTTCATCCTCTAGAGGACCGCCATGCGCATGCCGCTTATCGCTGTTACCATGGACCAGAGTCCAGCCACGGATGTGCGCCCCTTCGCCCGCGGACGGGAGCTTTACTTCATCAATGCCACCTATATCCGCTTTCTCGAAGGCGCCGCCTGCCTCCCCCTCGCCCTGCCGACCTGGATGTCGCTTGACCGCATTTCCGCACTGCTCCAGTCCGTTGATGGCGTTCTCTTGACCGGAGGCGACGATGTCTTCGCCGGGGCCTATGGTGAGGAGACCATCCCGGGCAGCTGGCGCATCGATCCGCCGCGCACATTTTTTGAAAAGGCGCTCATCACCGCAGCCTTGCGCCAGCACAAGCCCATCTTCGGCATCTGCCGCGGTTGCCAGATGATCAACGTTGCCCTCGGCGGCAGCCTCTATCAGGACATTGCCAGCCAGGTTCCGGGGGCACAACAGCACCGTTCGCCGGAATCGCCGGTCCTGACCTACCATGGCATCACCATCGAAAAGGAAAGCCGGCTGCAAAACATTTTGGGGCGGACTGCGTATACGGTGAACAGTTCCCATCACCAGGCCATCAAGACCCTTGCCGCGCCCCTGCGGGTCACCGCCCGGGCGGACGACGGCATCATCGAGGGCATCGAATGGCCTGGCGAGCCCTTTGCCCTGGGCGTGCAATGGCACCCCGAAACCATGCAGGAGATGTCCGGCAGCATGGCCCTGCTCGAGGCCTTTCTCGCCTGCTGCCGGGAACAGAGCCAAGCCGAATGAAAACCTCCGTCGAACAACTGCACAAGGCATGGAACGCGGGACAATTTGATCCCCTCTATCTCTTTTACGGGCAGGATGAGTTCCAGATCGAGCTGCTCGTCGACGCCCTGACCGCCAGGGCGGTCGAGCCAGGCAGTGAGGATTTCAACTTCGACCAGCTCTACGGCAATGAGACCGACGGGGCGCACATCGTCAACCTCGCCAGCGCTTACCCGATGATGGCCGAGCGGCGGGTGGTCCTGGTCAAGAATATCCAACTGCTGCCGGCGGCCGGCCTCGAGCTGATCGCCCGCTACAGCAAGTCGGCGCTACCGAGCACCTGCCTGATTCTGACAGCGGCCAAAATCGACGCCCGCCGCGCCGTGTGGCAGCAGCTGCTGCAGCACAGCACCAGCCTGGAGCTCAAGCCGCTTTATGACAATCAGGTGCCCGACTGGCTGCGCCGGCGCGTCAGCCAGCAGGGATTGGCCATAACCGACGAGGCGATCCGCATGCTCCAGGGGCTGACCGGCGCCAACTTGCGCCAGTTGGCTAGCGAGATCGACAAAATCAGGATCAACCTCGGCGAGAACAAGGAGATCGGGATCGACGATGTCGAGCGGGTGGTCGGCTCGACGCGGCAGTTCTCGGTCTTCGAGTTGTGCGATACCGTCGGCCAGCGCCGCATCGACACCAGCCTCGGGATCGTCCACCACATGTTGACCCAGGGGGAGCAGCCGACCGGCATCCTCGCCATGCTCACGCGCCATTTTATTATCCTTTCCAAGCTCAACGGGATGCAAGACCGCCGGCTGCCGGCGGAGAGCCTCGCCAGGGCTTTGAAAATTCAGCCTTTCTTTCTCAGGAATTACGCCGCCCAGGCCGCCAACTTTTCCAGTGCCCAGCTGCGCGCGGCACTGGGGCACCTGCTCGAAGCGGATCTGCAACTCAAAAGCAGCTATCAAAAGCCGGCGCTGGTGCTCGAACTGCTTCTCTTCCGGCTGCAGTACGCGCTGTAGACCGGCGCGCCGGCGGGCGCGGCGCCTCCGCGACGGCCGCGGAACAGTCGGGAACTTGAAGCGGCGGGCGCGGCGCCTCTGTGGTGGCCGCGGAACAGTCGGGAACTTTTGCCGTTGTGTGCGGTTTCAAATCTAGGACCGGATGAACAAACCCAATCCCAAACTCTCCCAGCTCAGCGATGAGGAGCTCATCCAGCGGTTCCAGGAGGGTGATCTCTACGCCTTTGACTTGATCGTGCATCGCTACAAGGATGCGCTGTTCAATTTCACCTATCGCTATTTGGGCAGCTCGCAGGAAGCCGAAGATGTGGTCCAGGAGACCTTCCTGCGCATCTTCCGCAACCGTTTTGCCTACCGCCAGATTGCCAAATTCTCCACCTGGATCTATACGATCGCCGGCAACCTGGCGAAAACGGAGTTGCGCAAACGCAAGCGGAGGCGGCTGGTCTATACCTCCGACCTCGGGTATGATGATAAAGAGTTTGAGATCGAGGACACCAAGGCCGACACCGAACGTGACGTGGACAGCCTCCTCACCGAAAAACACATTCAGGATGCGATCAACAAACTGCCGGAACGATTTCGCAAGGTGATTCTGCTGGTGGATGTTCAGGAACTTTCGTACGAGGAAGTCAGTAAAATAATGCACGTCCCCCTGGGAACGGTGAAATCACGCGTCAACCGGGCCCGGCTCAAGCTGCAGGGGATGCTGCAGGATGTTTTTGATGGGCAGCGCTAGAAACGCCGCGCCCCCAGGACGTCCGCGGAAACGGAACTTTGCTATGAGGTGTCGATGAAACGTTGTGACAAAATTGTGCAGGACGCTTACCGCTATTACGAAGGCGCTCTCACCCGGCAGGAGCATGCCGAGATTACGACGCACCTGGCCAACTGCCCGGCCTGCGCCAACGCCTTTGCCTGGACGCGGCGAACGCGCGAGGGTCTGCACCATCTTCCCCGGCATGTCCCATCGGCCAATTTTGATGTGGTGCTGCATGCCAAGATGCGTCATGCCGAATACGAGCGCCGCACCCTCTGGCCATTGACCATGCCCAGCTGGGCCTGGCAGGTGCCCGCCTACGGCGCCGCCGCCCTCCTGCTGGTTGCTGCCGGCGTTTTCATCGACCGTCAGCTCGAAGCTCCCTCCACCCTGCCGGTCTCCGCGCAGATGACGCTCTCGGACGCTGCTCCGGCCGTGACGGCGCCAGTGGAATCCGCCCGGAACCTCCCATCTGCAAGTCAAAAAAGCAGCGCACCGGCGCAGCACCTCGTCGCCGGAGCCGGCGGCCGGACAGCTGAAAAAGCGGAGTCGAGCGCACAGCTGGACGCTGCCGCGACTGCCTCGGCGGGCGCGGTTCAGCCGGTGCAAATGGCCGCTGTGCAACCGCCGCTGAAACGCTACGTCATGCAAAAGATCCCCATGCAAACCCTGTTGCGGGAGAACCGGCGCACCATCGGCAGTCAGCAGACCGTGCTCGAACAACTGGCTTTCGACACCATGCTGGTCCACCAGCAGAACGCCGGAGGCCGTAATCCGCGCGGTATCCGCGCCGTCAATGCTTCGGTGCAGTTTTAATGGGCAAATTCCTCGCACTGGTCACGTTAAGCCTCGTGCCCCTCGCCGCGCTGGCGCAGGACGGCACCGTCCTGATGCGCTTTGAACAGGACATGCACCGGCTGGTCGAAAAGGTCAAGCCTTCGGTCGTTACCGTCTCCGCCCAGGTCCCGCTGCTGGATATCATTCATGGCTCCGGTAACGAGGATGAGCAGTTTGCCCCGGATGACGTCCTCATTACCAACGTCGGCTCCGGAGTTATTTTTGACAGCCTCCACGTGATCACCCATATCAGCGTGGTGATGAACAGCGACAAGATCACCATCACGACGCAAAAAGGCCAGGAGTTCCCTGCAACCCTGCTCGGCGTCGACAACGACTATGGCATTGCCGTGCTGCGCAGCAGTGTGCGGCTGCGCCATCCCGCCGTGCTCACCCAGAGTGGGGCGCTGACCCCCGGCAGTTACGTCACCGTGGTCGGCAACGCCCTCGGGGTTTCCTCGGCGGTCTCCTGGGGTATTGTCAATGCCGTGCGTCAGGATGGGCTGATCCAGTTGGCCGCGAATATTCCGGCCGGCAATGCCGGCGGCCCGGTTTTTGACAGCAGCGGCCGGCTGGCCGGACTTCTTGCCGGGCTGATCGTGGCCAACGAGGAGGCCTCCGCCGAGAATTTTCAGGGGGATGCGGCGCTGGTGTTTCCCATGCAGGAGATCGCGACCAATGCCCGCCAGATCATCAACTCCGGCCGTACCGAATCAGGATGGGTTGGCGTCACGGCCGAGGATTGGCCCGGCGGCCAGGGCTGGGTGCACATCAGCGATGTGCGGCCCGGCAGTCCGGCCCAGGAGGCGGGACTGCATATCGGCGATATCATCCTCAGCCTGGATGGCAACAGCGTGCAGAGTTCGCTGGACCTCGCCCGATTTGTGCGCCGCAATCACCCCGGACAGAAGATGGCTTTAGGCGTTCTGCGCGGCGACAGCACCCGGACCTTCACGGTGCGGATCGGCTCCACCAGCCAGCGGCCGCCGCAACGTCTGCAGGAGCAATACCGCAGCATGCTGCAGCGTGCCACCGCGACGCCACAGCTGCAGCAGAATCTGCGCGCCCGCGAGGAACAGCAGCAGCGCGAAGCGGAACTGCTCCGGCGCATCGAAACCCTGGAGAAAGAGCTGACGGAACTGCGCAGCAAGGTCAAGGAATAGCCCTCCCGCCTCCCCCATCTTTCCCGCCATCCCGGCCGGTCTGCTCGTTGTCCTGGCTGGTTTTCACCTCCTCTTGGCCGGTTTTCTTGCCGATCCGGCCGCTTTTCTTGCCGATCCGGCCGGTTGCCCCGCCCGTGTTTTATATTTGAATAATTTATATTGATTTTTTGCTATTTTTTGCTAAATTATAGTCTATTTTTTCCGGAAAATTCTGCATTCCCAGATAGGAGATTCAAAGATGGCCAAAGATCGCAGTTTTGCGGGCAAAACCGCCAAGGTCGCCAAGGGTGGCGCCACAACCCATGCCAAAATCTGCCCGGTTTGCAATGAGACGATCGTCTCATACCGTTTTATCGGTCTCGTTCCCAACACCGAGAAGAAGAGCATGCGCTTCAACGACCGCTTCGTCGGTGTGTGCAAGTGCAATGCCCACGAAATCGTCGGGTAACGATTTGATGTCCCCGGCGCGACTGCGGCTATTGCTGGCCACGCGAAATCGAGACAAGGTTGAAGAGATCAGGGAAGCCCTGGCCGGGCTGGAAATAGAGTTGATCACGGTCGATGAGCTGGGCCCCCTGCCCGAGGTGATCGAAGACCAGGATACTCTGCAGGGCAATGCCATTAAAAAGGCCGCCACGCTGGCCAGCATCTCCGGCTTGCTCGCCCTCGCCGATGATACCGGACTTGAGGTGGATGCGCTGAATGGCGCACCTGGCGTGTACTCCAGCCGTTTCAGCGGTGAAAATGCCACGTATACCGAGAATGTCGCCAAGCTGATCCGGGAGATGGAGGGGATTCCTGAGGCACAGCGTACCGCGCGATTCCGCTGTGTCATTGCCGTTGCCAGCGCCGACCGGGTTGAGACCGTGGATGGGGTTTGTGAAGGAATGATCACCACCGCGCCGCAAGGTTTAGGGGGGTTTGGCTACGATCCGGTTTTCCTGGTGCCGTCATCCGGCAAAACCTTTGCCGAACTCTCCCTGGCCGAGAAAAACCGGATCAGTCATAGGGGGCGGGCCCTCCAGCGTGCGCGCCAGCTGCTGGAGGTCAAGATAGAGCAGGGAGACAGGCAAATCAGCTAAAGGATTCAGCGCAAGGATGCAATCCGCGGGGCGTAGCGCAGTCCGGTTAGCGCGCCTGCTTTGGGAGCAGGAGGTCCTGAGTTCAAATCTCAGCGCCCCGACCAGCACAACTTGGCCAATACAATGAATCATTGTATTGGCTTTTTTATTGCATGGACCTCCGACCTGCCTTCCGCAGAGTTGCAGCATAATTCCCTTGGCCTACACAGCAAGGGTAGTTGCCATACGGTCTATCCACCCCTCAAGAAATCTGCTGAGCATAGGCAGCTAAAAATAGCGTCCGACAAAAAATGTTGTCGGACGCCAGGCATGCCCTATTAAAAAAGAACCAGTTTTAGCGTCCTTGCGGAGGGATTTGGGCAGGTCATGAAATTAATAGCATTTGAAGCTATCTGTGTAAATATCAGCAGTCACCTCGCCGTTGGCATTGACCGTCAGATGGGCCTTCCATTGCCACATCCCATTGTTGCCCTTGCCTCTGGTCGTAAAAATTGAGTTATTGGACATATTATACACATAATGCCCATCTGGATCAGGACTGGCAATTTCACTCTCAATATAAGGACAGTTCGCATTCCAGACTGTTCCAGTTACTTCCCCAATCCCTTTCAATCCCTGAGCATTTAGCATAATCCTGAAGTGCTGCTTGCCGCCTGGATCAGTGAATGAATGCAGCGTTACATGCCATTTGCCCTCAATGATGATCCATTCGCCAATGCAGTCGTCGTATACTCCTACCACGATGTACCAGTATGTATTAATTTTTTCTTGAACCACCCCGTCAGCTTTAGCGGTCGGCGTTGACGGACTCTGTAATAACAAAAAACAAGTCGCCAGCACCAACATTGTGATGAATCCACCTTTAGATTTCATAGCATTTCTCCCCTGGCAATTTGAACTGCAGCAAACGCGATTTTTGAAATAATGCTATCATGGCATCCTCCCGTGCCGCATTTGAATGAGCTTCACATGCATCTATTAAAGACACACCAGGTACCTGGCCCAGGTGAAAGGGGGGCATAGGCCGATCGTTGGATGGGTTTCAGTATCAATAAAGACTTCGTTCAGAAAATATATTTATAAAAGCGAAGAATGTGGCGCCCCGAGGAGTGACTACCAGCAATATAATCAGCAGCAGCAGTCATGTCAAGGGGAAAATGAGCCAACGTGCAAGTTTAGCTAGCTTAATATTCGTTCTGCTCCAGTGCCTGATGTTCACGCAACTCAAACGAACTCCGGCGATGGTGAAATCTGCATGGAAACTGCATACTCATACCTCTCCTCGTGACAGTGTGCAGCGAAGAGGAGGCCCCGCATAATTGCCGGCGGAACCTGGACCGGATGTATCGAGGATTTTGTCCTTTGAATTAAGAGCAAATTTGGGTTTATTTAAATGCATACACCGAGTCAGGGTAGAACTGTATGTAAAAGGTATAGCCATGCCTTGGTCGTCTGGCACACATGCTTATTTATCATTCAAGCGAAACGCCTGGATTCTGGCCATCCTCGTCCTGGCCGCGCTGCTCCGGCTCCCTCGTTTGTATGCCGATGCCCCGGCGGCGGACCTTTCCCGTTCGGGTGACTTGCTTGCCGACGAAGGAACCTGGGCGGTCAATGCATTGGAATGGGTACTGACGGGCCAGTGGTATATTCCAGACGGCTACAATCCAGGGGTCCATTCACCAGCGTTCATGCTCTTTGAGGCAGCCTTACTGAAGGCTTTTGGCATCAGCCTTTACACGCTGCGGCTCGGCGGAATCATATGCTCCTTGATTTCCCTTTATACTTTATCTCTCATAGTCGTTCTGGATCGTAAACGGAACAGCCCTGTCAAGGAATCCTCCTTTATCACCCTCCTCCCGGTTGTCTTTGCGGCTCTGGCCTACCCCCTGGTCATTTTTAACAGAGTGGCGTTCCTTGAAAATCTGCTCATTTGTTTTAGTCTGTGGGCAGCCTATTCTCTGCTGCAGTATATCCACAGCAATGGCAAGATACAATGGCTCGTCAGCTGTTGGATCGCTCTTTTTGCCGGTTATTTGACCAAGCCATTGATCGTGTTCTTTTGTCCGGTTCTGTTTTTCATGGCCTGGCGCTATCAACCCAAACGCATCGGTTCCTTTATCCGGGTTTCAGCAGGATTGACCCTGTTTTTTGCCATTGCTCTCAAAATTTGGGCCAATCATTTTCCGCAGGATACAGCCTGTTTTTATGCGATCAACGCTCTATCCAGGATTTCGCTCAGCCCGATCCAGATCGTCAAAAACTATGCGCACCACCTTGGCCATTTAAAATTATATGAATTCATGCCGGTATTGTATGCTTTGGCTCTCTGGATGATCGGTCATGTTGCTCATACGCCGCGAAGGCTGTTGCCACCCATGCTGTTGCTGTGGAGTCTCTGGCTTGCAGTTGGAGTGATATTCTTAGGATTCTTCAGCTATTCTCCGCCGCGCTATTCTTTGCTGCTCTGGCCAGCCGTCGTTGGCTTGGCAGGTTATTTTTTCAAGGACGACGTATCCGCCAATCTGCCCAGGCCTGTTTATCTCCCATTATTTCTTATCGCTGCGTGTCAAGGTGGCTTTGGCCTGTACCGTTTGCTCGCCTCTGCCCAACACTACATGAGTGTTGTCTTTCCCTGGCTGGGAATGGCGGTCATGATTCTGTTGTATGCGTATTTTGGCAAGCGGAATAAATCCATAAAGAGAGCATTGCTCGCCGGGATACTCGTGCTCCAACTTGGGCAAATTTCCGGCTATTATCTCCATCCTCGATATTCATTATTTACAGCCATGGAGAGAGTCCGGCAAGAGATCGATCGGGATAAACGGAGCGGGGTGATCATTGCCGGCGATAGTGCCATCCTGATGGGATTGCACGCGAAAACCAGGGCGATCGACCTGACCTATTGTCCGGAGCACATACCTCGACTGATCAACAGAGTGAAGCCGCAGTATCTCTTTCTCGAAAATGCGGATGAATTTGTCCGGCTGGAACAGCAAATGCCGGAATACTGGTCCCGCGCCCAGCTAGTATGGTCCGCGCCGTTGATGCAGAATTATCGTTTTAACAAAGACGCCGTCTTCTATCGCATTCCATAGATGCCGAGTCCAAATTTACCGCGGACTTTCAGCCCACGGATGATGATGCGGCCGGGCTCGATCTCAATATACAGGAATAATAAGCCCGATGCGCTGGTTTCCCTATAAAAGCGTGTAACTGGATCCACTTTGAGATAATTATACTGCATCAAGGACTTGGGGATAAACCTCTGATCTGCATCATCAGGCCGCCAGGCAAGTCCGCAACAGACTTGGCCGCATCTTATCGTGGATATTTTCCTGAGACGATCGAAAGACTCCATCACCTTTCGGTATCCTGACCATAGCCGGATTATGAAAAGACGAAACCTGCTATCTCCCATGGTTTGCCTCGGCCTGGCGCTGCTGGTCCTTCCGGCCTTGGGCAATAACATTCAGGTCAGCAATGTGACCCTGGCCGGCCAGAATATTTACGGAAAATACATCGAGGTCCGTTGTGATCTCTCCTGGGAAAACAGCTGGCGGGATAATACCAACTGGGATGCCGCCTGGCTTTTTGTCAAGTACCAGGTGCAAGGGACGAGCAGCTGGAAGCATGCCTGGCTGAATCCATCCTCTGCCAGTCATACCATCCCAGCCGGCTACACCTGCACGGTGGGGAATACCAGCATCTCGGGCAGCGACCGGGGCATGGGCGTCTTTATTTACCGCAGCGCCAATGGCAGCGGCAGCACCAGCCTGACCAATGTCCGTCTGCGCTGGGACTATGGCGCCAATAGCCTTGCCGACGGCGCCATTGTCTCCATCAAGGTCCTCGCGATCGAGATGGTCTACGTCCCCCAGGGCGCCTTCTACCTCGGCGATGTCGACAATGATCAGGTCGCCTGCTTCTACCTCTATGGCACCTCGGGGCCCTATCAGGTTACCTCGGAATCGGCGATCACGATGGGCCAGATCTCCGGCAGCCTCTGGGCCAGCGGATTTATCGAAACCTCAACCTTGCCCGCCGCATTTCCCAAGGGCTATTCTGCTTTTTACTGCATGAAATACGAGATCTGTGAAGGGCAGTGGGTGGATTTTTTCAATGCTCTGACCGATTCACAAAAGGTGAACCGGGATCTCACCTACCCGCTGCAATGGTACGGCAAAGGCGGAGATGGCGTGGTCGACCGCAATACGATCGCCTGGACCTCCGGCGACGCGACCACACTGCGCCCGCTGCGGGCGTGTGGCTATCTTTCCTGGGGTGACGGTGCCGCTTATGCGGACTGGTCCGGACTGCGGCCCATGACCGAACTGGAGTTCGAAAAAGCCTGCCGCGGCCCCAATATTGTCGATGATGAATTTGCCTGGGGAACGACGACCATCATGCTGGCAGAACAGCTCAGCGGCACGGAGAATGGGACGGAAACCGTGGTCTCCTCCCTCCCGCTCATAGCCAACTGCCGCTATAACGGCCCCAGCCTGAGCGGTGGCGATGGCGGGCGTGGGCCGGTGCGCTGCGGCATTTTCGCAACAGCGACGACCACGCGCGAAGCAGCAGGCGCCTCCTATTACGGCATCATGGAACTCTCCGGCAATACCGAAGAGCGGGCGGTCACGGTGGGAAACAGCCTGGGACGGGCTTTTACCGGACTGCACGGAAACGGGGAGTTGACCGGAAGCGGATTCGCGGATACCGTTAATTGGCCTGGGAGTGACGGCGCGGGGGGCGGCTACCGGGGCGGCAGCTGGGATCTCAATGTGGCCGATGTGCGCGTTTCCGACCGGCATGGCGCCGGCACAGCCTCCCAGTACCGCAGCTTCGGTTATGGCTTTCGCTGTGTCCGCTCTGCACCCTGAATCTGAACAGCTCCATCGAAGCGGGTAGTGATCTATGCGCTGGCTGACAAAATACAATATTCTGATCAGGGTGTTGCTCTCCCTGGCGGCTGCGGGAATAGCCCAGGATATCGATGCGAATAAATATCATGGGGGATACTACGACGGCTATGCCGCGGCTTCCTATACCGCCACAGCCGAGGTGCTTCAAATCGCCTGCGATGCCGGCTGGAGCCTGATTTCGAGTCCCATCGCGCCCCGGGACCCCTATTTGCCGGTCCTGATGAGCAGTGTCTCCAGCCATCTCACGATCATGAAAAATGGGTCCGGACAGGTTTACTGGCCAGCTTATAATATCAATATTATCAACGAGTGGCAGACACCGCAGGGTTTCCTTCTCTATCTCACCGCAAGAGATACCCTGATATTTTCAGGAAGACGGGTGCTCCCTGAGAATACGCCGCTCAGCCTCGCCTCCGGCTGGAATATGGTCGCCTATCTCAACAGCGGGGCGCTCTTGCCCGCCAATGCATTCTCCTCCATCTCCAGTCACCTGGTTATCGCCAAAAACGGAGCCGGACAAGTCTACTGGCCGGCCTACACCATCAACACCATCGGCTCATTGACTCCGGGAGCTGGATATCAGGTTTACGTCGATCAGACCTGCATCCTCACTTACCCGGCCAATACCGGGATGTTGAAAAGCCTGGCAGCGGTCGCCGAGCACACGTCCACCTCCCTTCGTTACTTTACCGGCCCGGTTGCCGCAACCGGCGACAACGCGATTCTGCTCGTCCTGGCCCCGGAGCTGCCGGAGGGCTCCGAAATCGGCGCCTGGTCTTCGGGCAAAGTGGTCGGTGCCGGCATGGTGCACCAGGGCAAAGCACTCCTGGTCCTCCAGGGGAAGGATGACCTCCAGACGGGCGCCGCCGGCGCTGCGGCTGGCGGGGCCATTATACTCAGCTGCTGGCGCGCGGATGCTGCGCTGGAGATCCCCCTGCTGCTCACCAATTTGAGGGACGGACTGACACAGGCGGCTGCACCGCTGCCATTGATCTATCGCAGCAACAGCGTGTGGGTAGCCGAAACCGCAGGACTGTCCGGATTGCCCGTCGATCTCGCCCTGCTGCAAAATTTCCCCAATCCCTTCAATCCGGAGACCAGGATCCGCTACACGCTACCCGGCGATGTCCGAGTGGTGATCACAGTCTGCAATCTGGCCGGCGCCATGGTGCGGAGCCTGGCGGAGGGCAGCCGCAGCGCCGGAGCTCATGAAATCTCCTGGGACGGCCAGGATGACCAGCACCGCATCGTCCCCTCGGGAGTGTACTGGGTTCTCCTCAAGGCTGGCAACCAGACCAGAAGCCTCAAGATCTCGCTGATCCGCTAGGCAGCCTGCAGCCGGCCAGCATGTAGTGCTTAAAGTGCGCAGCATTCAGCTACAGGGTACAGGTCCACCCAAGGAGTGCGTTCAAAGCCCCTTGTTGTTCTCTCCTCAATTCCCCAAGCATGATCCCTCGCTTTTGCACGTGGCACAGCGATGCCCGGCGTGGACGGGATCTATCAACACGTGTACCAGAAGCCAAGCCCACCCCTGTTCAAGAGTTGGGATTAATGAATCGGACCTGTCTATGCGGATTGCTCTGATGACAAACCTGGATACAATACCCAGAATCCACCTGGCGACGCTGCCTACGCCGCTTGAAGAGGCGCCGCGCCTGGCGCACAGCATCGGCCTTTCCCGGCTGCTGATCAAACGGGACGACCTCACCGGTCTGGCCGGAGGCGGGAGCAAGGCGCGCAAGCTGGAATACGAGTTTACTGAAATTGTCCGCGGCGGATATGATCTCGTCCTCACCGCAGGCGGCATCCAGTCCAACCATGCGCGGATGACCGCAGCTGCCGCGCGCAAACTCGGGCTGGAGATCAAGCTGGTCCTCGGCGGCCCGAATTTCACCCTTCCGGCGGGCAACCTCCTCCTCGACGCCGTGTTCGATGCCGAGGTCCGCTATCTGGTGGATAATGATGCCAATGATCACCTCCAGGTCGCTATGGAGCAGTGGGCGGTCGAGCTGGCCGCCTCCGGTCACAAGCCCTTTATCATCCCGGTAGGCGGCAGCACGGCCATGGGTGCCCTGGGTTATGTGCGGGCTATGCACGAATTATCAAAACAGCTGACGGACGACCGGGTCCAGATCGTTATCGGGGTTGGCTCCTGCGCCACGCTGGCGGGAACCCTTCTGGGTGCCCGTCTCTTCCTGCCGCAAGCCCGGGTGATCGGAATCAGCGTCTCAAGGACCGTGGCGGAAATCAAATCGCGCACCGCCGGGCTCGTCCACGCCTGTGCTGCGCTGATCGATCACCCCGGCGATTTCAGCGAGACTGACATTGAATCCTATGCCGACTATTACGACGAATACGGCAGGATCACCCCGGCAGGCACAGAGGCCATCCGCAAAAGCGCACTTCTGGAAGGACTGCTGCTCGATCCGATATATACGGGCAAGGTCATGGCGGGAGTGATCGATCTTGCGGCCAGGGATATCCTCGATCGCGACCTCCCCGTGGTATTCATCCACACCGGCGGCTTGCCGATCATCTTTTCATTTGCACACGAACTGGGAGGTGCCCTCCGATGCACCAGAGTCCCTCCAGCCGATTGAGGCCGGACGGGCGGCGCCGCTTGCGTCAAAGGCAGACCTCCATCCTCCTGGCCGTGCTTCTCACGCTCTTGGCCGTGGCCGGCGCGTTCAGCCGGGAGTCCCAGCCTCCCGACTCCGCATCGGTCCAGGCCCTGATCGCGCGATTCAGGGATAAAGACCCGTTTGCAAACGGCGCGGCGATCGCCGGGCTGGTGAAACTGGATTCAGCCGCGGTGGAGGAGCTGATCGCGGCGCTGCAGGATCGCGAGGGCTGCGTGCGGGAATGCAGCGCCCTGGCATTGGCCAAGATCGCACCGGCCGGGCCGAAAGCCATCCCCGCGCTGATTGCGGCACTGGGGGACAGCACGGTCAACGTCCGCTGGTATGCCGCCGTGGCGCTGGGCCAACACGGAGCCGCTGCACGGCGCGCCCGCCCCGCTCTGATCCGCCTGCTGCATGAGCAAGATGACGAGGTTCGCTGGGCGGCTGGTATGGCCCTGCGCAAGATCGATCCCGGATCCCTGCCGCCGCCGCTCCGATCCGCAGTGACGGGGAGCCTCGAGGCCCGGACGCCACAGCTGATGCAGGAGCTGCATGTTCCCGGCGTGGCGATGGTCCTGATCGAAAAGAATGCGATACGCTGGTCCCGGGCGTTTGGCCTGGCCGATGCACAGCGAAAAATCCCCGTCGACTCCTGTACCCTCTTCGAAGCCTGCTCGATGAGCAAGCCGGTTTTTGCGGCCCTGGCCCTGATGCTGGTTGCCGAGGGCAAGCTGCAGCTGGACCAGCCGCTCTGCACGTATCACTGCGAAGAATTTATCAGTGAGGATCCAGCGTTCGCCACCCAGATTACCGCAAGGATGGTCCTGGCCCACACCAGCGGTCTGCCCAACTGGCGCAAAGGGGGTGAAGAGCGGGAAGGGCCGCTGCCGATCTTTTTCAAACCGGGAAGCAGATTCAGTTACTCGGGGGAAGGATACTATTACCTGCAGCGGGTCATGGAGGATATAACAGGAGAACCGCTGGCGGTGCTCGCCAGACGCCTCCTTTTCGACAAGCTGGGACTGGCGTCGAGCAGTTATCAGTGGAGCGCGGCGCTGGATCCGCATATCGCCACGGGACATGATGCCTCAGGCGGCTGCCTGCCGCGCAGCCGCTATCTGCATGCCAATGCCGCCTATACCTTGTACACTACAGCGGAGGACTATGCCCGGATGATGATCGCCCTGATGCGCCAGGAGCCAGACAACGGCGGGCTTCTCTCCAGCCCCATGCGCCGGGAGATGTGCCGCCACCAGGTCTGCGCCGAGACCCGTGAAGTGATCAACCGGCCCGGACGTTATTTTGGCCTGTCGGCCTGGCGTGGTCTGGGCTGGGGAATCGATGTGACCCTCAGCGGCGACATCCTTTATCACAGCGGAGCCAACCAGACCGGTTTTCGCTGCTATGCGCAGTATGATCAGCGTGATGGCTCCGGACTGGTCATTATGACCAATGGCGCGAATGGCGGCGAACTCTGGGGACGCCTCATCGCCGAGATCGGAGACTGGTGATCGGGCGCTGCCCGCAGCAAGGCGTAATTCTCATGAATAGTACGCCATCACCCGCACCATAACATCGAATCCCTCCAGCTCCAGCGCCTCCTGGACGCACGGTATGGCGGGATGCTCATCCGGCAGCATGGCCTTTTCTCATGAATAATAGGCCATTACCCGCATGATAACATCGAATCCCTCCAGCTCCAGCGCCTCGCGAACGCACTGCATGGCGGGATGCTCATCCGGCAGCACGGCGTATTTGCGATGGACAGATCCAATGACCATGTTCAGCCCCAGCGGCATGGCGAGGGTTAAAAAGGCGCTTTCCAGCGGGCCTTTCACGGGCGAGCCATCCGCCTTTTTGGAAGGCAGCATCTGGGTGAAATTGCTCAATCCCACCGAAAAGTTGATACCGGAGAGATCCTTTTCGCTGTGAAGCAGGGCCATCGCCGCCATGAGCCGCCGCAGATCTCCCTGGGAGTCGCTGCCGATCGGCATGATGCCCGGGTCAAGGATGAGCTCGTGATTCTGAACACCGGGTATCTTATCGCGCGCAATGCCAACGATGGATCTGGCGGTCGCGCGTTCCTGTTCGGCCGTCCTGTTCATCTCCAGTTCCCCTTCGGCATTGAGTCCCTCTGTAACCAGAAGAATCGGAATGAAGGGCTGGATCCGGTACAGATCGAACATCTCGAGCCGCGCCTCCGAGATCGAGTTCAGAATGGGTTTCATGCCGCCGGCGCAGTCAGGATCATAGGCGCGCAATCCTGCTGCAGCGAGCTCCGGATCGGGGGTGTCGATGGAGAGCGGCAGGGTGATGTGCTCCTGAATCCTGGTCACAATCTCGGCCATAAAGCCGGGGGAGCGCCGCCCCACATTAACATCGATATAAGCCGCTCCCTTTTCGGCCTGAAGTTTGGCCAGTTCGATGATTCCATCCAGATCGTTTTGTTCAAAGAGGGTATGCGTCGAGGGAACCGAATCATTGATCGATTCGCCAATGATTGAGAGTCCGGATATGCTCATGTACTTCATCCTTTCAGGTATGGGATCCAGTGGTTCACAGATTGTCCTCTGCAGTCATGCGAGATCATTAGTATAGGGGAATGTCGACTGCAGCAAAGTGGCTAAAAATTAGATCAAATTGAGGTAACTCGCAAGCGGAATGTTTACCCTGAGGGAAAAAATTGGGCGTATTCGGCGCGATCACCCGACGCCGGCGGTGTCATGCTGAGGATTTTGCCCCCCTCGTTGTTCACCCGCGCTGAGCAGGGCCGCGACCTTTGCAGACGAAGCGGGATTGTCAGGCTCAAGCCGCTGTCCTCGTTGTTCACCCGCATTGAGCAGGGCCTCGATCTTGGCAGACGAAGCGGGATTGTCAGGCTCAAGCCGAGTCCTCGTTATTCACCCACGCTGAGCAGGGCCGCGACCTTGGCAGACGAAGCGGGATTGTCAGGCTCAAGCCGCTGTCCGCCGCCTTCAGCCTGCCTTGAACCCTCCGATCGCCACCCACCTGAAAAGCATACTCACACGGGATTGCTGCCTGCATAAAGCGGGCGAATGCAGAGCACAACGCTGCTCCCTCTTACAACCCTTTGTTAGCCAAAATATACACTAAACGGCCATTTATAAACTTTTTCTGAACCCTCAAGGAACAATTTGTCCAGATAAAATTGTTGTAACTGTTGCGGTATACTGTGGGGATGGGGCAATTCCTGGGGAAATGACTTCCAATCTACGCAACTCCTTTACGACGACATCTCTCTCAACAGGCTCAAGGTCGGATGCTATCCAGCAGACGCAGCAATTTTGCACTCGTGTAAATTATAGAGGCATCAATCTGATCATCAGCTATGCGAGAAGGTCCCATGAGACCAACAATTGCCAAAATTGGTTTCTTGTTCTTGGCGTGGTGTGGGGTGGCGAATACGTGGGCACAGACGACGGTCACCCCTCCCAGCCAGGAGGTAGCCAACACCGCGGGAAGTGTGCCATTCACAATTACAAGCGATACCAACTGGACTGTATCGGATGATGCAGACTGGCTTACGGTTAATCCTGCGAATGGCCATGGAAGCAGCACTCTCACGGCTGCATTTGATGCCAACCCCAATACTTCCTCCCGTACAGCCACAATCACAGTAATCGCGGATGATATAACCCGCACCGTCACCGTGGTCCAGGCCGCGGCCTACTATCTGACCGTCACCCCGGCGAGCCAGTCCGTGGCCAACAGCGCCGGATCGACCACTTTTGCCCTCTCGAGCAATACCAGTTGGACAGTCAGCGACGATGCCGCCTGGCTGACTGTGGCGCCCGCCAGCGGCAGCAACGATAATACGCTGACCGCCACCTATGAG